>JBEHYY010000010.1:0-82425 GCA_048497935.1 Verrucomicrobiota bacterium
TCTGGCTCCGGCGTGGCCTTCACGCGCGACCCGGCCTCCGGCGAAAAAGTGTTCTACGGCGAATTCCTGATGAACGCCCAGGGCGAGGACGTCGTCGCCGGCGTGCGCACGCCCCAGCCCGTCATCGAGCTCAAGCAGGTCATGCCCAGCGCCTATGCTGAGCTCGATCGCATCCGCGGCACGCTCGAGAAGCACTTCCGCGATATGCAGGACTTTGAGTTCACCATCCAGGATCGCAAGGTGTTCATGCTGCAGACCCGCAATGGCAAGCGCACCGGCGTCGCCGCCGTCCGCATCGCCTGCGAGATGGTGAAGGAAAAGACCATCGACTGGCAGACGGCCGTCATGCGCGTGCCCGCCGACCAGCTGGACCAGGTGCTCGCCCCCGTGTTCGACCGCGAGGCGCTCAAAAACGCCCCCGTCATCGCCACCGGCCTGCCCGCGGGCCCCGGCGCCGCTTCGGGCAAGATTTACTTTAACGCCGAGCGCGCGGTCGAGTCCGCCGCCAAGGGCGAAAAAGTGCTCCTCGTGCGCACCGAGACTTCGCCGGAAGACCTCCGCGGCATGATCGCCGCCGAAGGCATTCTCACCGCGCGCGGTGGTGTCAGCTCGCACGCCGCCCTCGTCGCCCGCCAGATGGGCAAGGTCTGCGTCTGCGGCGCCGCTGCCCTGCATATTGACTATACCTCGCTCACGCTCTCTGTCGGCGCGAAGAAGTACAAGGAAGGCGAATACCTCTCCATCGACGGCACCTCGGGCGCGGTTTACGCCGGCCAAGTCAAGACGGCCCCCTCGGAAATTATCCAGGGCCTTCTGCATGGCGACGCCAAGGCGCGCACGGGTTCGACGTACAAGAACTTCACCCAGCTCATGAAGTGGTGCGGCCAGGCTTCCCGCCTGCAGGTGCGCACCAACGCCGACAGTCCGGAGCAGACGCAGAACGCCGTGTCCTTCGGCGCCACGGGCATCGGCCTGTGCCGCACCGAGCACATGTTCTTCGAAGGCAACCGCATCTATGCCGTGCGTGAGATGATCGTCGCCGAGTCCTACCAGGAGCGCAAGGCCGCCCTCAACAAGCTGCTGCCCTTCCAGCGCGAGGACTTCGCCGGCATCTTCACCGCCCTCGACGGCCTGCCGGCGACCATCCGCCTGCTCGACCCGCCGCTGCATGAATTCCTGCCTCACGACGACGTCACCATCCGCGAGACGGCCGAGAAAATCGGCGTCAAACCCGAGATGGTCTCCCGTCGCGTCGCCGAACTCCACGAGTTCAACCCGATGCTCGGCTTCCGTGGCTGCCGCCTGGGTGTTTCCTTCCCGGAAATCTCCGAGATGCAGTGCCGCGCCATCTTCGAGGCCGCCGCCGATGTCCAGAAGAAGGGCATCAAGGTCCGCCCCGAGATCATGATCCCGCTCGTGGGCTTCAAGAAGGAGCTCGATTTGCAGGTTGAGATCGTCCACCGCGTGGCCGCCGAAGTGGCCAAGGAAAAGAAGACGAAGTTCAACTACCTTGTCGGCACGATGATCGAGGTGCCTCGCGGCGCCCTGACCGCCGCCGAAATCGCGCAGACCGCGCAGTTCTTCTCCTTCGGCACCAACGACCTCACCCAGACAACCCTGGGCATGAGCCGCGACGACTCCGGCAGCTTCCTGCCCAAGTACCAGGAGCAGGAAATCATCAAGAAGAACCCCTTCGCCAGCATCGACCAGACCGGCGTGGGTGAACTGATGAAGATCGCCGTCAAGGGCGGCCAGTCCACCAACCCGGGCATCAAGCTCGGCATCTGTGGTGAGCACGGTGGCGATCCGGACAGCGTGAAGTTCTGCCACAAAATCGGCCTCACCTACGTCTCCTGCTCGCCCTTCCGCGTGCCCACGGCGCGCCTTGCGGCCGCGCAGGCGGCCATCGCCGAAGCCAAGGCGAAGAAGTAAAGGCAGGGGAGGGCCTCTGAACCCGCCTAGCTGGCTTCTTTAAAAGGGCGCGGAGCAATCCGCGCCCTTTTTGTTGTCTGTTTCCGGAAGATGGCGCAGCATTCACCTATGAACGTCCTCAATGACCATGAACAGCGCGTGCTCGGCGCATTGGTGGAAAAGCAGATTTCCACGCCAGATTATTACCCCATCACGCTCAATGCGCTGGTCAATGCCTGCAACCAGAAGAATCACCGCGACCCCGTGGTCAGCTACACCGAGGCCGACGTGCAGCGCGCCCTCGAGTCCCTGCGCGGCAAGCAGCTGGCCTTCCTCTTCGATGGGGCCACCTCCCGCGTGGCCAAATACGGTCATTTTTTCGACAAGGTTTTCAGTCTCGAGCGGCCGGAAGTCGCCGTCCTTTGCGTCCTGCTCCTCCGCGGCCCTCAGACTCCGGGTGAGCTTCGTTCGCGCACACCTCATTTGCACGCCTTCGAAAGCCTCCCTGCCGTGGAGGAGACGTTGCAGAAACTGGCCTCCCGGCCCGAACCCTTGGTGCAAAAGCTCCCGCGCCTGCCCGGCACCAAGGAAGCACGCTATGCTCACTTGCTCGGCGGGGAAATCAAAGCCGAAGCCACGGCCCTTATGGATAATTCTGCGCCAACGGTTGTTTCTCCTACTGCTGAGCCCGACCGCGTCGCCCAGCTATCCACCGAAGTTGAGGTTCTCCGCCAGCAGTTGAGTGAATTGAAAACACAATTCGACGAGCTGAAAAACCGCGTGGGGTAGGCTAGCTGGTTTTGCCCGCAAATTTTGCCGACACCCAATCCGCCACGAGGTTAAGGCGAAACACAAACACGGCATACACCACGCCGAGGAAGCCCCAGCACCAGTAGCCGAGATATTGGTAGGTGTCGCGGATGTGTCCATCCGTCCAATTGTAGTCATCCATCAGCTTGTTCATATCGCCATTCGCATCATCCTCCCCGTTGATCATTGAGCCCATGGGGATGGACTCGAATCCGTGATAAACCTTGTCCCAATACTTGACGATGTGCAGGAAGGCCGTGGCGCCGATGATGAAGAAAATATAGCGGCAGGCGCCCCAGCGGAATTTATCCGGCAATTGCACATAAAACGACGCCATGAGCAACGTGCTGAGGTAGAATTCCCCGCCTACACCCCCAAAGGCTCCATACCAGAATTGCTGCTGGTCGTCCGACATCCGCCAGGTCATGTAAAACTGCAGCCCCGCCAGCGCCACCGCCACCACCATCGGCCAAGCCTTGCGTTCCTTCCAGCCCGCGGCAAAGAGGATGACAAACAGCAGCAGCAGGCCCCAATACACAAAGGGGGAATAGTCCGGCTCGATGGGCGTCCAGCCAATCGGCAGCGGGGTGGCATGGCGGCCGCAAAGCCATGCGGCTGTGGCGTGGCCAAATTCATGCATCCATACCTGAAACCCGGTGAGCAAAAACGCCAGGGGACTGTCATTGGCCAGCCATACCGCGACCAATAAGAGTGGCGGGATAAAAAAATTTGTGCGCCAGTTGCCGAAGGCCAGCAGCGGATGGATTTCCGACTCGGGTTTGTCCAGTTCCGGGAGGTCCATGGGCGATGTATTATTTGCCAGGAGTGAATCGGCTTAATCAACCTTATTGTGACCCAGGCGCGCAGCCAGGTCCGGCACGGGGAAAAACGTCAGTGCCCGCCCGACTTTTGCCTCTTCAAACCAGCCTTGCTGCACCAGCGGGGCAAAGTCATGGCGGGCCGTCTGGCGTACAAGGTTGTGGTCGCGGGCGTGTTCCTGGAGTGTGCAGCGGAAGCCGGGCTCTTTTAACGCCCGGGCGACCAGCAGGCTTTGGCGCGCATTTAGCTTCCCGGACAAACCGGGGAGCATCGCGCTGGCGGACCTTTCCGCTTCGATGTGCTGGCCCGCTTCTTCACTGCGACGACGTGCTTTGGCGATGGCCTCAAAGAGGAAGGCGGCGAAGTGCAGCAGGTCATTCCCATCCCGGGCCACTTCGTCAAAAGCCGATTGGAAGGCGGCCGGCGATTCTTGGCCGACTGTGGAAAGGCTCAGGCGCTCAAACACAGGATAGCCGGCGTTGAGCACACTCCAATAATACAGCGCCCGGGCCAGACGGTTGTTACCTTCGGCAAAAGGCTGGTCGTGGAGCATCCAGTAATACATGGCTGCCGCCCGCAACAGGGGATGAATAAAGTGTGCGGGGGAACGCCCATTCGCAAAGGCGAGGAGGGCTTTCATGCGCGCCGATAATTCTTCTGCCGGCGGCTGCGTTTCCGTTGTGGTCTGGCGCAGGCGGCCCGTTAGGCGGGACTTCGTGATTGTCCCCGCCGTGATTCGTTGGTGCAGATCCGCCAGCAGCGCCAAGGTCAAAGGTTGGGTGCGAATGGCATGAATGCGCTCCAGCGTAACATGGATATTAATGACGGCTTGTTCAGCCGCATTTTCCGGTTTTCGTCCCGTGCGCAGCAACTGGCGCGCCGCCCCAAGGTCGCCTGCCAGGCCATCCCACCGGGCTGAAGCAATGGCTTCCTCCCGCAGGGCATGAACAGTTAACTGTTCGGATAAACTACGGGAAGGACTACTTGCCACAGTCCCACCCGCGGTGTTGAGGCGATCCAGCTCATGGAGGGTACTGGCAAAGAACTCACCCGATCCCAAAGTAAATGCTTTGCCACTACTGTCCCGGAGCCCGATTTCTTGCCGTCCTTGTAGTCGCTGGAGTTTTATGCCCAGCCACCATTCCCGATGGACAAGGTATTGTGGTGGTAATTCTGCACTTAACTCATCCCACCTTAGGTAGCGATTACCCATTGCAAATGAACCACTTTCCAGCAAATGAATGATATGCGGAAGCTTTTCCTTGTTATTGGAAAGCAATGACTCAATATTTGGAACGATTTTTGTAACGTTGTTCACAAATAATTGATTTATAATTATATAAAAATGCTAATTTTTAAATTATAGCAATATACATGAATAAATCAATTAAAATTTGCTAATTAATTAAAAATAGCACATAAAAGAAGCTCGATTACCCCAAATTGACGCCTCATGGGCTATTGAGCGGGGTTTGGATCGACCGATGCGGCATTACCCAAGAGCTTGCTGGCATAATCCCGCACTTCAGGGGAGGGATCGGTCTGGGCGGCAGCAGTAATGACGGTGTTAACCGCCGGATTCGCAGGGGCGAGGTTGCTTAACTGGGTGAGAGCTTCCCGGCGGGCAGCCGACGTTTTGCCATTTGCAGCAATGGTGGTCAGGTCAGGCACTGCCGCTGGCCCCTGCATGGCAGCCAGCGTCTTTACGCCTGCCACCTGCACATCAGTCGCCGGGTCATTGGCGATGGCATTGACCACGATAGCCAGCGCCGCATCCGTTTTGGTGCGCGCCAGGCTGGCTACGGCCTTTTCACGCACCAATTCGTTCTCGCTCCGGGCGGCTTGGGCCACGGCCTCTGGCACGGTTGCAGGCCCCAGATTGCCCATCGCATCAAGTGCCACAATCAGGTCATTGAGCGAGAGGTTGGGGCTGGCCATGACCCCGGCGATTACATCGCTTATTTGCTGGAAGCGCCCTGCGTCAGTACCCGCCACTTTATTGCCAAGGGCTGCCAGGACCAGCAATGCGCTCCCCGACAGGTCGCCTTTGCCTTGGGCGTACAGGGCTTTGAGTGCGGCATCGGCTTCGGGCACGGGGTCGGCTGCCTGCACCATGGCATAGAGCGCGAACTGCCGGAGGTTTTGTGACCAATCTTCCGAGGAGGCGACCGCCAGCAAATCATACTGTGCCGCAGCGGTACCGGACGCTCCTAGGATGCCCATGATGGCGGAAGCCAGTTGCTCCGGCACGTTCTCACCCCGCAGGGTGTCGAGCAATTGGTCGGGCAGGGTATTGTCCTTTTTGAGCTGTTCGATGAGGTTGGCGGCGAGGCGGATTTCGTCCGCTGTGCCGTAGGCGCCATTGGCAATGGCGGCGCGCAAGTCGTGTAAATTCTGCTCAAAATCGCCGAGATTTTCGGGTGGCACACTTGTTGGACCAAATTCCGCCGCCCAGGCAAAAGAGGTGTATTGCGATAGATTGGGGGCGGCGAGCAGCGCGCCGTGGGTCAGGCTCGTCAGCATCAGGGAATAGGCGCCCTCGCTCCGGGTGGTTGGCACTCCGGGGACGCCGCCGAGTTCCACTTTTTCAGTGCCAGTGACCTTGCGGGGGAACCCATCGAATTCGATGTGCGCCAGTCCAGTCACCTGGTAGGCGGCGAGCAGCGCGGTATTGGCGCCATTGACGCGCAGGTAGCGGGTCTTGCCCTTGTCGATGCCGGCTGGTGTGAGCAGGTACTGGGCGGTGTAGATGCCCGTGCCGTCCTCTTCGACGCGCGTCCACTTCTTGGCGGTCATCTCGGGAAGAATTACTTGCCACTTGGCAAGAATATCGCGCCAGATGTTCCGCGCAGCCGCGGAAAGAGCCAGTGGCGCGCGCACGTCGGTAAGTCTCCCGGATTTGTCGAGCTTCGCAAAGATCGCCGAACCGGAAAAATCCGGAGGCAGGATGCTTTCGGCTGAAGCGGCTCCACTTTGGGTGGTGAGTGTGGCCTCCTCGGATTCAAAGCCCACCAGCCAGCCTGTTGCCGTGCTCGCATACACCAGGGCGCGAAAGTGCGTGGTCCCGTTGATTTTCAATGCCTCGGGCGCCTGTCCGGCCTCTGCTCCCAGAGTGAGCGAGCCATCTGAGGTGAATACGAATTCCAGGCGGTCGCCAACTTGAAGCGTGTAGCCCATTGGCACATTTTTTGGGGGTAGGGCAGGCTGGTGCTGGTCTGAACCAAGGGGTGGTGAGACTTCTTTTCCCGTTGGCGGCATCAGGCAATAGAACACCACCAGCATTCCGGCGATAGCCCCAAACAGCAGCAGGCTGCGCCCAGGAGAAATGGGTTTCGCTTCGGGCAATGGGGGCTGGGTGGGCATGGGCACGGCTGGTTCACCAATTCATCGACCACCGACGCGGGTCCGGTAAGCGAAAAGAAACCTAAATTTCGATGAAGGGCGTTTCAATCGCAAACCAGAAACGGGGCGACAAAAAAGCCCGTTGTGCGCGAACACAACGGGCTTTGGCGGGAAAGGTTCTACTGCTATTACAGGCTCAACAGCGTGAACGTGCGGGCCGCGGCCACAAAGCTGGCCAGTGTCGCGGTCGAAAGCGTCGCGTTGGACTTGTTCGACGTCAGCACCACATTCAGAAGCAGGTTAAGGGGGTCGAGCGCCAGGCTGGTTGTGCCGCTGTAGCTGGTGAAGGAAACAGTCGTATTGGTGTTCAGCGTCGAAGCGCCGAGATTCAGGTTGCCCGTCACACTCGCGGTGGCGCCGGTGGAGGGGGAGACGGAAGCCGTGGCCGCACCCGCAGCCGTGTCACCCACGCTGCCGGAGACGGCGACGCTATGGGCAGCGGTATTGGCCGTGGCCGTCACATTGATGCTGCCCGTTCCCGAGAGCGTGCCCTTGAGAGCCACCGGGTAGGTGACGCCGCCGGTCGAGATCGAAACCGTCGTATTGCCGTTGACGAACGACTGGCTCGTCGAGCCCTTGAAGGACGTGGACGCGGCGCTGCTGGTGGAGGAAAGGACGGTGAAGCCGCCAACGGTCAGCGTGGCGCTGAGGGACGGCGTGGTGCCGGAAAGCTTTTCAGTGATGGACGCCGAGGTCACATTGCCGGCCGTGCCCAGGAACGTGCCTTGCACGGTGGCATTGGCGCTGTAGCTCGCGAGCGTGCTGCCGTTTTGCACGGTGACGCCGTAGGTTTCCTTGGCGCCAATATAGCTGTTGCCCAGGGTCACCGGGTAGGTGGTGCCCACGGAGCCGGCTTGGGCCGAAGCCGCAAGCAGCGCCAGAAGACCGGCGGCCAGAGTTTGTTTTTTAAACACGGTAAGGAGGGAGTTCATGGATGGACAACGGACTAGGTTGAAGACCCTATTATCGTCCAAGCACCTTCCCAGTTCAAGATAGAATAAGTAAAAAAGCTGTGAAACTGTGGCATTATGGCGCAATCCCCCTGCATAACGGTGCCGTACATCCCACGGCGCTCCATGAAAAACCCAATCGTAACCTGGCTCAATTTTAGGCTGCTAAGCTTACTATCTCCCCCCTTGGAAAATGGCTGCTCAGATCTACGGAAAGTGGATATGCCAGACTCCGTCGGTGTCGATGAATTCGACGTTTCGATTGCCAAACAAAGGCGTGTTGAGCTGGTAAGTCACCCGCTGGCCGTCGGGGCTGATATCGTTCGGTGTTTGCTCCTGTATGATAGGCAGAATCTCCCGCATTTGGGACATCATATCGGTGAGTTCAGGATCTTTGCTGATGATGACATCATAGTCCGCCGCCGAAACGGCGCCTTTCCCCTTTAACATCTTAGCCAGGCTATCCGGCTGCATCAGCGTCTTCAGCACACTGAGGGGATCCTGGACTTCGAGAAAATGAATGGCGGTGGTAATGGTGGCTTTCAAATCCGCCTGCGGTGCGGCCACAAACTGTTCAACGGCTGCGGTATTGTTGGGCATGGCCACGGGCTTGGCCGGTGGGGCAACCGCGGACTTAACTACCTTGATGGCGATGGGCTGAATCTTCGCGGGCATGGGTTCCGACGCCGCGAAAGCGCGCTTGGCCGCGGCGGCATTTGGAGCCCGTTGCGGCCAGCAAAGGGCCAGTGTGACTGCGATAACCACGAACACCGCCCCCGCGGCAAGGAGTTTGATTTTTGTGCTCATAAGAAAAAAATTTAGCATAACACCACCCGTGGCTCCGCCCTCGGCCACCGCGACGAGAGCAACTTTTTCGACCAAACCAACGGGCGCGGCTTTGACAGAGTGCTCGCCGATGATGGTGCTGAGCAGGCCGGCGGAAACAGCCACCCCACGCTTGGAAAAACCGGCGCGCAATTTGTGCAATGCGCGTTCCACGCGCATACGCGCGGAATTTTCACTTAAGCCGAGCCGGTCGCCAATCTCGCGGTGGCTCTTGCCTTCAAAAAACCGCAGCAGCACCGCCTCGCGGTCGCGGGCATTGAGTTGGCAGACGGCTTCGTCCAGCAGCGCGCTGAGCCGGCTCCAATCTGCGGGCGGAGTAGGGGCAGGTTCATTCATGAGAGAGAATTCCTTTTCTCGAATGGCCCGCCGGTTCTCGGAGCGCATGGTTTTCAGTGCGAGGAAGCGTGTCGTCGTATAAAGCCACCCCGTCAGGCAGGCATGGCGGGAGAGTGCCCGGGCCTGACGGGACAATTCGATGAACACCCCCTGGGTCACCTCCTCGGCCAACTGGGTCTGGCCGGACACTTGCCGGAGCGCCGCGGAATACACCAAATTCATATGCCGGCTCACCACGGTGGTGAACGCAGCATCATCGCCATTTTCAGCATAGTGACGGAGCAATTCGCGGTCGGGTGTCATGCAGGTTCATCGTATAATACCCACTTGATCCCAAATCGCACAAAGTTTTTGCAGGCAGCCTTGTAGCAATCAACCAAACCCGAACGTGCAAATGGGAACGCAGCCACCTCTTTAGACATCGCGACCGACCACCCCTACTTGCTCGTGGCCGGCACCAAGTGCACCACCCGGCTTTTGGTATTGTCGCTCATATTCTGTTCATAGGACCCTGTCGAAACCTGGGCGCTGACCTGCACTCCCGAGCCTTGCAGCATTTGCGCCACCGACAGGTTCACTGTCACCGCACGCACTTCGCCGGGCTGCAGGCCGTTCATGTTCTGCTGGGTAATCTGGTTGCCGGCATCAATATTCAGGGAAGCCAGATTGATGATGGTGTTGCCGCGGTTTTGCACGGAAATCTGCATCGGCGCGGTCGCGCTCGTGGGCATCGTGGTAATGTTCAGGTACATATCGGCCACCGCCAGATTGGTGTAGGTCGAATTCCCCCGATTAAGCACGCGCGTCATATCTACCGCCCCATTGCCGTAAAAATCGTTCGTGGATGAATCGGTGACCGGGCCGGTATAATCCGCGTATTGGACAAGCAGGTCCACCGCCTGCTGGGCCGTCATGCCGGGATTGGTGGAGATCAAACCGGCGATGGCCCCGGCCACCAGCGGTGCGGAGGAAGAGGTCCCGGAGAATGACATCTGGCCGTCTGTGGTCACCGTGGTGAGGCCCACCCCCGGCGCCACGATGTCCATCTGCGGCCCATAGTTGGAAAAACTGGCGCGCTGGCCTGTGGCGTCGATCGACCCCACCGCCACCACGCCGGGATAGGCCGCGGGATAACTAATTTGGCCGACGCCGTCATTGCCCGCTGCTGCGACAATCACCACCCCTTGGGAAAGGGCATAGTTGATGGCGGCGAGGAGCAGGTCGCTCGATTGGCTGGTGCCCAGGCTGAGGCTGAGGATTTTCGCTCCTTGATCGACGGCAGTGTAGATGCCGTCGGTGACGCCAAAGACATCGCCTTGGCCGCTGGCATCCAGCACGCGCACGCTCATGATCGGCGAGGCTGGCACCACCCCTTGCTCGCCGGTCGCCCCGGCCAGCAGGGAGGCCACCATATCGCCGTGACCCACGGTGGGTGTGCTTTGGCCGCCGGTCATGTCAAATTGGGTGATGGCACCGCCTTTGAGAATATTGCTGGTGCCGGGAGCAAGGCCTGTGTCGAGCATGGCCACCGTCACGCCCTTGCCCCAGTTGGCGTTATCCGCCGGCACGCCCATGAAACTCAATGCCGAGCTGCCAAAGGGCGCCGTACCGCCGGGCGCATACGGGTCCGTGGGTACGTTGGGCGCCGTCGGCAGGGTCACCGTGTAATTCAATTCGGGGTTAAAGTTCGCGCCGGCTGGGTTGCCGCGGAGAAAGCGGGCCATGCTGGCCGCATCCGGGAAGGAAAGGCGGGCCGAGTTATTGCCGCGAATCAACCCCAGCAAGGTGCCGCCGGCGGCTTGGGCCCGGGCCAGCAGCGCAGCCAGTTCCTCGGGAGAGTTCGCGCGAAACACCAGCTCGCCTTGACGGTACGGTCCGGAACCAAAGGCCTTGTCTGCAAAGGCATCGGCCGAATCACTCGTCCGGTTCGGCGCTGCCGTCTTGCCTGTATCTTCTTCAGGCAGATGGTTGCCGCGGATGGTGGGCAGCGGCTTGATCTTCGCCGGAGAACTGGCGGTGAGCGCGATGTCCGGCTGACGGGTCAAGGCCGAGAGGGCCCAGCCGGAAAACCAGCCCAATAGGGCAAGCAGAACCAGCATGCCCGCCCACCGCGTAAAGCTCATGGGTGGCTGGGGCGGCCGCGGCGCAGGAAGGGGCCGCGCCGGGATGTTGGCCCGGCGTTTTTCCGCCTCTTTCTTCTGCGTGGGTTGTGGCGTGTTCATGGACACTGGCAGCGGTTAAAAAACGCGGGAAAAATGGTCAATCGCAATGGTGGGGAATCGATGATAATGTTGTTTAAACCCGTTGGAAGGGCAACAAGTTTCCAGTCTGTGACGAACTTCCGCCGTGGGTTTTTCAATCAAACAGCTGTTTGATAAACTTTTGACAGCCTAAAACAGCCAGAGTCCCGCCAACCCGGCCAGGAATACGGTGCCCAAGGCCAGGCCAATCGCCCGGCGGAATTTCGCATCCCCCAGCGCCAGGGCCAGCGCCGCCTTGGCCAGGGTATTGGACAACGCGGCGATGATGATGCAGTTCGCCGCCTGGTCGAGGGGGAGGGTCCCATCATGCGCGGATTGGGCGGTCGATAGGGAGATGGCGTCCATATCCGTCAGCCCTGACACAAAACTGAGGCCATAGATCCAGCCGGGGTGGATGCTGCCGGCGGCCAGCTTCACCAGATAGCGCACGAGCGCATAGATCAACCCGAACTTGATGGCGAGCGAGAGACTGAGCGGGTTGGAAATGGCCGGGGTATGGATTTTTTTATCGCTATGCTGGCGCGCCCGCCACCATTGCCAGATTCCCCAGGCAATGCCGGGTACCGCCATCAAGGCAAAGGGTGCCAGGAGTGCGGTGGTCACTTGGGGATCGACAAACATCAGCACCACCGCCACTCGCGCAAGCATGACCGTGCAGGAAAGCAGCACCGCCAGCGCCAGCCCGTTGGCCAGTTGCGGCGCATGGCGGCTCTGGCGGCTCATCGCCAGCGTGGTGGCCGTGCTGCTGGCCAGCCCGCCGGCCAGCCCCGTCACCAGCAGCCCGGCATTCGCCCCCAGCCAGCGGATGGCGATGTAGCCGAGGAAGCCCAAGCTGGCGACCAGCACCACCATCAGCCAGATTTTATAGGGGTTGAAGCCGCCGTAGTCCTGGTTTGGCGCCAAGGGCAGAATGATACCGGTGATGGCGGCAAATTGCAGCAGGTAGCGCAGGTCTTCTTCCTTCCAGCGCTTCGTCCACGCATGCGACCAATGTTTGATGCCGAGGATGAGCATCACCGCCACCCCCGCCACCGTCGCGGGCAGGTAGAGTTGGTACGCCGCCATCGCGCCGACGAGAAACGTCACCAGCCCGACGGACAGCGTGGTCAGCCCCAGCACATGCTTTTTGCCCTCGCCGATATACACGCCCACCAGCACCACCGTGAAGGCCACCAGGATGGCGGCAAAGGCCCAGGTGATGCCCGCCTGCTCCAGCAACCCCGCGCCCGCGCCCAGCACACCCCACGCGGTGAAGGTGCGCAGCCCCGCCTTGGCCGTCTCGCCGCGATGCTCGCGCTCGTAGCTCCATTGGCGCACGAGGCCGATGAGCGCGCCCAAGCTCGCGGAAACCAACAGTGCGTGTATGGGGTTGCTAGGCACGGCACACATAGATTACTTCAGCCACCAGCCCCATGGCAACGTCCGCCTCTCCCGCCAAACCCGTCAAATCCGCGCGCACCCCCGTGCAGCGCGCCGCGCGCACGGCCAACGTGTGGGGCTGGAGCTTCATCGCCACCATCCTGGGTGCGTTTGGCGCGGGCTATGTCGAGGCCGGGCCGCTGCGCGTGCTGTTGCTCAACCTCGGCATCCTTTGCTTCATCATCGGCGTGCTCGAACTGGTGTGGCGGCGCCAGCTGGTGAAGACGGGCGACGCCAAGTGGGCGCGCATCTTGGCCTGGAACCAGGTCGTCGGCACACTCTCGCTGCTCTGGAGTATGTATTTGCTGTACGAGGTGCCCGACTCCGTCCTCAACGATTACGCCAAGCATTCTGAAATGTGGAACCAGATGATGCCGTTGATCAAATCGATGGACAAGATGCACGTCATCGACGACGCCTATATTCTCAGCATCTGGCATCTTACCAAAATGATCGGCGTATTCGGCCTCGGCGGGGCATTGATGCTCTCGCAGATCTGGGTCATCTGGCATTACCGCAAGATGGCTCGCCTCATCGCCGCCACTCCCGCGCCCGGCGCTTTGCCCCCGGTGTTGAAGTGAGCGTTGGAGTTTAGAATCTCCAGGTCAGCCCGGCGTAAAGCATCCGGGTGGTTATGCTGTCGCCCATGCTGGTGCGGAAGAGATGATAATATTGGCCCCCAACTTCAACCCCCAGACCGCCGCCCAGGGATACATCGACCCCCACCTTGCCCCGAATCGCCCCCGCCCAATCTGTGTTTGAGGTCCCGAAGGGGCTTCCGCTTACCGAACTGATCTTAAGGTGTTCATAGCCCATGCCGCCGCCAATGCCGGCAAAGAGGGTCAACGGGGAAAAGATGTGATAATGGGCGATCAGGCTGCCCGTGATGGGAATTTGCTCGAGATACCCAGTGGCGGAGGCGCTGCCGCCCAACACCGAAACCGTTTTGAGGTCATTGCGCATATACCCGCTCTCCGCTTCGATCGCCAGCGCGAGATTGTTATTGGCCAGGTCGGAAGGGTGGGTGTTGAGGAATGTGTAGCCCAGGGTGCCTCCCGCTTCCCAGCCATTTTCAAAGTGGGCGGTGTAGCTCGTTCCTGACGTGGTCGCCGCTATGTCGGAAACATGAGTCCAGGCCCCATTGAGAGCGCCATACAACCCCGTGCCGGAATCTCCGGGGGTCGCGTCTTGGGCTTGGGCGGCAGGCCAGCCCATGGCCAGCAGCGCAAGGGCGGGAATGGTTAGGAAGCGGAGGTGGCGAATGGGAGACATAATGAGAAGGGATTGGCGTTGGAGAACAGGTGGAAGAGCAAGTAACCTCATCTCTCCTCTATTTTCAAATGACGGACACCGTCTTTTTTTGGTGTCGTATAACCAAGCATCACCCGTGAGCCATCACACCCGAAAATGATGAGGTGCCTTGCTGGTGGACCATGAAATAGTTGGGCTGCAGAAGAAAAATCTATCCCAGCCGGACTGCGCCCTTACGTACGATGAAGGCAGGTCTTTTGTAGGGGCGCAGTCTTGCTGCGCCCGTAAACCCCGATGCAAGAGAGGATATGTCTGGCGAGGGAAAGAACTCGTCCTTCCAGTCTTCCTTTCGGCTGTTCAGCCTCGTTGTTCTGCGCTAGGTTGGTTTTTCCATTTCTTCCACTGTGTCCGTCCCATCCCAGAATGTGCTCGATGCGCTGTACCACATCTCGCGCCTGGTCAGTGACACCGAGGACGCGCATGAGGCCCTGCGCCTCATCCTCGATGAGGTGATGCGCGTGCTTCCGGCCACGAGCGCCTCCATTGCGCTGGTCAATCCGGACACGCGCCGCCTGCAGATCGAGGTCGTGCGCGGCCTGCCCGAGGATTCGCGCGGGCTGGAGCTGCCGCTGGGCCGCGGGGTGACGGGGTGGGTGGCCCTTCACGGCAAGCCGCTCGTCATCGGCAATGTCCACGAGGACGTGCGTTATTTTAAACTGAAGGACACCATCCGCTCCGAGATGGCCGTCCCCATGCTGCTCGACGGCCTGGTCGTCGGCGTGGTGAATGTCGATAGCGAGAAGCCGGCGGCTTTTGGCGAGCAGGAGCTGAAAATCCTCACCCTCGTCACCAGCGAGGCGACGAAGGTCGTCGGGCGCCTATGGCTCATCAACCAGTTGCGGGTGAAGGCACGCCAGCTCGAATCCCTCATCACCACGGGGCAGACACTCGTCTCGAAGCTCGACCTCGAGGCCGTGCTCAACACCGCAGCCAACCAGGCTCTGAGCCTGATGCCCTGCCGCCTCTGCGCCATCTTTTTGCTCAATCCCGACGGCCAGTCGCTCCGCCTGGCGATGCTGGCGGGCCACGAGGGCAGCCCACCGCCCGGCTCCGAGAGCCTGGCGCTGGCGGAGAGCGTGCTCGGCTCGGTCATCCGGCACAAAAAGCAGGTCGAGGTGCTGGACGTCGTGCACACGGAGGAGCACCACTTCACCAAGCTCGTGGCTGACGCGGGTTTGGTGTCGCTGCTGATGACGCCGATTCTCGTGGGCGACCGCGCCATCGGCGTGCTGAATGTCTATACCAACCGCAGCCACCGCTTTAACAATGATGAGCGCCGGATATTCTCCACCCTCGCCAACCTCTGCGCCGTGGCCGTGCAAAACGCCGAGCTCTACACGCGCGTGTTCGCCTCCGAGGAATCGCTGCGCAAGAACGAGCGGCTGACGACCCTCGGCCTCCTCGCCGCGGAAATCGCCCACGAGATCCGCAATCCGCTCACCGTCATCACGCTGTTGTTGGACACGCTGGACCTGAAGTTCCCCGACGGTGATGTGCGTGCGCAGGACGTCGCCATCATCCGCGAAAAGCTCGGTCACCTGGGCGAGCTCGTCGAGCGCGTGCTGGGCTTTTCCAAGTCCGGCACGGTATTGCAGGCGCGCTGGTCCCTCGGCGCGATCATTGAGGAGACGGTGCGGCTCCTGCGCCTCAAGGTGGAACAAAGCCGCGTGACGGTGCGCTTCCACTCCCCGGCTCGGCCCTTGCTGGTGGATACGCACAAGGCGCAGCTCCAGCAGGTGCTGCTTAATTTGCTGCTCAACTCCATCCAGGCCATGCCGCAGGGCGGTCAGGTGGACATCGAGTTGCGCGACGCGACCAAGGACGGCCTCCATGTGGCCATGGTCACCGTGCGCGACACCGGCCCCGGCGTGCCTCCGGCGCTCGGCGCGCGGGTGTTTGAGTCCTTCCTCACCGCGCGGCAGGATGGCACGGGCCTGGGCCTCGCCATCTGCAAACGCATCCTGCGCGACCATCGTGGCGACATCGAACTCGTGGAAACCCCGCCTGGCACCGGCGCCACCTTCCGCTTCTGGCTGCCCAGCGCGGTGAATTAAGGCTGGAGGCGCCTCCCCGCGTTTCTTCTGCTGGACAAGGCCCGGCAAGTCATTATAAATGACCCTTCCGCCGCCGACTCATGTCCGTCGCCATCATCCAATTCCCAGGTTCCAACTGCGACTACGACGCGCTCTACGCGTTGGATAACGTCCTTCATGTGTCCTCACGGCTCGTTTGGCACAAGGAAACCAGCCTGGGCGACGCGGAGGCCGTGGTGCTCCCCGGCGGCTTTTCCTACGGCGACTACCTGCGCTGCGGCGCCATCGCCCGGTTCTCGCCCGTCATGGCGGCCGTCAAGGAATACGCGGCCAACGGCGGCTTGGTGCTCGGCATTTGCAATGGATTCCAGATTTTGTGCGAGGCCGGCCTGCTCCCCGGCGCGCTGGTGCGCAACGAAGGCCTCCAGTTCCGCTGCCTGACGCAGACCATTCACGTCGAGGAATCGACCGAGCAGTTCAACCGCAGCAAGCTCGGCGCGCGCCTGCGGGTGCCCATTGCCCATGGCGAAGGCAACTACCGCATCGACGCCGCCGGGTTGGACGACCTCGCCACCCACCGCCAGATTCTTTTCCGCTATGCCGACCCCACCGGCAAGGTCAACGCCGCCGGCAATCCGAATGGGTCGCTCTCCAACATCGCGGGTATTCGCAACCGCGCAGGCAACGTGTTCGGCATGATGCCGCATCCGGAGCGCGTGGTGGAGTCCATCCACCCCAGTGTGGACGGCATCGCCATCCTGCGCGCCTTTCTCTCCAGCCGGTTGGTCAACGAAGACATCGGCATGGCCCAACCCGTTTCCACTTCCTCCTAAATCACTCAACCATCACCCATGTCCGCCGCGCTGCCGCCCAATCCCGACCCGGTGCTCAACGTTCCCATCACGCCGGAGTTGGTGCGCAAACACAACCTGCTGCCGGAGGAATACGAGCGGATCAAGACGATCCTGGGGCGCGAGCCAAACCTGACCGAGCTGGGTGTGTTTTCCGTGATGTGGTCCGAGCATTGCTCGTACAAAAACTCCCGCAAACTCCTGCGCGGCTTCCCCACGGCCAAGGCCGATCCCAACTCCGCCAACCAGGTGCTTGTCAAGGCCGGCGAGGAAAACGCGGGCGTCATCGACATCGGCGACGGCTGGGCCATTTCATTCAAGATCGAATCGCACAACCACCCGAGTGCCGTCGAGCCCTTTGAAGGCGCGGCCACCGGCGTGGGCGGCATCATCCGCGACATCTTCACCATGGGCGCCCGGCCCGTGCTGCTGACGAATTCGCTGCGCTTTGGCGACCTCGCTTCGCCCACGACGAAGCGACTCTTCCGCGGCGTGGTCTCCGGCATTTCGCACTACGGCAACTGCATCGGCATCCCCAATGTCGGCGGTGACATTTATTTCGACCCTTGCTACGAAGGTAACCCGTTGGTCAACGCGCTCTGCCTGGGTGTGCTGCGGCATGACCAGATCAAGCGCGGCACCGCGCGCGGCAAGGGCAATCCGGTTTATTATGTTGGCGCGGCGACCGGGCGCGATGGTCTCGGCGGCGCCAGCTTTGCCTCCCGCGAACTTTCCAGCGAAAGCGCCGCGGACCGTCCCGCCGTGCAGAAGGGCGACCCCTTCATGGAAAAGCTTTTGCTCGAGGCCTGCCTCGAGATGATGGCCGTGCCGGGCCTGGTCGTCGGCATCCAGGACATGGGCGCCGCGGGGCTGACGTGCTCCACCTGCGAGACCGCCGCGCGCGGCGGCAGCGGCATCCATATTGAGTTGGACAAGGTGCCGCAGCGCGAGACGGGCATGAATTCCTATGAGACCCTGCTCTCCGAAAGCCAGGAACGCATGCTGGTCATCGTGCAAAAGGGCCGCGAATCCGAGCTCGAGGCGATTTTCAACAAATGGGACCTCCATGCCGCGCGCATCGGCGAAGTGACCGATGGCAATGAAATGCTGGTCACGCACCATGGCGTGCCTGTCGTGCGCATTCCCGCCAAGGCCTTGACGGACGAAGGCCCCCTCTATGACCGCGAAGCCCGCGAGCCCGGTTACCTCGCCGGCACGCGTGTGTGGACGCCCGAGAAAGCCGGCCTGGCTGACCTTGATTTGAACGGCGCCCGCGAAGCGCTTCCACAACTGCTCGGCCACCCGACGATTGCGGAAAAGCGCTGGGTCTGGCGGCAGTATGACCACATGGTGCAGGCTGGCGCCACGTTGCTCCCTGGTGCGGATGCCGCTGTCGTGCGTGTGCGCCTGGGCGGGCATGAGCGCCTGCTCGCCATCGCCAACGACTGCAACAACCGTTATTGCTATTTGAATCCCAAGCGCGGCGGCCAGATCGCCATTGTCGAGTGCCTGCGCAATCTCGCCTGCACCGGCGCGCACCCGGTGGGCATGACGAACAATCTGAATTTCGGCAACCCGTACAAGCCGGAGAATTTCTACATGATGCGCGAGGCGGTCGCCGGCCTGGCTGAAGCCTGCCGCGCGTTTGACGTACCGGTGGTGGGTGGCAATGTCTCGCTGTACAACGAAAGCCCCTCGGGCGCGATCGACCCCACCCCGACGGTTTCCATCGCCGGGGTGGTGGACCGCATCGAGCAGGTCACCACGCCGACGCTCAAGACTGGCGAGGAAGCCCTGATTCTCCTCGGCGGCTGGCCGCACGAGCTCGGTGGCTCCTACTTCCTGGGTGTGCGCCATGGCCTGAAAACGGGCGATGCCCCGGAACTCGACATGGAGGCGGAAAAGAAGCTGCACAATTTTGTCCGCTCGCAAATTCGCTCCGGCCGCGTGGCGGCGGCGCACGACGTTTCCGAAGGCGGCTTGCTTGTCGCCATCAGCGAGATGCTCTTCTCCGCGCACAAGACCTTTGGCGCCGACCTCAATTTGCAGCCCGCCGTTGATGCGGCCAAGGCTGCGGGCCGGCCCTTCCGGCTCGATGCCCTGTTGTTTGGCGAGAGCCAGGGTCGCATTATCCTCGCGGTCAAGCCCGAGTACCAGCGCGCGGTGCTGGCGTCGGCGGAAAAGGCCGGCGTGCCCGCGCTGGCCATTGGCGAGGGCCAGGGCGAGGCGATTTTGAAGGTCGTGGCGCCGGGCAAGGGTGGGGAAGGCAGCGTGACCATCACCTGGCCGGTCGGCAAATTGCGCGAGACCTGGACAGACACGATCCCCAAGGCGATGGGCAACTCTTAATAAAAACGACCTCTCTTTCATGAGCGACTCAATCCAGCATCACTGTGGCGTCGCGCTCATCCGGTTGCTGAAGCCCATCAGTTACTACGCGGAAAAGTACAAGAATCCGCTGTACGGCTTCAACCAGCTCTTTTTGCTGATGGAGAAGCAGCACAACCGCGGCCAGGACGGCGCGGGCATCGGCTGCGTGAAGCTCGATATGCCGCCGGGCCGCGCCTTCATGTTCCGCGAGCGCGACATCCGCCCCAACGCGCTGACCTATATTTTCTCCAAGCAGCTCAAGGAATACCGCGACCTGGAGCGCAAGCACAAAATCTTCCCCGAGTTCCCCAACACGGTGAAGGATCAGTTTGAGTTTGGCGGCGAGGTCCTGATGGGCCACCTGCGCTACGGCACTTCCGGCAACTACGAGAAGGGCATGTGCCACCCGTATTTCCGCAAGAGCAGCTGGCAGACCCGCAACCTCATGGTCTGCGGCAATTTCAACATCACCAACACCGAGGAGCTGAATCGCCAGCTCGTCAACCGCGGCGTCCACCCGATTTTCGACACCGACACGCAGACGGTGCTCGAGGAAATCGGCTACCACCTCGACGAGGAGCACACGCGCATCTTCCGCGAAATGCGTGACCAGGGCATCCCCGGCGAGCAGATTCCCGCCCGCATCTCCACGCAGATCGACCCCATTACCGTCCTGCGCGCCGCCGCCGAGGGCTGGGATGGCGGCTACACCATCGCGGGCCTCATCGGCAACGGTGATTGCTTTGTCATGCGCGACCCGGTGGGAATCCGCCCAGGCTTTTATATCCAGACGGACGAAGTCGTGGCCGTGGCGAGCGAGCGCGCCGCGTTGCAGACGATTTTCGACGCCGAGTATGAGACTGTGCGTGAAATTTCCCCCGGCCACGCGCTGGTGGTGAAGAACAATGGCAAAATCAGCCACGAACCCTTCACCGAACCGGCCAAGCGCCGCCGCGGCTGCTCCTTCGAGCGCATCTATTTTTCCCGTGGCAACGATGCCGACATCTACCGCGAGCGCAAGGCCCTCGGCGCGCGCCTGGCTGACTCCATCCTCAAGTCCATCAACCACGACCTGCGCAACGCCATCTTCTCGCACATCCCCAACACGGCGGAAACCGCCTACTACGGGCTGCTCGACGAGCTTCGCCGCCGCCGCCGCCTGGAGGTCAAGGACGCCATTCTCGCCGCGCAGAAGGACGGCCGCCTCGACGCCAAGCTGCTCGACCAGCTGGTGATGGACAACTGGCCCCGGGGCGAGAAAATCGCGCACAAGGACATCAAGCTGCGCACCTTCATCTCCCAGGAAAACAGCCGCACGCAGCTCGCCTCGCACGTTTACGACATCACCTACGGCGTCGTGCAGCCCACGGACACGCTCGTGTGCATCGACGACTCCATCGTCCGTGGCACCACGCTCAAGCAGTCCATCCTGCGCATCCTCGCCCGCACCCGGCCGAAGAAGATCATCATCGCCTCCACCGCGCCGCAAATCCGTTATCCCGACTGCTACGGCATCGATATGTCGGAGCTGGGCAAGTTCATCGCCTTTCAGGCCGCCGTGGCCCTCGCCAAGGACCGCGGGCTGGAGGACATCTTTCGCGAAATCTACCAGGAATGCGTGCGCCAGGCCGACCTGCCCGCCGGTTCGCTGCACAATCATGTGCGCCGCCTCTACGACCTTTTCACCGCCGAGCAGATTTCCGAGAAAATCGCCGAACTCGTGCGCCCGCCGGTGGACACCTGGAAGGGCGAAGTGCAGATCATCTTCCAAAGCATCGAGGACCTGCGCGCCTCCGTCGGCGCCAACGACGGCGATTGGTACTTCACCGGCCATTACCCCACCGCCGGCGGTCTCGCCGTCCTCAACCGATCCTACATCAATTACTACGAGAACAAGAGCGGGCGGAGTTATTGAGCCGGGGGATTAGCTGAGGTTCTCAAATTTTCAACGGAGGTGGTGGCTAGAACCCGAGCGCCCCGGCGCCTTGGACGAACAGGTTGTAGAGGAACTTGTAGTCCGGATGCTGCATGGACCCGCCCACCTGGAACTGTGGGCCTTGGCTAAACCCGCTGGGGAGGGTGCCTTTGAGCAAGTGGATGGCATTGAGCCCTTGGGCCACACCGCCCTTGGCGTTCAGGGAAAGCGTGGCCGCCAGCGGTTGGTCAGGGATGGCCACGCCACGGGTGTAGGTGACCTGGCCCGTGCCGGCCAGTTCCACCAGCGCGCTTTGCACATCGAATTCGCTCAGCTTGACGTTCAGATCCGCGCCGCGCTGGGCGATGAAGGAAAACTTGGTGTACTTGAACTCGTCCAAGTTGGTGAGCAGGCCGAGGATGTCCGAGGCGATGGCAGCCTTGCCGTTGGTCGGGTCTTTTTTGCCCAGCAGGCCAATCAGTGCGTTGGCGACGCCCGCGACGGTGGAGACCGTCTTCAATCCGGCGGAGAGGCCTTTGTTCGGCACGAGGTCGAGCAGGTGGAAGGTGCCGCCGTCGCTGGAGAGCTTGAAGTCGAACTGCACCTTGTCGATGACGTCATTGATGTTCGCGCCACGCCCCGCCGCGTTGCCTGAGATGGAGAAATTGCCTTCCACGGGAGGCGTGGCCTTGGCGTCGCGGGAGCGGAAGTAATTGCCCACGTCAAAGCTCTTGAAGCTCATGCTCGTCTGCAGCGAGTAAGGCTGGTCAATCTGCTTGGCGTCAAACGCCAGCGAAGCATTGAGCGCCAGGGGAGCGCCTTGAAAGAGGCCGCTCACCCCGGGGATGCTGGCCTGCGTGGGCGTCACTTGCGCCGTGGTCTGGAAATTATCCACCGCAAAAGCATGGAACCGCAGGCTCTTAAGCTGGATTTGCGCGGTGCCCTGCAAGTCACCCCAGAGAGGCACGGTGTCGGGCACCACTTTGGCCGTCGGAGCGGCAGCGACCGTGGTGGGGGTGGCCGCAGTGGCAAGAGTTGCCGCAGGTTTGGCGGCAGGTGGGAAGAGCCCGGCCTTCACCGCCAGCAAATCGTCGATGACCAGATTGTTGCCAGTGACGTTGAGGGAGAATTTATGCGAGTTGCCGCTGGGGCCGTAAGTGGCGGCGAGCACGCAATCCGTCGGGCCTTCGCTTCCCTGGCCTTTGATGGGCAGGTTGAGCTGGAGGTCGCCCGTTGCGCGGTTGAGTTTGCCCGTCGCGTTTTGGAACATCATCTGCGGCAACTGTGTCTGCCCATCGCGCACCGTCCAGTTCGCCACGCCGCCATTAAAATGAATCGTGCCGTCCGGATCCAGCGAACCGTCGAGCTGGAGTTGGCCCGAGGTTAGATTGTTGAACTTGGCCAGCACGGGCTGGGTGAGTAGTTTTGCCAAGTCAGCCTGGATGCCGATCTTGGCCTGCTGGGGCAGGCTTTGCTTCGGGGCAAAGACGAAATCAATATTACCCGCGACCAGCGGGGTATTCGCGGCTGACAACCGCAAATCCTGCACTGCCCCGGCGGAAACGCCTTCACTGCTGAACGTCGCCGTGGGTTTGAAGGAGAAGGTCAGGTCATGCACCCACTCGGTGGGCAGCAGCCCGTCGCCCAAGTGCGCGACGCTCAAGCCCGAGGCCGTGATGGGCGCATTGGAGGTTAGTGTGTAATTGCCATCGCCCGCACCGCGCACGAGCAGATCAGCGGAGAGGTCACGGCCCTGCAGGCGGTAGCCCGGCACCGCGAGGGCCAGTACTCCCGGCGGCAGGTTGCCGAGCTTGATGGTCAGCACTTCGCCATTGGCCTTCGGCCAGAGGAATTTTTTCGCATCGGCCGGGTCGGCCTGCACGGTGAAGGGCTGGCTGAGCTTAATGTCCGCGAGCGCCTCGCCGCTGGCGGGGGCCACGCTGGCCTCGGCATTTTTGATGACGAGGGACTGCGGTGTGCGGGTGAGGCTGGCGTTGATGGCAAATTGCGGTTTCGTCGCGGGCAGGTAGCTGCGCCATTCCAGGCCGATGGGCTGCGCGGCCAGCGCATCAACTTGCCCGCTCGCCGTCACGCTGGCGGTCAGCAGGTCCTTGGCTTGGGCGACATTCACGGTGGCGTCAAGCAAGGTGCCGGCGGCGGCCATGGCTTGCAAGCGGACGGCGGCTTTGATTTCGCCAGCCTTCCAGGAGCCTTCGGGCGCGAGCGTCAGCGTGACACCCGCCAGTTTGTCCACCATGTCTTGGGTGAAGAGCGCATTGGCGATGGTCAGCGGCTCGGCGGTGTGCAGCACGATGGCCTGTTCGGCGCTACCTTCGCCTACCAGGAGGATTTTTCCTTTCAGCGGGCTGCCGGCAAATTTGAAACGCGCCGGCAGAAAAGCTTGCGCCACCGTCAGGGGAAAGCCGTTGATCTCCAGTGTGGCGAGGTTGCCGCTCCCGGGTTGGAGCTTGGCGTCCGCGCCCAGTGGCAGGGAGAATTTTTGCAGAGTGACGAATGTTGCAAAAGTGGCCGGGGGGGCATCGTCGCCCTTGCTGATCGTGGTTTGCAGGGCATTGACGGTGAGGGAAATGTCTTTGACATCCGTCGGCGAGACGGCCGTGGCCACATCCACAGTGGTCTTGAGCCAAAGCGAGCCGGCCGGGGCCAGCTTCGGGAGGGTGTTGCCAAGGGCTTTTTGATCAAGTTGGTCAATATCCAGCGCCACGTTCAAGCTGCCTTGGGCCAAAATTTGCGGAAGGGGCAGACCGGGCATGACAGACACATTACCGGCGAAAGCGCCACGAACGATGGGGGCGTTCGCGTTTAGCGAGGTGAGCGTCACATTGTTCGAGGCGATGGTGTGAGCTTGAAAGAAAAGCTGCCGGACTTGGATTTGCATTGCCTTGTTCAGATAGGTCACTGTGCCATCAAAGCCCACCCCGCCGCCGGCGAGCATGGTTTCCGTTCCTCGCTTGAGGGTGAATCCGCTGAGGCCCAGATGCGTTTCGGCACTGCTATTGGCCACCAGCGCGCCATCGTCACGCAGGCTCACGGTTAGGATGCCGTTGCTGGTTCCCGTCACTGCAAAGTCTTTGGGCAACGCTGCGGCGAGCCAGGCGGCCGGGGCCTGCGTCAGGGTCAGTTTTAAAATATCGGCACCCGCACCAGTGGGCAGTTTCAATCCCTGAGCGCCCACTTCTGCATTGATGGGCTTGAGCAACTCGATGCCCACGGCCGTCTGCCCGCCCTGGGGAGCGAGGGTCACCTTCAGCGCTTTGCCCGCGATGCGTAAGGTTTTGTCCGTGGCACTCGCCTGGGCGGCGGCGACATCCAGATTTGCATCCACTTGCAAGGTGCCCAAGCCGGCCAGTTCCGGCCGCAGCACATCCAGATGTCCCACACTGCCAGTCATCGCTGCCTTCACGCTACTGCTATGCGCAGTGGCATCGGCGGCCAGCTGGCCTTGCCCGCGCAAGGCAAAGTCTGGTAATTTGAAGCCGAGCGCAAACGGTTCAATTTGCGCGCGGTTCAGGTCGGCGTTGAAATCCCCGTTCACGGAGCCGTCGGTGGCATAGCTGCCTTTGAAGCTCAACAGGGGCGTGCCCCCCGGTGCCGCGAGTGTCACCGTCAATTCGCCGGCTTTGGAACTTACGGGCTTGGCGAGCAAGTGGGCCGAAAGCTGGGCGGCTTGCGTCTGGCCGGGGAGGGCGGCGGTGAGGTCCAGCGTGCAATCGAGGTTTTTCGGGAACATGGCGCCGTCCAGCGCCACCGCGGCCTGGGTGTTGGCGCGCATTTCGCCCACTTGGGCACCCGCGGTTTTGTCGTGGTAAATTACCGTGCCGGTGGCTTTGCCATCGCTGTTTGCGCCGACGTTTTGCACGGCGAGAGCCAGGTCCAGGCTGCGGTTGGGCGCCAGCAGCACTGTGCCGGAGACATCCGCTTTTTTCACCAGCACCGCGGGTAAAGGCTTCTTTTCGGCATTCGCAGCGGTGGGAGCGGCGGGCGCCGGGGTGGGGTGTGGCGCCGTCAAATCGATGGCGAGGTCTTTCACCTCGGCGGATTCGAGGGTCTTCGTCGCGCCAAAAAGCAGATTCGTGAGGGAATATTCCAATTTGGCTGTGCCAAGTTTGATGTGGGCGCCAGCGGCGGTCATCTCCAGCCCCTGCACCTCGCCGCTGCCAAAGCCAAAGGCCACGCGGTCCAGCTTCGCCTCGGGATCGCTCTTATGCAGGATGTTCAGCGCGATTTTTGTTTGCACGCCGGAGTTGAGCGCCACCGCCAACCCGATTCCCATGAGCACCACCAGAACAATTCCAAGAATGACAATCCAACGGACGAATTTTTTCATCGGACCATTATCCAAGAGGAAATGCCGCGAAAAGGAAACCCTGAAAATGGGGCAAACCCCCTGGCTTTATTTTTCCAATACACGCTCAAAATTGAAGTCAATCGGCTCGCCCCGCCCATCCACGGTTGACATGACGCCGTGAAAAGCCGGGCCTTCCACGGGCTTGGTCAGCGCCAGCAGCAACTCGTCCGGCTCATGGGAAAGAAATTCAACCGAGTAATGGATGCCATGCTCATCCACGCTTTTGATGGTCATGGGAAACTGGCGTCCGTGGGCAAAGTCGTTTGGCGTGTCGGCATTGATCAAAAACATCGCGCCGCTGTAGTGGTTGCCCTCGCGCGTGATTTCCATGGCCAGCGCGGGATCGTCGCCCCGGGTGTGGACGGCGCGCCAGGTGCCTTTGATGGCCGGTTTGCAGCCGGTCAGCAACAAGGCGCAGGCAAAGAACAGGCTCAGGTGGCGCATGGCGGGATGCTGCCTGTGATGGCGGGATTTCGCGCAAAGTTCCATCTTAAAAAAGCTTCGCCGTCCGCAGCCGATCAATGCCCAAGGCATCTTCGCCATTGCCACCAACGGTTTTACAATTAATAATGAACCTTTTGTGAAACCTCTGGTCAGGAAACGAATGGGGCCCCTTTTTCAATTTTTCACAAGCCGCACGCGCGGCTGGCGCACCGGCCTTGGCCTGGTCGCCTTCAGTTTAACGCTGCCGTTGGCCGCCTGGGCCGCACCCGCCCCGGCCGTGGCTTCCACTGGCGAACCCGCCCCCCTGCCAGCCGACAGCCCGGAGATGACATCCCGCGACACGCTGGCCGCCTATCTGCAAAAATTGGAGCCTAAAAGTTTTGAGGCCCTTTCCGCGCAAACTTTTGACCGTGCGCAAGTGAACGCGCGCATCAAGGTCTTCGAGAACACCAACCGTGCGCAGGACTTGGAGGAGGCCTACTTGTATTACCTCGTCAAGCTCCCGCCCGATGCGAATGACTATCTCGATGTGCTCAACCGGCTGGCGTCGGTGCTCGTGCAGCGTGACCAGAATGCCGGATTGCTGACCCTCGTTTTCGAACTGGCTGATTATTTCCCCGCCACAGCGCAGGCCACCCAGCAAATCCGCCTCATCCAGTCCGAGTACCTGTTAAAGGTTGGCGGGCCCCAAGCGGCATTGATGCTCCTGCACCGGGTGGCGGAAGATAAGGTGACAGTCCCGGTTGTTCGCATGGTGGCTGCCGGTCGCGCCGGGTTTTTGCACGAAAACCTGGGCCAGACGGAACAGGCGATCAAGATGTACCATATCGCCGGTTCGGATTTGACTGCCGGGCCCCAGGCCAACGAGGCCTTGTTGCGGTGCGCCCTGCTTGAGCTCGAACTCGGACGCACCGACGAGGCGCTGGCGGATTTGACGAGTTTGAAAAACGTGCCGGACGACGTCATGGCCCAGTCTGGCACCTCGCCGGTCATCAAGGATTTCTTGCAACTCGTGGCCGACCCGGCGCAGGCGCGCGCCTATTGGGCTTTTCGCACGCAATGGCAGCCGTTGTGGTCGGCGCTGTTGCAACGGCTGGGCATCCAGCCCGCGCCCACCGGGCAGGCGCTGCTCGCACCCTATGTGGATAATTACCGCCAGCTGGCCTCGCAAGCCGGCTTGGCTGCCGGCCAGTCGGACGCTGCCACCTATTTCCAACTCGACGACAAGCTCTTTCGCTCCGGCCGGTGGAACCCCGGAGACATGGGCAAGGCGGTGGATATGCTCTACCGTGGCATCAGCCTCGAAGCGCCTTTCACCAACGACATCCTCGCCTTTGGCGAAGCGCTGGAAAAGATCGCCCCGCCCGGTAACAAGGAATTGCTAAAGCAGCTTATCCAGTCCCGGGTGTCTGTGCTGGTTGATCCGCCCATTGCCAAGACGACAGAGGCCCGCGATCTCGCCAAGGACGCTTTGCAGAAATATGGCGCCGATGGCCCCAATGGCCAGGCTTTGGCCCGCCTGTACGGTTATGCCGTCATCAAGTCCAATGCCTACGCCCAGTTTGGCGATGATGCCGCACGCATCCTCGCCGGCACCTTGGCTGACCCGGTGGCCCATGGCAGCCAGCGGGCCCTGGCCATCGCCGTGTTGAGCGATTTGTACACCGCGTTGCAGCGCGAAAACGACGCCCGCAACTTGATTGAAAAGGAACTTTCCCGCCTGACCGATGCCACCGACCCCGGCGGTCGCTTCCGCAATGCCTTGCAACTACAGTTGAATAATCTGCGCCAGCGCAGCGTGCAGGCAGCCGGTCTCGACGCGGGGCTGGCGGCGTGGTGGATTCAGTTCCACCTGCCATGGTACGACTATGTGAATGCGCCGGAACGGGCCGGGGCTTTGAGCACGGTGGATGAGCCAGCCGTGCAGGTGGCGCGTGATTTTGCCCTGGCGCTCAATAGCAACGCCCCCTTGGCGGTGCGGGCTGCTTCTCTGCAGGCCATTTGGGAATCCTATCCGGAAGTGCTGCCCGGCAGCGCCGCCGTGGTGGCGGCCACCAGCGCATTTATCGCGCGACCCGAGCTGCCGCAGGATTTGCGCTATGCGGCCTGGCTGCACGCCATCCAGCATCTTTATTGGGCCGGGCAGCGCACGGCGGCGCAAAAGCTGCTTGCCTCGGCGCCTTCCGGTGGCGCTACAGCTGCGGACGACCGCGCCGACCTCGACCTGTGGGACCAATATCTCGCGGAGCCGGTGACGGTCAAAGCCCAGCAGGCATTTGCCGACAAAATTCTCGCCCTGCCCGTGGTGCGCCGGGCGGCCCTGCTGTTGGGAGTTCGCATCGTGAATATGCTGGCGTCCTTGAACAACACGGATGCCGCGCAGGCCGTTTTTGACAAATTGGGCAAAGCTGCCTTGGATGCCGAGGCCAAGCAAAGTTATCAAAATCTCCAGCCTGAGTTTGCCGACATGCTGGCGACGTTCAAGGCCGTCAATCCCATTGCCGAGGCGCTGCGCCAGGTGGTGATGGAAGCCCGGCCAACGCAGGCGGCCAGCGCGCAACTGCCCGCCGCCTGGCACGACATGAACGATGAAGTGTCGCCCAACCTTTCCCTTCTCACGCAAAGCGAAGTGCGCGAAGGCCTGCTCGCCGTCATCCGCGACCGGCTGCCGTACGGCCGCTACCCCCTCCAGGTGTATCTTGATTACGGCGAAGCACTCTCCTTCGACGCCGCTGACGGTGCTTTGCGGATGAAGCTGTTCGAGACCGTGGTGAAGCTTGCCCAGCGCGATGAGGACCGTTTTTACGCCGCGCTCTTTACCTCGGTGGTGGATTTTGACGACACCGTGGTGGCCAAGCACGGCTGGACGGTGCTGGCTCCTTCCCGCGCTGCGGCTTTCCCCAAAACGGCGGCCTTCATTCTTTATTATGAAACGCTGATGAAGTGGCGCACGGGCATGGGCGAGGACCCGGCCAAGGCTTTCGGGCCATTGGACGCCAAGGGGCTCGACGCATTCAAACTGCGTCTCGCGTTGGACTATTATCTCCAGCAGGACGACAAGATGGTTTTGCAAAAACTGATTGATGGCCGCCCTGAGCGTGACTTTTTGCAGAAGCCCGTCCTGGGCGGCTATATCCACGCTTTGCTCGTGCTGGAGCGGCCCGATGCCCTGAAGCGCGCCACCGACGCCGCGCGCCTCGAATTGGCCAAGGACGTGGTTGCCAGTTGGGCGCACCCGGATGTGGAGACGGCGGCCCCGGTATTTGAACTAGCCCGCGCGCTCAACGAGCCGCAGGCCTACCCGCGTGCGTGGGTCTCCTCCCTCATCAATGCCATGCGCAATGAAAACGCCCGCGATTTGCTGACCATGGAGGACGGGCGGTTGCAGCAGGAGTGGGGCAGTGTCCTCAACGCCGCCACCAGCTACCTCCAGCGCAACCCGACCAGCTACGACGCCTATTGGCGCAAGGCCGAGGCGCTCATCAACCTGAACCGCCGCATCGAGGCGCTCGAGCCGCTGCGCACCTACGTCAAATACTCCAAAAACGAGGAGGACTACCGGGGTGCGGTGGAGTTGCTTAAAAAAATCGAAGCCGAGGCGGCGGCCAAACCCGCGGCCTCCGCGCGATAGAATAACATTGCCCTGCGGCACCCTCTGCCGTGTTCTGCTTTGCCATGGTTTTCTTGCGTAAAACTGCGGTGGCGGTGTTTTTATTTGTCGCGGGCACCGTGTTCACCGCCGCTGCCGACGCCCCGGCCCCGGTGGCGGACCGCGCTCCCGCCGTGACTTATGGCGACGCGATCGTCCTGGGACTGGTCGAAGGCGCCACGGAATATTTGCCGGTGTCCTCCACGGGGCACTTGGTGGTGGCGTCTCAGATGCTCAAGCTCGACACCGAGGTGCCTTTGCTCGACCACGCCGGCCAGCCCATCATCACCACCCATCATGGAGTGACGAAGCCGCTGACGCTCAAAGACGCCGTCGATAATTACAACATCATCATCCAGGGTGGGGCGATTCTTGCCGTGCTGCTGCTTTATTGGCCGCGGGTATTGAGCCTGGTGCGCGGCGCGGCCGGGCGCGATCCGCAGGGCCTGTGCGCCTTGCGCAATCTGGTGGTGGCCTTCCTCCCCTCCGCGGTAATCGGCCTGCTGGCCGAGCATTGGATTAGTGCGCATCTTTTTTCCGCCCGCGTGGTGGCGGCCGCTTTCGCCGTAGGAGCGGTGGTGATGTTGGTGGCCGAGCAATGGCGCCAGCGGCACTGGGCCAACGCCGCGGCGACGCCCGGGCCTGAAATTCATGATTTATCCTGGCGTCAATCGCTGCTCATCGGCTTGTGCCAGTGCTGGTCGCTCTGGCCGGGAATGAGCCGGTCAATGACAACCATTGTCGGCGGCTATCTGGCCGGGTTGCGTCCGGCCCGTGCGGCGGAGTTTTCCTTCCTGCTCGGACTCATGACGCTGACCGCCGCCTCCGGCTACAAGGCAGTCGGCCATTATGCGGAGTTGCGAGCGGCCTTGCCCCTGGGACCCTTGGTCATCGGCTTCTTGGTGGCCACGGTGTCTGCCTTGGTGGCGGTAAAGTGGTTTGTCGGCTGGTTGACCCGGCACGGTTTGGCGGCCTTTGCCTGGTATCGGTTGGCGGCGGCGGCGGTCATTTTATGGGTAATGAAGTAAGGGGGCTTCTGCTAACGGCCCGCCGGGAGGGCTGTTTTCCCGGCTTGACCGCTTCAGGGGTGTCGGGCAATGTGACCCATCCTGCGGTGGGCGAACCTGCCTGCCGCCATCCCTTCCTCCTTTAACTTTTTGCCACCATGGCCAATCCCAAGCGCAAACAATCCAAGCGTCGCAGCGCCCTCCGGCGCGGCGCCAACCGCTACAAGGCTCCGCAACTCTCCAAGGATCCGACGGACGGTTCCACGTTCATGCCCCACCGCGTGAATCCCGCCAACGGCATGTATCGCGGCCGTCAGGTGCTCGATGTCGAGGTCTAAACCTCTCCCCGCGCGCGACGCTTGGGCGTCCAGCGGAAACCTTACCCCTATGCCATGAGCCCAGCCTCTGGCTTTGGTACCAACGGCAAGCCTCATAACGTCCTGGCGGTTGACGCCATGGGCGGTGACCACGGACCGGCGGAAGTTGTCGCCGGGGTGCGCATGGCCCTGCGCCATAACGCCGAACAGACGCGCATCCTCCTGGTGGGCGACAAGCCTACGTTGGAGCGCCTTCTGGCCCAGGAAGACTTGGATGGCGACGAACGTGTTGAAATTGTCCACGCCTCGGAAGTCATCGGCATGGATGAAAAGCCGGTGGCGGCGCTGAAACACAAGAAGGACTCCTCCATGGTCCGGGCCATTGAGATGGTCAAGGATGGGCGGGCCCAGGCGATTTTAAGCCAGGGCAACACCGGCGCTTTGATGGCGGGCGGCACATTGCGGCTGCGCCCGATGGAGGGCGTCTCCCGGCCAGCGTTGGCCACTGTCATTCCCAGTCGCGGCCACCGCTTTGTGTTGATTGACTCCGGGGCCAACCCTGACGCGGATCCTCCGCATTTGCTGCACAACGCGCTGCTGGGCAAGGAATATGCCTTGTGCGCGCTCGGCATAAAAAATCCGCGCGTGGGCTTGCTGACGATTGGCACCGAGGAAGGCAAGGGGAGCGAGAAAATCCTCCAGGCCCATGAGCTGCTCAAAGGAGCCAACGGCGTGTTCAACTACATCGGCCCGGTGGAGGGTTTTCAGTTGTTCCGCAATGAAGTCGATGTTGTCGTATGCGATGGCTTTACCGGAAATATTTTGCTCAAGGCCTTGGAATCCTGCTTTTTCATGCTCAAAGGCTTCCTGAAGGAGGAATTGAAGGCCAACCCCCTACGCACTGCCGGTGCTTTACTTTCCCAGGGCGCGTACAAGACCATGATGCGTGAGTTGAACCCCGAGGCTTTGGGCGGGGCGCCCTTGCTCGGCCTGAACCGGCTGGTCATCAAGACCCACGGCTCCAGCACCCGCGGCTATATTTCCGGCGCCATCCGCATCGCCGGCGAGGCTCTGCGCCACGATATCACGGGCGCCATCCGGGCGGACCTCGATAAACTGGCCAAAATCAGCGCCGGCGGCTGAGGCATTTTTTATTTACCCGAAATTTTCTCGGCGATTTTTCGGATGGTGTTCCAGTTGCGCGTGGTGATTTTCTTGCCGAATAGTTTTTTGAGCACCTCCATGGCTTCCGTGGTGCCGGTTTCCCCGAGGACGACCACACTGTAAGCCGCCTGGTCCGAGACACGGAGGATTTCAAAGCTGCCGCCATCCGGGGCGGTGTGTTTCGGGGGCAGGGCGATTTTTGCCCGGGGTGCTTCTGCCAGCAGGGTGGCGTAGAGGCGGGTGTTTTGGGTTGCTGGAATTTTCCGGAAGGGGTCTTCCTCCAGCATCTTGAGCAGATCGTTTCCCGTCAGCGCGATGACGCCGACTTCAAAGCCGAAGGTCTTTTTTAATTGTGCCTCCATCTCGCGTGCGAGCGTGCCGGCATCTGTATTGCGAGCCTCCAGAATCACATTGCCCGAGGCCAGCAGGGTGCGCACGTTAACATGGCCCAGGCGTTCGCACATTTTTTTAAGCTCCGCCATGGGCACGCGCTTGTGCGGCCCGATGTTGATGCCCAGCAGCAGGGCGGCGTAGGTGGCGGTTTTGGCGGGCATCGGGAAAAATTGTCCTGTACGCCCCGGTGCTGACAATCTGAAAAAACGGCGGCTGCCGCTTTCATTCAGTTCCCCTTGCCTTTTCAGCCTGCATCCCTCAGCCTTTTGTTTTCTCGATGGCATCCTCGATTATCCTGAAGGGACTGGGTTCCTACGCGCCGGCCCAACGCCTTACCAACGACGACCTTTCGCGCATGGTGGAAACCTCGGACGAGTGGATCCGCACCCGCTCCGGCATTCGGGAGCGCCGCATCGCCGGGGCGGAGGAAAACCCCTCCGACATGGGTGCCCGGGCCGCCCACGCCGCTTTGGCCAAGGCCGGATTGCAACCTGCGGATATTGACTTGCTCATCGTGGGCACGATGACGCCCGATTTGCCGTTCCCCTCCACGGCCTGCGTCATGCAGAAGAAACTGGGCCTGCGCACCGTGCCGGCCTTCGATATCGCCGCGGCTTGTTCCGGCTTTCTTTATATTTTGGAAGTGGGCGTCGCCATGTTGCGCGCCGGGCCTTACCGTCATGCCCTTGTCGTCGGTACGGACAAAATGTCCTCCGTGGTCGATTGGAAGGACCGCTCGACCTGCGTGCTCTTTGGCGATGGCGCGGGTGCGGCGGTGATCAGCCGTTCCGATGAAAGCGCGGTGGGCGTGCTGGGCAGTATTTTGCACACGGACGGCGCCGGGGTCGGGATGCTGTTGCAGCCGGCGGGCGGCTCCGCCTGTCCTACCACGCCCGCCACCCTCGAGGAACGCAAAAATTTCCTGAAAATGAACGGCAAGGAGGTCTTTAAAGTGGCTGTGCGCGAGATGGAGCAGGTCATCCGAGATTTGCTGGCGCAGCACCAGCTGTCTGCCGCGCAAATCGCCTGCGTGGTGCCGCACCAGGCCAACATCCGCATCCTGGAGGCCCTGGCCACGCGGTTGGAGCTGCCGATGGACAAAATCATCGTCAATATCGACCGCTACGGCAACACCTCGGCTGCCTCCATTCCCATCGCTTTGGAGGAGGCGCACGCCGCCGGGCGCATCAAACCGGGCGACCATGTTGTCCTCGTCGCCTTCGGCGCGGGATTGACGTGGGGCGCAACGCTCATTAAATGGCAGGCACGATGATGCGACTTTTCCCACGCCGCCGGAATGTCCTGCGCCACCTTGGCCTGTTGGCCGGGGCCGCGCTTTTACTCGGCGGGGCCACTTCCGTCCGTGCTGAACTGATTTGGACGCCGGAACGGGGCTGGGAGTACAAGGGCGGTTTGCTTGGCCCCTTGATGGGCGACATGAGCACCCCCAAGAGCGCGCTGGAGTCCATGAATGCCGCCAAAACCGCGCAGGAAGGCGGCCATTTCTGGAGCGCGCTTTCTTATTACGACCAGATCATCGCCAATTATCCCGGTTCGGTGTTTGCGCCGGAAGCCTTGTTCCAGAAGGGCGTCATTTACATCCAGCGCCACCAATTTGAGTCCGCCTTCGACAGCTTTGAGCGCATCATCAAGCGCTACCCGGACTACCCGAATTTTAACGGCGTCATCTACCAGGAGTTCAATGTCGCCGACATCATGACGGTCAAGCGCCCCTACCTCTGGGGCTGGATGCCCTGGTTCAAAGATCCGGAAAAAGCCTACGACTATTACGATCTCGTGGTCAAAAACGCCCCCGCCACGGAGTACGCCCCCATGGCGTTGATGAAGATCGCGCTCCTCGCGGTGCAGCGCAGCAGCATCCTCGACCGCGGTGAATCCGCGGCCAAGGCCATTGAGGCCCTTCGCCGCCTCATCAATGACTACCCGCAGAGTATGCTGGCTTCGGATGCCTATCTGGAAATTTCGCAGATCTACGCCAGTCTCGTCGCCGGCGCCGCGTATGACCAGGGTTCGACCCGCCAGGCCATCCGCTACTTGCAGGACTATTTGTTCTATTACCGCGACAGCCGCAGCGCCCCCGAGGCGGAAAAGCAACGTGACGAATTGCTCGACGTCTATGCCCGCTCCCAGCTTTTGCTCGGCAATTTTTATTATTTCTACCGCGACTCCAATCGCGCGGCGCTGATTTTCTATAATCAAGCCATCACGCTCGCACCCAAATCGCCCGCCGCGGCGGAGGCCCGCGTGCAGATTGACAAGATCAGCCGTGGCATCCCTGCGCCGTTGACGCCTTACGATATGCTTTTTGGACGTTATTACGACCATGCCCTCAGCCCCGCGGCCGAACAGGGTCTCATCAATCAGCTGGCCACCGAAGCCTTCCAAGCCCGGGCCACGGAGGACTTTCTGGAAACCCCGGGTGATGAAATTGTGGAGACAATCAGTGGCACTGGCCAAGTGCAGGAATACGAGGGCTTTGAGCCGTTCCTGAATCCTGCTGGCGCGCCGGTGGGTCCCCCGCTCCCGCCGAGCCAGTTGATCCCCGTTACTCCGCCACCCGCTCAAAGCCCGTCGGATCGTCCGCTCATCCGCTAGCCGGGCCTTTGTCCTCTTAAAACTCCGCCTATGCGTCTGACTGCCATTTCTGCCTCTTGGTGTGCGTTCGCCTTCGCCGGTGTGATGGCTTTGGCCGGTTGCGCCCACTACCACCTCGGGGCGAGCGGTGCCCTGCCGTTCCACACCCTGTATGTCCCGCCTGCCCGCGTGGTGGCCAGCGTGCCCCAGGCGGCCGCCCCGGTGTCGCAGATGCTGCGCCAGTCTCTGCTGCAAGAGGGTAATCTCGAACTCACCGACCAGGCGGATGCCGACGCCACGCTTGATGTCTCCCTGACCAATTACCAACGTGGCGCCGATGCCACACAGCAGAATAACACCCTCAATGCGGTGTCCTTCACGCTGATGCTTGAGGCCACCTGCACGCTGGTCGACAATCGTTCCGGCAAGGTTTACTTCAAGGACCGCAAGATCCAGGTGCTTGAACAGGCCTTTGTGCAAAGCGGGGTTAGCTTTAACGAGTCGGAATACCAGGCGATGCCCCGTCTGGCCCGCGACTTGAGCCAGAAGATCAAGGACGCCGTGGTCAGCACGTGGTGAACAGGACGGCCATGCCCTTCAGCCCCAATCCGCCCGTAGTCGCCCCTTCGCTGCTGGCGTCCAATCACGGCCGCCTGGCCGAAGCGAGTATGACCGTCGCCCAGGCTGGGCTTGCGTGGCTGCATCTCGACATCATGGATGGGCATTTTGTGCCCAATCTTTCTTTTGGCCCCCAAGTCCTGGCCGATTTACGCCCCCTCAGCCAGTTGTATTTTGACACGCACTTGATGCTCGATAACCCGCACCTCTATATCGAGGCCTTTGCCAAGGCGGGCGCGCAGCAAATCACCATCCATGCCGAGCCGGATTACCCGGTGGCCCCAACCTTGGCGCGCATCCGCAGCCTGGGTCTGCACTGTGGACTGGCGCTTAAGCCGGGCACCCCGGCACAAGCCGCCGAACCCTTCCTGGCCGGGGTTGACAACATCCTGGTGATGACGGTCGAGCCGGGTTTTGGCGGGCAGAAGTTCATGGCCGGTATGCTGCCCAAGATTGCCCAGCTTGCCCAATGGCGCGCGGCGCGAAAATTAAAATTCCGCATCGAGGTGGACGGCGGCATTGATGCCGACACCGGCCCACTCTGTCGCGCGGAGGGGGCGGACACCTTCGTCTGCGGCACCGCGTATTTCAAGGCGGCGGACCGCGGTGCGTTTCTTAAAAAACTGACGGCCTAGACTGCCCGGCGCCGGCACGAGGCGTCGGTTGGCCTGCGGAAACCCCGCGCCGGGGGTTAAACGGCAATGCCTTTTTCTTCCAACAAGGTCTTGAGCTTGCGGGCGACGGAACCACCGTGAATCTCCCGCAATTTCTTGAGCCGGAAGCCCACCGCGAGCCGGAACGCTTTCTCCTCGCCGTATTTGTTGATGGAAAAGGAAGTACACTTTTGCACGCCGGGCTCGGGCCGCCAGGTCACCGCGTAGGATTCGCTGACGGAGCCGGTGGGGGTATGCTTGATGCTGCGCGAAACGCCGAGCACGCCGGTGGTGTTGCGCGAGTCGCGAAACACGATGCGGCGGCCACGGGGTTTCACGGGAATCTTGGCCAGGCGGTCCTGGAGTGATTCCCGATGCTGGCGGGCGGCGCCCAGGGCCGCTTCGGAGCCTTTCCATTTGCCATCGCTGAAGAGCTTCGAATACGTCTTGCCGTTTTTATAGGCACGAACAAACCAGCCATGGGTCGAACCGGAGTCGATCCGGCTGATGCCCTTCATGTCGGGGGTTGTGGTAGTCACGTTAAACATGAATTTCTGGCGTTAGATTTTTATGCGTGAGCCTGCCCGGAAAAAACTAATCTCCGGGCATACCATGAGCTATCGACCCTGTGCTTTGAAAATTAAGCAAAATAATTAACCAATTTTTTATAAAGGAGTTACACGGTTGAGGCTAACGCCTCATTATACCGCCTCCTACCCAAACATTACGTTTTCATTACTCGTTAACATAATCGCCATTTTTGTCTAAAATGGCTGATTTTTAATTAACTATTTCATAATCAGTAACTTCTATTAATTCTCCTTGCCCGCAGGCAATGATCAAAGGTTCTTGGCGGATAATCTGGCCGGGTTGGCTGTTTTGAGTGGTTTCAGTCATTTTAAGGGGGCGGCCCCACCAAATTTTGACCCGCGTGCTTTTCCCATGGAATTCAATATCACTAAAAGCACCAGGGAATGGACGTGTCACGGCACGCACGAGGTTGAATATCTGCCGGGCGGACTGGGTCCAGTCGATCCGTCCATCTTCCGGTGTGCGTTTGCCAAAATAAGTGGCCAAGCGGTGGTTTTGTGGGGTGCGGGGGGCACGACCGGCCAGCAGGCCGTCCAATTGCCGCCCCAACACGGCCACCGCCGCATCGCGCACGCGCGGCAGCACGGTTGTCACCGCTTCTTCCGGGCTGATGGGCACCTTCTGCTGGTCCACCACGTCTCCGGCATCCGCTTCCTTGAGCATGACGTGCAACGACACGCCGGTATGGTCTTCCCCATGGATGATGGCCCAGTTGAGCGGCGCGCGGCCACGGTAACGCGGCAGGTACGAACCATGCATATTGAATGCTCCCAGTGGCGCGAGGTCCAGTAACCGCGTCGGTATCATGTTGCGGTAGTACATGGAGAGGATGAGGTCCGGATGCAGCGTGCGGATGGTTTCCTCCCAGTTGGGATCTTTCAGGGACTCGGGGGTGAACACCGGCAGCCCCTTGGCCGCCGCCAGCTTGGGCACCGAACGGAACCATTGGGTCTCCTGCCCGTCGTCAGCATGGGTGAACACGCCGGCCACAGTCACTCCTCTTGCCAGCAAGAGTTCAAGCGTGGCATAACCCACCTCGCTGTAGCCAAAAAAGAGAACGCGCGGGGCGGGCATGGCGGACGGGGTTAATTCACCTTTTCGATGATATCGCGCACGACATAGCGCGGACGCTGCTGCACGCACTGGTAGGTCCGGCCGACGTACTCGCCGATCAGCCCGATGCCCACCATGCACACGCTGATGAGGAAGATGATCACCGCGAGGAAGGAAAGCACACCGCCCATCGTCCACGTATCGCCATAAATCTGGCGGGCAACGGCCATCACCACCACCAGCACCAGGCTGGCCGCCGCGCAGCCCATCGCAAAGAGGGTATAGAGTTGCAGCGGCACCAGCGTAAAGCCCGTGATGAGATCAAAATTCAGGCGCACGAGCTTGTAGTAGCTGTACTTCGACTCGCCGGCGGCCCGGGCGGCATGGTTGACCTCGACCTCCCCATTCTTGCTCGCGAATTTGTAGGCCAGCGCGGGGATGAAGGTGGCGCGCTCACCGCTGCGCACGATGGCTTCGACCACCGGGCGGCTGTAGGCGCGCAGCATGCACCCTTGGTCGGTCATGCGGATGTCGGTCGTCTTTTCCCGCACGAGGTTGATGAGCCGCGATAGGTATTTGCGCGCAAAGCTGTCCTCGCGCTGGGCGCGCACGCCGCCCACGGCGTCGTAGCCCTGGTCAGCCATGGCCAGCAGTTTGGGGATTTCCTCGGGTGGGTTTTGCAGGTCGGCGTCGATGGTGACGATGGTCTCTCCGCGCACACGCTCAAACGCCGCGATGATGGCCGTGTGTTGGCCGTAATTGCCGTTAAAGTCGATGACGCGCACCTGCGCCGGGCGCTGTTGGTGGAATTTTTTGAGCAATTCCAGCGAGCGGTCGCGGCTGCCGTCATTGGTGAAGAGAATCTCCCAGGGGCGGTTCAACCCGTCGAGCACCTTGGTCAGGCGCGCAAACAGGGGCTCGAGGTTGGCCTCCTCGTTGTACACCGGCACGACGACGGAAATTTCTGGCGCGGACATACCGGGATTATTAACCGCAAAGCGTCGGCGAGCGCAAAGAAAAACGCTCAGGTTCCCGGGCGGTTTTGGGCGGCGAAATTTCAGCCCATGATTTCCCACACCGCCTTGATCACGCGGTCCTGCTCGCTCCGCTTCAGGGTGGGGCACAGTGGCAGCGTCAGGACGCCGTCGGAGATGCGCTCTGCTTCAGGAAAGTCGCCCCGGCGGTAGCCGAACTTTTTCTCATAAAATGAATGCAGGTGGCAGGCTGTATAGTGCAGCCCGGTGCCGATTTGCCGCTTTTTCAGCTCGACCATCAGCGAGTCGCGGTCGAGCTTGGCGCCGCGCTCCACCACCGGTGCAAAGAGGTGCCAGGAGTTCGTGTGGGCGTAGGCCGGCGGGGTGGGGAGGGTCAGTCCGGGCACGCCGCGGAGGTGTTTGTAATAGTATTTGATCATCTCGCCGCGCTTTTTGTTGAAGCCGTCGAGCGCCGCCAGTTGGTGGATGCCCAGGGCCGCCTGGATGTCCATGAAGTTGGATTTTAGCGCCGCCTCCACCACATCGTAATGGCCTAGGCCGGGGATCTTGCTGTGGCGCGCCCAGCCTTTCTTTTTGTCGATGCCGTGGAAGCGCTGGATTTCAATGCTCTCGGCCACGGCCGTATCACGGGTGACCACCGCGCCGCCCTCGCCCGTGGTCATGTTCTTGTTCGGGTGGTAGGAGAACACCTGGATGTCGCCAAAGCTGCCCAAACGCTTGCCTTTGTACGCCGTGCCGATGGCGTGGGCGCAGTCCTCCACCACGCGAAGTTTGTGCTTTTTCGCCAGTGCGTAGATTTTGTCCAGATCACAGGGGCAGCCCGCAAAATGCACCGGCATGAGCGCGCGGGTTTTCTTGGTGATCGCCGCCGCCAGCTTGGTGACGTCCATGTTGTACGTGCCCGGCTCCACATCCACCAGCACAGGCTTGCCACCGGCCATGACGATGGTGTTCAAGGTGGCCACAAACGTCAGCGGCGAGGTGATGACTTCGTCCCCCGGTTGCAGGCCAATGGCCTTGAAGACCATCCACAGCCCCATTGTCGCGTTCAGGCAGGCCAGCGCGTGCGGCGCGTCAAAATAGTCGCGCATCATTTCCTCGAATTTGGCCGAGCGCGGGCCGGTGGTCAGCCAGCCGGACTTCAGGCAGTCGGTGACTTCTTTGATGGCGGCCTGCGAAATCGTCGGGCGCGAGAAGGGAATAAAGGCGGGAGTCTTCATGTGGTCGGGGAAAAAGGCGCAGAGGTGTAGTTTCGCCATTTTTGAACACGTCGCAAGCTTTTGGCGTCTCTGCGTACGCATTATGCCGGCAAAATTAGGGTTGTTCTTACTCCTGGCGATGGTCGCCGGCGGGTGTGTGGAGGCTCCCGCATCCCCGGTGTCCGCTGTCGGCCGGGTGGTTGCCAAGGCCGCTGCAGTCAATCCGCCGAGCGACGACGCGCGCCGGCCTTGGGAACTGGTTTGGGCGCTTACTGAACAGACCTATAATGAGCGGGAGCTTTTTTTAACCGTTCACCGGCGACCCAACGCGTTGAGCCTGGAGCATCCTGCAATGGCGGGCTATGACCCGGAGTATCGCGCGGATGTTTACGCACAGGTGGACGGTGGCTACAGGTTGCTGCGTACCTTGGTCGGCCAGCAGGGCTATTTTCTCAGGCCCAATTACTTTCGGGCGTTCTATGCGGACTCCCCGGGCCGGGAGCAGGATTATTTTTTGCAAATCACCGAGGTGTATTATGGCACCGGTGCCTTGGTGGAGGAGCACATCTTCAAACTTCGTCCCGACCAGACACTGGATGAGGTTCTATTCACGCCCGCCCCCGAACTTTACAAGGACAAGCTACTTCCCGGAGAATGGGTGGCCAAAGGCGAATGGAATGAATTCACCAATCAGGGGCTGTTTTTTCATTTTGCCATCTGGGGTCCGCAGGATGGCAATTGCTGCCCGACGGCGGGGCAGGTTGAGGGCACATATAAAATTGAGCGCCGCAGCCCTGATGAACCTTACCGGATGACGGTGGACACCTTTAAGCGCGGCACCCTGCCGGCCGACGAGTGATGCCGGCTGCCTACGAGTATTCGCGCCGTGCGGCAAGGGCGCTGCGCAGTGTGTCCGCGTCCGCGTAGGTCAGACCGCTGCCGCTGGGCAGGCCAAAGCCGATGCGCGACACAGCCAGCCCATGCCCCGCCAGCAGGGTTTCCTGAAGGTAGTGGCACGTCGCCTCGCCTTCGATGTCATTCGACAGCGCCAGCACGATTTCCTTGATGGTGCCCGACTCCAGCCGTTTCGCTAGCGAGGCGAGGTTGAGGTCCTCGGGGCCCACCTTGTGCATGGGTGAAAGTTTGCCGTGCAGCACATGGTAGAGGCCGCGGTAGGCTCCGGCGCGCTCCAGCGCCAGCAGGTCAGTCACGGTTTCCACCAGGCACACTTGCTCGGCGCGCCGGGTCTGGTCGCGGCAAATATCGCATAGCACGGGACCTGCCTGGTCGGCCACTTCAGTGAGGTTGCCGCATTGCGCACAGCGGCGCAGCCGTGCGGCGGCCTCGCGCAAGGCGAGCAACAGAGGCTCCAGCTTTTCCGGCTGCTCGACGAGCAGGTGCAGCGCGATGCGCTCCGCCGACCGGAAGCCCAGCCCGGGCAACTGGCGCAGGAGCTTTTGCGCATGGTCGAAGCTGGTGGGCATGGAAATTTCTTAGAACAAGCCCGGCATCTGGAACTGTGCCGTTACCTTGTTCATCTCCTCTTCGCCGAGGGTCTTGGCCTGCCCGGCGGCTTGCTTGACGGCCTCGAGCACCGTTTGCGACACGACCGCCGCGGGCTCCTTGAGGAACTCCGGGTCCAGCGTCACCGCCAGGAACTCGCCCTGGCCATTGATCTTCACGCGCACAGCGCCGCCCCCGGCGGAGACATCCAGTTCGCGCGCCGCCAGCTGCTGCTGCACGACTTCAATTTGTTTTTGCGCCTTCTGCGCCTGTTTGAGGAATTTGCCTAGGCCGGCCATGGGTCAGTTTTAAGTTATGGGTTTTGCGTTTGGGATATAAAACGCAAGAGGGCCAATTTGCCCAAATTTTTCCCGCATTCCAACCCGAAACTCAAAACTACCACACTCTCGCCCACAGCGCCTTGAGGTAGCGGCTTTCCGGGCAGGTGGACATCACCGGGTGGTCCGGGCCCGCGCCAGTGCGGTCGAGGATTTGCAGTTTGCGCCCACGGTGATGCGTGGCGGCGATGACGATGTCCGTGAACTCCTCCTCGGAGATTTGGCCCGAGCAGGAGCACGTCAGGAACAGCGCGCCCGGCTTGGCCAGTTGGATGGCCAGGCCATTCAGGTCGCGGTATTTGATGCGGCCTTCCACATCCTCCGCGTCAAAGACAAACTTCGGCGGGTCGAGGACGACGACATCCCAGCTCTGCTTGTTCAGCAACATTTGCCGCGCCCACATGAAGGCATCCGTGTGCACCCAGTTGATGCGCGCCTGGTTCATGTTCGCGTTGCGCTTGGCCTGTTCGATGGATTTTTCATCCAGGTCCACGCCGGTCACATCCTCCGCGCCGCCGAGCACTTTGGCCGCGAGCGAGAAGCCGCCCGTGTAGCAGCACATATCCGCCACACGGGTCTGCGGGCCGAGTTGCTTGATCCACTCGCCCAGTTTTTTCCGGTTTTCGCGCTGGTCGCAGAAAAAACCCGTCTTGTGCCCCGCGGCAAAGTCCACTTCGTAGCGCACGCCGTGTTCGCGGATTTTCACCACCGGTGGGGCATCGCCCGTCACGGGTGGCGCGTTGATGCGTTCGATGCGCCCGATGGAGGGTTCCACGCGCACCGTCGCCCGCTTCGTGCCCAGCTTCTTATGCAGCAGTGGCAGCCACTTTTGGATGCGCTGGTGGATGCCCAAGCTGTGGATCTGGATGCAAAGCGTGTCGGCGTATTTGTCCACGGTCAGGCCGGAGAGCGAGTCGCCGTCGGAGCTGATGACGCGCCAGGCATCCGTCTTTTCCGGGTCACCCAGGGAGGGCAGCTTGGCCCGCAAGTCGCAGGCTTTGTCCAGTAGGGTCTCCAAAAAGGCCTCATCCACCGCCTCCTGCCCGTGGTGGAGCACCCGCAGGGGCACGTGCGCGCTGGGGTTGAAGAGCCCCGCGCCAAAGCGCTGGCCGTCCTTGTCATAGACCGCCACCAGAGAGCCCGGCTGGGCATCCTCCGACGCCGAGGCCAGCATCCGGGAATACACCTGCGGGTGGTACGAGAAATACTTCATCTGCACCCACGGGCGGGTGCGCTCATTGGTTGAGACAGGTCTGGGCGGAATGGGCATGGGCAGGCTGGGGATAATGGGCGAGGGCCGGGCCCAGGGCAAGCCGTCGCCACAGCGACCGGCGATTTTCTCCTTTTTGCGGCAGTTTTGCCATGTGGGGATTGACGCCGCCGCACCGTCGGTTATAACTCGCCGTCGCGCGGGCTGTTTGCCGCCGCTTCGGCACGCGCCTTGCTTTCGACTCAGCCGTCCCCGCCCATGCCCGCCTTGAAAAAAATCCTCGTCGCCAATCGCAGCGAAATCGCCGTCCGCGTCTTCCGCAGCGCCACGGAGCTCGGTTACCGCACGGTCGCCATCTACGCCCACGAAGACCGCTTCGGCATGCACCGCTTCAAGGCGGACGAAGCCTACCTCATCGGCGAGGGCAAGGGCCCTGTGGCCGCTTATCTGGACATTCCCAGCATCGTCTCCCTGGCCCAGGCCAAGGGGGTATGGGGCGTCCACCCGGGCTACGGCTTCCTGAGCGAAAATGCGCGTTTTGCCAAGGCTTGCCGCGACGCCGGCTTGGTCTTCATCGGCCCGACCTCCGATATTTTGGAAAAGATGGGCGACAAGACCGCCGCCCGCGAAATCGCCGACAAGGCGGGCGTCCCCACGCTCCCCGGCACGCCGCACCCTGTGAAGGACCCCAAGGACGCCGCGGCTTGGGCCAAGAAGATTGGTTTCCCCCTCATTATCAAGGCTGCCCACGGTGGCGGCGGGCGCGGTATGCGCGTGGTGATGGAGCCCAAGGACCTCACCGCCCGCCTCGCCGAGGCTCAGGGCGAAGCCGAGCGCGCCTTTGGCAACGACGAAGTCTTTCTCGAGCGCTACATCCGCCACGCCAAGCACCTTGAGGTGCAGGTGCTGGGCGACCAGCATGGCAATGTGCTGCACCTGCACGAGCGCGACTGCTCCGTGCAGCGCCGCCACCAGAAGGTCGTCGAAATCGCGCCGTCTGTCGGCCTGAAGCCCGCCATCGTCAAAAACCTTTGCGACGCAGCGGTGCGCATCGCCAAGTCGGTCAATTATCAAAACGCCGGCACCTGCGAATTCCTGTACGACACCGAATCGCACGAGTGGTTCTTCATCGAGATGAACCCGCGCATCCAGGTCGAGCACACGGTCACCGAGGTCATCACCGACATCGACCTCGTGCGCGCGCAAATCCAGGTGGCCGAGGGCCATTCCCTGCATGACAAGGTGATGGCGCTCCCCGCGCAGGACAAAATCCCCCGCATGGGCTGGGCGCTCCAGTGCCGCATCACCACCGAAGACCCGGAGAAAAACTTCACGCCCGACTACGGCAAGATCGTCAACTACCGCAGCGCCGCGGGCTTCGGCATCCGCCTCGACGGCGCGATGGGCGACACGGGTGCCGTCATCACTCCTTTCTACGACTCCCTGCTCGTCAAGCTCACGGCTTCGGCCTCGACCTTCGACATCGCCTGCCAGCGCATGGACCGCGCCTTGCGCGAAATGCGCATCCGTGGCGTGAAGACGAACCTGCCCTTCCTCGAAAACGTTATCAACCACCCGACGTTCCGCAGCGGCCAGGCCACCACCGGGATGATCGAGCACACGCCGGAGCTTTTCCGCTTCTCCCGCCGCCAGGACCGCGCCACCAAGCTGCTTAAGTTCCTGGGCGATGTCATCGTCAACGGCAACGAGCAGGTCAAGGGCCGGCCCAAGCCCAAGCTCACCCTGCCGCTCATCCTGCCCAAGTGGGACCGCACGCAGCCGCCTCCCGCCGGCACACGCACCAAGCTGCTCGAGCTCGGGCCCGATAAATTCGCCGCCTGGGTGCTCAAGGAAAAACGCCTGCTGGTGACGGACACGACTTTCCGCGACGCCCACCAGTCGCTCCTCGCCGCGCGCGTGCGCACGGCCGACATGGCCGCCTGCGCCGACGCCATCGCCCGCCGCGCCCCGCAATTGTTCTCGATGGAGATGTGGGGTGGGGCCACGTTCGACACCTGCCTGCGCTTCCTGCGCGAGGACCCCTTCCTGCGCCTGCGCCTGCTGCGCGAAAAGATTCCCAACATCTGCTTCCAGATGCTCCTGCGCGGCGCCAACGGCGTCGGCTATTCGAATTATCCGGACAAGGTCATCCAGGGCTTCGTCAAGCATTGCGCCGACGCCGGGATGGACATCTTCCGCGTGTTCGATTCGCTGAACTACCTGCCCAACCTGGAGCCCGCGATGGAAGGCATCCGCGAGCACACCGGCTCCCTTTGCGAGGCCGCCATTTGCTACACCGGCGACATTGTTGACCCCGCGCGCGACAAATACACCCTTAAATACTACGTCAAGCTTGCCAAGGAATTGGAAAAGCGCGGCGCCCATATGCTCGCCATCAAGGACATGGCCGGCCTGTGCCACCCGCTCGCCGTCGCCAAGTTGACGAAGGCCCTCAAAGACGAGCTGGGCATTCCTGTCCATTTCCATACGCACGACTCCAGCGGCATCGCCTCGGCCTCCGTCATGGCGGCCAGCGAGGCGGGCGTGGACGTGGTGGACCTCGCGGTCTCCTCCATGTCCGGCCTGACGAGCCAGCCGAACCTGAATTCCATCGCCTACGCGCTGCGCTCCAGCCCGCGCGCCACCGGGCTCGATGTGGATTTCTTCAACGAACTCTCGATTTACTGGGAAGCCGTGCGCCAGGCCTACGAGCCTTTCGACACGAGCCCCAAGTTTGGCAGTGCCGAGGTTTACGAACACGAGATGCCCGGTGGCCAGTACACCAACCTGCGCGAGCAGGCCGCCGCCCTCGGCCTCGGCGCCCGCTGGCCGGAGGTCGTCCGCTACTACGAGGAGGTCAACCAACTCGTGGGCGACATCGTCAAGGTCACGCCTAGCAGCAAGGTTGTCGGCGACCTCGCCATCTTCCTTCTCACCCGCGGCATCGAGCCTTCCAATCTCGTCAACCTCCCGCCGGGCACTGCTTTCCCCGAGTCCGTGGTGGATATGCTTTCCGGCGGCCTCGGCCAACCCCTCGGCGGCTGGCCCAAGAATGTGCAGAAGGTCGTCCTCGGCAGCAAAAAGCCCATCACTGGCCGGCCCAAGGCCCCCGCAGTGGATATGGACGACACCCGCGCCACCCTGCGCAAGCTCCATGGCTACGATGGCGACGACGCCGTCTATAATTACCTGATGTACCCGAAGGTGTTCGAGGACTTCATCAAGTTCATCGAGGAGTACGACAATGTGGGCGTCATCCCCACGCCGGTGTTCTTCTACGGTCTCCAGCAGAACGAGGAGGTCACCATCGACATCGAGGAAGGCAAGCGCCTCTATGTGAAACTCATTTCCGTGGGTGATGCCGATGCCGAGGGCGTGCGCACGCTGACCTTCGAGCTCAACGGCCGCTCCCGCGAAGCCCGCGTGCGCGACAAGTCCGTCCAGCCCCGCGGCAAACCGCGCCGCAAGGCGGACCCGGCGGACGCCAAGCAGGTCGGCGCGCCCATCCCCGCGATGGTCAGCAGCCTCACGGTCTCCGTGGGCCAGAAGGTCGCCAATGGCGACAAGCTCTGCGTCCTCGAAGCCATGAAGATGCAGACCACCCTCTATGCGCAGGCTGACGGCGTCGTCGAGGAAATCGCCGCCCAAGTCGGTGATCGCGTCGAACCCAAGGACTTGATCTTGAAGCTGCGGTAGGGCTATTTTACGTCGGGGGGTAGGGCCCAGCGTCCCCGCTGGGCCTAGCCTTAGGTTATGGTTAGGGATGTTTCTCCGAGCCATCCGTTGAGTGCGCTTTAGCGGTGCCTCCTTTAATTGTTGTTAGGCATGAGCGGATCGTCGCACCTACTTCCCACGATTGAGACGGGTAGGGTGGCCGACGATTTAAGGAACCCAACCTCTGCCTTAGCTGTCCGGAAGGGGAGTTATGGGACGCCATCCTTGGCTTTACCCGTGAAATACTACCCCTGTTTCTGCCGGTCGGTGGCGGCGGGTCTGCTTTGGGCAGTCCTAGGGGTGCCGGCATTGGCGCAAGAATATAACGTCACACAGCAGACACTGACAGTGCCGGTGGTTGACTCCAAGACCCACCCGGTTCATCTCGATGCTTTGGGCCAGCCCCAAACGCCACAGCCGGTTTCCTACATCCTGCTGACGCATAACGAGCCCCTGCGGCCGGATGAGCATCCCAACACCCTGCTGATTTGCCTTCATGGCGCTGGCGACCCCGCAGAGAATTTTGCCCCGCTTTGGCTCCCCTTGATGCGCAGCCACGCCAAACTCGTCGTGGCTGTGCCGGAAATAAATCTTTTCTGGTGGGGCAGCGACCAGATCGCCGCCATCGTGGCCGACACGGTGGCCAAAAATCACGTCAATCCCCGCCATGTCGTCCTCGTGGGGACTTCTCTCGGTGCGGGCCAAGCTTTGGTCATTGTTCAGGAGCATCCGGAATTTTTTGCCGGCTATGGGTCACTTTCGGGCCCTGGGATCATGCCATTCTTTGCTCCAACGATGCTGCAATACCGCAATACGCTGGCGCTGTATGAAAACAATGGCGACGGCGAAGGTGCTAAACCAGCGGAGATGTCTTTTATGGCCGCCACCTTGCGTTATTACGGGTTCAGCCATGTGCTGGCGGAAGTGTCCCACCGCAGCCACAATATCATGTACAAGCCGTTCGAGCCGGACACCAAGCGCATGATGGCGTTTTTTGATGCGGCGATCTTGGACCGGGACAAACAAGTGCTCACCGTCCCAATGTCTAGTCCTGCTGAGGCCTCCTCATCGCCATCTCCAAAAGTGACGGCACCTCCCAAAACAGCCTTGGTTCCGCCAGCGAATGTCATATTGCGAAGACTGACAGTGACTGGCCACCCGACCACCGGCTATCTTTTGCTTTCTCCCGACCCGGCCAAGATTCCCGCCTCCACGGGCGCCACTTTGTTGCTTTGTCTTTACGGTCCGGGCGACCAAGGCTCTGATTTCGCCAAAAACTGGTTCGGCTTGGTCGGCAGTCGTTCGGACGTCGTGGTGGCTGTTCCTACTGTGAGCGTCGCTCCCGGTTCAGCTTCAGGAGCGGTCCCCAAGCTGGCGATGATCAAGGGGATTATCGACGACACCGTGGCCCGCGATCACGTCAATCCCCGGCGCGTCATTTTAGTCGGCCACGATTGGGGTGGTCAGGCGGCGGCCATCATCCTGGGTGCGCATCCGGACTTGTTTGCCGGTTATGCCGCCTTCTCCACCAGCTTGCCGGGTCCATTTGAGTGGCAGGGCTTGCAGTATTGGCAGAAGATGCCCGTGTATTATGCCGTAGGCGCCAAGGACGAGATGTTTGGCGACGTTTACCGGGCCAACCTCGATCGGTTCAGGGAAGCCGGCTTTACCCACCTCTTGGGAGAAGCCGCTCCCGCCGGCCATAGCCTCACTCAGGACGAAATCAAGCACATGATGGATTTCTTCGACAGTGAGCTCGCCATACAGGACAAGAATGCCGTTCTGCCCATCGCTGCGGCCAAATAAATTGTGGCGAATCTCGCCCCGCTTTAAGTAGTCAGCGCAATCACCTATTTCAAATACGCCGCCAACGGGCTTTTGATGCGGCCGATTTCCTGGGCGACAAGATGCGCCATCTGCACGGCACCGGCTTTCACGAAGTGCGCCTTGTCCGGCACGCCTTGGGAATTGGGCAGATAAAAAGGCTTGGCCGTGTCCCGCCCCGCGGCATTGAGCCACTCGACGCCGCGCGCATTGAGGTCCACCACCAGGGCATTCTTATTGGTGCCCGCGGTGTAGCAAGCCGCGGCATACGGGGCGAGGCGCGCGTTGTTCTCCTTGCCGTCCGCCGTCCAGTCATAAAATGCGGAAGGCGTCACAAACAGCGGCGTGCCGCCCTTGGCGCGGACTTCATCGGCCATTTGGCCGAGGAGTTCGATGTACTCCGGGGTATAAATCGGCCCATGGGCCGTGCCCGAGTCATTCGCGCCAAATTGCATCAGCACATAGTCGCCCGGCTTCACCGCGCCGAGAATCGCCGGCCAGCGCGCGCTATTTTTGAAGGACTTCACATTCGCGCCGCCTTGGGCCTGGTTGTTGACGGTCACCTTGTCATTGAAAAACTGGCCCAGCTCCATGCCCCAGCCTTCTTGCACCGTGGTGGAGGGGTAGTTGCAGACAGTCGAGTCTCCGGCCAAATGGATGGTCACGGGCGTCTGTTCTGCGGGCTTGACCGCCGGGGCCGGCTTCGCTGCCACTACTGGGGCAGGGGCGGGAGCTGGTTGTGTGGCAACCGCCGGGGCGGCTACCGGAGCTGCCGGGGTGCCGGAACTTTGCGCAGTACTGGCCGGGGTTTCGCAACCGGCGAGCAAAATGCAAAGCAAACTGCCAAACGCGAGGGAAAAGGGGGTGGGGCGCATGGGGCATCTCGTACCAAACCCCAACCCAACCGTCGAGTGGGAATTGCTCGTGAAGCCCCAATCACCCCACTGAGGGGAACACCTAATGTTTCTAATCTAATGTCCTAATCTTGACACCACCCCCGGCGGGCTGGTAAACGTCAGGATTCCAACACTTCTCTTAAAGGAAGTGGGTGTTACGCACCCACTTTTTTTTATCCCATTTTTTCACCTCCTACCGCGCTATGAGCAACGAAATCCTCACCGTCCTGGAATACATGGAAAAGGAAAAGGGCATCAGCCGCGATGACATGATCGCCGCGATCACCCAGGCCATTCGTGGCGCCGCCGTCAAAGGCGTGGGCGCGGGCCAGGACCTGCGCGTGGAGATCAATCCCAAGACCGGCGCCCTCAAAGCCTGGGCGTCCTTCAAGGTCGTTGATTCCGTGTCCGATCCGGCCACCGAAATCCACATCGAAAAGGCCCATCTTTACCAGACGAACCCGAAGCTCGGCGACATCGTCCAGAAGGAGATCAACCCCGAGCTCCTCGGCCGCATCGCCGCGCAGACCGCCCGCCAGGCCATCATGCAGCGCGTGCGCCAGTTCGAGAAGGACCGCATTTACGAGGAATACAAGGACATGGTCGGCGACATCGTCACCGGCACCGTCCGCCGCCGCGAACGCGGGGACCTCATGGTCGAGCTCGGCAAGGCCGAGGCCACGCTGCCTCCGCGCGAGTGCATCCCGGGTGAGAATTACGCCCCCGGTGAGCGCATCCGCTGCCTGCTCCTCAATATTGAGAACACCACCCGCGGCCCGGAGATCATCCTCTCCCGCGCCAGCGTCAAGTTCGTCCGCCGCCTCTTTGAGTTGGAAGTCGCCGAGATCACCGATGGCACCGTGAGCATCGAAGCCATGGCGCGCGAGCCCGGCTACCGCACGAAGATTTCCGTCAACACCACCGACCAGAAGGTCGATCCCGTCGGCGCTTGCGTCGGCGCCCGTGGCGCCCGCGTGAAGAGCATCGTCCGCGAACTCGGCGGCGAGAAGATCGACATCATCCGCTTCTACCCGGACCCCCAGCGCATGCTGGAGGAGGCCATCAAGCCGGCCTTGCCCAAGAACGTCCGCGTGGATGAGCGCAACCGCCGCATCTATTTCGAAGTCGCCGAGAAGGACCTCGCCATCGCCATCGGTCGTGGTGGCCAGAACGCGAAGCTCACCTCCCGCCTCATCGGCTGGAAGCTCGACATCTCCCGCGAAAAGCAGGAAGCCCTCGGCTTCGAGGAGCGCAAGCAGAAAGCCATCGCCGGCATCGGCCACGTTCCCGGTTTGACCGAGGAGCTCGCCTCCAAGCTTGTCGCCATGGGCATCAATTCGCTCGACGCCGCCGAAGGCGTCTCCGCGGAGGATTTGGCCGAGGCCGGCTTCACGCCCGAACAGGCGCAGGAAGTCATCAACGCCCTGGCCCACGCCCGCGAGACTGCGCCCGCCGCTTCCGGCAAGGAAGGCGCGTAAGCCGGTTGTTTTTTCACCACATTTTTTGTTTTAACCCGTCCGCCCAACTCCCTTACTCTACCGCCGCCCTCCTTATCCCACCTTATGAGCGTCCGACTGCACACCCTCTCCAAGCAACTAAACATGGAGAACAAGGAGCTGATGGCTATCTTGAAGGAGCAGTTTGGATACGACTTGAAGAGCCCGTCTTCCACGGTGGACAACATCACGGCCGAAGCGGTGCTGGATAAGTTTAAGGATCGCCTGACTCCGGCGGCGGCCCCGGCTGCTCCCGTTGCCCCGGCCAAGCCCACCGTGCCGCCCGTCGGTGTGGTGAAGACGCCCGAAGTGCTCGAGCGCGAGCGCAAGGAACGCGAAGCCGCCGAGGCGGCCGCCCGCGCCGCCGCTGCCGCCACCCGCAATCCTGCCGTGGCTCCCGCCGCGCCCGCGCCGCTGGCCGCGCCCAAGCTCCCGCCGCGCCCGCCCGCGTTGCCGCCGTTGAACCGGCCCACGTCTTTTGCGCCCCCGCCGCCGTCCCAATCTTCCGGTCCGGCGGTGCGGTATCCCGGCATGGGTGGTGGCGCTGCCACCCGCTCTGCGCCGGTGGCTCCTGCCGCTTCCACTGTTTCGACGGCGGCCAAGGCTCCGTTGCCCGCCGCGCGCGTGCCCACGCTGCCTCCGCCCACCTCCAAGGCCCCGGTGCCGCCGCCGTCCATCAAGAGTCCGGCCCCGCCCATTCCGGCGCCAGTCGCTGGCAAGCCTCCGGTACCCGTGCCCGTGGGTTCGGCCCCGGCTGCGGTTGAAGTCACTGGTGACGGCAAGGTCATCCAGGTCAAGCCGCCGATCATTGTTCGCGATTTTGCCACATTGCTCGGCGTGAAGCCGTTCCGCTTGATTTCCGAATTGATGGAGATGGGCATTTTCGCCGGCGTGAACCAGGCGGTGGATGAGGAAGTGGCCACGCGCCTCGGCAAGCGCCATGGCTTCACGCTCGAAATCAAGCACCGCGGTGATTCGCCCGGTGCCGGCCCCACGCCCAGCAAGAAGCCCGAGCCGCCCAAGGAGGACGAAACCAAGTTTCTCGAGCCCCGCCCGCCCATCGTGTGCGTGCTCGGCCACGTTAATCACGGCAAGACCACCTTGCTCGACGCCTTCCGCAAGACCAACGTGGTCGCGGGTGAAGCCGGCGGCATCACCCAGCATACCGGCGCCTATCAGGTCGAGCACAAGGGTCACAAGATCACCTTCCTCGACACGCCCGGCCACGCCGCTTTCTCCAAGATGCGCGAACGCGGCGCCAACCTCACTGACATCGCCGTGCTCGTCGTGGCGGCGGACGACGGCTTCATGCCGCAGACGGAGGAAGCCCTCAGTTTTGCGCAAAAAGCCGGCGTGCCCATCGTGGTGGCGATCAACAAAATCGACTCCAAGGGCGCCAATGTTGATCGCGCCAAGCAGGCCATGCAGCAGCATGGCATCACCTCGGAAGACTGGGGTGGCGAAACCCTGTGCGAGCCCATTTCCGCCCTCAAAGGCACCAACCTCGACAAGCTGCTCGACGCCATTCTGCTCCAGGCGGAAATCCTCGAGCTGAAGGCCAACCCCAAGGCCAAGGCCGAGGGCGTGGTCGTTGACTCACAGGTGGAAACCGGCCGCGGCGCCACCGCCACCGTCATCGTGCAAAAGGGCACGCTCAAGCCGGGCGATGCGCTGGTATGCGGCACTGTTTACTGCCGCGTGCGCGCCATGGTGAATGACAAGGATGAGACTTTGAAGGCCGCCACCCCGGGCACCCCTGTCCGCGTGCTTGGCTGGTCGGACGCCCCGGAAGCCGGCGCCAAATTCCACTCCGTGAAAAACGAGCGCGAGGCCAAGTCCGCCGCCGAGACCGCCGTGCGCGAATCGCGCGACCGCGCCCACGCCGGCCAGACGGTTGACCGCGTGGCCGACCTCGACGCCCTGCTCAAGGCCATTCACGAGACCAAGCAAAAAGCTTTCCGCTGCATCATCAAAGGCGATGTGCACGGCACGGTCGAGGCCCTCGAGGCCTGCCTGCTGGGCATCAAGAGCGACAAGGTGAAGCTCGAGATCGTCGCCGCCGAAGTCGGCCCCGTGAGCCCGAACGATGTCATCATGGCCGGTGCCGCCGGTGCCGCCATCGTGGCGTTCAATGTGAAGTTGGAAAACGGCGTCGTTTCGCAGGCCAAGCACAAGAACGTGCGCATCATCGAGCACGACATCATTTACGAGCTCATCAACCAGGTCCGCGATGCGATGGCCGAGATGCTCGACCCCGAGCTGCGCGAGAACAAGATTGGCGCCGCCGAGGTCCGCCAGACATTCCCGCTCGCCAAGGGTTTTGTGGCCGGTTGCATGGTCACCGAAGGCCGCCTCACGCGTTCCGGGCACGCCCGGGTGCTGCGCAAGGGCGAGACGCTCTTCACCGGCCGCATCGGCACGCTCAAGCGCTTCAAGGACGACGCCAGCGAGGTCCGCGCCGGCTTCGAATGCGGCGCGCGGCTCGATGGCTACGATGGTTACCAGCCCGGCGACGTCATCGAGTGCTTTGAAATCCTGCAAATCAAAGCCACGCTCTAACTTTCTCCGGTGGGTGCAGACCGAGGCCGGGCCCGCTCCTTTCTCCTTTTGCCATGTCGCGCCTTCACCGCATCAACGAATTAATCCTCCGTGAGCTGAGCGACCAGCTGCACACCCGCTTTCGCGACCACGCCGTTGGCATCACCTTTACCGAGGTGGATGTCATGCCCGATTTGCGTTCCGCCCGCGTCTATTATTCAGTCATCGGCAACGCGCTGGAGCGCCATGAGGCCGACGAGCTGCTCAACCAAATCAAGATGGAGCTGCGCGAGCGTGTCTTCAAGCGCGTCATCCTCAAATACACCCCGGTGTTGAGTTTCCACTACGACGATTCCCAGGTGCGGGGTAACCGCACCCTCGCCATTCTGGATGAGCTGGAGGCCAAGGGTGAAGTGGGCGCCCCGCCCAAAGAGGAGGAACAAGACTAGCCGCCGCCATGTACTTTCCGCAACATTCGGCGGTATTCAAGCAACTCGTGGACGGGCTGCGCGGCAAGGCTGTCGCCGTGCTGGGACATCTGCGTCCGGATGGCGATTGCATCGGTTCCCAGGTGGCGATGACGCGTATGTTGCGTGCATCGGGGGTTGATGCCGTTGCCGTGAACAACGACCCTGCGCCCCGCCTGCTCACCGAATTTTTGGGCGACACGCCCTGGAAGCGCGCCGCCGACTACCAGCCCGCGCCGGGCACGGTGGCCATCTGTGTGGACTGCGCCGACCTCATCCGCGTCGGCCCGCGTTTGCGCGAGCTTTTTCCCAAGCCATTTCTCGCGGTGGACCACCATGCCTCCAATGAGGGCTTCGCCGAGCATAACATCATCCTGCCCGAGACGTCCGCCACCGCCGAAGTGCTGGCCGGTATGTTTTTTGACAATAACCTTCCCGTGGATGCCGCCACCGCCCAGGCTTTGTATGTCGGCATCGCCACCGACACGGGGCAATTCCGCTTTCCGTCCACCACGCCGCAGGTTTTCCAACTCTGCGCTTTGCTCACCACCCGCGGGGCCGACCCGGGCCTGGCCGCGCAATTGCTTTTCGAGCGCGAAAGCCTGGGCAAGACCCGCCTGCTGCGCACCTTTTTGAATTCCTTGCGGGGCGAATTCAATGGCCGCGTTTGCGTGGGCACTTTGCGCGAAGCCGATTTTACCGCCACCGGCGCCCACCGCGAGGACACCGAGGGCTTGGTGGACTACGCCCGCGCCATCGAAGGCGTGGATGTCGGCGTTTTGGTGGAAGAGCGCCAGGGTGCCGTGAAAGGCAGCCTGCGCGCCAAGAAGCCGGTTTACGCCCTGCACCGCCTCGCCCAGCGCCTTGGCGGCGGCGGCCATGCCTGCGCCGCGGGCTTCAATGTCAACGAGCCACTCGACAAATTCTACCCGCGTTTTCTGGAGGAGCTCGCCCGTCATCTCGCCGCCGTGGATGCGGCTGAGAAATCCGCCCACTAGGATTGCTGGTTGATTTTATTCCAAACGATTTCCGCTGACTGATTTTCTATTCTCAATCTATGAATAATGCGTCCGATCCGCATCAATTGGAAGGCCTGTTGCTCGTTGACAAGCCTTCCGGCATGACTTCGCACGACGTGGTCGCGCGCCTGCGCCACCGCCTGAAAATCCGTCAGATCGGCCACGCGGGCACCCTTGACCCGATGGCCACCGGCCTGCTCGTCCTGCTCATTGGCAAGGCCACCAAGGTCTCGCAATACCTCATGAGCAACGACAAGGAGTACGAGGGCACCTTCGAACTGGGCAAGGTGACCGACTCCCATGACGCGGATGGCGAGGTGACGGAGTCGCATCCCGTCCCGCCGCTCGACGCCGACGCCCTGCGCGCCGTGATGCAGACCTTTGTGGGCGACCAGTTTCAGACCCCGCCGATGTTTTCCGCCAAGAAGATCAAGGGCGTGCCCCTGTATAAACATGCGCGCAAGGGGGTGGAGGTCGAGCGCGAGCCCCGCTTCATTCACGTGCATTTGTTTGAGTTGCTGGATTTCCAGTTGCCCTCGGCGGGGTTCCGCCTGCGCAGTTCCAAGGGCACCTACGTGCGCACCATCGCTCACGACCTGGGCCGCAAGCTTGGCTGCGGGGCCACGCTGACGTCGCTGCGCCGCACCGGCTCCGGCCAGTTCCGTCTGGCCGATGCCACGCCGCTGGCGCAGTTTGACACCTTGAGCATGGCGGATGTGCGCCGCCGCCTCATTCCTGTTTATCAAGCCGTGCCCAGCCACGTGCTGTAGGGTTTCGCCTATGAGCGCCCATCCTCGCGTCCTTTCGCTGCAAAATGTCCGGCGGCTGCGCGGCCCGCTGCATTTGGCCATCGGGATGTTTGACGGTGTGCACCTCGGCCATCAGGCCGTTATCGAGGCTGCGCTGCATTCCGCGCGCCAAAGCGGTGGCACTGTCGCGGTGCTCACGTTCCACCCGCACCCCAGCCGTTTGTTCCGGCCCGAAAATCCGACGCTGCTGCTCATGCCTCCGGCGCAAAAGACGGATTTCCTGCGCGCGTTGGGCGTGGATGTTGTCATTGCCCAGCCTTTTACCCGGGCGTTTGCCCGGCTGCGTGCCGAGCATTTCCTCGCTTATCTGAAGAAACAGCTGCCTTCACTGGCCGCGGTTTATGTCGGCGAAAATTTCCGTTTTGGCCATGGCCGCGCCGGCGATGTGGAGTTGTTGCTGCGCTTGGGCCGGGAGCAGGGGATTGCGGTCGTGAGTGTCCCGCGCTTGCGCCACAATGGCAGCCCCATCTCCAGCACCCGCATTCGCGAACTCGTCAGCCGGGGTGCCTTGGCGGAGGCAAACCGCTTGCTGGGCTATACCTACCATTGCGAAGGCCGCGTGCGCTCCGGGCGCCATCTGGGTCGCCAGTTGGGCTTCCCGACACTCAATATACCGTGGGAGCCCGAGGCACGGCCCTTGTTTGGGGTCTATGCGGTGCGGCTGCAAACCTCCCGGCGGCGCTGGCGGCGCGGCGTGGCCAACTATGGCGTGCGCCCCACGGTCGAGCCGGACGAGGCTGCGCAGCCCTTGCTGGAAGTGCATCTTTTGGACGCCGGCCCCATGCCGGGTCCGCGCGCGCAGGTGCGGGTGGAGTGGCTCGACTTTCTCCGCCCGGAAAAGAAATTTCCCTCGCTGGCCGCCTTGAAAAAGCAGCTCGCGCGCGATTGCATCCAGGCGCAAAAATACTTTAAAACAGCTCCCGCCAACCCTTCGCGGAAAAAATGAGCAAAAAAGCCATTCGTTGTTTGGTGACCGCAGGGCCGACGCGCGAGCACCTTGACCCCGTGCGCTTCCTGAGCAATCCCTCCAGCGGCAAGATGGGTTATGCGCTGGCGGCCGCGGCGCGGGCGGCCGGCTGGCGGGTCGATTTGGTCAGCGGCCCCGTGACGCTTCCTCCGCCGGCCGGGGTGAAGATGCACCGCGTGATCTCCGCCCGCGATATGCTTCATGCCGTGCGGGAGCTTTTCCCGAAATGCGATGTGCTGTTGATGTGCGCGGCGGTGAGCGACTTCCGCCCCCAAAAGGTCTTTTCCCACAAAGTCAAAAAAGACCAAGCTGAATTGACCATCAAGTTCGCGCCCACTGTGGACATTTTGAAAACAGTCGCCGCGCGCAAACAGCCAGGCCAACTGATCGTCGGTTTTGCCGCCGAGACAAAAAATGTCGAGGCCTACGCGAAGAAGAAACTGAAGGAAAAGAATCTGGATTATATTGTCGCCAACCAGGTGGGCGGTGCGCGGACTGGTTTTGAATCGGACCGTAATGCGGTTCTGTTGCTGGGAGCGGGAGGAACCCGTCAGGTCTTTGGTTGGGCCGCGAAAACCAAGCTGGCCCGGCAGCTGATTGACTGCCTGAGGCACTCGTTTTAAACCTTGCCTGAGCATGATTTCTTTCATTGTTCCCGCCTACAATGAGGAAGACGGCTTGGCGCGCGCCTTGCAGGCCATTCATGCGAGCGCACACGCGATTGGTGCGGATTATGAGGTAATTGTGGTGGATGATGCCTCGACCGACGGCACAGCGGAAATTGCCCGCCAAAATCAGGCGGTGGTTTTGACAGTGCACAACCGGCAAATCGCCGCCACGCGCAACGCCGGTGCGCGAATCGCACGGGGAAACTGGCTGTTTTTTGTGGATGCGGACACGCAGGTCAATGTCCCTGCCTTGACCGCGGCGTGGGCCGCATTGAAGGCGGGCGCAGTGGGTGGCGGATGCCTGGCTTATTTTGGCGATTCGGCCCCCTTTTATGCGCGCCTGCTTTTGATCTGGATGGGCGCCTTCATGCACTTGGGTGGGGTTTCTTCGGGCGCGTTCATGTTTTGCACCAAGGCGGCGTTTGAGGAGGTGGGCGGGTTTGACGAGAAAATGTTTGGCGGGGAGGATGCCGCCATGTCCTTGGCGCTCCAGCGTGTTGGCAAATTTGTGGTGCCCTGGCCGCGCGTCGCCACTTCCGGCCGGCGCGTGCGGGCTATTTCAGGGTTGGCGCTGCTTTTGCTTTTGCTGCGCATGGCCTTTGCCCCTGCTGCCATGTTGGGCCGCCGGGGGGCGGTGGAGAAAATTTGGTATGATCCCGACCGCAAGGAAACCCGGAAAAAAAGCGGCGCCCCCTGGGTATGGTTTTCCAACACGGCGGCACTAGCGATCGTTTTACTGCTCATGGGTCTGCCCTTGTGGCTGGTGCCATGGCCCGAGTGGTTGTCGGCCAGCCCTTTGGGCGCGGTCAGGCATATCGCCTTGATTCTGTTGGCGCACATTGGTTTGGTGCTGTGGCCTTGCGCCTGGCAGCTGGCCCTCGGCTTGCCGCGCGCGCCGCGATTTCCGGAGAAACTCAAAATTCTGCTCCTCGTGGCACTTTGCCTCTGGGAAGGCTGGCGGTCGGTGCTCGGCGTCTGGGGTTTTTGGCAGTGGATTATTTGGGGTCAGGGCCATTGAGGGTGGCCGCAGGAATTATCATGGCAAAACGCGAGCAACCGGTCAAAATACGATAAAGCTCACTTCCCGTCATGCCCCGCAGCGGCCATTCGCTTGAACGCATTCTGGGCCGGATCGACGACCTCGACCCGGGCAACCTCGCCATTCTTGTGCAGCGGCTCGCCCGCGAGCGCGAGACGCTGGAGGGCATTTTCAACACCATCAAAGACGGCATCCTGGTGGTGGATAGTGATGGGGTCGTGCAATACGCCAATGCCGCCGCCCATGCCTTGGTAGGCTTGCGTGAGCGCGACGTTGGCCACGCACGGCTGTGGAAGCTCATCCCCAATCTCGGCCGTTCACTCGCCTGGCGGCCTGGCGAATCGCGCAATACGCCGCCCGCGCGCGCCTTGACGTGCGAGATGGAGATCACTTATCCCGAGCACCGGTTTGTCCGCATCTACGTCGTGCCCCTGGCGGGCGGGCGCAAGCAGCCGGCCGATGGGCAGATTGCGCTCATCCTCAGTGACATCACCGAGGCGCAACGCTCCACCCGCGAGATGATCGAGAGCGAGCGGCAGGATTCCGTCGTCATGCTGGCGGCCGGCGTGGCCCATGAGCTGGGCAATCCGCTCAACTCGATGAACATTCACCTGCAGCTCATCGAACGGCAATTGGCCAAGCTGCCCAAGGGTGCGGTATCCAAAAAAATCCGCGAATCGGCCGACATCTGTGAGGCGGAGATCCGGCGGCTCGACGGCATCATCCGCAATTTTCTGGAGGCCATGCGCCCCCAGCCGCCCAATTTGGTCGAGGTCGATCTGCTGACACTGCTCGACGAGGTGCTGGCCTTGCAACGACAGGAACTGGAGAACTTGGGCATCCGGGTGGAGATCGAGGTGGTGCAGCCGCCCTCGCCGGTGATGGCCGATGGCAGCCAGTTGAAGCAGGTGTTTTTCAACCTCATTAAAAATGCGATGGAGGCCATGGAGCGCGGCGGCCATTTGCGCATCCGGGCGCGGGCGGACGACGCCTGGGTTTACCTTTCCTTTGGCGACGATGGCGTCGGCATCGCGCAGTCGGATTTGCCGCGCATCTTCCAACCGTATTTTTCCACCAAGCGCGGCGGCCATGGCTTGGGCATGATGATTGTGCAGCGCATCCTCCGCGCGCATGGCGGGCAGATTGCCCTTGAAAGCACCCCCGGCCAGGGCACCACCGTCACCTTGCAATTCCCCCTGCCCAACCGCCGGGTGCGCCTGCTGGAAGGCGGCGCTTAAGGCAAGGGCGGGGTGGGGGTTTCACCCGGCGGCAAGATATTCGTGGAAAAGGGGTTGCCTCGCATGGCCATTTTTTGGTAACAGCAGCACGTGACCATGCAAAATATCGGCGATCGACTTACCGAAGCGCGCAAACGTCTGGGCTTGGACCTGCGCCAAGCCTCCGAGGCGACGAAGATTCGCACCGATTACCTCACGGCCATGGAAGATGGCTCGTTTGATTTTTCCCTGCCCGAAGTTTATAAAAAGGGATTCCTCAAAATTTACGCCCGCTATCTCAAGCTCGACTCGGAAAAGTTGGCCTCTGATTTTGTCACGCAGTTCTCCGCGGGCCTGTCCACCACCGGCCGCCGGGAAAGCCCGGAAAATCTCGGCCGCGTCGAAGCCCCCGGCGGATTTGGCCCCGGCGCCGCTTCCGCTTTTGAAAATCTGGCGGCCGACCAGGCCGCGCGCGCGGAAAAGAATGCCGCCATGGTCCGGCTCGTCGGCGTGGTGGCGGTGGCCGTTGTCTTTATTGTCGGCTTGATCATGGTGTTCCAGCATATGTTGCAGAGTTCGCCCCCGGCGGCGGATGCCAAGACGGCCGACAACACCGCTGCCGCCGGCGCGGCCTCCACCCCCGCACCCGCCCGCGCCACGGGCACGGCTGCTCCGGCCTCCACCACGCTGGCCGCGTCCGCCGTTCCAGGAGTGCAGCAGGTTGTGCTCGCGGCTTCTGGCAATATTTCCAGCCTGACGGTCTGGCAGTTGTCGGATAATCGCCAGCTCTTCTCCGGCTCCCTGGCCAAAGACAAGACGCAGACTGTTTCCTCCAAAGGCCCGGTGGAAATCAGCGTCAGTGAAACGCAGTTCCTCACCATCGCTGTCAACGGGGCGGCGGCGCACGGTATTGCCGACAAGGATGGCAAGCGCGTGGCGGGCCCGCTGGTGTTCGTCTGGCCGCCGCAATGATTTCACCCGTCGGGTGGACTGGACCGCGGGGGGGAATTTTTCTCAACCCTGGTTGGTGTCCAAGGTGTCGTCCATGCGGTGGCTCTTGATGAGAGCGTTCAGGTAGTCTCCCAAATCGCTGAGCAGTTTTTCCCGGTCGGCGACAAAGATGAAATGGTCGCTGCCGAGTTGGCGGTAGGCGTCGTACAAAAGCTCGGCCGGCGGGCGGCGGGTTTGCAGCAACGCATGGAGATTCTTGTCCATGTTCTCTGAATAGCCCAGTTGCAGGTTGACGGAGATAAGCTGCGCCAGCACCGCCTGGTTGTGGGGGTCCATGCGATTGGCTTCGGCCAGCAGGCGCTGCGCAAACACCGGCGCCCCATGGCTGAGAAAGCGGTTGGCCAGCAGCAGCAGGTTGTCCGGTCGCGTGCCGCTCGACTCGATGAGCTTGTTCACGTACATTTCCGCCTCGGTCGTGTTGTGGGCACCCACATCGGCCACGGCGCGGATGCTGTCAAAAATCATGCGGTTGGGCGCCAGCCATTCCGGATTGTCTTTGTTGATTTGATCCAGGAAAAGCAGCGTATGCTGGTAGTCATGGATGGTCAGGTAGGTCTGGGCCACCAGCAGCGCGTAGGTGCCCACGCTGAAGTCGGACTTTTTCGCCGTCAGGCGCAGCTGGCGGTCCTGCTCCTGCGCCAGCTGGTAGATGTTCTGGGCGAGCGTGACGTTGCCTTGCGTGGTGGCAAAGTTGGCCAGCAGGATCAAGGCCTGCGGGTCGGTGCGAAAATGGGCCAGGATGTCGGCGACATCTTTGTCCACGCTCGCGGTGTCGCCCGTCTTGGCATAGATGTTGAGCAGTTCGATGCGCGGCTGCACATTGGCCGGGTTGGCCATGGCGCGCATGCGGATGTACTGGCGCGCCTTGTCGAGATCACCCACGTCCAGGCAGTAGCGCGACAGCAGAGCGAGCAGCCAGTCGTTGTATTTGAACCGGGCCAGGTTCTTTTCCACATAGCCGATGGCGCCGTGCAGCTGGCCGCGCTCCCACAGCAGGCGGCTGGTCAGCATCACGCCGTCCATCGCCCGGTCGAGTTTGTATTTGCTGATGGTGTCTTCGGCCTCGTCAAAACGGCCTGCGTCGATGAGCGTGTTGGCCAGGTTGAGCGCAAAAATATCGCGCACGCGCTCGTTGGTCAGATTCTCGGCCAGGTATTTGCGGCAGATGCTTTCCAGGCGCTCCGTGCGGTCGGGCAGCTGCGCCTGCTTGAGATTCAGGAAATAATTGTCGATGTAGTTGTTCGGGTCGTTCGCCAGCGCATAGGGGATGCCTTCCTCCAGCAGGTCAAAGTAATGGTCGAGGTTCTTGTCGGTGACGTAGGTGAAGTCGGCCAGGCGGGAGCGCGCCTCCAGGTTGTCCGGCGTTTTTAAAACCGCGAGGCGGTAGTTTTTGAAGGCCTCCTCCAGATGGTTGTTTTTAAAATGCCAGTCGGCGGTTCGCTTGTAATAGTCACCCATCTTGCGGTCGTGGTCCGCGGTGTGGAAGGGCGGCCAGTGGAACGGCAGCATCAGCACATCCTGGAATTTTTCGTCCTCAAACCCTCGGCCAAACTTGAACCAGAAGTAAAGCCCGACGGCAATCATCAGCCAGCAGACCGCGCCCAGTCCCGTTGCAGCGCCGAGCAGGCGCGCCCACCGGATGCGCAATTTGCGCGGGCCGGGCGGTTTGCGATGGACGGCGGCCAGGCCCCACCAGATGGGGGTCACGATTTCGGCGTGCTTGTCGAAAGTTTGATCTTCGTTACTCATTAGGGCTGGCGGAAGGGAGGCTTCTTGTCAGACAGGGTGGCAGGGGAGGATGTTTCCCACCCGCCCAAACCCCTAAGAATGAGGATATCCGCCGGGGATGCAACCTTGGATGAGGAGGGGCGGGCAGGCGCAGGCTGGGGGGCTTGTTTTCAAAGGGGGAACCACTCGTTTGCGGGGAGGGGTTCCTCCTCGGCAGTTCCCTTGCTTGCCCCGGTTATTTAAGGGGAAAAATACCACTTGCCAATAGTGTAAAAAGATGGTTGACCATGGGCAGCAGTTCTAGTTGTTTACACCTAGCGAACGACCCCACTTCCAACTGAAACAAACCAATGAAATTCCAGTCCATCTCCATGCTCTCGGCGGGCCTTATGCTGGCTTCCGCTGCGCTCACTTCTCCCTTGTCGGCCACTCCGCTGCCCGCTCCCTTGGACGGCGTTGATTTCAGTGCCCATGGCGGCGTGACTGCTTCTTACAATTCCAACGTCCTGTCCTCGGCCGGCAACAATGGCGGTGCCCACACCAAGTTTGACGACTATATCGCCACTTTCAATCCCGGCCTGACGCTCGCTTACGGCGGTTTTGCCGACACCACACTGAAGCTCAACTTCACGGAGACTTTCCTGCGCTATTTGGAGCATCCCACGCTGAACGAGGACCTGTCGAACCTCGGGTTCACCGTCGCCCGCAAGCAAGGTGCCTTTGACCTCTCGGCTGGCGCTTCCTACGTGCAGAACTACAGCAACACGCCCAGCACCACCCCGGGCGCCACCGCCATCCTGCGCAGCGACGTCCTCGACGCCAGCGCCAACGCCACGTGGAATTATTCCGACAAGTTCAACTTCAGCACGGGTTTTGATTACAACAACATTCACTACCTCTACACGCAGGGCGCCACCTCCCAGGACACCGATACTTACTCGGTGCCCCTGTCCGGCTATTATGTTTACACCGAACAGCTGAGCTTTGGCCTGGGTTACAACTACTCCCAGACGGATGCGCACAACTCCCGCACCACGCCGCCGGCCGTCGGCCGCAGCCGTTACACCAACACCTTTTCGCTCAACACCCGCCTGACCAAGTGGAACAAGCTCACCGGTACCGCCAACGTTGGCGTGGGCATGAACCACATCAACGCCGGTGGCGGCGCCTCGGCCCAGGACACGACGTCCATCAATTACGGCCTCAACATGGTCTATGATTATTCCGAGAAGGTTGCCGTCACGTTCACCGGTGCCCGCAACTTCAGCACGGGTGCCGCTGGCCAGAACATTCAGAGCACCTCCGGCGGTGTGTCGGTCGGCTACAAGTACTCGGACACCATCAATGCGCAGTTCAATCTGATCAACTACACCTACTCGCAGTACTTGCAGCAGAACCGCCATGACGACACCAAGACCTCCGGTGTCACGCTCAACTGGGCGCCGTACAACTACCTGACCTTCTCGGCCGCCTATTCGTACTTCATGAATAGCTCCGACTCCGCGGGTTCCACATACAACATCAACATCGTCTCGCTCTCCGCGCAGATCAGCTACTAAGCTGGTTTGTATTCGGATGTGAAAAAGGCCGCCCGCGAGGGCGGCCTTTTTTCTTTGCCATCTTTCTTGGTCTGCCCGTAGTTCACCAAGGTGGATTGTCACGCCAGGCGCTCAGGATATCCCGTGCCACCCGCCAGCCGTTTTCCAGAGCGGCTTCCAAGCCGGGAAAATTAATGCCGGCAGTCGTCTTTTTCTCACCCGCCAAATGCGCTACTGCTGGCTGGCCGGGTGGGGGCAGGGTGAAATTGCTCACGCTGCGCAAGACTAGCACCCGCCGCCAGTCCGCGCGTTTAAGTTGGTGGAGCTGCCGTAATGCGCCCAGCGTTCCTGAGTCTTCCATGGAGGAAGTGGCAAAATGCCCATGCCCTTTGGTCCAATGCTTCACCCAGCGCTCGGCCCAGGCATGGTGGCGGGCTCCGTGCCAGAATCGTGCCGCGGACAGCACATCGCCTCGTAGGAGTGCCGGCGGCTTTGCGCCGGCGGCAAAGGGCTTGTATATCTGCCGGGCCGCCGCCAGGGCTGGAGAGTCAAATAGCGGGGTCTGCCGAGCCACGCGGCTGGCCCATTGCGCGAGGCGTTTGTCCAAGTGGAATACTTGAGCCGGTTCGCCAAACAACCCCGGCTCCGCCAGCGATGGCCCATAGGGTTGAGTGGCTCCCAAGGGGAGTAGTCCAGTGTCCCATTGGGCGGGGCAGTCCGCGGGGTGCAGATCATAAGCCAAGTCCCCATCCACCATCCAGTCGGCCACGACCACACTGCCCAGGGGGCACGTGGCCGGATTGCCCCCGGCAATACCGCACACCAGCCACCACGTCTTCCGCCAATCCACACCAGCGTACATACCCAATGTCATGAGGTTGACTGCCGTATTCACCGGACCCACGCCGGCCAGCAACGCGGCCACGCCGTCTTCATTGCGCCAAAGAGCCCCCTTGGGCAACCCCGGGACCAGCCAGGGTCGCAGGCGTAGGCGGTCGCGAAAATGGGCCAGTTCGCCGGGACGCTGGCCGGCTGGCTGATACATGGTGACCACCAATGCGCGAATACGCTCTGTCTTCCTGGCCGCTCCCGCACGTCGGCGGAATTGAGTTTCACTGCGCAGGGGGCGGGAGGCTGCTGAGGGCATGGGATATTAACCGGGCCGGATGCTGGATTAATGTTGGGGCAGGCTGTCAATCAATGCCCGCATCACCTTATTGTTGTCGGCCACGGCCTTGTCAATTTCCACCCACGCATCCTTCAGGTCTTGCAGGCGTTGGGCATGGTAGGGATAGAGGGTTTGGGTCGAGAGCTGCTTCAGACTGTCCCGGCCAATGCCGTGCACGCGGTTGACGAATGCCTGCACCGTGGCGGCATAATCCGTCGCATCACTGAGGTGCGCCGCGTTTTGCGCATAACTGCGGTAGGTGTTGATCACCGCGGTGAGTTGGGTGTTGTCCGTCGAGGGGATTTTATGCGTCGTGAGGAGCTTGATCATGAACTCCGTCACATCCACCGCATTTTGCAGTTTGCCGCCTTCTTCGCTGAAGCGGGCCCAGTCCAGTTTGATCCAGCCGGTCTTGTCCGGAATGTTATCCAGCCGGTAACCCAGCCAATGGTTGGCAGAGGCATTGGCTGCCTGCTGGACAACGTCTGGCGAACGGATGATCGCCTCCGTGGCAATGCCGATGACTTTCCCCGTCGGCCGGTAAATAATCGGGCTGCCGCTGTTGCCATGGACAAATTTGGCGGTGACTTCCACCTTTTCCGGTCCCACCCCCACCAGCTTGCCGTGGGATTGCGAGGGAACCCCCGTCGCATCAGCATTACCCGGCACAGTCACCAGGTCGCCGGCCTTGGTATGGGCCAGCGCGTCGCTCTCAATTTCGAGGAAATGCCTGGCCAGATTTTCCGGGATTTGCAGAATGGCCACGTCATAATCCCGGGCGCCGAACAAGGCTCCTGTCGTCGGGTATTTGGTGCCATCCACGCCCGTCAGGGTGAATTTTTTGTTGCCGGAAAGCACATGCTGGTTGGTGACAATGAAAAATTGGTCATGAAGTTTGGCGACAAAACCCGACCCATCTGCCTCGTCGCCACGGACCAATACGAGTGCCATCATCTGCTCGGAGGTCAAGGGCAAGGGATTGCTGCGGGCGGGCAGGGCAACGCCTTGAGGCGGCGGATATCCGGAGGCTGGCGGCGGCGCGGTATCCTCGGCTCGCAGGGTGGCGGCGAGGGCCACCGTCGCAATCAGCAGCTGCGTCATCCCTGCAAGGCCGGATGGTTTGTGCCATCGTGCAAGTGAACGCATGAAAAATTGATGCCAGATTACATTATTTTGTCTAGTCGAAAGCAGACTGGCCGGTCGCAGGCCTTTCCCCTCTTTGTCGCCCGATTTTGCAGTTGCCAGACGGCTGGCCGCAGCGTCATCATCCCTCCGTTGGTTATCCCCCATTAATCCCGATGCGTCGTCGATTGTCTGGCAAGGTCAACCCGGTGTTGCTGGCCTTTCTCATCCCCCTGTGTGTCATTGTGGCGGCGGTTGTTTTCATGGTGATGCGCAATCGCCTGCATCATTCGCTGGAGCCGCTGGATGTCGCCGCCTACCACCGTGCGGCGGCGGATTTGCGTGGCAATCATTATAGCCTCGATGCGCAGATCGACTCGCAGTTGGAATGGAACGAGGGCTTTGGCCGGTTGCTGGCTGTCAAGCCAGTCAATGGCGGCGAACGTCTTTCCGTATTTGTCCCCGAAAGCGTGGCGAGTGACGTGCGCGCCGGACAGCGCTACCACATGAACGTGGTCATCAAGGAATTGGGCCTCATTCAGGTCGAGGAATTGGACAAATACTAAATTGGCGGGCCGGCCTTGGCGGCGTCCACCCCGGCCACGGCAGTATCGATGGCGGCGAGTTCTGCCGGGGAAAATTGCGTGTTTTGCAATGCGGCCAGGTTGCTTTCGATTTGCTTGAGCGAACTGGCGCCCGGCAACACGCTGGTCACCGCCGGCTGGCGCAGCACCCAGGCCAGCGCCATCTGCGCGAGCGTTTGCCCGCGGCCCTGCGCCACGCCTTGCAGCTTTTGAATCATGGGACGGTGCTTTTCCACGGTCTCCTGTTTGAGAAAACCATTCCGCGTCGCCCGGGAGCCATCCGGCGTTCCCGCGAGGTACCTGTCGCTCAAGATGCCTTGGGCCAGCGGGCTGAAGGGGATGCACCCAATGCCCTCGCGTTCCAGCACCGCCAGCAGGCCCTGCTCGGGCTTGCGGTCGATCATATTATACCGTGGCTGGTGGATGAGGCAGGGCGTCCCCAGTTCGCGCAGAATTTTCGCCGCAGCCGTCGTCTGTTCCGGGCCATAGTTGGACAGCGCCGCGTAAAGCGCCTTGCCGGAGCGCACGGCCTGGGCCAGCGCGCCCATGGTTTCCTCCAGCGGTGTGTGCGGGTCCGGCCGGTGTGAGTAAAAGATGTCCACGTACTCCAACTGCATCCGCTGCAGGCTTTGGTCCAGGCTGGCCAGCATGTATTTGCGCGAGCCCCAGTCCCCATACGGTCCCGCCCACATGGTGTAGCCCGCCTTGGTGGAGATGATCAGCTCATCCCGGTGGGCTGCCAGGTTTTGCCGCAGGATTTTGCCAAAATTGGTTTCCGCGGAGCCCGGTGGCGGCCCATAATTGTTGGCCAGGTCAAAATGGGTGATCCCGCGGTCAAATGCGCCGAGCACCAGCTCGCACGCGGCGTCGAAATTGTTCTGATCGCCAAAATTGTGCCAAAGGCCCAGCGACACGCGGGGCAGTTGCAGGCCGCTGCGCCCGCTGCGGGCGTAGGCGATTTTTTCGTAGCGTTTCGGGTCGGCGGTGTAAGGCATGGTCGGGAAAAGTGGGCCGGGGCATCGTTTATGCCGGAAATCCTCCCCGCGAAGCAACCGGGAAATAACCAGCGGAAGGCTTGGTCGAAATTGGGCGTGCCAAACCGGTCTCCTTCGGTTAGGCTGGTGGGCAGACTTGCTTTGGGCGGTTGGCCGCGTCCTCTTCACGCGGCGGCAATTGTTGCTCCCGATATGGCCTCGACCATTACTCGCAAAAGCAGCCACGGTGGCGTGGTCAAACAGTTTTCGGTTTTTGCTGAAAACAAGGTTGGCCGCCTGCACGACGTGGTCAAGCTGCTCGCCGGCAAGGATGTCCACGTCCTCGCCCTCTGCCTGGTGGACACCACCGACAGCACCATCATCCGCCTGGTTGTGGATTACCCGGAACACGCCGCGCCCTTGCTCGCCGAGCACGGTTTTTCCCACAGTCTGGCCGAAGTGCTGGCCGTGGAGATCGAAACCGAGGCCAAGCTGCATCTTGTCACCGCTGCGCTGGTGCAGGCCGAGATTAACATCCATTACATTTACCCCTTTCTCATGCGCCCCAATAATAAGACCGGCTTGGTCCTGCGCCTGGAGGACCCCGAGCTCGCGGCCGAGGTGCTCCAGCGCAACCAAATCAAGGTTTTGACGCAGACGGATTTGGCACGCTGAGGAAATCTACCCCTCCATGCGCTGGTACCCCCTCTGCCTGCCTCTTGCTTTGTCTTTGGGCCTCGTGGCTTGCGCCACGGCGCCTTCGTCTGCTGCCAGTCCTGGCAGCGATACGCGTGCGGCTTTTCTGAAGCTCATTGACCGCCCCCAGGTTCCTCCTGCGGTCAAAATCGTCGACACCGGCACCTCCGCCGGCGTGGCCCATGCACGTTTCACCTACACGAGCTATCCTGGTATGCGGGTGCCGAGTATTTTGGCCCGGCCGGCCCAGCGCGCGGGCCGCCTGCCTGTGGTCATCATGCTCCATGGCACCGGCGGTAAAAAGGAGGACATGAAGGCCCAGATGGAGCTTTATGCCCAGGCGGGTTTTCTCGCGGTGGCCATCGACGGCCCATTTCATGGTGAACGTGCCAATTTCGATAATCCCTCGAGCAAGATTAAGAATGCGGGTTATCAGGAGGCCATTCTCTCCGCCTGGCGCCACCCCGGTTCTGCGCACCCGCTCTTTTACGACACGGTTTGGGATGTCATGCGCTTGGTGGACTATCTCCAGACCCGCGATGATGTGGACCCTGCACGCATCGGCCTCATGGGTGTCTCCAAAGGCGGCATTGAGACATACCTCACCACTGCCGCCGACCCCCGCATTGCGGTCGCCGTGCCGTTCATTAGTCTGGAAAGTTTTCACTACTCACTCGACCATAATCTCTGGTCCCATCGCACGGAGACTTTCCCGGATGCCCTCAATAGTGCGGCAGGCGACCTCGGTATCGCCCCTGCGGCGGTTGACGCCGCTTTTGTGCGCAAGTTCTATGACAAGGTGGCTCCGGGCATCTACGGCCAGTTTGACGGGCCTTCCATGATCACCCTCATCGCTCCGCGTCCGCTCTTGGCCATCAATGGGGAGAAGGATCTCCGCACCCCCCGGCCTGGCGTGGACGAATGCCTCGACAACGCGCAGCCGCTTTATCACGCCGCCCAGGCTGATGACCACCTGCGCTACATCGCCGAGCCCAACACCGCGCACGCCGTCACGCCGGAGTCCTACCGTATCGCCCTCGACTGGTTCAAACAGTGGCTGAAGCCATAAGTGGGGTTATTCCTCAATCCCGAACAGCGCATCGGCAAAATTGTCCACCGAGAAAGGCTGCAGGTCGTCCGGTTGCTCGCCGAGGCCGACGAAATGGATGGGCAGCTTGAGTTCGCGGTGGATGCCCACGAGTGCGCCGCCCCGGCTGGTGCCGTCGAGCTTGGTGATGATGAGCCCTGTCAGGTCAAAGGCTTGGTGAAACACGCGCGCTTGTTCGATGGAGTTCGTGCCCAGCGAGCCGTCGAGCACCAGCCAGCGGTGGCGCGGGGCGGTTGCGTCATGTTTCTGCAGCACCCGGCGGATTTTTTTCAGTTCCTCCATCAAATTGTGTTTCGTGTGCAGGCGGCCAGCGGTATCGAGCACCACTAGCTCCTTGTTCCGTTTGGCGGCGGCCTGCCAGGCGTCAAAGGCCACGGCCGCGGCGTCCGCTCCCGTCTGGCTCGCCACAATTTCCACATTCAGACGCGAGGCCCAGGTCTTTAACTGCTCATTGGCTGCGGCGCGAAAAGTGTCGCACGCCCCGAGCACCACACTGCGCCCTTCCTTTTGATAATAGGCCGCCAGCTTTGCCGCCGTGGTGGTCTTACCCGAGCCATTGACGCCGACGAGGCAGATCACCTCCGGCTGGCCGGCGTGATAGGCGAGCACCGGTGGTTTTTCCGCCCCTGCTAGCACGCGCTTGAGCACTTCCGCTCCGAGCTTGGCGGCCTCCTGCCCGCGCAGTTCCGGGTCCTTTTTCCAGGCGGCTTTGATCTCCGTCAGGATTTCCCCGGCGGTTTCCACGCCCAGGTCCGCGCCATACAGGGCTTCCTCCAGTTGCTCAATGCTTTGGGCGTCGAGCGTGCGCGTAAATAGGCTGCCGACTTTGCCAAAGGCCGAGTAAAAGGTCGGCGTCGTGCGCTTGAGGCCGGCCGCGAATTTTTTTAGCAACGCGCGCATGGTCGCTTAATCCTCCGCGGCGGTGCGCGAGGGGCGGTCGAGCGAGTCCTTCACCTTGTCCAGGATGCCGTTGAGGAAGCGGCGTGAATCCGGGTTGGAGAAGGTCTTGCCGAGCTCGATGGCCTCATTGATGGTCACAATCGGCGGGATGTCCCGGCGGTGGAGCAGCTCATGGATGCCCAGGCGCAGGATGGCCAGGTCCACGCGCGCGATGCGGTTGAAGGCCCAGTTGTGTGCGTGGGTCTTGATGAGTTCGTCGATTTTTTCCTGGTTGTCCAGCGCGCCGTTGATGAGCTCCTCGGCAAAGGCGTAGTATTCGCGCGGGTGTTCCTGGGTGCTGAAAAATTGCAGCAATGCGCCGGCGCGGTCGGGGCTGGCGTTGGCATCCCACATATACAGGAATTGCATGGCCGTGGCGCGGCAGTCCCGGCGGCGGCTGGATTTGGCCGCGGCGGGCGGGGGCGGCGTCTCGCCGGCGGTCTCTTCGGTGTTCATTTAGTTGTTTTTAAAAAGCTGTTTCGGATCGAAGCCCTTGTCGTCGTCATCATCCTCGTCGCCTTCGTCAAAGTCCTCCTTTTTGTCCTCCAGGGCGTCCAGCCGTTCGACGAGCTTGATCTTGTGCCAGGCCATTTGCAGCGCGGCGTGCGCAAACTCCGCCCCGCGGTCGTGCTTGCCGGTGACGCGTTCTTCCGCCTGCGCCAGCGACCCGACAGTGAGGATGCCGTTGATCACCGGGATTTCCGACTGCATCCCAATGGAGTGCAGCGAATAGGCCGTGCCGTAGCTGATGATCTCATGGTGTGAGGTCTCGCCCGCCAGCACCACGCCGAGCGCAATCAGGCAGTCAAACTCCCCGGTGGCCGCCAGCATATGGGCGGCGTACGGAATTTCATTGGAGCCCGGCACGCGCACTACTTCGATATTGCGCTCGCGCACGCCCTGGGCGGTGAGCGTCTTGATCACCCGCGCCAGCAGCGCATCCACCAGCTTGCCGTTGAAGCGCGCCGCCACGATGCCGATGAAAAAATCGGCGCCGTCAATCTTGGCCGGGTCGGGTGGATTGTTGCTCATGGGAAAGGGTAGGCGCAGCTTAAAGGGCGACTGTCTCCACGATTTCCAGGCCATAGCCATCGAGGCCGATGACGCGGCGCTGGGGCGAGCTGGTTAGCAGGCGGATCTGGCGCAGGCCAAGGTCGGCCAGGATTTGCGCGCCCACTCCGTAGTCGCGGAAATCCATGTTCGTCGGCGCGGGCGTGAATTTGCTGTTGGAGCCTTCCACGGGTTCCAGTCGCAGGCCGCCGGCGGGTTGCTCGATGTAGATGAGCGCACCGCGGTTCTCCTTCGCAATGCGCTCCAGCGCCTTGGCCAGCGAGTGAAATCCTCCAAATTGCCGCGCCCGAAACACATCTCCCAGCAGGTTTTCGCTCTGCACGCGCACCAGCGTCGGTGAGCCATCCAGCGAGCCGCGTGTCAGCGCATAGTGCGTGCGCTGGTCGAGCGGGGTGCGGTAGATATGGAGGTCAAAGTGGCCGAACTCGGAGTCAAAGGGGATATCCGCCACCCGCTTGACCAGCTTCTCCCGCCGGTGGCGGTAGTTGATCAGCTGCGCAATCGAAATAAGCTTCAGGCCAAATTTGTTCTTAAACTCCACCAGCTGCGGCAGGCGCGCCAGGGTGCCGTCTTCATTGACAATTTCGCATAGCACGCCGCTTGGGTGCAGCCCCGCCAGAATGGCCAGGTCCACGGCCGCTTCGGTGTGGCCGGCGCGTTGGAGCACGCCCCCGGCTTTGGCGCGCAGCGGGAAAACGTGTCCCGGCTGCACCAGCTTGTCTGACGTGGCGTAGGGGTCGGCCAGGATGCCAATGGTCTTGGCCCGGTCATAGGCGCTCACCCCGGTGGTGATGCCCTCGGCGGCATCCACGCTGACCATGAAGTCCGTGCGGTGCGCCTCGCGGTTTTGGGCAACCATGGGCCCCAGGCCCAGGCGCTTGAGCTGCGGCTCCACCGTCGGCACGCAGACAATGCCGCTGCCATAGCGGATCATCATGTTCACCGTTTCCGGTGTCGCCTTGGAGGCCGCCATGATGAGGTCGCCCTCATTCTCCCGTTCCTCGTCGTCGGTGACGACAATGAGCTTTCCGGCCGCAATATCGGCAATGGCCGTTTCGACGGAATCGAATGGCGGTGACGGATGCTCGAAGTCAGGAGAACTCATGGCCGGGAGGGGAAACCCGGCAATCTATCCTGCCTCCACGGCCCAGGTCAAGGACAGGTGGGAATCCCGCCCCAAAATCGCGCCACCAGCCAACCGCGGTTAGTTGCGGTCCACCCAGCGCTGGCGCAGCAATTGCAGCGCTTGGCCGTGGATTTGGCACACCCGCGCCTCGGTGACTTTGAACACTTCGGCGATTTCCGACAGGCGGCGGTTGTGAAAGTAGTACAGCAGCAGCACTTGGCGATGACGCTCCGGCAGCAGCTTGATGGTGCCCATCAGGGCCTGCAGCGTCTCTTCGTGCTCAAGCACCGTGTGCGTGGGCAGGGTGTTCTCATCGGCAATGCAGTCGTGCAAATTCAGGGCCGCGCCCTGGCCGTTGTCCCGCTCCATCGGCTTGTCGAGGGGCAGGAAGCGCACGGGCTGGGTGCGCAGTTGCAGCTTGTCGAAGTCAATGCGGTTGAGGCCGAGTTTTTCCCGCGTTTCCTCCACCGTCGGCGCCCGGCCGAGGTTTTGCTCCAGGTTATCCACCGTTTTGCGCAATTCACGCGCGCTGTGGCGGGCGGAGCGGGGCATCCAGTCCAACCGGCGCAGCTCGTCCAGGATGGCGCCGCGGATCCGCATGGCCGCATAGGCTTCAAAAGTCTTCGTTTGCGTCGGGTCAAAGCGGCGAACGGCGGCAATCAAGCCTGTCAGGCCCACGCTGTGCAATTCGTCCAAGTCCGCGCAGCTCGGCAAGTTGTGGCGCATCTGTGAAACCACGGCGCGCACCTGCGGATAGTGCTTCTCCACCAAGGCGCATTCCTGCGCTGTCAACGGGCGCGTGACATGGGCGGTGGACTCGTTGGAATCATTCTCGGGCTGATGGGGTAGGCGATTCATGGCGAAATATTTTTGAGGTTTGTGCTTAAGTTGTAATCACACTTCATGCCAACTTGATAAAGTAATTTGTAAGTATTTTATTATAAATATCTTAAGGTTTTTATTGTTTTTGATAATAACGTCATCAGGAATTTATTTTTAAAAAGTGAGATGTATTCGCATTGCAAATATAATGCAATATGATGCAAACGTTGCTGAGATGAGTTATTCTCGAGTAAAAAATGAGAACTACTCGGCAGGAAAATAACATTTATACGGGGCGGGCTTGCCGCTGTTCTGAATTCTCCCCGAGGTTTAATTGCCGTCTCTTCACCAAAGTGACACGAATCTGTAACAATTCCCCTCTAGGATGGCCGCGTCACCCAGGGATAGTCCCCGGGGCTGACACACTCAAAGCTCACTCATTCATTCATCCCTAAACCCATCCATGAAAAAGTTCCTCCTAACCGGCCTCTTGGGCCTTGCCACCCTGGCGGCGAATGCCGCTGATGCTCCTGCGCCTGTGACCCTTTCCGGCTCGGGCTCCACCTTCATTCAGGCCGCCATGGAAAAATGGGCTGCGGACTACACCAAGGCCAACCCGAGCATCAAGATCAACTACCAGGGCGTGGGCTCTGGCCAGGGCAAGAAGGACCTGACCAACGGCGCGGTCGATTTTGCCGCTTCCGATGCTTTCATGACCGACGCGGAGCTGAGCGCCGCCGCCGACAAGGGCGTGCACGTCCTCCAAGTCCCGGCGGTGGCCGGAGCGGTGGTCATCATTTATAACGTCCCCGGCGTGAAGGACCTCAAGCTCGACGGCCCGACGCTGGCGAACATCTTCCTCGGCAAGATCACCAAGTGGAATGACCCCGCCATCGCCAGCCAGAATGCCGGCGTCAAGCTCCCCGACCTCGACATCTCCACGGTGCACCGCTCCGACAGCAGCGGTACCACCTTCATCTTCACCGACTACCTCTCGCACGTCAGCGACGCGTGGAAGACCGGCCCCAAGACCAGCCAGTCCCCCGATTGGCCCGGTTCCAACGCCTCAGGCGCGCCCAAGAATGCCGGCGTGTCCGGCCAGGTGCAAAAGACGGCCGGTGGCATTGGCTACGTCGAGCTGATCTACGCCCTGTCCAACAACATCTCGTTCGCCGACATGAAGAACGCCGCCGGTGTTTACGTCACCGCCTCGCTCGACTCCGTCAAGGAAGCCCTCGCCACTGCGACGATTCCGAACGACTACCGCTTCACCTTCGTGAACGCCCCCGGCGACAAGTCCTACCCGATCTCCGGCTGCTCCTGGATCATGGTCAACAAGACCTCCAAGGATGCCGCGAAGAATGCCAAGGTGCTGGCCTTCGTCAAGTGGGTCTTCACGGACAAGTCCGCCCAGGCCGACCTCGTGGGCTTGAAGTACGCCCCGCTGCCGGATGAGCTGGTCAAACGCGTGATGGTGTCCCTCGATACCGTCAAGTAATTCGCCTATTCTTGGCAAATCTCGACAAGCCGGGCGGAGAGTCCTAGTCTTTCCGCCCGGCTTTTTGTCACCATGAACGAAGCTACCACCCAGGTCCTACCGGAACGCGCCGCGGAATTGCCGCCGCCCAGCCGGCTTGGCAATCGCGTGTTTGAGGGACTAACGCTGTTTTCAGCCATTTTGATCGGCCTTATCTTTCTGCTGGTCTTGATGGTGCTCATTAAAGGCTCCTGGCCTTCCATCCAGAAGTTCGGCTTCCCCTTCCTGGCCAACACGCATTGGAATTCCGAGGATGAGAATTACGGCGCCCTGCCGTTCATTTACGGCACCGTGGTCACCTCGGCCATTGCCTTGCTTATTGCCGTGCCGTTAAGCATTGGAACGGCCATTTTTCTCACCGACCTGGCTCCCGTCTGGTTGCGCCAGCCGCTCACCTCCATCATCGAGATGTTGGCGGCCGTGCCGAGCGTCATTTGGGGCCTCTGGGGCATTTTTGTGCTGCTGCCCTGGCTCTATGAATATCCCTATCTCTGGCTGAACCATCACCTCGGTTCCGTCATCCCGATTTTTGCCGGCCCCGTGCAGGGTTCCGGCCAGTGCATTCTTTCCGCTGGCATCATCGTGGCGATCATGATCCTGCCCATTGTGACTTCTGTCTCACGCGAAATCCTGCGCTCGGTGCCGGATTTGCAGCGGGAGGCCGCCTATGGCCTGGGTGCCACCCGTTGGGAGGTCACCCGCATCGCAGTCCTTAGCTACGCTCGGCGAGGGCTGATGGGCGCGGCGATTCTCGGCTTGGGCCGCGCGCTCGGCGAGACGATGGCCGTCACCATGGTCATTGGCAACACGCCGAAAATCCCGACTTCCATGCTCCAGTCCGGCTGGACGCTGGCGAGCGTCATTGCCAACCAGTTTGGCGAGGCTTCCGGCGATATCCAACGCAGCGTGCTGTTTGAAATCGGCCTCGTCCTCGTCGGTGTCACCATCCTGGTCAACATCGGGGCGGTTTTGCTCATCCGCACCATTTCCACGCCGGGTTCGCGCCGCGCCTGAGCTTTCACCGCACATTTTTGCCGACTGTCATGCTTTCCAAATACGACCAGTACCGTAAGTTCAAAAGCCTCCTGATGAGCGGCCTGGCGATCACTTGCGCCGTGGTGGTCGTCCTGCCGTTGGCGTTGGTGTTGTTTTATCTCATCAAAATGGGCGTGGGCTCGATCAACTGGAGCTTCTTCACCAAGCTGCCCGCGCCACCCGCCAGTTTTGACACTTCCGTTCCCGCGGAAAGCGGCGGCATGGCCAATGCGATTGTCGGCACCCTGGAATTGATGGGCCTGGCCTTGGTCATGGGTATGCCCATTGGCTTGCTGGGCGGCATCTATCTGGCGGAGTATGGCTCGGATAAGATCAATGCCTGGATTCGCTTTGGGGCGGACGTGCTCAATGGTGTACCTTCCATTGTTTGGGGTTTGATTGGCTACACTTTCGTGGTGGTGCCCATGCATGGCTATTCGGCCTTTGCGGGCGGCTTGTCGCTGGCATTTATCATGGTGCCGATGGTGTTGCGCACGACCGAGGAGGTTTTGATCCTGATTCCCACCTCTTACCGCGAGGCCGGCATGGCGTTGGGCATTCCCCGCTGGAAGATCACCATCCACATTGTTTTGCGCACGGCTTTCAAGGGCATCATTACGGGTGTCCTACTCTCGCTGGGTCGCGTGGCGGGGGAGACGGCGGCCATCCTTTTCACCGCCTTCGGCAACACCCAGTGGAACACCAGCCTCAAGGAGCCCATTTCGGCGCTGCCCATTCAGATTTATAACTATGCCATGTCCTCCTATCCCGACCAGAACCGCCAGGCCTGGGCGGGGGCGTTGGTGCTGATTGTGCTCGTCTTTCTTCTCAGCAGTGGCGTCCGCCTGTTCTCCTCGGGGCGCCGCCGGTAATCCAGCCTCGCCTTTTTTCCATGAATGCCGTTATCTCCAAACAGCCTTTTTCCATGAGCGACCACGCCAATCCCGCGGCCGGATCTTCTCCCTCTGCTCCGCAATCCGGTTCGGCCAACTCTTCTTCCCAGCCGGTGGCCAAATCCGAAATCGCGTTCGACATCCAGGATTTGTGCATCTTTTACGGCACCCATCAGGCCATCAAGAATGTGCACTTGAAGATTCCGGCCATGAGCGTGACGTCCATCATCGGGCCGAGCGGCTGTGGCAAGTCCACCTGCCTGCGCGCGCTCAACCGCATGCATGAGCTGACGCCCGGCGCCCGCCACACCGGCCGCATCCTGATGAAGGGCGAGGACCTTTACGCCTCGCACGTGGACGCCACCGTCGTCCGCCGCCGCGTCGGCATGGTTTTTCAGAAGTCGAATCCGTTTCCCACGCTGTCCATCGCGGAAAATGTCCTCGTCGGCCTGCGGCTTAATGGGGTGCGGGACAAGCAGCTCCTGGCCCAGCGTCTGGAGGATTCCCTCCGCATGGCCGCCTTGTGGGACGAGGTCAAGGACCACCTCAACCGTCCGGGCACCGGTCTTTCCGGCGGCCAGCAACAGCGCCTGTGCATCGCCCGCGCGCTCGCCGTGCGCCCGGAGATTCTGCTCATGGACGAGCCTTGCTCCGCCCTCGACCCGATTGCCACTGCCAAGGTGGAAGAACTCATCCACCAGCTCAAGACGCAGTACACGGTGGTCATCGTCACCCACAATATGCAGCAGGCGGCGCGCGTGTCGGAGAACACCGCCTTCTTCTACATGGGCAATCTGATTGAATTCGCCCCCACCGAGCAGATTTTCATGAACCCCTCCAATCCGCAGACCGAGGCCTATGTCTCCGGCCGGTTTGGTTGATCGTTATCTTCCCTTTTCAGTTTCCTTCCATGAAACGATATTTCCATAGCGAACTTGATGACCTGCGCAAGCACCTCATCCTCATGGGCGAGCGCAGCATCGACTCCGTGCGCCTGGCCATGCAGTCCCTCCTGGCCGACGATGTTTCCCTGGCCGGCCAGGTCATCGCTCTGGACGACGAGATCGACCGCCTTGAGGTGCTTATCGACGCTGAATGCGTGCGCTACATCACTTTGCGTCAGCCCGTGGCCCATGACGTGCGCCTGATGACGGTCGCCATGAAGGCCAATCACGAACTCGAGCGCTCCGGCGACGAAGCCACCTCCATCGCCAAACGCGCGCGCCGCCTCGCCCAATTTGGCAAGGTGGATGATTTCTTCCACATCCCGCGCATGGGCGACCTCGCCCTCGAACAGCTGCGCGACGCCATGGACGCTTTCATCACCGAAGACGCTGAAAAGGCCAAGCTTGTGCCGCGGCGGGATAAGGAGATCGACGACCTCAACCGCGACAACTACGTCAAGTTTACGGATAAAATCTCCCAGAATCCGGAGATTTCCCGCGTTTCCATCGAGCTGATCTTCATCTCCAAGTCCCTCGAACGCATTGCCGACCACGCCACCAATATCGCGGAGGAAGTGATCTTCCTGCTCAAGGGCGAGGACATCCGGCACACTCCCGAAGTCCGCCGCTCCGCAATGTGAGGAGTCCCGTTGGATGATGGGGCATGGCTGCGACACCGCTGTCTTGTGGCGTCTTTCCAATTAATGAAGCGCAAAAGCGTGGCCTTGGATTTTGGGCCGCATTAAAACTCTCCGCGCTTGGCCAGCAGCACACTGAGCCCCGTCACCATTGCGGTCTCGGTGCGCAATACGCGGGAGCCCAGATGGGCGAGGGCAAAACCGGCTTCGCGCAGTTGTTTCCGCTCCAAGGCGGCCCAACCCCGCTCCGCGCCAAGGGCCAGCACCACCGGGCCCGAATCTGCCGCGATTTGCGATAGCGGTCCTTCGCCTTCATAAACATCCAGGGCCACGCACCCTGCGTCTTTTGGCGTGGTGGTCGTGACCTTCGCCAACGCGGACGCCAGCGATTCGTGCAACCCTACCTCGGGAATGCTGGTGGCAAAGGCCTGGGCCGCTCCTTCCCGCAGTCGCTGCCGCCATTCGTCAGTTTTCCATAAGCTGCTGTTGGTGTAGGAGGGCTCGCCTTTCTCAACATTGAAGAAATGCAAGGCGGTGATGCCAAAAGTGGCTGCTTCCCGCAAAACATCGCGCGCCGTTTGTGGGCGTGGCATGCCCACCAGTACATAAATTGGCCGGGGTGGTTCGATCTTCTCCTCCCATTTTATGTCAAGCCGCAGGCCTTCGGTGCTGTCCTCGGCAATAATAGCCCGGCCCCGCGGCCCATTGACCACGCCGACAAAGAGCTGATCGCCCGGTTTCATCCGCAGCACACCGCGGATATGGCGTGCGCGCGGGTCCACGGACGAGAGGTGCCCGGCCTCGGCGGCGGTCTCAAAGAGAATGAGGTTCATCGGGGTGGAGTGGGGCAGGCGTCGCTTGCCAAATCCATGCTTCGGCCTTAATATGGCTTTGTTTCCTGTAAAAGTGAAACATCTTCCATTTCACCCTGTCCACCCCTTTGCCATGAAAAAGCTTTTCACTTGTGGAACCCTCGCCGCGATTGCCCTGCTCGCCGGTTGCCGCAACTTGGGCTACAACGACCGCTCCTTGAGCGATTCCTCCACGCCCAATACTTCGCAAAGGGAATATGTGCGTAGTTATGACGCCAACGGCAATCCGGTGGTGACGCCTGCGACTCCCGCCTCCACCCAGGACCCGGCCAGCCCCAACTATAGCGGCCCTGCGCGCTAAACGCGGCCTACTTTGTGCGGAGCGAAACCGGCGGGCCCGGCTTGTGCGGGCCTTCCACCGCCGGCGCCTTCACCGGGGCTTCCCCGTATTCCAGCAGCTTGGCGTCCCGTTCCGGGAATTCCGACCAGCCGCCGCCGAGTGCCTTGAACAGCGCGATCAAATCCGAGGCGACATTCGCCTGGCTTTGCGACAGCGCGTTTTGTGACGAGGCAAGGGAAAGTTCGGCATTGAGCACATTGATGAACTCCGCCTGGCCTTGCGTGTAGAGCTGTAGGGAGAGGTCAAAGGCTTTCTGGTTGTCCGCCACCACGTCGCGCAGGCTGTTGCGGCGTTGCTGCTCCTTGGCAAAGGAGATTTGCGCGCTCTCCACTTCCTGGAGCGCGGTCAACACCGTGTTCCGATAGCCGAAGAGGTCAGCCTGCAAAGCCGCCTTGGACTGCTCCACCTGGGCGGAGATTCTTCCGCCGGAAAAAATCGGCCAGTTGATCGTCGGGCCCCAGGACCACGACTGCGCGGCCCACTGCGTCATTTGCCCGATGGAGACACCTTGGAAGCCGAATGAGCCACTCACGCTGAACTGGGGATAATATTGCGCGATGGCCACCCCGATGGTCGCCGTGTCCACGCGCAGCTGCTCTTCCGCGGCCCGGATATCCGGGCGGCGACGCAGCAGGTCGGCGGGCAGGCCCACGGGGATGCTCCCCGGCGTCTGCGGAATCTCACCCGGCATATCCAGCTCGGCAAGCAGGGCGCCCGGCTCGCGGCCGAGCAACAGGCTCAGGGCGTAAATATCGTTGCGGATGGCGGCCTCAATGCTGGGTATCTGCGACCGGGTCGAGTCCGTCGCCGCCTTGGCATTCACATAGTCAAGCTGGCTGGCCAAGCCCGCCTGCCAGCGGTCTTGGGTGATCTTCAGCGTGTGCTCCTGGTCGGCCAGGCTTTGGTGCGCGATTTTCAACAACTGCTGTTCGGAGCGCAGGCTGATGTAGTCCACGCCCACTTCGGCCACCAGTGTCAACAAGGTGCCGCGGCGCGACTCGATGATCGACTGGAGGCTGGCCTGCGCGGCTTCCACCGAGCGCCGGGTGCCGCCAAAAATGTCGAGCTCCCAGACTGAGTCCAAACCCGCGCGGAACGACGTGCGCGGGGGCGATTCATGCGGCTCGCCGCCAATGATGGTGGGCGAGGAACTGTAGTTGTACGAGCCACTCCCGCTCACGGTGGGCAGCAAACCCGAGTAGGCGGAGGTCACGCCGGCGCGGGCCGCCCGGATGCGCGCCTCTGCCTCCAGCACGGTCATATTTTGCGTGGCGGCGGCGCGGATCAGCTCGGCCATCTTTGCGTCATTAAAGACCGTCCACCAATCCATGGTGGTGACTGGCGTGGCGACCGGGCGGCTGGTCACCGCGGCATCAGCCGGTTTGTCAATGTCGAGCCAGGCCGGGGGTGTCTTGATTTCCGGGGCATGGTAGTCCGGGCCGACGGTCATGCAGCCCGCCAACGCAAGCACGCCGGCGGCGAGGGCCGCCTGGCTGGCGCGTTGCACAAAGGGAAGGAGGGGATGGGGTTTCATTCGTAACGCAAAGCTTCAATAGGGTCCAGACGCGAGGCCTTCCAGGCCGGGTAGAATCCAAAAATAATGCCAACCCCGGCGGAGATGGACAGGGCGGCCATCGCCGCACCTACCGACGGCTGGGTGGGCCAATGCATCAGCGCATTCACGGCAAAGGAACACAGGCGCCCGCCGGCCAGCCCGATCAATCCGCCAATCATGCACAGCGCCACGGCCTCAAACAGGAACTGCTGCAGGATGTCCCGCCCCCGCGCGCCCACAGCCATGCGCAGGCCGATCTCCTTGGTGCGCTCGGTGACGGATACCATCATGATGTTCATGATGCCCACCCCGCCGACGACGAGTGAGATGGCCGCCACCACCAGCAGCAACTGCGTCATCATCCGGCCGGTGGAGGCCACGGTGTTGCCCACTTCCGTCAGGTCCCGGATGGCAAAATCATTGTCTTGGTCTTCCTCCAGCCGGTGGCGCTCACGCAGCAGCTCCGTGATCTGGTCGATGGCCTGGGGAATCTGGTCGAGGCTGCGCGCACTGAGCAACATGCTGTCGATGTTGTCGAAACGAATCAGCATCGGGTTGTCCAGCGAGGAGTTGCCGGCCGCCGCCGGGTAGGTTTGCGGTGCGGCGCCGGGAAAGGTGGCAAACCGTCCTGTGGTGGAGCTGGTGGTGGCCGCGGCCACATTACCCTGCCCGCCGGAGGTGCCGCCGCTGCCATTGATGCGGTATTTGATGGTCGTCCAGGGGGCGACGACGATGTCG
>JBEHYY010000011.1:0-81081 GCA_048497935.1 Verrucomicrobiota bacterium
GCAGGGCGCGCGGAGCCAGCTCGGCGCCCTGCCCTACTACCATGCCTATTTCAAACAAATCATGTTTGAGGACCTCAACCCCTGCCCCGGAGCCATCGCGATGCTGGAGACCCTGCATGCCCGGGGTATCCGCCAGGCGGTGTTGACAAATAAGCATGGGGACGGGGCGCGGGAGGTCATCAAACACCTCGGCTGGGATAAGTGGCTGGAGCAAGTATTCGGCACCCACGACACCCCCTGGCGCAAGCCCCAGCGCGAATTCGGCCTCCATGCGGTGGAAAAGCTAGGCGTGCAACCCGGAGAGACGGTGATGATTGGCGACTCACCCTTTGACATGGACACCGCCAGCAATGCGGGTTTGCGCGGCTACGCCGTGACCACCGGCAGCCACACGCGTGAACAGATGCTCGCCCACGAGCCGCCGCCCGAAGGCGTGTTTGACGGGCTGCCCGCGCTGGCCAAGGCGGTGTTTGCGCTCACGCTTTGAGCCAGCCGACCGTGTAGGCAAAGGCGCCAAGCAGGGCGGTGATTTGCGCGATGAACAGAGCCTCAAAAAAGTATTCGCCCACGCGGTAGAGCGTACGCTGCGCAGTGATTTCGCGGGTGTAGTAATACACAAAGCCCAGGACCAGCCGCCCCAGCCAGTAGGCAGCCATGATCAGAAGCAAGTCGCCCGCCAACGGAGTTTTACCCAACAAGAGAGGGGCCTGCAGCAAGCAGATGAGGCCAAAGATAAAACCAAAGCTCTGGATGTAATACCCGTAGGTGAAAACGATGCATCGATTAAGCGGGCGCAGCTTACCCACATCCTCAGTCCAGCCGATGATGCGGCGCAACCAGAAGGTGATGCCGGCGATGAAAAGCTGGCCGACGCCGGTGAGGCGCAGGCCCAACAGAAGCAGGTCATGGATGTTCATGGCGGGGGAGGTGGAAAGGGTGTGCGGGGGGTGTGGACGGATGAAAATGGGCTTTCACCACCCGGGGCAGCGTGGCCAGCCGTTCCGCAAAAAACAACGCGTGCCAGAGCCAGCCGCCGATGCCAAAGCCGGCCAGCGCGCCTTGCAGGCGGCGTTTGCGGTGGGGATGGGTTGGAGGATGCGCATGCATGACATGGGGAGAAGTTGAGGATGAAAGCGGAGAGTCATTGCCCAAGGCTATTTCAACATCCGGAAAATGAGGGGCATGATTTTACTGCGCTCACCGCGGGCGACCTTGTCCATGGCTCCGGCGGCCTGGGCGACAAAATTGTTCAGCTCGCTCATGGTCTTGTGGAAGGCCTCAGCCTCGGCACCCTTGAGCTTGGCGGAACGCTCGGAACATTCGCGCAGGACGGCCAAGGCGGGGTCAATCTCGCGGCGCTGGCGTTCGCGGACGATGGTGCAGAAGATTTTCCACACCTCCTTCTCGGCCTCGAAGTACTCCTTGCGCTCCCCCTTGCGGAGCACGACACGGAGGAGACCCCAGCCCACGAGTTCGCGCACATTGGTGTTCGCATTGCCGCGGCTGATCTGGAGGGCGGCCATGATTTCGTCGGTGGACATCGGTTCCTTGTGGGCCAGGAGGAGGGCGTGGATCTGCGCCATGGTGCGGTTGATGCCCCAGGCGGCGCTGATGACGCCCCATTGGGAGATGAAGCGGTCACGCGCCGCGCGCAGTTCGGGGGAGGTGTGGTCGGTGGTGGTCATGGATTGAAGGGAAGTTCAGGGTGGATGGTTTATTGCTGGGGCCACAGCGGCGGGCGGGCCGGCGGCGGCTCCAGGTTGGTCTTCCGCGCCTTGCGGCGCATTTTGTCGAAGTTGAACATATTGAAGAAGTGCATCCCGCCCAGGACGATGAGGACAAGGCCCAGCTTGGTGCTGAGGAACTCAAACGCCTCCTGGGTGGTCTGCGGCTTGTCCCCATATTTCAGCGCCAGGGTGATATAGCCGGCGTTGACGAGGTAAAAGCCCACGACGAGGAGGTGATTGACCGAATCGGCCATGTCCTCCTTGCCATGGAATGCCTCGACGAGGAAGACGCGGCCATTCTTGTGCAGCGTGGCGGCGACCCAGATCATCAAGGCGGCGCTGATGAGGATGTACAGGACGTAGCAGGTGATGGTGGGATTCATGGGAGTGTTGGGTTGATTTATACTTTCAGTATATACTGAAAGTTCGATATATACAAGGGAACGAGAATTGATTATGCCCGCGCTTATCCGGCCCATAACCGGCCCACAAGGCCCGCACCCGCAGCCACTTCCGCACCCCGGGCCAGGAGAGAGCCGAGCAGGCGGACTGGACAACGCCGGAGAATGATGGCAAATAGGCGGGTCATGAATCGCATTGATCGCGGACTGGAAGTGCTCGGCCGGCTATGCCCACCGCTGGGGCGGTGGGTGGGCGACCTCGTCACCCGCGAACGCCAGCGGCGGTACTGGCGCTTCCGCACGGCGTTGACGGTCTCCTGCCCGGACAATGCCCACATTCCGCGCGTGGCCGAAGCCGGCCGCATCCATGGCGATGAGCAAGTGATGCACAACGGGATCCGGGTCAAACTGGGCTCGTACAGCTATTTTGCGGATGAGATGCACGCCATTTTACGAGAGAACCACGGCGTCCATGAACCGCAGGAGGAACGGGCCTTTGCGGCGGTGTTGCCCCACGTGGCTCCCGGCGGCGTCATCATTGAGCTGGGCGCCTGCTGGGCCTTTTATTCGCTGTGGTTTGCGCGCACCGTCGCCAATGCACGCGTATTCCTCATCGAGGCGGATGCCACCTGCCTGGCGAATGGCGAGCGCAACTTCGCCCTGAATGGTTTGACCGCGCACCGGACCAAGGCATGGGTCAGCGGGCGGAGCGGCCAGGCGCCCACCGGAGATCCGATGGTGTGTGTGGATGATTTTGTGGCCACACATCACCTCGAGCGCATTGCCATCCTGCACAGCGACATCCAGGGTGCGGAGCTCGATATGCTGAAGGGCGCGGAACAAACCCTGCGGGCCGGAAAAATCGATTACCTCTTTGTGTCCACCCATGGCGATGACCTGCATACCGCGTGCGCAAAGTACCTGGAGCAGCATGGCTACGCCATCATCGCCTCGGCCAATGTGAGCCAGAGCTATTCTGCTGACGGGGTGTTGGTGGCGAAACGCGCCAGCCTCCCCCAGCCCGGCCCCATCGCCATTGCGCAGCGGTCAGCGTGAAAAAACGGCCTACAAGCGCAGCAACCGACGCGCGTTGCCACCGAGAACCAGCTCCAGCTCCGGCGGAGTGAGGCCGGAGTTTTTCACTTCATCAAGCGGGCGGATGAAGTCCGGCTCCTGTTGCTCGCGTGGGAATACCCGCAATGGGAAATCGCTGCCGAACACTATTTTCTCCGCGCCCACAGCCGCGGCGACTTGGCGGTAAACCGCGGTGTCATACAACAACGGGCTGGCGGCGGTGTCGTAGTAAACGTTGGCAAGTTCGGCGCGCTGGGCGGGGGTGAGCGCCAGCAAGGGTAAAAGGCCACCCCAATGCGCGAGAATAAAATCAACCCGCGGGTGCTGGCGCGCGAGCTGCTGGTAATCCCGCAAAGCCGCGGCGAGGAAGCCCGGATAGTCGCGTCCGGCCAATTCTGGCACATGGAGATTAACGGGCAGTTTCTCCGCCGCGGCCCAGGCCAACACGGCCTGCCAGGTGGGGTGGCTCATCGCGAAGCCCTGGGCCTTGGGAAAACTCTCGCCGATGCCACATAACCCGACATCGCGGGCACGTTTTAAATCATCCAGCACGGCCGGGCCTGCCAATGGCTGGACGCATGCAAAGGCGGAAAAGCGATCCGGGCGGGCGCGGATCCACTCGGCCATGACGTGATTATGCCAAACACACGTTTCCTGCCGTTCCCAATACCAGCCCAGCAAAACGCAACGCTCGACCCCCGCCGCATCCATGGCACGAAGCATTTGCGGGCGGTCGGCAAAGCCTTGCAGCGGGCGCTTGCCATCAGCCCGGGGGCCGACGAGCTGCGCCCAATGATGCTCGCCGCGCGTACGCGCCCAAGCAACGGGGTCGGCAAAAACCTCGGAGGGATAGGCGTGCGTATGCGCGTCGATGAGGCCCGTGCTCATTTATTGAGCCAGGGGTGTTCCTGGCCGGTGTTGGCCGGTAGTTCGTTGGGGAGAAAGGTGTAATAAGTCGTCAGCCACAAGACCCAGGACCATTTATAGAAAATCAGCGGAAACACCAAGGCGATGGCAAGGCCCAGGCCAATGGCCACGGGCGGAGAAATCCAGCCACGCAGAGCGGCCAGCACCACCCAGAATAACAAGCCGAACACGGTCACACCGTAGTTCCACACCATGGCGCCGAGAAAAAAACCGTTGCCGCGGTCCCACCGCAATCCGCATTGCGGGCATTGCTGTGCCAGGCGCATCCGGGGGCCAAACACCAGCGGGCCCTCGCAATTGGGGCAGCGCCAACGCAGGCCGCGGGAGACAACATCGCGGGAGGCAATAGGGGCGGAGGCAGGCGTCTTCATGGGGTTGGCTGGGAAGCACTCGAATGGCCGGCGTCAAGAAATCCGCCATCCCGGAGCCATTGCACCAATAGCTCCGGCCACTGGCCGAGCTGCGGGTCGCCGGGGGACATGCTGGTGCCATGCGGGCCAACTTGGTAGAAATGAGCCGCGACCGGCACGCCGGCATTGCGCAAGGCGTTGAGCACGGCAACCTCGACGGTGAGGTGGCCGGCATCCTCCACGGTATTGAATAAAAATGTCGGCGGAGCCTCGGCGGGACGCTGGGGATTGCGGCCGCCATAGATCAAGGCGCTGAAATTGGCGCGTGTGGAAAGGCGGTCAAGCGGGTCGGCCGCAGTGGGGTCGCCCGGCAGGATGCTGTTATAAAAGGCGTCGCCCGCGAGCTCGGAACCGGCGGAAAAGCCGATGACGCCGATGCGGTCGGGCGCGATGCCGTAGTCCGCCGCATGGGCACGCAGGTACTGCATGGCGCGATGGCCATCGGCTGTGGAAAAATTACGGGAGGGATAATTGGGCCCGATGCGGTAGCGCAGGACAAAACCGGCGATGCCATGACGGTTGAGAAACCGCGCGACCTGCACACCTTCGTTGTCCATACAACGGTTGGTGAAGGCGCCGCCCGGCAAAATAAGAAAAGCCGCGCGGGTATTATTATTAGCCGGGGCGGGGAAAGGATAAAGGGCCGGTTTGTCTTCGTCCGTAAACTGGCCGTCGGCAGCCGCCACCGCGCCCGGCGCGCCATTGGGCCAGAGGAGGATGGGCTCGGGAATGCCGAAAACAGGGCCGGGGGGATGCTGCGCCAACTGCGCAAGGAAAGCCTGCTGGCCGGGATTTTTCGCGCCGCCGGGGAGACCGCCCAAATTTTCCGAACTGGCGGCCAGAGCAGTCAGGCCGAGGATAAAGAGCAGAAGTGCGCGCAGTTTCATGGCGGGGGAAATTAAGGCGAAGGATTTTATTTGCTGAACACTTCGATTTTCAAATCGAGGTTGGCATCCGCACCCGGCTTGATTTCGAGGATGTAGGGCTCTTGGTCACCCGGATGAACTTTGGTGAAAGAGAGCTGGTCGCCAAGGCTGGGGGCCAGCACGCGATAGTGGCCGAAGTATGCCTGCTCGGGTGTGGGGGCTCCACGAGTATTGACGAGGTTGCCGGAGAAGGAATTACTGAGCCAGCGCGTCATGTTCTCACGCACATCGACCAAGTACCTCCCGGCCACCGGCCCTTGGTTGGCGAGCACGGAAAATTCGCCCATGGGCACGCCGGCTGTGGAATTCAGCACGCGCCCCACCACCGGGCCGGCGCCGGGGCCCTCGAGCGACGTGAGGATGACATACCCGTGGGGAAGCACTTGGCCATCGATAGTGACAATTCCCTTGAGGGGCACGCGCGGGGCTGCGGTGAGCAGGCCGGAAAAGCGCGCCCAAGCGTAAAACATTCCCGGCCAAGAGGTGGCTGAGGCGTTATTCAACGCCTCGCCGAGGGCAAGGTCGGCTTTGGAAAAAAAGTGCGCATCCACCGGCACCCGCGCGGCACGCAGGCGCGTCCAGAGGTCGATCATGCCGCCCAGATTGTCGGCTGCTTTGGTGGAGCCCACGAGAAACGTGGGCGGCAGATTGGCCGTGCCCGCTTCCGGCAGGGCGGAACCCCAGACAAGCGCCAATAAATCCGGCCGGGCGGAGACTTTTTGCAGTGCATCGGCCGCATCCGGCTGGGCGACGGGATCAGAGAAAGCTTCTTCCGCCGCCAGCTCCGCGCCATGAGCCAGCCCCAAGACGGCGATCCGTTGCGGGGAAATTTTGTAGTCAACTGCATACGCCCGCACATATTGCACGGCCCGCGCGACATCGGCGCGCCCGTCGGCAGGATCAGCGGGCGCGGGACGGTAGCGGAGGACAAAAGCCGCGAGGCCACGGTCATTCAACCAATGTGCCAACGCCGCACCTTCTGTTTCAAGGTCGGAGATCGAAACGCCTCCGGGAACAATCACCACCGCACCACCGCTGTTTTTATCCGTAGCCGGCAAAAAAGGGAAAAGCGCCGGGGTGGTGACGCCGGAATCGCCCGGTGCTGCTCCTGATGCAAGCGACACCGGCGCAGGCAATGACGCATTTGCCGCATAAATACGGGACGTCACCACCAATAAGGCCAGAGCGGACAACCTTACTGCCGGCCACAAAATCCGCCGGAAGGGCTGAAGCAAAACGCGCATCGGGCCAGATTACAACCAACCGCCAAGCCAGCGCAAACCTTCCCCGCAGGCGTCGCAAATGCAGATGTCAACGGTGTGTAAAAAACCAGCGGACCGATTGCCGGGCCTGCGATGTATGGTATCTTGAAGGTACAAACCTAACGTCATTAAACACCAACCCATCAAAAAATTATGCACGCTCGAACCAAATCCCATAATGGCGCGGCATTGGAGGCGGAAGCCGAACATGCCGTGGAAACGCTGAAGGACAAGGCCGCCCATATGCAGCAACGCCTGAAGGCCGGAGTGGCCAATACGGAAACCGCGATCAAGGATCACCCGTGGGCTTCCGTCGGCATCGCGGCCGGCGTCGGCGTCGGCGTGGGCCTGCTTGTCGGCCTGCTCATGCGGCGCGATTAAAGCGCGCCTGCGGCGTCCCCTACAACGGCGCGCACCGCCGCCGCGCCACCGTCATGTTTCAGCCATGAATCTGAAGCAGCGATTGCGTATGTTCCTAGCCGTGCTGGTGGACACGTTCACCAGCCGGGTGGAATTGGCGTCGGCGGAGCTGGAGGACTTGCTGCTGCGCCTCGGTGGCCTGCTGGCGCTGATGCAAGTGTGCATCCTGCTCGCGTGCACCGCGCTGCTGTTCCTGGGGCTGACGGTGATACTCGCCGTGCCGGAGAACTATCGGTGGATCCCCGCGCTGACCTTCACGGTTCTCTTTGGCTGCAGTGCGGCATTCAGCGTGTGGCGTTTGCGCAAGACACTGCGGGAAATGCCCGCACCCTTTGGCAGCACGCGCGATGTCCTGCGGCGGGATGCGGCGGCGCTGCGCCCCATCATTGATCCCGCAAGCGAAGAGGAAGAACCGCCGCGCGTAAACGCCGCCCGATTTGGGAGAAGTTGCCATTAGATTGAGAAAGAACCGGCCAAAGGCCAGTGTAAATGCCGACTTTGAAAGGCCTATTGAAGAATCGCTTCAGGATGGCGGAAGCGGATGTTCAGGCGGTCTGCAAGGGCAGCGGCGGCCAACATTGAGTATGCGAGCAATGGCCTTTTCGCTGGCTTGCCTGATGTCGACAAGGGTGGCCTTGGCCATGGCCGCTTTAAGCCGTTCTTGGCGACTAGGCGGTAGTAAAAGGCGGCGGAAGGCCCTGGAGCTGGCCGTAGCCTTGGCGGCGCGTTCTGGGGGCATTTGGCTCATGAATGGGACCATTCTAGGTAGGCTTCGACGATGGCATATTCGTATCCCTTATCGCAGGCCAAGTCGGTGCCGGGGGTGATCTCGTCATTGTCCATTACTTCGTCGCTGTCAGCGTCAGTCCAAGTGCCGCCAATGACCTTTTGAATGTCATCCGCTGTAAACGTGTCAGATAAGGTCGATATAATGGTCCACGTTGACCCATAATTTGCGTCACTGCCGTCAGCCGCATTCGCAGCCGTACGACGGGCAATTTTAATGGTCCATTTATAAGAAAGGTCGTTAATCAAATTGGTGAGCAGAAGGGCATATTTGGTCTTTACCACCAAGAAATTAAGGCCGTTGTTTCCACCGGCTGTGGATCGATTTTCTTTGATGGCCGCAATGGAATAGTCCAAGGCCCCGCTACTGTCCGGGTAGGAAACTCCACCGTGCTCGCCATAAGGGTCTGCGGCCAGACCGCGCGCCTCGGCGTCGTCATCCAAATCTTCATCGATCAGGTTCAGCTCAAAATAGCCTGCCGTCACCGATATAACCGAGCCGGAGATTGACTGTGTGTAGGCAGCCATATCCATCGTCAAATTGGTCTTGCTGTGTATGTGGATGAACGGATTAAAGCCGGTGCCATAGCTGAATCCTGGGGGGATGAGATATTCATCGCCATCGTTCCAGGCATAAGCTGGTCCGTTGAGAGCCTCTGCCAGGCTACTCCCGCCGGGAACTAACGCATAATCGACCGGTCCAGTATGGTAGGCTATATTGGTGTCTGTATCCGATGTATTTTCAAGCGCGCCGGAGATGGCATTGAACCCATAATGGCTAGTCGTGGCGCTATAAACCCAATTGAAGGCGGCATGGGGAAAAGGACCTCCGCCATTGTCAGAATAGGTCCAGCCCGGACCGTCCCAGGTAAAATGGCGATAGCCGCGCGGAGGGTCACTCTGGCCTTGAATTTCCATAAAGCCGACGATGTTGCATTGGTAAACCTTCGCATCCCAAACAATGCCGATGGATGGGCATTGGCAACCAGGCGTTGGCTGCATGGTGCCATCTGATTTCGGGCAGACTGAGTTGAGTTTTAGCGCGCCCATTAGTCGTAAAATTCGCTGGCCTGTTGAAGTTGTTTGCGCAGTGTGCCGGTCGCGGGGTCGCAGGCGGTACATTCACGCAAAGCTATTTCTCGGACCACCGATGCTGAACCTGTGTAGCCGACGATTTGCCCGGTGGTCTGCGTCAGCGCCGGAGCGGGCTTATGCGGATGCTTTTTGGAGAGTTCCAGATTGTTCAACGGCGATGAGTCAAATCCATTCACGCGCTGGGCTATACTGGCCACGGCGGCGCGGTCGCGACCTAGGCGCAGGCGTTCAATCATGTCCTGTGGCCCCAAGTGCTCAGAAGGACCAAGGGAGGCAATCGTTATACCCGCATCGATATTGGCGGACACGCTCATCACGATGGCGTCGATGGATTCCCAGGCAACATTGCCTCCGGTGAAATTCAATCGCTTGCCAGGGCGCAGCACACGGGCGATTTCCACCTCGGTCGTTTGGATCGACCCACTCCACTGCAGGGGGTTCATTACATTGTAAAGTGCTTCAGCCAGGCCGGATGGCGGTGTCTCATTAAATATGCCAGGTGAGGTGACCAGTTTATAAACCTGGGTGATGGCATTGGTGGCAAGCAAGGTCTTGGCCTCGAAGACATGCTTAAAGGTGCCAACGCCGCCAGTGTCCGGATCAGTGACCTTGTATTGCGCCTCCATTTTGAAGCTGATGACCTTGGAAACTATGGAGAAGCTGGTCTCCATCCATGGCGTTATCGCGCCGTCAATCAGTTCAGTATTGTAGTCGCCGAGATCGCCGCTAATCCAAGTGCCGTCCTCCTCGTAATAGGCGAGCTTTTTAACTTTTACTTCTGAAATGTCCGACTTCTTTAGCCGTGGAAAATGATGCTTCAAAAGTGAGACTGCGCCGGATTGTTCAGTGTCGCCCATGCCGCCCGTGCCGTCCACATTGCTGGCGCTGGGCAATACGTCTGTGATTACGCTTTGCAATAGCGCCTCTTCGGCGCGCCCAGGAATGAGCTCTAAAGTCTGCACCAGGGCCTTGCGCTCAAAACCGGTGGCTTCAGCGGGATATTTATCAATGGTGACTTCATTCCAGCCATAATCGTTTTGCCCGGCCAGCAGATAGCGCAAAACGACGGCGGAAACCTGTTGCTTATAGGCCGGGCTGAGCTTGATTTGGGTAACGGCGTCACCGCAATCGTCCGGGTCTGTGCCGGGGGCAGGTAAGTCAATCACCTGTTCGGTCAAATCGGCACGATGGACGATGTGAAGCGTCGGGTTGGTGGTTGTGTAGTCCCACCAGGTGGCGATGTCCGGCAACCAGCGCAGAATGCGCAGCAATGCCCCTGCAATGGTCAGATCACGCGTTTCCTCAGCAGGTATTAGCGTCGTGTCCGTGAACCCGGCGAAGGCCATGGGGATCGCGGCCTCGGTCATGGCAAAGTTGATGATTTCGGTAACGATAGTGCCGATGTCGACAAAGTCGCCACTGCTATTCACACCCAGAATAACGCGGGAGACATATTTGTCGCTCAAATCGCTTTCTGCCGAGCCGGGGGTATCCGCAAATTTCCATTTTTGCTGGAATACCACCGTCTTCATCCATTCCCAGGCATTATAGACTTTGTAGCTGAAGCTTTCCGTGCGCGGACCACCGGAAGGGATTATCTCCCGCACAAAGCCCACAAAGACCTTGGTGTAAGTGACATCATCGGCGGCAAAGGTTACGGTAAGCTTGTCCCCCTCCGCAAAGATGGGTGTGCCAATGAAGCTGGCTCCATCATGGACAAATTGCAGGACATCCTCATCCATACTGTGCAAGTCGAGCTGCACGGTATTTAACCCCCAGTCCGCAAAGGTCTGATTCGTGCCGGTGTTTTTCTGGAGCTTCCATGTGGCCATGGGCTAGGAATTGCGGTCGCGGCCATTGGCGACCTGTTTGCTGAGAATATTGAATTGCAGGGTTAAATTTAACAGTCCGCGTTCGACGGTGTGAAAACGCTGGTAGACGGCGCTGCCATAATCCCGGATGGCCTTTTCCAGCTCCTGGATGCTCGCGCCAGTGGGGTTTTGCTCAACTTCCTGCGCTGCCTTTTGCAAATGGTCCAACAGCGGTTCAAGCCCGGCATTGCGCGGGTCCTTGCGGGCCTTGTTCACTCCCTGGTCTATCTGGGTGGCCGCTGCTCGCGCCCGCGCCGCCGCCGCCTGCTGATCCGCATCCGCCAGGTGGTCCACGCTCGTCGTGACGTTATTCTGCGCCACCGTCACCGCGTTAATGCGCGCCGCCTGCAGTTCCAGCTTGGCCGCGTCGATTTGGATTTGCAGCTTCGTGATCTGGTCCTCGAGGCCGGACATTCGCTGGGTGTCCTCCGGCTTTGGCTTGGCGACGGCATTGTCGTAGCTTTTGACCTTTTCGTCGTATTCCTTTTTCAACCTATCACGCAAATCACGTTCATCCTGACCAATACCCTCTTCCTTGTATTGAGTTTCCGCGTCGGCCGGGTTCCGTGCGTTCCCCAGCCTTAATTGCTGGGCGATAAAGGAATCGTGGGCGGTCTTTTCCCGCGCCTCCGATGCGGCGATATCCTCATCATATTTTTTTGTGAAGATGTCCATCTGCGCCTTGGAATTGGCATGGCGTGTTTCGATGTCCTTGTTGGCCGTAGCCCGTTCTTGCTCGGCGGTGGTCAGCTGGTCTTGCAGATTGTTCAGCATGCGCTCGCGACCAGACACTTCTGCCTGGGCCTGCTCGTTGGCACCTTGGGCGGAAGCTTTGTCGCGCAATAGCTGGTAGCCTAGCTTGATCTGGTCAATTTCCCCGCTGGAGGCACCTTTGGATTGGGCAATGCGCACATCCTCGGTCTCGTACATTTTTATCTTCGAAAGGGTCTGCTCAGTGATCGCCTTCGTAACATTGTTATAGGCCGTATAGACCGACTCCAGTTGAGTGATAAGGTTTTGGTTGGCCGTGTCTATCTTGGCGGCGTCTGCCAAGTATTTTTCGGCCCATTGGGTTTGCCCAGGATGGGACAGCGCTTCCTCGACGCGCTTGGCCATTTGCTCGGTATTGGCGGCAGTCTCTTCATTGCGTTTTTTGATTTCCTCCGAGTTACCAACCACCGTTTCCCTCAACTTGCCAAAGCCTTCGACCATAATTGGCAGCGCCGCCAAGATAACAAGAAACGGATTCTCCGCCATCAGGGCAAACAAACCGCGAAAGGCGGTTGCCCCCAGCTTGACGGATTCTACAAGGCGGCCTTCCATCGCGGCGGACAGCGCCTCGCTGGCCCGTTCCATGCGGTTCATATTCTCCGCGCCTTCCTTGACTGTGCTGGCCTGTTCGCGTGCGGCATCCAAGCCGCCCTTGGTGGAACTGGCTATATGCTCATTGGCATCAGCGACGCGATGAAGCGAGGCCGCGACTTCTTCAGCGCCACCCACCTCGACTTCGAGGCGCATCTTTTTGTCTGCGTCCGCCATAGCTTAATCCATGATGGAATTTTAGTGCCAGCGTTTGGTGCGGTGGTGCTTCGTGCGGTGGTGCAAGCGCCAGCTCAGCAAGAACAACCAAACGAAGGCGGTGACATTAACCCAGCGCTCCTGCATGTTCTCTTTATGTTCCGCCTGCAGGGCGGCCACGAGGAGTGGCGTAATTTTTCCATAGTCCACGCCTAGGTAGCCATCGATGCCTGGATTTACCAGTTCGGGCGCGACGCGCTGAACCTCCTGCGCGATAAATCCCAGCTGCACATTTTTGGAATAATTGGGATCGCGCCATTTCATCGCCGCATTCCATCGAAAGGAGACCGGGCGCAAATCGTAAAGCGCGGTCCAGTCGTCGCCCAGGGATTGCACGTCGTATTTCAGGCGTTCATCAGAGACGCTATTGAGTGCCCCGGTATAGTTTAAATTGCCAGTCAAGTTCGCCGCGCCTGGTGAAAGTGTGAAGACCAAAGTTCCCGCACCTGCGCCTAGTGTTAGAGTCGCCCCGGAATGGTTTGTATAGATAGAGAGCCCTGCAGAAGAGCTGCCCTCGGCGACCATATTGGTGGCATTGTTGCGATACATACCGCCCACACTAGCATTGCTCGATACGACATTGATGGTAAATTGGTCTCCGTCGCGCGCATCATCCTGGATCACCAAGCCAGCGCTCGCGCGGGTGCTGCCGCTAGATAGGCGATAGCTGGTTGTTCCACGGATGAAAAGTTGGGCATAGCCATTATTGGGCACTGGGCGCAGTTCAATTGTTTTATTTGCCTCAACTTGGTCAGATTGAAAATAAGGGTCGGCGACGAAGGTTGAGAAGTCACGTTTCGTCTGCCAGATAGAACGAAAGTAATAACCTCCCGGCGTGACACCAGCACCAGGAATTTCAGCGCCCGTGTCTCTCCATTCCTGGTCAAGTCCTACTGCGCCAATGCCGCTAGTGGGCGTAGTGCTTGGTGCGGAGCGCAACCATGGCGGCGATCCCGTCACGACCACGGAGCCCAATTCGAAAGTTCCACCCGCGCCCATGTAAATAGTGCCATAAGAGGCATCGGGCACGCCCCATGTATCATCTGGGCTTGAGGCAAAAGAAATATCTGTTGGCCCCCAATTTGCACCACCAGCCCGTTGTACGGTCAGGACAGGGGTGCCAGTGGCACCTTCGTTTGTTTTTCCTACAATCAACGTAGAGCTGACGTTATTAGTAATGGCAAAACCACCATTGACCGAAAACAATGGCGAAAATCCGCCGTCGAGCACGGCAGGCCCGGAACCTCCAAGATAATAATGCCCGCTGCCGTCGCTGGCAATGGGGACGATATTGGGCGCTGAGACGTTGCCATTGAAGGTTGTATTGCCAGTAAAGGTCAGATTTCCGTTTATCGTGCTCGAAAGCGTAATGGTGCCATTCGCAAGCCGGACAAGCACGGTGCCATTGGCTCCGGTCGCGGTTGTTGTGGCGCCGGTGCCATTGAAAATAGGCACGCTCCAATTTGCCGAAGTCCAAGGATTGCCGCCAGTGAAGGCAGCTAGCGCGGCTTGGACAAAGGCCGTTGAAGCCAATTGAGTAGTGTTCGTGCCATTGGCGGCTGTCGGAGCTGTAGGTATTCCGGTCAACGTTATATTGCCGAAGTTAAGTACCGCCGAGCCATTGGAAAAGGTGCTCGTGATGTTGCCGCCCGGCATGTACAGAGTCTGCGTGCCTTGGCCCTCGCCGATGGTCAGGCCCAGCGTGTTTGCCTGAAGGATTGTGTGACCCAAGGCAAAGCCGTTGCCGACTCTCTCAATCAGGGTAAAGGTCGGCACGATGGTGGCATTCCCGCTCAACGGCATGCTGATGTAATTATAGAAATTCACATTGGTGTTGGTGCCGTTCATGTATTCATTCCCGCTAATCTGCCAAGCAGTGAATGATGTACCATTGGTACCGTCGGCAATCGCGGGATTCTGAAAAAGCAGCGTGGAGTTGATACCGATATTGCCGGTGAAATTGCCGTCGCTATTGAAGCTTACATTACCGCCACCGCCGCCTGCAGGCGCTGCCCAATGGCCATCGCCGAATAAAACTGTGGTGCTATTACGCGTGCCACTGGCGTTGATATTGCCGACGTTAATCTGCCCGGAGATCGTAATGGTGGACGTGCCATTGCCCGATATGGTCAGGCCGGTATTGGTGGTTATGTTGGTGACTGTGCCATTGCCACTACCGCCGCCGCCTGACAATCCCTCCAGGATTGCCCCCGACTCCACTACAAGGTGCGCGCCGTTTGCAATGGTCAAAGACTTGCCATCGCCCACCGTCATATTGCGGGTGATCGCGCCCGCGCTATTCGTAGTCAAAGCGCCGCCTTGGGCATTGGCGTTTGCGGCCAGGAACATAAATCCGGCGAAGATGTAGAGGATTTTTTTCATAGGTGGATGAGTTAAAGTGTTCGCGTCCATTTGTAGGGCCAATTGACAGCATGGAAATCAGGGCCAGCCTGGACCATGCCGGCGATGTCAGCGTCTATTGTCCTGGCCACGGTCCAGAATTGCTTCACCTTGGCGGCGCTGTCGGTCTTGGCGTCCGCGCAGAGCACTGCGTAATCGGTGCCATCGTTAAAGGGCTTGGTGGCGACATCACCCAGCCCCGTGCTACCGTTGGCAGTGATCTGGGTCACAAAAGGAAGAGTTTTTTGTTTGGCCATGGCGTTAGAGGGCGCGAACCCATTTATAGGGATTGGTGTCGTTGTCTGTGTCCGGACCGGATTGGATGTAGCCTGGCACATCCGCCTCCGTCGTATTTTTGACGTACCAGAATTGTTTCACCACCAGGTTGCTATCGCTGGCCGCATCCGGGCAGAGGATGCCATAGTCCAGGCCGTTCTTGAATTTGTTGACCGGCACATCTCCCAGGCCGCTGCTGCCGTTGTTGGGAATTTGGGTTACTCCTTCTAGTGTGCACTGAAAGCCGACGACATCGGCATTCGTGTCAGGCCCGGCCGCCTCCACAAATTCAAATGGACCATCACCCAGGACAATAGGCTCGTCGCTGCCCGTGGTGTAACCGGCTATATATAGCCAATAAAAGCCAGCCGGGATATTTGTGTCATCGGCGCTCAGGCTGATTTCCAAGTGCTGCTTGCTGCCATCGTCCCAGCTTGTGGCATCAAGGGAGTTATCAAACTCGTCGAACGTGGCGGAATAGACCGCTTGGATGGCCGGACCAGGTGCCGTGTTCTTATCCCTGGCCGGACGAAACTCGACCAGGATATGGTCCACCGTGGTCATGTCCACCAACTCAACGTCGTCAAATACCCCTAGCTGCAACCGCGCCCGCGCGCGGCGGTACAGGCGCGGCATGGGCGAAGTGGGCGAAGCCAGGGCATCGGCCAGGAATTCAAAGCTCTTGCAGACGAGCTTCAGTCGCACTGCCATTGATTGTAGCGGAATGCTCAAGCGAATTTGCCTCCTAGCACGGTGTAGTTATGGTAGGTGGTGCAGCCGTTCATCCGCCCTTCCCGCCCGACTACCACTGAATTGTTGAGTGTTTGTGGATCAGCATCCGCAATGGTGATCGCCAACGAGGTGGCTGCCTCTGCGACGATGGCCTTTTCATGGTCGCCCAGAAACTTGGCAGCCAAGGCCGGTGTCGCAAATTTGCGGGTCGTGGTGAAAGTGACCCGCGCCGAATTCTGCCCGCGATTTATCGGCTTCGCCGCCGAGGCGCGGGCATATTCGATAATTTGCGTCACCGTCTGGCCGTTCACGCGATATTCCGAAACGATGTCTCCCGCCGAACTATCGGCGAGATCCACGTCTCCTATGGAAATATCGAACATCGCGTGAACAAAAGATGGCTAGCTGACCGTGTCGAAGATGACCGGCGCGGTAAGCGCGTTGGCCGTCACTGTGCGGATATTTTGCAGGACGATTTCGCCCTGGCGCGCGGCGCGGCCATAAACCAGCTTGGCATCCGTCTGCTCGGCATTTTTCAGCGAGCAGCGCAATTTGCCGTTGGCCGAACCGGAGACAACCGCATCGCCCAGCGGCGCATCATCGCCGATATTGGTGCCCATGGCGTGGCCGGCCAGGTACTGGTCCTCGCCCACGCTGGCATCCTCGTCATCGGTGACCACGCGGATGGGGACAAAGCGCAGGCGGGAAATGAGGGAAACAAACCGCAGGTCGCAGGTCGGCGTATTGTCGCCGCGAATTTTTTCATAGGCCAATTCCCGCTCCAGCATGAAACCGCCTTCGTCCGGCTCATAAATCTTGCCGTCGAATTTCAGCGTGTAGCGGTCATTCGTGATTTTGCTAAGGTCATACCCGGCCATGGCGACATTCGAAGCCGGGTCGCCGAGCGTGTACCAACTGGTCTTGTCATCGGCGGCAAGCAATTCACCGTCTTCGTCCATGCTGATAAGGCCGGTCCAGGTCATCGGCCCGAGCATCGACCCGGACGTGGAGTATTTGACACTCGACAATTTAGTCGGCATGGAACGCTTGACCGTCAGGGGGCGGCCATTGCGGGGGGTGACCACTAGCGCCTTGGGCGTCGCCCCATAAAGCGAGTCCATCACCTGCAGCGTTTCGTAAGGGAAGAGCTTGGTGAGGCTGGCATACATCATTGGCGAGCAGGACACTTCGACTCGGGCATCACGGTAGGGGCGGCGGATGACGCCGAAGGCTGAACTGTTGATCTCCGAAAATTCGGAAATGAACTGCGCGTTGACATCGTCGGTGGCAAGCTGCGTCATCCCGTCATGGGCAAGCGAGGCGGGACCGCGAAGGATTTCGGTAATTTTCATAGGTGGTTGGGTTTGGATGGATGGTTCGAAAGTTTTAGCTGCGCGGCTTCTCGGCCAGGCCGCCCGAGGTTTCAAAGAGCGAGTCAATCTCACGGGTGGAACCGTCGCCATGCAGGCCCTCATCTTCTGTGGCAGGATTGGCAGCCAACAGCGGGTTTGTTTCACATTCGGCAATTTTATATGTCCGCAAATGGATACGCTGATAGACCAGCTCGGTCAGGATTTCTGCGTCCTGCGGGCTTTCGTTGAGCAGGGGATTTTCAGCACACTTCACGCGGCAGAGTATTTTTTTGAAATAAGGGCCACGCGCGCCGTTCTCCACTTCCTTGATTACCGGAGTAAACACGACGACACAGCGACCGAGCCCGAACCCCAAGGCGGTATCGATGGCGGAATTGATGTCACCAACCTGGCGTGTGATGACCTGGACTCCGATACCGCCAATTTGCGGGTCCTGCTGCAGGTCCGCCGCAATTGCCTCGCGCAAAAGTTTGAGAAAGGAATTCATGGTGAGGCCTCCTGGTTGTCGCTGACAAACTCGGAGATGGCATTACGTCCAGCGGTGGCCAGCTGGTCCATTTCCGGCAAAATCGTCGTGTCGCCTTCCTGCATGACGGACTTTTTAAAGATATAGAGAATTTCTCCACCGCGCTGACCTGCGGCCTTGTAGCGTTTCTGCCCAGTCTTGCGATCCGTCGTCAGGCGAATTTGCGTCGACGAGCGCCGCGCCAGGCCGGCGACCAGCTTGCCGTCCTTCATCCATTGGATGACTTCCAGGTCATTGAATTCGCGCGGGCGTTTGCCGTAGGCCTCCGGCGCGACCGGTATTGACAAAGCCTTGCCGGGCGCAGCGGTGATTTTTCCGCCATAGTATCGTTGCCGGAACCCAAGCAATGAAATGAACACGCTGGAGCCAGTCGCGCCCACCTCAAATGAGGTGGACTGTCCGGCGCGTTGGTAAAAATTCGTGCGCCGTCCGCCCAGCTTGTTGGCCCGCCCTGGATTGATGGAGAAAAGATATTTGCGAACCTCACCCGAAATGGCGCGGCCCGCGACCGCGCCCAGGCGCGCGGTAGAGTAACGCGCAGCGGCGGCCTGTAACGATGGTGACAGGGTATCGCGGGTGATGCGGACGTTGACGGGTAGAGCCATAGTTTAATTATTAAGCAAGGCACCAGCGATTCGGGCCAGTGAGAGAACGCCATCGACAAATTTTGTGTTCACGCCTACAGCCTTGAGGCTGTCCACCACCAACGCGGCGTAATCGCCCGCCGCCAAATCCGCGGCCAAGTTCATAGGCGCATTGACAGGCTTGGGCGAAGCGTCATTCGATCCGATGACGCCAAGGCGGATGGATTCGCGACGAGAAACGTCAATCGTTTCCATGTGCGAATTGTAATCGAAAGGCGGGTAACGATTGCCGAAGCGATTGAAACCACCGGCAGAAATGGGCTTCGTCCAGATCGGGTCATCCTTGCGGGCAATCATGCGGCCTTCATAAAGGGTGCCGCCCGCCAGCACCCATTTGTGAAACCACGGACGCGGCTTAACCGCCTCAGCCGCACGAACCAGCTCGGAGCAGGGAAACTGAAAGAGAATATCGTCAGTCTGCCCGGACTGAAACCAACCAGCGTTGCGCACCATGCTGGTGTTGGTGTCGATGATTAGGTTTAATCGCTGGTCACTGGTGAGGTCCAGCAGGCCGCCAAATTCATCCGGGCTGATTGGGCGGTCGAAGGCGTTGGTGCCACCGGCACCGTAGCCCAGCGACTCAGCCAGGCGGCGCAATTGCAGCCGCGCCTTCGCCGGGTCCAACCCGCCATCGCTTTCCTTGAGACCGGTGACGATCTGGCGGGTCGCATCGCGGGCCGCGCTAAGAAATGGAGCCTTCGACACCCCTGCGGAGAAAAATGACGCCTCGCTCAACTCCGGGGAAAGTTTGGACAACAAGGCCGTGCGCAATTGCGTCGGCAGCAATTGTTTTTTGTCGAGCGCATCGAGCGCCGCCTGAAACTGGAGGTCGTCGGGCATTATTTGTTGTCCTTGGAATCACCGTAGAAAATCTGTTCCCAGTCGTCGCCGCAGCGGCGCAGCATGAGCAAGGCCCCCGTCTTCAGCCCCCAGCCCATGCCCGCAATCACGAGCAGCGGCAGCGCCAGGCAAGGCACGGAGATAACCAGGCAGATGCCTTTCCAGATTTTTTTGGCAGCGTTCATTGTGGATAAAATTAGAAGCCGCGCAGGCGTTCACGGCTGAAGCGCTGGCGCTCATGACTCACGCGCTTGACGGCAGGACCAGCGGACTGTTCCGTGCTGACATTGCCAGGCTGTTGAATCGTGAAGCGGCCTGCAGCCACGTCACGGAACATGGCAATCGCATCACGGTTGGCCTGGCGGCGATCCTCGGTAAGCAGCGAGGAAACAGGCAGGCGCGTGGCCAACTCAAAGCGGACGCGATTCAGAGTGGCGGTGGTCAGCTCGTCGGGAATGGAATAAGGATTGGCATCAAGCAAGTTGTTGGCGTTGGCCTTGACGTAGCCGCGCACCTCGCGCGTCACTTGGTCAATGACATCCGGCAGCGGATTATCCTGGCCGACAGCGAGCGCCTTAGTTTTAAGCGCGGCCAATTCCGGCCCGGCAAGTTTGCCGAGGACCAAGGCTTCGGTGAGGATGATCCAAGCCATAGGTAAGTTTCGTTTTTTGAGTTTTTAATAGCACCTCCGCGCGGGGGATGGGACCCCGCGCGGTGCGGTGCTGCGGCTTGGCGTTAGCTGATATTCAGGCGACCGGCGCCCACGCTGGCCGTCTGCGCGATGGTCGAGTAATGCTCAACCGAGATTTCCCAGCACTTGGCCAGCTCTTCGACGTAGACGCCAAACAGACCGCCCTGGGCCGGCGTGTAGAAGCGCTTGAGCGTCGTCGGGTCGTCCTTCATCACACCGTCGTAAGCGATGAACGAATACGCGCGATTGCCGACAATGCGGCTCTTCGCGGTGGCGGTGGACTGGAACCGGGCGTTGCCGATTTTGACGGCGTCAACCCCGAGCTTGGCCGCAACCGTGTCCGGCGTGTCACTCATGCCGCCGAAGGCACCAGCAGTGGCTTGCACGGCATACGAGCTGCGGCGCAAGTTCCACGCGCCCCGGCCATAGAGCACGCGATTCGGGTCCAGACCCGCGCCGTCACCCGCCGACGCAATGGCGGCGATCACGTCGCCATCCGGGTCGGCAGCGTTGCCCCAAGTTTTGTTTGAGCCATTGCCCGTCAGCGTGTCGAGCGCAGTCATGCCGCGCCGCGCCTCATTGCGCAACAGCCGCTGCATGAGCCAGCCAACCCAGCGTTGCTGCCAGTCGTCGCCCAGGATTTCATCTTTGTCGATGCAGGCGGTAAGCCCCTTGTTCTGGGTCTTGCCGTTCGCCGTGGTTCCGGTTTGCGACACCTTCTTGAACGGCGACCCGATGGTGCGGACGTCGTCCGTCTCAGCGAGGAACGCTTGCGCGTTGTCGGCCAGCTTGTATTCGAAGCGGCGGCCTGTGGGGACCGGCGGGGCGATGTAGTCCAGCAGCGCCTGCAGGTTTTCCGGGTCGCGCCAGCCGACCGTAAACGCCGTGAGCGGCTCGGAATAATGCGCGGCTTGAAAGCGCGATTCGTTGGAGGCGACAATGTCGCCATGCTTGTTGTTGCCACGACCGGCGTCTTTGCCAATCGGATTGTTCAAAACATTACTAGTCACAATGGTTTCTTCTTTCATGGAATTGATAATTTCAGGATGGTTATTTTTATGAAGTTGCGGGAAGCCAGCGGCCTGGGTGGAAAATAATTTTCACCCAGGCCGCCAAGCGTTAGATGAACATGACCAAGCCGGGATGGGTCATGGTCTTGAGCGCCGTGATGAGCGCGGCCACATCAGCCGCACCCGTGACCGTGACAAGCTGCACGCGCACCGGCTTGCAGGTTTCCACCTCAAGCACATCGCCATCAGCGGCAGCCGTGGTCTTGGCCGTGCCGACCAGCCAGTACACACCAGCCGTCGTCGGCTCGACAGTCACCTTGCCGGTGCCGTCCGAATAGCACGGACCGCCAATGGCAATGGCCGCCTTGGCCACCATCTTGCGAGTGATGTTCGAATTGCCGAGCATGCCAATGGCCACCGGGTCGCCAATGGCATCGGCACCGTCCAGGGCCACACCCAGCGGCTCATCCGAGGCGGCGGAGATGATGGCCACCGTAGATCCCGCCGTGGTGCCTTCCTTGACCAAATACCCAGCAGTGTCCGCGCCGGTGCCAACCCAGGCCAGCACGGCATCAGCCTGGCGGGTGATGGCATTTTGGTGCGTGCCGAGGGCAATCCCGGCCGTGTTGCTGAAGATCGGCAAGCTGGGCTTGCTGATCCCATGCAACACCGCCAGCGTGGCGCAACCGATCAGGGCGATGGTGAAGATGCCCACGACATAGGCCGAAGGCAGGAAGCAGATAGCGATGCACGCGACAAGCGCGAACGCCGCCATCAGCGAACGAAGACTGATTTTGCGATTTTTCATATATGGATTTTTTTGAGTGAGTAGGCGGTGAGGGAGAGGCGGGAACGCGGCGGTTATTTATCAGTCGCGGATTGCGGTTTCTGCATTTGGCTGACGATGGCCTTGCCTTCCTCGGTCTTGCAGACGTTGGAAAAGGCCGTTTCGTAGGTTTCGCCCGTGGAGGTCATCCGCGTGCGGACCAAGCCTTGGAGCTTGGCCTGGCGTTCGTTCGCGGCGGCGATCTCCGGCTTGCGGTTGCCCAGTTCCTTCGTCAGCTGTTGATTGGAGACGGCGGGTTTCAGCGCGGCCAGTTCGGCGAGCTTGGCGGCAAACGTCGACTCGTTGGCGAGAACAGTTTCCCATTCCTTGCGCGTGGCGGAAGTCAAGCGGCCATCAGCCACGGCGGCGTCGAGCAGCAGGCTGACACGGGCCAGGCGCTCGTTGGCAAAGTTGGTTTTGTTCGTATTGGCTTGGCCCTCGGCGGTCTCGGCGCGAGATGTCAGCTGGGTGACCTTGCCTTTTTCGTTCGTCAGTTCGTTGGAAACCGTGGTCGCATTCGCGGCGGTGGTCTTCAGCGTGTTGGCGGCTGCAATGCAGGCCGCAGCATCAGCAGTCTCGGGCAAGCCGAGCGCCGTGCGCAGGAGTTTGAGTTCAACGTCATTCATGGGATTGGTCTTTTGGTTGGCGATGGCCTCGCCGGGGATGTTCGGATGGTTGGTCAGGCCGATGGAAATCAGCCTAACCGGTTCAAAGGTGTTGTTGCCCAGCGGGCGCAATTGCCACCGGGGCGAAACGAATTTGTAGAATGCGTTCGACATGATCTCCTGCCCTGCCGCAGACCATTTCGGCAAAACATAGAGGCCGTCATCTCGCGCCTGCAGTTGGTTGACCCAGGCGTAGGCGCGGGTGTCATCGTGGCCGGGTTGTCCTGCAAAACCCGGATCATCCGGGTGGCCCACAAAAACCGGCGCGCCGCCAAACACGCGCTTCACGCGGGAAACCAGGCTGGCAAAATTGCTCGCCATCTTTTCCGCCGAATCCTTGGTGAATCGCTGGAGGCCGCGCGGATGCGGCCAGTCGCCGTAATCCGCCAGCTTGATCCAGCCCTCGGGCGAGGCGGCGTTGGCGGCGGTGTCCTGTTCCAAGGGCAATTGCGTCGCGATGATGATGTCGCCCGCGTCGGTCGGCGCTGTTTCGTTGGCGGCGACTGGCGCGCGAAAGAAAATGACGCACAGCAGGGCGTGTAGATTTTGAGATTTGATTTTCATGAGTTTAGTTGGTGGAAAATTTGCGGGCGGCTGCGCCTGCGACGGCTCCGGCTGCTGCCGCACGCGAAAGGATGATGTTGAACTGGTCCGCGGCCTCGGCGTTGGAAAGCACCTCGGCGGCGAGCGCGGGGAATTTTGCCAGCAATGCCTGCACGCGCTCCGCCGTGATGGGTTCGTTGCTTTCCGCGAGTTGGCCGATGGCATTGGCCAGCGGCGCGAAATCTTCCCTCAGCCCGCTGGCAATGGTCATCCGCTCAGATGGCAAGGCATTAGGCAGTGAGAGCGGATTAATCGGCAATGACGGTGTGGCGGGAGGCTTGAGCATCACCGCTCCAGGTGCGGGCTTGGGTAGGTTGAAATTCTCGCGGAAGTCGTCCACCGAAAGTTCGACGCCCATGCTCGCCGCGTCTCTCCACTTCTGCAGCTCAAGCTGAACATTGAGGCGCGCGCGCGGCTTGAGCTTGAATGATGCCATCGGCACCACGCCCGCGCCGAAATGCCACGCGATCACACGCCGGTCGACCTGGGTGTTGAGGGTGCCGGTGATGCGCTGGGCATCAGCGGACTCCAACACCGCGCCCTCATCCTGCTGCAAGGGCACGCCCTTGGCGTCGCTGCTCATCGTGGAGAGATCGCCACCGCGCCACAGCGAGGCCAACATGCGGTCCGCTCGATTGATCAGCGCCTCAAACGGCACATTCGTCAGTGAGCGGTCAATTGTCTTCAGCTCCGTCGTCAGGTCCGTCAGCAGGCTTTCGCTCACACCCAATGTCGCAAGCATCTGTTCCAGAGCTTTCCAGGCATCGGAGTCGCGCGGCGCGGCGGTTTTGGCATGCAAGCCGGGATTGCCCGCCGTCTCGCAATAGCTGAGCCAGTCATTGATCGGGAAATGCTTGATGACATAGAGCAGCGCACTGGCCTTCATAATTCCCGGCCCCGTCGTGATGAGCCAGGCGTTCGGGTCCAGGTCCACCCCGGTAAAGTCAAAGTCCTGCTTGAGAAAGCGCAACTTGCCGGTGCGGTTTTCAAAGAAATAGAGCGGCGCAAAATTGAACGTGGCTGAAAGGGTCTTGCCGGGCTGCCAGAGGATTTCATGGCAGGCATATTTGTTGCCGACCGCCGTCATCATTTGAGCGACCAGCAGCGCCACGCCGCCCGATTCGTTGCGGTCCATCGCGTTGGTCGTCGTTAGTGAATTATAAAACTCCGTCAACGCGTCGGCGTGGGCCTTGGCGACTGCGCCGCCCGCCGCCTGCTCGACAATTTCCCAATCCAGGACACTGGCCGCCGCATAGCGCTTGCCAATGACATTGGGCAGCAGGTCATCGCGCTCGGCAATCTTCTCCCACAGCAGCGCAGCTTCGCGCAGGTTGCCCTGGTCAAAGGCATCCAGTGCCATCACGAGCGAGCGCGCCGTCAATTCCCGGATGGGATTGACGCGTGTTTGCGTCGCGCGGGCGACGCGCTCTGCGGTGATCTGGGTAAGGTCAGCCATGGTGGTTAGACGTGAATGCCGCCGCGCCGAGAGAGTCCGAGCCTGCGCGTGCTGCTAAAGGTCCCTTGGTCCTCACCGCGACCAACTGCCGCAGCGGCGGGAGTTCCTGCGCCAAGCAACGCGCGGTCCGCCAAGGCTCCAGCCCAAGCGATGTCGCAGTGGGAGTTTGCATTGTTGTTGTTCGTGCCGGCAGTGAAGTGCCATTTGCCGCCCGCATATTTTTTGCGTAGGGCAAAGAAATCGGTGGCCACATCCTGGGCTGTGCGGGGGAAGCGTTTTTCCTGCACGCTGAGGCGGTTCATCAGCGCAAAGCCCATGTCATGCTTGTCGCTGGCGAAATTGATCTGCGCGAATTGGCCGGGAAACTTTTGCGCCGCGCGCCAGCAGACTTGGCGGCCCAGGCCGGTTTCGTCACCCGCCGCCGACAGCCCGGCAATCCGCCGCATGAAATGGTAAAGGCAGACCTCGTGGAAATTCCAATCCTCGGTGCGCCAAGTCAATAGGCCAACGAGCTGCGAGTAATTGGCGCGGACATCGTCCACATACAGGCAGGCCAGGTCCCCTTCGCCGCTCGCCGCCACGTCGTAACCCAGGGAATGGCGGCCAGGCGTGGTGAACAGTTTTTCAAAAACCCGGTCGAGAAATTGTTCAATTCGTTTTTGGCGGGCGAACTTGATCGTTTCGTTGAACTCGCCAAATTCCTTGGCGATCTCATCCTTCTCCTGGTGGACGCGCTCCAGCGGCGCGTTGACGCGGCACAGCTCAATCGTGGACCAGGGCACGATGGCGGCGCTGCTGCCCTGCGGATTGCACATGTAGGCTTCCTGAAATACTTCTTCGCTCGTGGATCGCTTGCGGCAGTCGGCCAGAAAACTTTCACGTGTGAAGGTCGTGCCACGCGTTTCGTTGATTTTCTCCACCAGCCCCTGGGCAATGGCGTCTTCTATCGTGACGCGGTGGTAGCTCCAGCCGCCCTTGCCGTCGCGGGCCTGGCTGATGAAGGTGTAGAATAACGTGTCTGTTCCCTTATGGCTGCCCCAGCAAGCGATGTCATAACCCCAGGTGGCGCGGGCCTGGGCCACGGGCCAAAGTTCGTCAGCCCGCTGATGGCGAGGAAATTCGTCCAGTCCGACATCTCCGCCGTATACCAGCATCGCGCTGGGGTTGGAGCTAAACGCGATTATGCGGCTGTTATTTTCAAATTTGATGTAGGCGATTTTTATTTCCTCGGTGAAACCGCTGTCCTTTCCCTCGGCATCGCGCACGGGAACCTTGATAAAGTCCTCGCCCTGGGAAAGGATGCTCCTGGTCTTCTTGTAAATTTCGCAGAAGTGCTTGCACGCCGACATATATTCCACGGCGCTGGGAAAGTCTTTCGTCGCAAAGAGGTAGTCGCGGTTTTTATGTTGCAGCCGCTTGCGGACGTTTTTGAAAGCGTCCGCCCAAGTCAGGCCGACCCGGAAGGATTTCTCGCAAATCCGCATGCCGCTGTCGTCCAGTATCCAGGCCATCTGGTAGGGCAGGAAATAGCGCGACGCCGCCAGTTGGTCGGAGTCGATATTGGCTGGCAGGATGGCGGTCATGAAAAGGGAGATGAGGAGGGGAAGCATTGGTTGAAGGCCGAAAAACGGGTTAGGCCCGCCCATTCCGAGGCTCTGAAGGCCCTCTGAATGCCGCCCACGGCGCGTTTTGAGCGCCAAGACGGGCAAAGATAGGGGCCAAATCGCCGTAGGGCATTTTAAGCGGGTCTTTTGGATTCGAGTTATTCACAAGAAACTAGGGCTAGGGTTTGGCGGGGTTGGGCGTGCTAGGGGTAGTGGCTTTTGCCGCACTTGGCTTGACAGGAATGCCCATGATGGTGTCGACCTCGGCTACTACCATGGCCCGGACCTCATCCGCCGTGGCCGGGGTAGCCCCGCGCAGCAAATCCATCTGGGCGGCGATCTTTTGGCGGTCAGCCTTCCAGTCCATTTCCTTGCGTTCGTATTGGGCGATGAGCGCGTCGCGGGCGGCAATCTTGGAGTCCAGGTCCCTGGCGCTTTGGGCGATGCGTTGGGCGTTCTGTTCTGCTTCCGTAAAGCGCGACTCTATGACGGAAATCAGGTTGAGCATTTTCGGGTTGGTCGCGCCGACTTCGAGCATCAGGTCCAGGTTGGCTTGCCGCAGCAGGGCCTGGGTGGCTGCACTAGTGTCGCCATTGGCAGCCTGCACGGCGGTAATGCGTTCCGCCAAGGCCCGTCGAGACCGGAGGTAAAAGGGAATGTAGGTGTTGTTGCGCCATTCCAGGCAGCTGCGCTCGCTGGGGGCGGTGCCTTTCATTTCGCGGACCAGCGCCTGGATTTCCATTCCGGTGGGATGTGCCGACAACTCCATCAGGTCGGAAACCAAGCGTTCGGTTTCCGGCGTGTTAAGGTGCGTGTCGATCCAGGTGCGGCCCGGACTGCGGCTCTGTTTTTCCTCGCTCACTATAGCAGCCCTTTCTCTTCGAGATACCGGCGACCGGCAGCCGCCAGCTTCCAATAAACAACTCCACGCGCATAGGGACTGGGCTCGCGAAGCAAAAGGTTCTCCTGAGCGAGGTAGGCCAATTCCGCGTCGAGCGTGGCCTTGTCTAGCGCGGGAAATCCGCTCGCGCTGACAAAATGCAAAACGGTTTCGACCCGCAGCCCGTCCGGGAAAACGGAGGCAGTGGTTGTAAGAATAACGTCACGTAAAATTTCTTTGTTCATCGTTTGGCGCGGAAGAGGGTGACTTCGGCGTGATATTCGCTGACCAATTTTTCCAGCCCCGCCAAGGTGGCCTGCAGCGCGGGCAGCTCGCGCTCCAACTTACCAAGCCGTTCATAAATTTTTTCTCTACTGCCCGAACCTGCTTTGTTCGCACTTAGTTCATGTTTCATGATTGCCGACTCAATCAGCGTGGTCATTTCGCTTCGGCCAATTTTGTCTTCAGTGGCCTTGGCCAATTCCGCCCTTAGCGCTTCGATGGCGTCGTCAATTTGCTTCTGCACCGGAGGCTGTTCCTTGAAATGGTCCTTGTAGAAATCAAAGGCGGTCTTGATGCCAATCAGGACCGTGACGCCGATAATCAGCCACTTGCCCAGATCGCTGGCCCAGATGCCCGAGCCCGTGATGTCGGCTTGGCTAGCCTGGCCGGGGTCCTTGGCGGCGAATTCACCAAGGGCGAGAATGGGAAGGGCGAAGAGGTTAAATTTCATAAGGAAGAAACTTAGGCGGCAAGACGGGCGGCGTCGGTGGACGCCAAGTTGGGTGAAAGAACTAGCAGCTCTCCGGACACCTTGGCCTGTTTCACCATGCGGTTGCCGAGCGAGTAGCGGATGGCGAGTTCTTCAAAGGGCAGGCCCGCGAAAATTTCCCGCGTTTGCGGTGAGTCGTTAATGGTCAGCATCCATTTCCCTTTCAGCTTCACGACGCGGTTGCGCAACCGTTGCAGGTCGAACTCATTGTTCGCCTCGTAGGCGGTCTTCGCGCAGCCGAGATACGGCGGGTCAAAGAACATGAACGCTGTCGGGCTGTCGTAGAAATCGACGATGCCCTGCCAGTCGCCGCATTCAATCGTCACGCCCTGCAGGCGTTGCTCCAGCTGCGTGATGAGACGAAGATGGCGCCGTGCGTCAAAGCCATGGAAGTCCGTGCGCGAGCGGCCAAACGCTTGGCCCTTGCCACCAAACGATGCGACCTGGAGGAAATACCACCGCACCGCGCGCTGCAGGTCCGTCTGTGGCACGGAAGATTTCAGATCGTCGAAGTCCGCGCGGCTGTGCACGAACGTGGAGAGTTCACGCAACAGCGCGGCGCGGTGATAGCGCACGTAGCGGTAGAACGTGACCAGGTCCTTGCTGACATCGTTGACCACCTCGCACGCCACGCGCGGCTTCGCCCGCAGCAACGCCAGCCCGCCCGCGAACGGCTCAACGTAAACCGTATGCGCCGGAACGTGCGGGAGCAAACGCGACAGCAATTTATTTTTGCCACCAGTGTAGGGAAACGGTGAAGCGTTGGGATTCATTTCGCGGATGGTGCGGTGTTCAACTGCGCGCGGAGGTCGAGAATGGTTTGCGCGTCATTGGTCTGGCGCGTGATGTCGTTGACAAACCACGGCGTGGACGCGACGACGACGGGGACGGTGAGAACGATGTCGCCGGTACCGGGCGCGACTTCATTCACTGCCATGGCTCGCAGCTGTGCCGTCGCTTCCGGCGTTGGCAGAATTATTTTGCTGCCCTTGGGGAGCTGAAACCGCCAAGCGTTGCCCGCCGCCGTCTGGATAACGGACGGGGTCGGTGAGGAGCTGCAACCGCTCACGCAAAGAATCAGCGGTAGACAAATCACCGCGATTTTCAGCGGCCACGATGGAGTCGCGGAGCTGGGCGAGCATCGCTGCGCGTTGGTCGCTTTGCTGCTGGGGCGTTGGGTCTGCCTGGCGTTGCGCCCACCAGATAATGAAGCCGACGAGCGCGGCAACAATCGCGAGAATGGAAGCGGCCATGACATTAGAAAAAAAGTTTGAGGGTGAAATGGTGGGCGGCGGCGTTGGCTGGACTTGCGCTGCAGCGCAACTGAACAGTTGACGCCGCCGCCCGATTCGTGGGTGGGTGAATGTCAGGATTGCGACGGGTGCGCCTTGATGCCGAAGATGCGGATGAAGTACACGGCCCAGCGGAAGATGGTGTTGTTCTCGACCTTCGCCAGGAATGCGTCGTCTTCCGTGGTGGCGGTCCACAACACGGTGTTGTGAATGAGGTCCGACAGCGGCGGGCCGATAAGATTCAGCAGCACCAGGATGCCGAGCAATTTAACGCCCCAGCTTTGCGAGCTGAGAAAATTGCTGATGGCACTTTGCACGTCGGCGGAAATTGCCGGGTCCGCCACAGGCGCGGGAGTCGCCGCGACAGTCGCAGCAGGCGGCGCGCTTGCAACAGTGGCAGAAGCAGAGGCAGCAGGTGCAGGAACATCCTGGGCGGCGACATGCTTCACCGCGAAGAAGCCAACAGCGCAAAGGCCGAAGGCGAATAGACTGATGAGTTTGGATTTTTTCATGGGAGGAAATTTCCCGCGCGCCGGTCAACTGCGACGAAGAGCGGCGGCGGTTTTAGGATTTTAGTTCATTCAGTGCGCGGCGTAGCTGCCGCGTTAGGATTGCCTCCCGTCACCTGGGTCGTGCCCGCTTCTGGTAGCGTTCGAGCATGAGCGCCTAACGGGTGCGAAGCCCCAGGTGACGAGGAGGACAAATTGCCCGTCAGGGACGAAGGCCCCCGGCGCGGAATGCGAGACGGCGTGCGTGGCAGGTGCACTTCCAGGCCGCTGACGGATAACTGCAGACCTTCGAAAAGATGCTGCAGCACGGTGATGTCCGTTATGCTCACACAGGCCACAACGCCATCCTGGGCGCGGGCCATGATGAGGACGGCAAAAGGTCCCGGTTCAAAATTCACGATCACGGGGCAACCTGGTCTGCGCGAACGCGAAACCACCGCGTTTGGACATTTGACATGGATGCTTTCAATCGACGTCAACGGCAGGCTCAAGACATCGCTTGTCTTGGCGGCGGATTGCTGGGTTGGCTCGGATGCGCTCATGCTCGCGCGCATCTTGCCAGAACATTTTGCAGTGCGGTGAAACTTTCCGCAGCGTTCGCACCTTTCGCTGCATTCCGCCATTCCTCACTTTGCGCCCGGTGCGCAGATAAAACCCTCCGGTCTAGCCGTCAACAGAAATAAGAAATTTCACCAATGCACTCCGCTACATTTTCATTTTTGCGGCGAGCCGTTTGCCCAAGGCCATGCCCGGCAATTCGATGAAGCGATGCAGCAGCACGGATGCGGCCAACGTGCCGGCCAACGTGCCAATAAAGAGCAAACTCAAATGTGGATGATAGGAGAGACCGGGAAGATAAGTGAGCAATGCCGCCTTGACGACGTACAGCATGGGCTCATGTGAAAGATAAATGCAGTAAGAGATTTTGCCCAGGTATTGGGCCACGCGATTGGTGAACAGGGGCACAAGCCAGCGGGAGGAAATGGATCTGTCAGGTTCCAGCAGAAGGCTGAAAAACACCATCCAAAGGCATAACGGAATCAATGCACGTTCGCGCAAACCGAGGATGAAAATAAACGCCGCCAGCAATACCGCAGAACAAAAAGCGCTGTCGGGGGAAATCTTATGATCAGCTGACTGGGTGAAATGTTTGTAGGCAAAATAACTGACAACACCCATAGCAAAGAAGGTCACGTTCAATGGCAGGCAACCATCGCCGCCGCTGAAATGCTGGCCGAGCAAAAATAAGAGCAGCACGCCGAGGCCAAGCCCGAAGCGCGACCATGAGTTTTTAACCGCCAGCCAAAAGGCCAGCGGTGCGATCAGGTAGAATTGCCACTCCAGGGAAATGCTCCATCCGCAACCCAGGAAGGCAAGGCGGGGAAATCCGCCGCCCTGCTGGTCCAGCAACACGCCGTGCAACATGGTCACATGCAAAAAAATGTTGGACCAAAAATTTTGCCAGTACCCAGTCGCCATCTTTTGGTAGAAAAGCGTTTCCGTGCTGGAAAAATATGCTCCTTCGTGATGAATGTTCCACAGGTGCAGCAGGCTCACTGGCACGGCCAGGCCGAACACAATTATAAAAACCGGATACAGGCGGAAGAATCGGCGCGTGATGAATTGGCGATAACTTTCCTTCCGCTGATCCAACAGCATGAAGATGACAAAGCCGCTTATGATAATGAAGATGTCCACCGCCAGCGGTCCTTCGCGCAGCAGCTTGGCCAAGCCAGAAATGGAGCCGTCGTCCTCAATGCCGCAATAGCCCATGACGTGGTCCGCCAACACCCAAAGCGCGAGATAGGCTCTTAACCCGTCGATTGGCTTCAGGTGTTTCATGTAGGGGGCGTAAAGTTATTATGAATTGCGCAACAAATCGGCAACTGCACCGTTAGAATGACGAGCATAATTATTTTTCTACACGATGAGCGACACCGAAATTGATACCCTTCGCAAAATCGGTCGTGGGATGCGGTGTTACCGCAAGCTTGCCAACGAGGTGGATGACGCGGAACGTCTGCGGGTTTTAGTCAAAGTGCTGTTGGAGGAAGTCGAACTGCGAAACCTGCAGATTATCGAACTCGGCGGCGAACCCCACGACGCCTATGACCCTTTGGACGTGGTGATGCAGGTTAGATGACGCCTCGCACCGAATGGGTTTTGCGCTGTCGCATTGAACTCTGTTGTGGAGGAGGCGGCAAACGCGGCGGCATGCCTAATGGTTTAGCACGCGTCTTTGGGTTAGCCGGAGTCTCGGCAGCGGGGGCGCTGGCTGGCGGGTCCAGTTCATCGGCCATGCCGCGCAATTGTTCCGCAATTTTTTTATTGCGCAGCGTGTCCGTGCGCTGGGCCAATTGAAAATCCAGCGCCACTTGCCGCGCCTCGGGGTTGTTGGGAAAAATCGCTGCCGCCTGCGTGCTGTCGCCCTTCAGAGTGGCGATCAAGTCCCCAAACTTCTCGCCGGGGGCGTCTTTGGTTTCATTGAGCAGATCATCCACATCCCAGCCAAAGGCATCGGCCAGCTTCAAGGCGGTCATGCGCTGGGGGGTTTGTCCGCGCAGCCAACGGCCTACAGTGGTGTTGGGTACACCGATCTGCGCGGCCAGCCCCGCAGGGGTGAGGCGGTAATTGTCGAGGATGGCGCGAACCTTATGGGCAAAATTCATGGGCGTAATAATATGCATAATATGCACTTGACGACTTATGCATATTAGGCAAAATATGCTAATGTTGCCCCGGCAACAGTGTGTCACGCAACCCAAAACGACTTTCTGCAATGAAGACCCTGACGGTAGCCCAGGCAAAACGACTGCTGAAATTAAAGCGGTGGAGCTATCGCCGGGCCGCGCCAAAACTTGACTGTGATTGGTCGCATTTGGCAAAGGTTTTGACGAATCGGCGCACCAGTAACGCCCTTTTGGAACGTATCCGCAAACTGCCCTATGCGCCACTGAAGCGCAAAGCAAGGGAGGCGGCGTGATGAACACCTGGCCGACAGCAAACGAAGGCATTGCGCGGATGATTGACGCTCTGACGGGACGCGAGCTGCGCGTGTACCAGGTCGTGCGCGGCTGGAAGCCGGACCAGACACCGCCGCCGCGCTCTGAAAATCCGAGCGCGCTGCACATCCACAACGTACTGCGCAAGGAGCTGAACATTGCGGAGATTTTGGAAACGCTCGAATGGCTGGAAGACAAGCACCTCGTCATGCCGGGCGACGCGTTCATCACGGCCAGCCACCAGTTCTCCACCTACACCGCAAAGGTCTACGATCCGAACGCGAGTGATGCCGTGCTGATGCAACAGCACAAGCCCGCGCCGAAGGCGCAGCAGGAACTGTTTACTTAACTCTGAACCCCAACACCGACCATGAGCAGCAAGACCAAAATAAAAACGTTCTCACTGGACGCTAAAATCTCCGCGCGCTTCACGCACGTTGGCCCTCTCTCCCAAGAGCAGATGAATAAAATAGCCGAGGATATTGCGGGCGACGTCAACGCAGCCATCGACCGCGCCCTCAAAGAAAAGGACTGCCTGCATGAGGACGAATGCAGCGAGTCGTGCTTCGACACCGAAGTTGCACCGACCGACTAACCCCCAACCCAACACGAGCATGAGCGAATTAACGACAGCAACACCCACGCTTAAACGTGGGCAAACCGTCCAGGTCTATTATGACCCGGTCGACTGCAAACACCACGAAGGCTCAGCGGAATTGCTCCGCTGCGAAATTGATCGGCCTGATGAGAGCATGGCCTATTGGAAGGTCCGCTTTATCAGCGACGGTATGAAAGTCTCGCGCTGGATAAACCGCGAAAACCACTAACACCATGGACACCGCAGAATTCCTTTTTTGCCTTGGAGTCCTAACTGGCGCGGCAGTGTGGTTGTGGATTTGCGACCGTACAGCCCTTTCCCCCAACCGCGATGAGCGCGTTGAACGATTTCAAAATGTTTTAGGCGGCGGCCTAATCATCGTCGAAACCGGCACTGCCACACTCAATCCCGCTTGTAGCTTCAACTGCAAGCCAGCCGATCCTGAGATAAACAACCTACCCATGGTGTCACTGCCGCAAGGGATAAATGCGGAAGTCATCGGCAGCGAAGTGATGCTAGACGACCCGCTCGGCAATGTGCTGATCATCGGCGAAAATGACTTGGGCGGCTATGGTTTCAAAATTCCGCACGAAATGCAGTGGCATGGCAATTACGCGACATTGCAAGACGCAGTCAGGGCCGCTGCCTACGATGGATTCACCCCCGGCCAAAAAAAATCATGAACGCTGCCCGACTGCAATTCGTCCGCGAGAAAATCGCGGAGGCCAAGTGCGCGATGGTCGAAGCCGTCGTCGCGACGCCGGACATTATCAGCGACAACGCGCCGGAGACGGCGCACGTCCTCAACGCCGAATCCGTAGGCGTGAACATCCTGCGCCAGATTGAAGGGCTTCAGCACGAATTGGAAAAGCTCACGCAGTAACCGTCAACGCCTCCCACCATGCCCACCGCCGAACCAGAGACCAAGCGCGACACGCAGTTGGAGCTGCTGCTGGGCTCGACGCTGCCCATCGGCGTGCAAATCTTCGAGCCGCAGGACGTCGCGGACCTGTTCATCATCGACGTAAAGAGCGTGGACAACGCCTTTCGCGAAAAGGACGAAGGACAGCGACTGCTGGGTTACAGCTTCAATTTCAGCGGCAGCGGCCTGCGCCGAATTAAGCGAATCCCGCGCGCTATGCTCATCGTATGGCTGATGAAAAACGCGAACTACACGCTGGAAGTTTTCCGCGCCAACGTGATGGACCTGTGCTGCGGGCTTTCTACACGATTCCTGCGCATCTTCGTGGAAATCGCCACTGCCGAACTCGACAAGCGCAACGACTAAATCCCCATGAGCAAAGCAACCAAACCCAAAATGCCGATAACGCCGGAGGAATGGCAGCTGGCCGTGGACCTGGCGGAAGGTGCAATCGCCGTCACCGCCGCGCGCGCGTACGGCATCATCACCGGCGGGCCGGACATCGACTGCGACCGCTGCGAAGAAATCCTGGCCGAAGGTGCGAAGCGCGGCTACCTGCCCGCGCCGAACGCCATCGAAAAATTCACCACCTCCCTTTCCCAATGACTGAAAAACTCTACACCTGTCCCTGGTGCAACCGCCCGAACTTCACACTGCCCGGCCTGCGCGGGCATACGTGCAAAGACGGCCAACGCCCAACGAAGGAACAAATCAAAACTGTTTTGGCGGTGGTCAAGCCGAAGGAAATGCAGCTGGCCGTCGCCACGACGGTTGAAATTGTTGCTGCCCCTGGCGCGAGCAAGGAATTCGACCAGGCACGGTTCTTCCTGAAGATGGCGCAAGTGTCGATGGCGAAGGGAGCGGCCTTCATGGTGATGACGGGCATCGAACTGCAGCGGCTGCACAAGCTGCACGCCATCAAGCCGGGCAAGCCCTCGGCTAATTCCCGAAACGTTTCGGGAATTAAGTGGCCCGAGCTGGTGAAGCAGGAAATGGGCATCTCCGACGACACCGCCGCGAACTACATGAAGATGGCGGAAGGCGCGAAGAAACGCCTGCCTGGTTTCGACGCCGAGGAACTGCTGAACACGCCGCTCGCGCAGCTGCCGGACACGCGCCGGGAAAAGCTCATCAAGAGCGTGCAAAAGCTGACGGACGGGCAGACGGCGCAGCAGCTGATGTCCGACTGGGGCATCGTCAAGAAGCCGCACGGCGCTGGCCTGCGGTCTAGCGCGCACGGCGACAAGGGCGGTCGGCGCGGCAAGATGAGCGCGGAGGAGCAGGAGGCCGTGGAGAACGAAGCGGCGAAGGCGGACCGCGATGCGCTGGTGACGGCGAGCGCCCAGGTGCTGGATGAAAAATCCTGGCTGCGCTGGAGCAGCGAAAAGGCCGAAGACCGCAAGGCTCTGACTACTTTGAAAGGCAACCTCGTGGACATACTAGCCCACCTCAAAAACATCTAACCATGAATACCAACGCCCTGACCATCAACGAAGACCTGGACTTGCTCGCGCGCGTGCCCGACGCCGCACGGCAGGAAGCACTGTTCTGGGCGCGCCTGATGGCGCGCATTGAGAACCTGGCAAAAGAGCTGGGCATCGGCGCGGCCCTGGCCGCCATCGCCAAGCAGCACACGCACCGAGAAGGTTTCTCCCCGCAGACATTGCGGCGCAAGTGGGACATCTGGCGCAAGTCGGGCAAGATTCTCGACCTGGTGAGCCGCGCGCGATTTCCCGCACTGCTGATGGACAACGGCCCGGCGCTGCCGGGTGAGTTCATCGTGTTCTGGAAGGGCCTGGTGCTGGCCCGTCAACGCTGCAAGGTGGCCCCGGCGCACCGCGAGCTGATACGCCAGTGGGAGAAATGGCGCGCGGGCGACCCAATGGCCGCCATCCCCGGCTACGAAATTTGCCCGCCGCCGACGCCGCTCTACGGCGTCCCCGAGGGCTGGAGCTACCGCAACCTTTCGCGCCCGGAGCTTTTGCCCACTCGCGGCCAGCGCATCGCATCGAGCCAGGGGCGCGCCGCCGCGAAGGACGAACGCCTGCAGGTGTTCACGACGCGCAAGGGCCTCTACGTCGGGCAGTACTACATGTTCGACGACTTCTGGCACGATCACAAGGTGAACGTCGACGGCGAGCGCGCGGCGATGCGCCCACTGGAGTTCCACGCGTTGGATTTATTTTCGGCCTGCAAATTTGCCTGGGGCATGCAGCCGATGCGCGTCAACCCGGAGACGGGCAAGCAGCTGCGCCTGAAGGAAAAGGAAATGCTGTGGCTCGTGACGGCGGCGCTGCTGCGCGATGGATACCACCCGAACGGCACGACGCTCATCGTCGAGCACGGCACAGCCGCCATCCGTGAAGAGCACGAGAAAATGATTTTCGACCTGACGGCCGGCAAGGTGACGGTGCAACGCAGCGGGCTGGAAGGCGCGGCCGCGTTTGCCGGGCAATTCGCCGGGCGCAGCAAAGGCAACCCGCACTTCAAGGCGGCGCTGGAATCCATCGGCAACCTCATCCACAACGAACTCGACGCGCTCCCAGGACAAGTAGGCAAAGACCGCAACCACCAGCCCGACGAACTCCACGGCCTGGAGAAATACAACAACGCTCTGATTGAAGCGATGCTGCAGCTGCCGGAGGAAACGCGCCAGTTGCTCGCGATGCCGTTCGTGGACTTCAACATTTTCCGCCGCATGGCCGGACAGATTTACGCGAACATCAACAACACCTACAACCACCGCCTCAACGACTGGGAAGCCTGCGAGCTGCTGGCGCACGAATGGCGGCTGGACCCGACGCATGCCTGGGCGTCGATGGAAAAATTTATGGAACTCGACCCCGCGAAACGCGGCGCGCTGGAACAACTGCTCGCTAACGACGCCGCGCTGATGCGTGTGCGCCGGCTGTCGCGCGCGGAGGTGTGGAACCGGGGCCGCAAAGACCTCGTGCGCCTGCCGCCGAGCGCGATGATGCTGATGCTCGGTAAGGAGAACGCCGAGGAGCGCATCGTCAAGGGCAACCTGTTTGACTTTGAATCCTTTGAACTCGGGCCGGGCGCGCACCGCTACATCGCCCACGCGCGCGACGGCATGGGCGGAGACAAGCTGCTGAAAAACGGTCAAACCTACCTGACCTTTGTGACCCCGTTCTGGCCGGAGATCATGGTTGTCGGCGATGCGAAGGGCCGCTTCCTGGGCGTCTGCCAGCGTTACTGCGAGCCGAACCGCGCCGACGCCGAAGCCATCCAACGGCAGATGGGCCAGGCGCGACACTACGAAGCCGAGCAGATGGCCCCGGTGGCCGTCTACCGCAAGGACACGGCCGCACGCAGGGCGGAGATGCATCGGCACAACGGCGCGGTCCTGGGCCACTTCCACCGCGTGAAAAGCGGCAAGGCCAACCCGATGCGCAAGGACGTGGCCGCTAAGTTCGCCGAAGACTCCGAACTGCTCTCCACGCCCGCCGCCAGCGAACACCGCGCTGAAGAACGGCCCGAGGATTTCCGCACCGAAGACCTTCTCTAACCCTCAACACCCACACCGAGCATGAGCGAAAAAGAATCCACCCAGCTGGTCACAGCTGAGGCCGAAACCCATTCCCGAGGCGGCGACAAAGTCCGCAATTCCTGGTCTATCTCGATGTCGACGCTCCGCGTCAACATCGCGCACTGCCGTGACGAAGTGCAGCGGGTGTTCCCGCAGGCGTTTCTGTTTTGCCTTAAATTGAATATCACCCGCCAGGAGTTTGCCGCCCAAGTGACGAAGGTCGGGCGCAAGAAATACGGCGAGGATTTCAACTTCACGGACAACTACGTCTACAAATTCGTCAACGGCACCTACGTCAACGAGAAGGACGCGCGCTTGGACATGAGCGAGAAGCACTTCAACGCCTTGCAGACTTGGCTGAGGGAAAAGCGCGCGGACCGTGCTGAGGCGATAGAGAACCAGGACTTCATCATCATGCCGACGACGAAGCGCATTTTCAGCGCCGTCGACATCGCGCGCGAAAGCCGCCGCCCGGTGTTTCTCGTTGGCCCCTCGCAAATTGGAAAGACGTGCGCCCTGCAATACAAGGGCGACCAGGACAACCACGGGTTGTCGCCCTACATCCGCCTCAACGCGGCGAGCGGAATCAACGGCATGCTGCAGTGCGCAGCCCGCGCTGTGGGGCAAAGTCCAGGCTCGAACAAGCCCGAGCTGATGCGCGGGCTGCTGGGCGCGTTCACGCCGGAAATGGTGCCCATTTGGGACGAGTTCCACCTTCTGATGCACACCTATCGTGTCGAAAGTTTCCATGCTTGCGCCGAGGTGATGCGTGAACTCTACGACCGCGTAGGCATGGGGATGGTCCTCAGCGTGACTAACTTCGGCTTCGACAAAATGGAGAAGGACCGCATGGCGGACCTGCAGCAAATGTTTCGCCGCGCGCCCCGCCGTGTGCAACTGCCGCCCGGCCCGACGCTGGCGGACGTGCGCATGATGTGCGAGCACTTCGCACTGGAACTGCCAGCTGTCGGCACGACCGTGAAGGTCAAGGGCATTATCGAAAAACCCTACGAGATATTCCGGCAGCTCGCCAAAGAGGAAGGACTCACCGCGATTGTCGAGCGCCTGCGTTGCGGGCGCAAGCTCGCCCAGAAGGAAGGCTGCGACATCGAATGGCAGCACGTCGTGCACGCGCACCTGGTCATCAAATCCGACGCCACTGCGCCCGGTCCCGGCTGGGAAGGCTGGGAGTAATTTTCAACCCTCAATCTCTACGACCATGACCAGAATCAAAGCCGTCAGTTTCACCACGCGCGCGGAGTTCGACGCCGCGCTGGAACGCATTGCCAAGCAGGAAGCCCAGCTGCGCCTGCTCGTTGCCGCGCGCGACAAGGCCGTGCAGGCCGTCCAGGCCGAACACGAACCGAAGATTGCCGCCACCAACAGCGTCATTGAGATGCTGACACTGCAGTGCGAGAAATACGCCGAGGACAACCGCGCGGCGCTGCTGCCCACGGACCGCAAGAGCGACGAGACGACCTTTGCCACGTTTGGCTTTCGCCTGGGCAACCCGGCGCTCAAGCTGCTCAACAGCAAATGGACGTGGGACAAGGTGCTCGTGGCCATCAAAGCGAGCGCGCTGTTCAAGCAGTACGTCCGCATCGTCGCCGAGGAAGTGGACAAGGATGGCATCAAGGGCAACAAGGACCTCAAGGACGCGGACCTGGCGACCGTGGGCCTGCGGATTGAGCAGCCGGAGAAGTTCTTCATCGACCCGAAGGCGGACGGCGCGGGGAAAGTTGAGGTGCCGTCGTGAGCAAGAAATTCAAACCGCTTACGCCGCACAAAATGTGGCGGTCGTCCATGCGGCATTGGCCACAGGAGGATGTGGTGCTCTATGCAGTCGCCCTTAAAGAGCTGGTGTTTGACGCACAGACCGGCCTAGCACGCGACGCGAAGGACGGACGCTGGAACAAGCGGGCGTGGCTGCGCCGCTCCAAGCGCATCATTGACTTCCGCCACCATCGGACGCCGTGCGGCAAACGTGGCACCTGCCGCATTTGCGCCTGCACGGACCAGGACTGCCGCCATTGCGAAAAGCTACATGGGAAGCCCTGCGGCTGGGCCAACCACGAGAGGACGCTTTGCACTTCGTGCCATCGCATCGTTGCGCCACTTTTTTACGTCGAAGGTGGAGGCCTTTGGAAATGAGTGCCTACGAAACCTTTATGCCAACGGCGGCAGCGCTGCTGGACCAGCTTTCCCAACGACGGGAAATTCAACCCAAAACGAGCATGAGAAAACACACCAAAAGTAAACGCAAGGTGCGCGCACGCGCGCCTGGCATGACGCAAATTAGTATCAGCCTCCCCGAGGGGCTGGTCGGCAAGATCGACGAAATGGCGGACACCGAGAACCGCAATCGCTCCAACTTCATCGCCACGGTCCTGAAGGACCTGTCGAAGCAGCGGGGCGCAGGCACGCCGCGCCTGTTGGAGAGAGCGGGTTAGCGGCCATCCTGACGGGCGGGGTGGTCATCAGACCGCTCCGCCTATTCCACGCAATACAACCAGGCATGTCGAAATCCAACCTGCGGGCCGAGGCCGCAGATTTAAGCATCATCTGTCATATCCACCGCCTCGAAAAACCCATCTACCTACAACTTCTGGCACGCGGAAAATTTCACACCGAAGAATGGCAAACCCTTCCCAGGGATAAGCTACTTCAACTGCGAGCCATCTTAATCAACCGCCAGGCGGCAAGAGAACGTGCCGCATTGGAGGAAAAACACCAACTCAAATTGTTCTGAAAATCCAACACATCGCTATTATGAGCACAAAAACCAAAACACCTACCGCCTACGAGATGGAACCGTCCTGCACCAAGGACGTGATCATGCAGCATATCGCCGACGACCGCGCCAAGGAACGCATCATCCAGGGCACGTTCGACGACGACAAAGACAACCGTGATGAAAAATTCCGCGCCTGCAGCGCTGGCTGCATGACGCGCACAATTGCCCATCTCACGGGACGGTTCGACTTGAAGCCCTGGGATTATGATCACTTCCCTGACACTCTCGGCATCCCTGTCTCGCTGATCTCCATTCACGAGCGGGTATTCGAGTGGTTGCCGCCGAAGCAAGCGCCGATCTTTCGCGAGCGGTTTTTTGGTTCAATCCGAAAAGGGGCGGACCTTAGCTTGGTCTTCTCGAAATTTTTTAACTGGTACCTGGATGAGTTGATAATCCGTGGGCTTCCTGACGACGAAAAATATGGACTGCGCGCGGCCCTGACACTGTCGGCAAAATTATTCGCCAGGGAAGCCGAGGGGGATTTCCCCAAAGCCAAGGAATATAACGAGGCAACGGCGGCGGTGAGCGCGGCCTATGATGCCATTGAAAAAGACTTGGCCCGCTTGGCCCTCTTGGACCGCTTGGCCCGCTTGGCCCGCTTGGCCCGCTTGGCCCTCTTGGACCGCTTGGACCGCTTGGACCTCTTGGCCCGCTTGGCCCGCTTGGCCCGCTTGGCCCTCTTGGACCGCTTGGACCGTGAATTCAAAAGCCTTGCTCCGCAGATTGCGGACAAGGTTATCGAACTCGTCAGCCAAGCCTAAAAAAATCGGAGCGAACCGGAAGGGCCAGCGCTGACGCGCTGTGCGCCTTCCGGTTCGCAGCTGGTCTTGATTCCCATGTTCACATTCGCCCTCATCCTCTCTGCATCGCTCGTCGCCCAACCCGACAGCGATGATATTTTGCTCCACGTCATCGCCGCCAAGGAATGCGTCAAGCACCCGGATAAACCGGGCGCGGCGGGTGAATTGGGCATTTATCAGATTTGCCCGAAAACCTGGGCGCAATTTTCCAAGCAGCCACACAGCTGCGCCTATACGGATGCGGCAGAGAACGAGCGCGTCGCGCGGGCCTTGCTCGTCTGGCTCAAGGCTGGCCTCCAGCGCGTCGGGGTGGCGCCAACGCCCTTTGCCCTGGCTGAAGCCTGGAACGCGGGCCTGAGCGCCACCCAGCGCGGGAAAATCGGCGCGGCCACGAGGGACTATGCGCAGTGCGTCGTCAATTTGATGGAACAGTAACCTTCAACGAATATCTCTATGGGTAAAAATTCAAAAATCGAATGGTGCGACCACACGTTTAATCCGTGGATTGGCTGCACGAAAGTTTCCCCAGGCTGTGCGCATTGCTACGCCGAGGTCTCCACACCCGCGCGCACGGCGCGCGCCCAGGGACGGGAAACCTGGGGCAAAGGCGCACAGCGCATGCGCACGGGCGAATCCTACTGGGAACAACCGCACAAATGGGAGCGCGAATCCCTGGCGCGCATCGATGCAGGCGGACAACCGGCGCGTGTTTTTTGCTCATCGCTCGCCGACATGTTTGATCCGGAAGTGCCCGCGCAATGGTTCCTCGACCTGGCCCAGCTCATCACGTTGTGCCCTGGGCTAACGTGGATGCTGCTCACAAAGAGGCCAGAGAACATCTTGCCGCGCCTGACACTGGCGACCCTCTGGCGAGGATTCCCCTCCAACGTGCAAATTGGATGCACTGTTGAGAATCAGGAATGGGCCAACAAGCGCCGGGATATTTTCAAAGAGGTGCCAGCGACCGTCAAATATGTGAGTTATGAACCGGCGCTCGGCAAAGTGGATTGGACTGGTTGGGAGTTTATTAACGGCCTGATTTGTGGCGGCGAAAGCGGCCACGCGGCGCGGCCAATGAACCCGGCCTGGGCGCGCGCATCGCGCGAGTGGTGCGCTGCCAATAACGTGCCGTTTTTCTTTAAGCAATGGGGGGAATGGGTAGATACCAGCAATGCCCCGGCTGGCCTGATCTCAGGCGACGACCTCCTTGCCGCATCCCTTGAGCGGCGCATCGTTATGCACCGCGTCGGCAAACACCGCGCCGGCCGGATTCTTGACGGTGTCGAACACAATTCATTGCCGCGTTAATTTTATGACTGCTACCCAACTCAAGAAGGACGCCAAGCGCACGCACGGCAAACCTGTCGAAGGCACGGAAACGGCCATCGACGAGCTGATGCTGTCTGTCGTCCACAACCTCAAGAAACTGCCCTTGCTGGCGCGCCAAACGAAGGCGGCGGAGTGCATGGCGCGCATCGACCGGACCACGCGACATGGCTAATGGCGCACCATCGGAGGTCTTGGCTCTGGCAGAGAAGCATCTGCTGGACCCGCGCCACAGCATTACGATCAGCGCGAGCGAGCGCGCGGACGGATGGGCGCTGTTTGTGGTCGTCGAATACAAAACGGATGCCGAAGGCGGGCGAATCTGGCGCAAAAGCATCGCCGATTTTGACAAACTCAAAGCCGCCCTGGACCTCCTGGGTATCCAGCTATGACGATCAAGCAAGACAGGCAATACTGGCGGGCTTGGGGCGCGGTGCGCAAGGTGCTACGTGATCGCGGCCTCCCACCAGCCAAGGCCGACGCGGCGAGGAAGGAACTGCATCGGCAAATCGGTGCGGTGTACCCGGCCAGCCATGCCCAGGCCGGAGAGCCGAAAAGCCATTGTGATTTAACCTGGCGGGGTGAGGGTGACGAGCTGACGAAGTTTTTTGCTGCCTGTGCGGCGATCAGCGAGCCGGGCAACCTAAAGCCCCAGATGAAGGCGCAGCAGCAGCCGGAAATCAAGGGGCGGTATGTAGCGGACCAGCTCATGGGCGAGATTGGCAAGATGCCCCACGAATTTGACGCCTACCTGGACGGGGTCGCCCAGCGGGCCTGTGGCAAGCGCCTGATCTACTGCCACGAGGGTGAGGACTGGCGTAAAATTATCGCGGCGTTGACCCGCACTGCCAAATATAAGGACCCCGCCCGGCAGTGGCCGGAGCGGGAACGCGCCCAGAACCAACCGAAGCCCGCTACGGTGGCCGCGACGGGGATTATCTACATGCCACCGTCATCGTCTGAGGACATCGCCCAGGAGGCCGGGGACGCGTTCTGTGAGGCATCCTACACGCCGCCAGCGCCTGGGGGCGATGGCGAGCCGGAACAACCATTTTAAGCGATAGGCAGGCCGCCTGCAGCGCGGCTGCATAATAACCTCCGACCCAATGAAAATCTTCTCAATCCTTTGGCAACAATGGCGTTTTGGTGCGAAATGTTCTCAAGTCGCCCGACCGTGTGTGGACGGGGCGGCGGCGGCGGTTTCCCGAGGGGAACTGAAGGAGACTGAGGGTTTCTGAGGGTTTCCCAGCCTTGATGGCAACAACGCCCGCCGGAAATCCGCGAACCGCATCACACCATGGCCGAAATTTCCCGATGAATCCGGAATTCAACCAGCCCGCGTATTTGCGCCAACGCCGCATTAATGAGTTGGAGCGGATGGCCGACGACCAGCGCGAAGGCCTGCGCCTGCACGCAGCGGGCCTGGCGGCCAGTGTGCGCAGCGGGGAACTGTGGCGCGAGGCGGCCGAGACTTTAATCGGCCGGGCCACGGCCAAAGTGGGGCCCCTGGGCGGTGTCCTGCGCATGGTGGTGAGCCGCCTTTTTACGCGAAGCCCAAGCCCAAAAGGCGGGAAAAGAAAGCTGCCGTGGGGATCGGCCCTCTTGGCCGGGCTGGCCGCCGCGGGTTTTGCTACTTGGTGGCAGGGACAGGCCAGGGAATAAGCGAAACACACCTCCAAGAGCGCCCGCAAAGGTGGCGCTGTTCAAAAAGTGGTTGCCCGACTAGGATTCGAACCTAGACAAACAGAGTCAGAGTCTGCTGTGCTACCGTTACACCATCAGGCAATTAACCAAAAAGGGAAGGGATACTCTAAAAAACGGAACCGCCGGGCGTCAAGGGAAACCCTCCGCCCTTGCCTGGTGTTATAAGGAAGGATTACCCTTCTTCCCGCGGGTGGCCAGTATGCCCGTGTCCCCATGCCCTACCCTCGCAAAGTTACCCTGCTGGCGGTCCTGGCCATTCTGGTGACCGGCTGGCTGGCGGCGCAACCACCCTTTGGCGGTGGGTATGGCGGGCGGCGGGGAGGACGCGGCGGCGGCTTTGGCGACCCGGGCGGCGCGCCGGGGGCAGCCACGGGCAATGTGGTGCGATTGGAGGGCAATAATGGGTTTGTGAATGAAGACACCGTCAAAACCGCGCGCGAGACCGCGGGCCACAGCGTGGACCTGCCCACATGGACAAACAATCCCGGCTTCAAAAAAGACACCTTTGTGTTTGCGCGGGTGATTTTCCACAACCGGCTGGTGGGCGCGATTTACGACAACAGCATGTTCACCGGCGGGCCCGGCGGCGGCAGATATGGCGGCCGGGGAATGCGCGGCTGGGTGATTGATTATCCGGACGCGGACCTCAACGTCTCCTTTCGCCTGCACCAATACACCTCGTTGAAAGTCGATCCCGACGCACGGGTACTCAAACTCACGGATCCCGACCTGCCCAAATACCCGCTCATTTACATGGAGCACGTGGAAAACATGGGGCTGACGGATGCGGAAACCACCGCGCTGCGCCACTATCTGCAAAACGGCGGGGCGCTCCTCATCAACGACACGTGGGGCGATGCCGCCTTTGCAAATTTTGCCAATGAGATGCGCCGCGTGCTGCCCGGGCGCAGTTGGACGGAGTTGGGCATCGACCACCCTATTTTTCACTGCGTCTTCGACCTCAAGGGGCCGATGGACAAACTGCAGGTACCCACCATGCAGTTTCTCAATTACGACTACGACCCCGCCGACCCGCTGTCCAAACCGAGCAACCCGCGGCAAAACGGCTGGGAGCACGTCCACTTCCGTGCGTGGCTGGATGACAAAAAGAACATCTCCGTGCTGGTCATCAACAACTCCGACGTGAGCGACGGGTGGGAGCGTGAAGGTGAAAACGAAAGCTATTTCCACCTGTTTTCGGAAAAAATCGCGTATCCGCTGGCCGTGAACATGGTCTATTACTTCATGACGCACTAGGCGAATTCGCTGGCCAGGAGCGCGCGCTTGCGCTCCGTGCCCCAGCGGTAGCCGCGCACGACACCCGTCTCGCGGATGACGCGGTGGCAGGGAATCAGGTAGGCCACGGGATTGGCGCCGCAGGCCGTGCCCACGGCGCGGGTGGCGGCGGGGTTGGCGATCCTTTTGGCGATGTCGCCATAGCTGGCCACGGCGCCCTCCGGGATGCGCACCAGGGCGCGCCAGACCTGCAATTGAAACGGCGTGCCACGCACAAATGTTTTCCAGTGCGGGGATTTCCTGCCACGGTGGCTGAAAATCTGTTCTGCACGGCGGCGGGTCTCGCGGTCATCCCGCACCAAGGTGGCGGCGGGCCAGTATTCGCGCAAGGCGGGTGCGGAATCGGGGATCTTTTCCGATTCATAAAACACGAGATGGCAGATGCCGCGCTCCGTCCACCCCAAGCCACACCAGCCAAAAGGAGAATCCGCCACCCCCCAGGTGATGGTGACACCCGCGCCGCCGCTTTTGTATTCGCCGGGCGTGGCAGCCTCGATGGTCACCAGCAAATCATGCAACCGGCCGGGGCCGGAGAGGCCGGTGTCGAGCGCGGCATCGAGCACGCTGGCGGAGTCGCGCAAGCGCTGCTTGGCGTGCTCCGCGGTGAGGCACTGCACAAAGTCCTTGGGGGTGATGCCCGCCCAGCGGTGGAAGAGCCGGTGGAAATGCGACTCGCCCAAGCCCGCCGCCCCCGCCAGCTCGCCGAGGCTGGGTTGCTCAGCATGGTGTTTATCCAGATGGCGGATGACCCGCGCGATGCGCTCGTAATCGTTCATGCGGGTATTTTAGCCGAAAAGTCTGCTTTACCCACCCGATTCTTGCGGTGAATTTCGCAGGGCGCGCATTTAGTAATAAACTTTTTCCAGACACAGTCCCTCAGCCGGGGCGGTGGCGATGGCCTGGATGCGTTTTTTGGTTTTAAGCAGATTAGTCACCTCGTCCGGCGCCAACTTGCCCAGCCCCACGGCGACGAGCGCGCCAACCAGCCCGCGCGCCATTTTATAGAGAAAGCCACTGGCCTCGATGACGAACTCGATGCGGCGGCCACGCACCCGGATATCGAGACGGCGCAGGTCTTTCACCGGGTTTTCACCTTCCTCATACTGGCCGGAAAAGGCGGAGAAATCGTGTTTGCCGAGCAGTTTCCTGGCCGTGGCGCGCATTTTATCCAAGTCGAGCGCGCGGTCGCCAAACGACCAGCACCAGCGGGACTCGAACGGACCGGCATGGCCGCGGTAAAGGCGATAGCGGTAGCGCTTGCCCTCGGCGGAATAGCGGGCATGGAAATCCGGCGCGGCACGGCGCACAGAATTGACGGTAATGCCCGCGGGCAGGCCGCTGCGCAAGGCGCGGTGCAGATGCGCCACGGGGTGCGCCCAGTCGGCCTCAAAATGGAAAACCTGCGCGCGGGCGTGGACACCGGAGTCGGTGCGCCCGCTGCCGTGGACCCGGATGGGTTTCTGGAAAATCTGCGCAAGGCGCGCCTCGAGAAAATCCTGCACCGTGCCGCCGCCCTTCTGGCTTTGCCAGCCGAGAAAGTCCGTCCCGTCGTAGGCGCAGGTGCACCGCCAGCGCATAAACTATTTCAAAAACGAGCAGATGTATTCGCAGATACCGCCGGCGACCTCGATCTGGAAACCGGAGCGGCCGGGGACGTTGAAAGCCGTGCCCGCGGCGTAGTCGGCGGTGGCCTTCTCGTTGTCGAGGTGGACGCGGCAGGAGCCGGCGACAATTTCCATGCGTTCCGGGGCGTCGGTGTTGAAATGGTAGGAGCCCGGGCGGATGAGGCCGAGTGTCTTCTTGCTGCCATCCGGAAACACGAGGGTATGGCTGCAGACCCCTCCATCGAAGTAAAGGTTGGCCTTGGCGAGGACGGTGACGCCCGCGAATTCCTTGGGCACGGAGGACTGCTTGGAAGTATCGCTCATAGACTGCCATCCCTACCCCGCCCCATCCCCCTTGGCAAGCGGGGAGTTGGGTGTGGCGAGGGTGGCGTGCCTTTCTTTTGGCTGGCGGTCAGGCGGGGGTTGGGGCACTATGTTCGTTTTTCCTTTTTCCACCACACCCTCCCATGCTCCAAGCCGGTATCGTCGGTCTGCCCAATGTGGGCAAAAGCACACTGTTCAACGCGTTGACGCGCTCGCGCAAGGCGGAGGCGGCGAACTACCCCTTCTGCACGATTGATCCGAATGTCGGGGCCGTCGAAGTGCCGGATGAACGCCTGGCACCGCTGGCCAAGATTGCCAAGACGAGCGTCCTCATACCGGCGGCGATGGAGTTTGTGGACATCGCAGGGCTGGTGGCCGGCGCAAGCAAGGGCGAGGGCCTGGGCAACAAATTCCTGTCCCACATCCGCGAAGTGCAGGCGATTGTGCACGTGGTACGGTGCTTTGAAGACTCGGATGTGGTGCACACCATGGGCGGCGTGGATCCCGTGCGCGACATCGAGATCATTTCCACCGAGCTGATGCTCTCCGACCTGGAAAGCGCGCAGGCGCAGCTGCACAAGGCGCAGACCAAAGCCAAGGGGCACGACAAGGAAGCCGTCATCCAAGTGGCGTTCCTCGAGCGCGTGGTGGCGCACCTGGGCACGGGCAAGCCCGCGAACCTGATGGAGCTGCACGCCGATGAGAAAATCCTGATGCAGCACGCCGGGCTGCTGTCCTCCAAGCCGGTGCTCTTTGCCTGCAACGTGGCAGAAAATGACATGGCCGAGCCGGACAAGAACCCGTACGTCGCCAAGGTGAAGAAATACGCGTCAGAGCACCTGGGCTCGGGCACGTGTGTCATCTGCGCGAAGATCGAGGAAGAACTGGGCGACCTGGCCCCGGCGGAAGCGGCAGACTACCTGCGCGAACTGGGCGTGAAAGACAGCGGCGTTTCGCAGCTTATCCGCGCGGCGTATGCGCTGCTGGGCCTGGCCTCGTACTTCACCGCAGGCGAAAAGGAAGCCCGGGCCTGGACGTTCCGCAAAGGCATGACCGCGCCGCAATGCGCGGGCGTCATCCACACTGATTTTGAAAAAGGCTTCATCAAGGCCGAAGTGGTGGCCTATAAGGACCTGATTGCCGCCGGCTCGTATGTGGCGGCGCGCGAGGCGGGCAAATACCGGCTGGAAGGGCGCGATTATGTCTTTCAGGACGGGGATGTGACGCTGTTTAAATTTAGCTCATAATCAATGGGTTGCGCATTTCGCAATCGGAACGCAGGGTTCGCCGGAATGACGGTCAATATGCTTCCTTATTTCATTTTGAGGCGTCATTTTCGTGTTCGGAAAATGAATTCCATGCGCTAGGCTGCGCCCTTGGCAGCCACCCCACCCTCTTATTCCATTCTGGCCGTGACCAACTGTTTTTTCAGCCATCGTCTTTGTAAAGATGTCCGGTATGCGGCCATGCTTGCGATGCTGCTGGGGTTGGCGGCCTGCAAGCCGAAGGAAAGCGACGCCATCCGCGTGGAAGTGGTGCCGAAGGAAACATCCGCCCCGGTGGCCGCAAATGGCCCGGCCCTGCCCGAAGGCCACCCCGCCATTGGTGGCGGCACGGCGACATCGCCGATGGCCGCACCCGGCGGCATGGGTGCGATACCCGGCATGGCGGAATTTACCGCGGCAACCCCGGCGCCCAAATGGGCGATACCGGCGGACTGGGCACCCGGGGCCATGACGGCTACACGCAAGGGCGCCTGGCGCGCGCCGACCGGCGCGGCCGCCGACCAGCAGGCGGAAATCACCGTCACCGTTTTCCAAGGCAGCCTCGGCGGCCTGCTGGCCAATGTGAACCGCTGGCGCGGGCGCGTCGGCCTGCCCACGGATTTGACCGAGGCCAAGCTTGGCGAGAACGTGAAAGACATCACCCTGGATGGGCGCAAGGCACAGCTTGTGTCGCTCGACGGCCCGAACGGGCAGAGCCTCGACGGCGTGCTCGTGTTCCTGCCGGACAAGGTGTGGTCGCTCTTGCTGGCGGGGCCGGCGGCGCCCGTCCAAGCCGAGCGTGCGAACTTCCGCGCGTTCCTCGAAAGCCTGAAGTGGCAGGACTAACTTTGCTTTTTCCATGCGCGCCCTGTTCAAATTCCTTTCCTCCATCTGGCTGACAGTCGCGCTGCTGACGCTGTCCATGGTGCTGGTCTTTGGCTCAACGCTGGAGCAGACGCAGTGGGGTGTGTTTGAGGTGCAGAAACGTTTTTTTGAATCGTTGGTCTGCGTATGGACGTACCCGCTGGCGCTGCCGGGAGCGGAGCATTTTCAATGGCTGAAGATCCCGCTGCCGGGCGGCTTTCTCCTCGGCGGGCTGCTGCTCATCAACCTGGCGTGCGCGCACCTGCGCTACTTCCGCGCCTCCTGGAAGAAATGCGGCATCGTGCTCATCCACACCGGCATCGTGCTGCTGCTCATCAGCGGGTTTTTGACGGCCTACCTACAGGAGGAGTACTTCATGTGGCTCGATGTGAACGGGCATTCGAACTACCTCGAATCCTTCCACGACCACGACCTGGTGTTCATCGACCATACCGACGGGAAAACCGACACCGTGGTGAGCATCCCCGTCTCGCGGCTGGTGCCCGGGGAGACCATCCGCGACGCGGCGCTGCCCTTCACCGTCAAAACACTCGGCTACTTCCCGAACAGCGATGTCGGCACCAAGGCCAACTTCCCCGACCTGCCGGAGATACCGGCGGACCAAGGCATCGCCAGCGTGCGCGACCTGCGCGTGGCAAACCTGCCGTATAACTACAACCAGGACACGGCGAACTTTCCGAGTGCGGTGATCTCCCTGGAAACCCCCAAGGGGCCGCTAGGTGGCTGGCTGGTGTCGGAAATGTTTGAGCCACGGGTGATGACGATGATCTTTTCCACCATCCCGCCAATTTTCAGCAGCCACCTGCCGCAGACCTTCACCGTGGACGGCCACAAGTGGGAAGTGGTGTTGCGCCCGCGCCGTGTTTACCTGCCCTACACGCTGACGCTGGATGTGTTCACCCATGCGAATTATCCCGGCACGGACATCCCCAAGACCTTTGAGAGCCAGGCGCACCTGACCAACCCCGCCACGGGCGAGAACCGGCCGGTGCTCATCTATATGAACCATCCGCTGCGCTACGGCGGGTTCACCTTCTACCAAGCCTCGTTCTCGCCCGGCGACACGGCGTCGAAGCTGCAAGTCGTGCGCAATCCCGGCGCGCTGCTGCCGTACATCGCGGTGGCCCTGGTGGGCGTCGGCATGACAGTCCACTTTATCCTCAGCCTTGCCACCTATCTGCGGCGCGACCGCGCAACCCCCACCCCCGCCCGCCATGAATAAAATGTCCACAGCCAAGTTGGTTTCGCTGCTGGTCATCCTGGTCGGCGCAGCGATTGTGGTGACGGGGCTGCTGCCGCCGCGCCCGGCGGCGGGGTATGACCTCGCGGCATTTGGGAAAATCCCCGTGCAGTTCAGCACGCGCGTGCTGCCGATCGACAGCGTGGCGCGCAACGCGCTGCGCCTGTTCTCGGGCCGCACAAGCCTGCTGGTGCCCAAGCCCGGGAGCCCGGAGGAGAAAGTTTCCCTGGAAGCCCTGCCCTGGTTCCTCGACACCGCCTTCCGCCCGGAACAGGCGGCACGCGCGCCCGTCTTCAGCATCGTGAACGACGATGTGCTGGGCCTCATCGGCGAAAAGCAAAAAGGCAGCCAGCGTTTTTCCTTTGAGGAACTCTCCGCGCATTTTGACGACATCGAGAAAGCCGCCGACGCCGCCGACAAAAAATCGCAAATGGGCGAGCCACTGAGCCTGTTTGAGAGCGAAGTCGCGCGCCTGCGCGGCAACCTCCAACTCTTCCAGCGCATCACGATGAGCTTTGTGACGCCCGGCACCACCCCTGCCAAGGACTTGAAGGAGTGGCAGACTTCGCTCAAGCCCGGCATGGCGGCCGTCAACGCCAAGGCCGAAGGCAGGCCGGTGGACGAAACGGCACTCAACGCCTTTGCCATGCAGGTGCAGCTGTACCGCAACCTCGGCAACTTTGCGGTGGTGGGCGTGATTCCCGCCGCCAGTGCGGACGAGAAGTGGCTGAACATCGGCCAAGGCGCGCAACTGGCGTCGAAGACGGACACCGTCAGCCCCATCCTTTACCACTACGCCGAAATGGGCGAGGCCCTGCGCCGGGATGATGCCGTGGCCTTCAATGCGGCAGTGGCGGCACAACAGCAGGAACTCGCCGGGCCCGCTGCCGCCAACAAAATTGGTTTCGAAGTCTTCATGAACCGGCTGGAGCCGTATTTCCGCGGCGCGTTTTTGTATGTGCTGGCGTTTTTGTGCGCGTGCATCAGCTGGGTGGCCTGGGGGCCGGAGCTGCGCCGCGCGGCTGTGTGGCTGGTGGTGTTCGCCGTGGCGCTGCAGACGCTGGGTCTCTTTGCGCGCGTGTACCTCACCGGGTTCGGTGTGGTGACGAGCTTGTACTCCGCGATGCTGTTCAACGGCTGGATCGCGGTGGTGGCGGGATTGATCATCGAGCTGTGGCGCAAGAACTCGGTGGGCGTGGCCGCGGCGGCGTTCGTCGGCTTTGCGACGCTGATTGTGGCGCACAGCCTGCCGTTCAATGGCGATGACCTGGAGCTGCCCCGCGCGGTGCTGGCGACGAATTTCTGGCTCTGGACGCACGTGACCTCCATCAACATCGGCTGCGGCGGTATGTTTGTGGCCGGGGCGCTGGGCGCGGGCTATCTGCTGGCGCGCACATTCTCCAAGGGACTCACGCCCGAGCGCGGCCGGGAAATCAGCCGGCTGACGTACGGCATCACCTGTTTTGCAACGCTGTTCAGCTTCGTGGGCACGATGCTCGGCGGCATCTGGGCGGACCAAAGCTGGGGCCGTTTCTGGGGCTGGGACCCGAAAGAAAACGGCGCGCTGCTCATCGTCCTCTGGTGCGCGGTGTGCCTCCATGCGCGGTGGGGCAAACTGGTGTCCGAGCGCACACAGATGGCCCTGGCCGTCGGCGGCAACATCGTCACCTCGTGGACACTCTTTGGCGTGAACCTGCTCAACGTCGGCCTGCACACCTACGGTTTCATGCAGGGCACCTTCTACGCGCTGACGGCCTTCTGGGCCTCGCAGGCGCTCATCATCGTGCTCGCCTTTTTGCCACCGCGGTTCTGGTCGGCAAAGTCAGTCGTACAGACGCAGACATCCGCTTCGCGCTGATTAATCAAAACGGCGGCGGGCCGCCACGAGGTGGCGGAGGAGGAGGGCCGCCGCGCGGCGGGGGCGGGCCGTAAGGGCCAGCGGGACCACGGGGAGCCAGTCCAGGCCCGCCACGACCAGCACCCGGGCCGGGCGGCACAAAGGTGGCATCGGGTGTGCCCCGAAAATTGCGGGCCATATAAGGGAAGGTTTCCGACAAGGTGTAATGGTAAATGCCCTCGGGATATTCCGGCGTGACTTCAAAGCGGCCATTGCATTCGTCGAGCGCGCCGGACTTGGCCACGTATTCGTAGTCTTGGGTAAAAGTGCCGTCGTACAGGCCGCCGGGATTGCCGGGGCGCGTGCCCTTCTTGAGCGCGAAGCTCGGCTTGAGCTTCACAAGGGGGCTCTTGGCGTCCTTGGGGTCGGCATGACCGTATTGGTTGTAGATGGGAAACCCATCCGCCGCGTAACCGAGGAGAATCATCTTGGGCGTGCCCGTGGCGCCGAGCTTGGCGAGGAGGCCCGCGGGCAGACCGTGGTAGTGATACGAGCCGCTGGGCTGCACATGGGCGTTGCTGGAGTCGAGCCCGAGGTCGATCTTGCCGCCCATCACCTCGTATTGCCAGCCGGAGGCCGGGTTGCCATTCCAATACTCCGCGCCGGCAGACTCGAACGGCACTCCGTTGAGCGCCACGCCGAAGCGCCCCAACCCAAACGGCGTGGGCTCGACATTGACCTGCGGATGCAGCGGGATGCGGAAATAATGCTGCTGGGGCGCGACACTGTTGGGATTGTGCGCGTTGGGAAAGGCACCAATCGTGTGGTTGGGGATGCCGTTGGAGGTGACGATGCGGTAGTCGCCTTGGGTGGTGATGGAGACTTGGTTGCCATTGGCGTTCGCGCCCGGAATCGTGGCAGCGGCGTTGGCGGGAGTGGCGGTGCTTTTGGAAGGAACTGTGCCAGTTGCCGCAGCCAACGCGACAGCACCGCCTGTGGCAAAAACAATCATACCCAAAGCCAGTCGGTGGGAAAATGGAGGCATCGTCGGTGAGAGGTACGACCGCTAACTAAAACACAGTAATAATCAATTGGCCATGCATTGGCAAGTTCCAGACCCAAACGATCATTTATGGCTAGGCCCAGCGAGGACGCCGGGCCCTCCCTCGAACCCATCAGATCATCGCCCATCGCAGCCTTGACCCGCGTGCCTAAATGCCCGATGCTGTTGGGTTTATGGCTGAAGATACCCAGGCGGCGGTGTCCCCGCTCGCGACCAACAATGTGACGATGGATGCGCTCGTGTCGCTGTGCAAACGGCGCGGCTTTGTGTTCCCCTCGTCGGAAATTTACGGCGGCCTGAATGGCTTTTTTGACTACGGCCCCCTGGGCTCGGAATTGCGCCGCAACATCCGCAACGCGTGGTGGGAAGACATGGTCCACCGCCGCGACGACATCGTGGGCATTGACGCCAGCATCATCTCGCACCCGAAGGTGTGGGAGGCCTCGGGCCACGTGGGCGGGTTTTCCGACCCGATGGTGGACTGCAAGGAGTCGAAACAACGCTACCGCGCCGACCAGCTGTTTTTCGGGCCCGTCATCGTGGCCGGGGAAAAAATTGGCTATGTGTCCGTGCTGGAGGACGCCGGGATGCAGGCCGAGGCCGATGAAAAGGCCAACGAGATGAAGCGCAAGCTCGCCAAACAAGGCGCGCTGGAGCCCGTGGCACTACAGGACTACACGAACGCCAAGCCGGACGAATACGCGCTCATCCCCTCGCCCGCGACGGGCAAGCCCGGCTCGCTCACGCCACCGCGCGACTTCAACCTGATGTTCCAGACCTACGTCGGCGCGCTGCGCGACGAAAGCGGCGTGGCCTACCTGCGCCCGGAGACGGCCCAGGGTATGTTCTTCAATTTCAAAAACGTGGTGGACACCACGCGCGTGAAGCTGCCTTTCGGCATCGCGCAGATCGGCCGCTCGTTCCGCAACGAGATCACGCCGCGCAACTTCATCTTCCGCTCGCGTGAGTTCGAGCAGATGGAGATGGAATACTTCATCCACCCCGACGCCGACTGGCAGAAGGAGCACCGCGCGTGGATTGACTGGTGCAAGAACTGGCTGATCTCCATCGGCCTGCCGGCTACGCGCCTGTCCGAATACGACCACCCGAAGGCCAAGCTGGCATTCTACTCGCGCGGCACGACGGACATCATGTTCGCCTACCCCTTTGGCGTGCAGGAGCTGTGGGGCATCGCGGCCCGCGGCGACTACGATTTGCAGCAGCACATCAAGCACTCCGGCAAGGCGCTGGATTATTTTGAGGAAGCCTCGAAGTCAAAAGTTGTCCCACACGTCATCGAGCCCGCCGTGGGCGTGGACCGCATCTTCCTCGCCGTGCTGTGCAGCGCGTATTACGAGGACGAGGTGGACGGCGAGAAGCGCACGGCCCTGCGCCTGCACCCGCGCCTGGCGCCCATCAAGTGCGGCGTGTTCCCGCTGGTGAAGAACAAGCCGGAGCTGCTGGCCCGCGCCGAAGCCCTGTACAAGAAGCTCAAGCGCCGCTGGAACGTGTTCTGGGACACCGGTGGCGCGATTGGCCGCCGCTACCGCCGCATGGACGAGATCGGCACGCCTTTCTGCGTCACCGTGGACTTTGACACGATTGAGAAGGACGGCACGGTGACCCTGCGCGACCGCGACACGACCAAGCAGGTGCGCGTGAGCGAAGACGAGCTCATTGCCGAACTGAGCCGGCAGATCGACGGGCTGTAAAACCGGTTAGCCGCCAATCATCACCGTTGGCACACCCATGACAATACTGCCGCCATGGGCAGTGGTGTCGCCGATCCTAGCGGCCGGCTTGCCGCCAATCATGACCGTGGATGAGCCCTGCACAATGGTGTCCGGCGGACCTACGCAAACCAGCCTATCCCCGACGACTGCTGCTGGTAACTTGCCAATCAAAACCGTGGGACAGCCGGGTCCTATCACCGGGCCGCCCACATGGGGAATCGGCGGCAACCCCGGCGTAACGCCTGGGCACGTATGCATATCCGTCAAACGGGCAGCGGGTGGCATGACAGCATTCAGTTAATCATCACCAAGGCACCCTTGACCGTAGTCTGGCCTGCCGCACTGAGTTCAGCAGAAGCATTGCCGGAGACTTTGGCAGCCACCGCAGCCTGGAGCGATACATTGAGGCCGCTCAGGGTAATGCTCCCTTTAGCCTGGATGGTCAAATCTCCCTCGGTGGTGATGGCGATGCCGCCGGCGGACAGCTTGACTTGCTGGCCACGAGAAGCATCCACCAGCGTGACGGAGCCGTCCGCCTCGCTAAAGATTACCGCACCGCCATAGGCGGTCACAACACAGATGGTCTTTTTATCCGGATCGACTTCAAAGGTGAAACGCGTGGGTGAGTGCATAAAGAAATGATCCTAGCCCACCGGAGCCCCTTTACGGGGCGGCCGGTGTGGGTTTGGCGTCGGAAGAGGCGGGTTTAGCCGCCACGGGCGCCAACTGGCCGATGGGCTTGTCGCTGTAGGCCAAGTCGTCGTAATAGATGTCGATGTCGTTGGGAGCCGGGTTGGCCCAGGTGCGAAAGCCCATGTCCATTTCAAAGAAACCGCCAGTAAGGCCACCATCCGGATACATGATGCGATGGCTGATGGGCTGGTTCACGGTCAACTTGCCGTCCACCCAGATAACAATGCGGCCGGGCTTTTCGATGAACTCCCACTCGAGGCAGAACCACTTGTCCATCGGGTAATTGCCGACCTGCTTGGTCGTTTCGCTGCGGGCGCGGTCGGCGGTCGGTGCATTCAATTGGAAGGAAGGCTGGAAAAGGCCCCGGTCGGTGCCGATTTCGAGGAAGTCCGCAATGGGGAAACCCACGGAGCCTGCCAGCAAATAGACGCTGTGAGTGGCGGGGATACCCTTGATCTTCATATAAACGCGGCCGTAGAGATGGTTGCGCAATGGCTCCGGCACGGTGAGGCCGATGAAGCCCCAGGAGTTGGTGCGGGTGCCCGCCGGATAATGGATATGGAGGGCGTTCTTGCCATGGGCGACGTCATCCTGCTCCACCGTGGCGGTGGCAGCCCCCGCGACGCGGGTGACCCAGACCTTGGGGTTGATGGCGCCGGATTCAAAATCATCGCTGAACATGGCCGGACCATCCGCCGGACGGTCCCAGGCAGCGGGAGGAGCCGCAGGTGCGGGCGCCGCCGCGCCGGTGCCACGACCCGAGCCACCGCCACCGGTGCCACGGCCACCGCGACGGCCTGTGCCGGACGCCGCCGGAGCACTCGCGGAAGCACTGGCAGAAGCAGCCGCCGGGGAGGCGGAGGAGGCAGGCGCGGCGGTATCCGCAGCGGGCGCGGCCGGCTGGGCGGACGCGGAAGTGGCAATCATCAGTCCAAGGGTGATGGACAGCAGGGTATGGTATTTGGGGGGCATGGGAGTAATAAATAGTGCGCGAGGAAATGCTTTGCGCAAGCGGGAAACAACCCGGGCACAATCCGGGCTTTTCTTCACCGGCAGCACCGCATAGCGTGGCAGCATGGCAGAAATCGGCTTTCTTGTGCTCGGCGGCATCCTCGGCGCCATCGTCGCGGCGTTGTGGCTGCGCGGGCGCCAGGCCGGCCAGATTGCCGAATTGCAGGAACGCGCCAAGAACCTGGAGCAGCGTGCCAACGAGCTGAAAGGGGAGCGCGATGCCCAAGCCGCGCGGGCGGGCCTGGTGGCCTCGCTGGAAACCGCCCTGGAAAAAGAGCGGGAAGCCGCGGCGGAAAAACTGGCCGTCGTCCAGAATGCGGAGAAACAACTGCGCGAGGCGTTTGACTCCCTCTCGGCCAAGGCGCTGAGCGCGAACAACCAGCAATTCCTCACCCTGGCCAAGGAGGCCCTCAAATCCTTCGAGGAGCGGGCCAAGGGCGACCTCGAAAAACGCCAGCAGGCCATTGACCAGATGGTGGCACCAGTGAAGGAAACCCTGGGCAAATTTGACGCCAAACTCAATGAACTCGAAAAAGCCCGCGTGGGCGCCTATGAGGCGCTCCGCACGCAGGTGCAAGGGTTGGCGGATTCGCAGACGGCGCTGAAGACGGAGACGGGCAACCTCGTCAAAGCCCTGCGCGCGCCGCACGTGCGCGGACGCTGGGGCGAAATCCAACTGCGCCGCGTGGTGGAGCTGGCCGGGATGATTGACCATTGTGACTTCAGGGAGCAGGCCAGCGTGACGACCGAGGACGGCCGTCAGCGGCCGGACGTGGTTATCAAGCTCCCCGGGGGCAAGAACATCGTGGTGGACGCCAAGGCCCCGCTATCCGCCTACTTGGAGGCGCTGGAAGCGGTGGATGAAAACACGCGGCAACAGAAGCTGAAGGCGCACGCCCAGCAGATCCGCGACCACCTGCGCCAATTGGGGCAAAAACGCTATTGGGAACAGTTCCAGCCCGCGCCGGAGTTTGTGGTGCTCTTTCTGCCGGGGGAAACCTTTTTCAGCGCGGCACTGGAGCAGGACCCGGCGCTTATCGAAGGCGGCGTGGCCGAGCGCGTCATCCTCGCGACGCCGACGACGCTCATCGCACTGCTCAAGGCCGTGGCCTACGGCTGGCGGCAGGAGGCGCTGGCCGTCAACGCCGCGCACATCAGCGAGCTTGGCCGCGAGCTGCACGAACGCCTCGCCACGATGGGTGGCTATTTTGCCGAGGTGGGCGCGCGGCTGGATAAAGCCGTGGAATCTTACAACAAGACGGTGAACTCGCTGGAAACGCGCGTGCTCGTCACCGCCCGCAAGTTCACGGCCCTGGAATCCGCCGGTTCCGCTGAAATCCCCTCCGCGGAGCCGATCGAGAAGCAACCCCGCGCGCTGCAGGCGCCGGAATTGACCGGCACCGGTGGGGCCTGATTCGCAGCTTGACTGGCGGGGGCGGACAGCGCGAAATCATTTTGTACCCTTAACCCCCAACCGGAGGATCCGCCATGCCTGATAATACCAGCGACACACTTGCTTATAGTGTTTTAGTGGTACTTTTCCTCGTCTATGTCACCGTAACAATCTTAATATTAGCAGGAACGTGGAAAGTACTGGCCAAAGCCGGGCAACCTGGATGGGCCGCCATTATTCCCTTTGTGAATGTGCTCTACCTACTTAAGGCTGCGGGCAAACCCGGCTGGTGGTTGATTTTTTGTATAGTTCCACTGGCTAATATTGTCGTCGGCGCTCTGCTCTTCCAAGGTTTGGCCGAAAAATTCGGCAAGGGCACCGGCTATGCGCTTGGTCTGGTTTTCCTGCCCTTTATCTTTTTCCCCATGCTCGGGTTTGGGAGCGCGCAGTATCAAGGGGACGGCCCGCCGCCGGTGCTTTAATCCTTCCCGAATCACTCCGCGCGGCGCCAGTCGAGTATTTCCAGCTGCGGGTATTGGCGGCCGTTCCAGACATTCCAGGAGAACTTGGCGGCGAGGTCGAGCGGGGTTTGCCCCGGGGGTAAATTCGCGGCCTTCTTCCAGGCGACGGCGGCGACGCGCCCGCTGCCATTGGGCACCCAGCAGCGGTAACTGTCGGTGCTAAAAACTTCCGGCTGGGTGAGCCGCACGCCGCGAATGCCAAACACGGGCTCCGGGTTGCCCTCGCCAAAGGGGTGCAGGAGCTCCAGCTCACGCAGCAAATCCTCCTGCAAATCGGCGGGTTCCAGCCAGGCGGCGAGCTCGAGCTGGCCCGAGCCCTCGACGAGCGTGGCCCGGCTGACGCGCACGGATTCGGAAAAGGCGGTGTGAAATTCCGCGAGGCGGGTGGTGTCGAGCGAGATGCCCACGGCCATGGGATGGCCGCCCCAGTGGGCCAGAAAACCGGCGCAAGGTTGGAGCACCTCGACCAAATTGAGCCCGGGGATGCTGCGCCCGGAGCCCTTGGCCAGCGCACCTTCCCGGCCCAGGACAATACAGGGACGCGCGTACTGGCGGCAGAGCTTGCCCGCCACGATGCCGACAACGCCGGGGTGCCAAGTCTCGCCATACACCACGAGGGCCGGGGCGTCGCGCTGGGTTTCCTCGACGAGGCGCTCGGCCTCGGCTGTCACCTGGCGTTCGATGGCCTGGCGCTCGCGGTTGAGCGTGTCGAGCGTGACGGCGACACGGCGGCAGGACTCCATGTCGCCAGAGAGCAAAAGCTCAACGGGCAAGGCGGCGTCGGCCAGGCGACCCGAAGCGTTGATCCGCGGGCCGAGGCGGTAGGAAATATCGGAGGCGGCCAAGGACTGGCCCGGCTGGAGGCCGCTGACGGCAAAGAGCGCGCGCAAGCCCGGGCGGGTGCAACGCTCCAGGGTGCGCATCCCCTGGCGCGCGAGAATGCGATTCTCACCCTCGAGCGGCACGAGGTCGGCAATGGTGCCGAGGGCGACGAGGTCGAGCGCATCCGCGAGCTTGAGGGCCACGGCCCGGGCGTCACCCGCGGCGCGGCGCAGCTTGACCAAACCATGCGCAAGCTTGAAGACGAGGCCGACGGTGCAAAGCTGGGTCCAGGGCGCGCCGGGCTGGGTGTTCACATGGGGGTTGACGAGAACACAGTCCTGCGGCGTACCGGCCTTGGAGCGGTGGTGGTCCACGATGATGACCTGGCAACCGCGCTCACGCAGGAGGGCGACTTCCTCAATCGCATTGGTGCCGCAATCGAGCGCGATAAACAGGCTGGGCACGCCGTCGGCGAGCACGCGCTCAATGGCGGCGCGGGACAGACCGTAGCCCTCCTCGAGCCGCTTGGGTACGGCAAAACGCGGGTCGGCGCCAAACTCGCGCAGGACATTGACGAGCAACGTGGTGCTGGTGACGCCATCGACATCATAATCGCCAAAGATGGCGATCTCGCGCCCGGCAGCGATCGTTTCATCCAGCAAGCGCGCAGCCGCCTCCAGGTTCTGAATGCGGAAGGGGTCTTCCAACGTGGCGAGGCGTGGGCGGACGAAAAGCTCGGCCAAGGCTGGCTCCTGCAAACCCCGATTGGCGAGCAAGCTGCCGAGGATGGGACTGAGTTCCAACGCCTCAGCCAAGGCGGTGGCAACGGCGGCGGAGGGGGTTGGGCAGTTCCAGCGGGTCACGGGGCTAAAGTCTGCCACAGTCATCCCGCAGCGTCAAAGCCACAAGTGCGGCAATTGCGGGAAAGCTATCCAGAACCCCGTTCAACAAGGGGATTACTCGCCGGACGCGCCACGGGTGGAGCTGTCCCACTCATACTTGGGGGCAAACTCGCGGGCTTCGACGTGGTGGCGGTCACCCTTATGCCACCAGCAGAACACCGGGTTGGCGATGAAGATGGAGGAGGCCGTGCCGGTGGCGATGCCGATCATGAACACGAGCGCAAAGTCGTGCACCACGCCTGTGCCGAAGACAAAGAGCGAGCACGCGGCCAGGAAGGTGGTCATGCTGGTCATCGTCGTGCGGGCGAAGGTGCGGTTGACGGCGAGGTCAAGCACCTGCACGAGTTTGAGGTGCGGGTTGAGCTTCAACTCTTCACGCACGCGGTCGAAGACGATGACAGTGTCGTTGAGGGAGTAGCCGATGATCATGAGCACCGCGGCCACCATGGGCGCGGTGAACTGGCCGCCGAGCAAGATATAAATGCCCACGGTGATGATGATGTCGTGCAAGGTGGCGACGATGGCGCCAATGGCGTAGCCGACCTCAAAGCGGAAGGCGACATAGACCATCACGCCAAGCAACGAAAGCGCCACGGCGAGCAAAGCGTTCCACTTGAGGTTCTCGCTCACGGTGGCGCCAATCTGCACCACGTTGGCATCCTTGACCTGCTGGGCGGTGATGCGGCCCGGGAACTTCTGGCTGAGGGCGGTGAGGAGGTTCTTGCCTTGGCCGGTTTCCGTCTGAATCTTCAGCGTCTGCACGCCGGAGCCCAACTCCGTCTGATAGCTGGAAGTGACTTCGCTGATCTTGAGGTCCTTGGCCGCGCTGTCGATTTCGTTCTGCGAGATTTGCTGGACGAAGTGCACGCTGACCTCGTCGCCACCGCGGAAGTCGGTGCCAAAGGCGTTCTGCCCGCGGTAGGCGATGGCGCCGAGGCCGATGAGCATGACGGCGATGGAACTGCCGATGGCGATCTTGCGATAGCTGAAGAACGGCAGGTTGACCTCGGGGATGAGGCGGCGGAATTTGATGTCGGTGAGCCAGTTCTTGCTCGTCACCAACTCCAGCAAAGCATGGTTGAACACCAGCACGCAGAAGAGATTGGCCGCCAGACCGATGGCCAGGATGACGCCGAAGCCCTTGATGGGGCCGGTGCCCAGCCAGATGAGGATGATGGCGGTGATGATGGAGGTGACGTGCGAGTCGAGAATCGACGCCAAAGCGCGGTCGTGGCCGGCTTCGAGGGCGTTGAAGAGGTTTTTACCGCGATCCTTTTCTTCGCGCATGCGCTCGTAAATCAGGATGTTGGCGTCCACCGCCATGCCGATGGTGAGCACGAGGGCCGCAACGCCAGGCAGGGTGAGCGTGGCGCCAATGCTGGCCTGCACGCCGAGGATCATGCCGACGTTGAGGATGAGCGTCACCACCGAGAGGAAACCGGCAAGCGAGTAAATGCCGACCATGAAGACGACGACCAGGGCGGTACCCAAGAGACCGGCCTTGATGGAGCTCAGACGGGCTTCGGAAGCGAGCGTGGGGCCGACTTCGTTGATTTCATCAACCTTCATCTCCTTATCGAGCGGGTTGTTCAAATCATTGGAAAGGTCGAGCACTTCCTTGACGGTAAATTCACCCGTGATCTGGCCTTGCGAACTGATGACGCCCTGCACCGCCGGGGCGGAGACGAGGCGGCCGTCGAGCACGATGGCCATGGGGTCATGGTTGACGACGAGCTTGCTGGTCAGGGCCTCCATGAGCTTGGCGCCTTCGGCGTTGAAGCTCATGGTCACCATCGGGCGGCCGTTGGTCGGGTCGCTATACGGGTGGGCGCTGCTGACGATGTTGCCGGGGGCTGCCACGACGTCGGAAACGAGGAAGGGAGTTTCGATGATCTCGCCAGTGTCGTGATTCTCGTGCACCCAATTCATCACGTGCATACCGAGGGGCACTTCGTCGGCGCTGGGAACGCTGGGCAACGGACCGCTGGCGACGCGGAACTCCAGCTTGGCGGGTTTCTTAATGACATCGATGGCGTCCGGGTTGTCCTTGAGCGGGTCACCGGGGATTTGAATCTCCACGGAATTGTCGCCCATGGGGCGGACCATGGTCTCGGCGACACCCATGCCGTTGATGCGCTTGTCAATCATCTCAATGGCCTTATCGAGGCTCTTCTGGCGCACATCGCTCGTGGCACCGTTGAGGGAGGCGTCGCTGAGGGAGAGCGTGACGCCGAGGCCGCCCTTCAGGTCGAGGCCGTATTTGATGCGGCCCTTGCTGTGGTTGAGAAGTGAATTGAGAATGGCGGCATTGCGGCGGACGATGTTCTTGGTGTCGCCGGCATTGAGGCTTGGGTAAAACGTCGTCCAGAGGTCGATGGGGGCCTTGTCGCCCTTGGCCAGGCCGTTGTCTTCGCAATAGCTTTGGAAAGAAAGGAAGAACGTGCGGTGGCGCTGGATGAACTCATTCTTCTCCGTATCCGGCAAATAGGCGTCCTTGAGGGTGGCCTGCTGCTGCTTGACCTCTTCGGCCATCTTGATGGCCTGCTGGTGGAGTTCCTCCGCATGGCCGACGATGACCTTGAGCTCGGACTGGTGCGCGGTGGCGCGGCCAACGAGGTACTGGTCAAAAGGGGTGTCGGACAGCGGCCAGAGGTTCCAAAGGGACCAGCCGAGGAGGAGGAGCGAGAAGGCTATTTTCCAGATGATACCGCTTTTCATAGGGGGGCAGCTTTAAAGCTTTTTGTCTTTGTTATCGTCGGTGGTGGCGGGGGCGGGGGAAACGCGCGCCTCGACGTTGGCGCGGTTGACTTCGATGCGCACGCCCTTGGCGATTTCGACGACAAAACGGTCGGGCTTGACCGCGGTGACAACGCCAAAGACGCCGCCGGTGGTCAGGACCTCGGCACCAGGCTCGAGGCTGTTGATGAGTTTTTTGTGCTCCTTGTTGCGCTTCATCTGGGGGGCCATGATGAGGAGGAACACACCGGCAATCATCAAAAAGGGAATGAAGGTCTGCAAAGCACCAGGCTGGGGGGCGGCATCCGTGCCCGCCGGTGCGGGGGCGATGGCGGGGGTGCCGGTCTGGGCCAGGAAGTGCATGGGCAGGGCCTGAGCCGGAAGGTCGGCCAAATCAACGAGCATGGTCATGATGGGATGGGTCAAAACGGTCAAAGAAATCAGGCTGGCGGGAAAAGGCAAGCCCTTAACCGGACGGGGCTTGGGTGACCTAGTTGCTGGCAGTGAAGTTGTTACAGATTTGAATATTCACAACCTCATCATCCAATCGTTTTGACAACCGTCGAGAAGAGCCCTGTAATAGTGGTTATCCTTCAGCATAAGTAATAGTTATCCTTTTTCAGCATCTTTCCCCGCCCATGAATTTTGGCCACCACCCCACCCTGCGCTTCGTTTTTTCCGCCTGCTTGGGCGGTTTGGTTTTGATGCTGTTCATCGCTCCGCAAGTGCGTGCTCAAGCCAACCTGACCATCAATGACAACACGAGTAATTTTCAGGTTAGCGGAAATGGGACTGTGGGTTCTCCCTATTCGCCCAATGCCACAGGCACTTCCAACTTAACTTGGACCACCCTCCTGAATAGTCTGAATTCAGGAAATGTTTTCGCCAATACTACAGCTGGCGACATAACTATTTCACAGTCACCAAATGCCCAAGCCCATTCCGGCGTTTACAATACCACTAATGATCTGCTTCTCAATGCCTCAGCCAACCTAACCTTGAATGCAAGTCTGAGTAATTTTGGCAGTGGAAACCTAGGGCTAAGCGGGGGCAATTTTGTCTTTGTCAACCAAACCCTCTCCCTGAATGGCACCCTGACTGCCTCCGCCAACACGGGTAATATAGGAATAAACGCCCCGATTGCCGCCAACAGTCTGATTTTTAACGGAAAGACAAATTTTGACAGTTTGAATTTGACGGTCACCACCTCAGGCATGGCCGGCCAAACCTACAATGGCACCGTGCAATTTGGCCATGGCAACTACACCTTGACTGCGCTAAATGGCGGAAACCTCACATTTAACAGCCAGCTAAACTCAATTGCCGACAACCTGACCCTCGCCACGTCAGGCCAAGTGATTATCAATAGCAATGTTTCTATTCAGCATAATTTGTTTTTCAACGGAAGCTTGTCTGTTGCAAACGGAATAGTGATTAACTCCCAGGAGAATCTAACAGTTAATGCACCCGCCACCTTTGGCAATGGGGGACAGCTGAACGGCAGGAACAATTTATTCATCAATGCTCCCCTGACAATGGGCACGGGCGCACAAATCATGGCGACCGGAGCTATCACCTCCGTTATTGCAATTAACTCCACGGTGAATACGAGCGACCTCTATATAAACAGTGGCGGCAACATATCCATCAACAATGGCGGCAGCATCAACGCCACCGGTCCGATTGTGTCACAAAGCACCATCAGGCTAAACGCCAATACAACCATCACTTCTGGCGGCAATATTGATTTGATTTCCTCCTGGCGGGATGTTTTGGGCAACGACCCCAATGCCACCGACCTGGGTATTGACGGCAATTATGCATTGACCGTCAATCTTCCGTCAAATTTCACCTCTCAGGGAGCTATCGGTTATGTTACCCCATTGGCCAGCCTGACCATCAATGGTGGCGGGGAAAATTTGTTCTACGGCAATGTGATCACCCAAGGAGATCAATATTATAAAAGTCTCGTCGAAACCCAAGGTCTGCCCTTTAACATCCAAACCCAACCCACCACACGAATTGCCAGCCTTCAAAATGGCACCATTTCATTTATGGGCGGGCTGGAAACACACTTCAACACCCTGGTGCAAACCAGCGGGAATGTGATTGTTAGTGGCCTAATCACAAACACGGCTAATTTGAGCATCCAGGCTGGCAATATCACATTAAATGGGAGTGCGATTCTGAATGGCAGTGCCAGCCTCCAAGCAAATGGCACCATCGCATTAGGCAGCCAAAGCATTGTGAGCATCACGATTTCCAATGGAGGTAGCGTCAGCGCCCTGGGAGGCGTAACTCTGGCCCAAAACGCGGGAAGCCACGTAATGCTAGCCCTTAATAATGGCACGTTGGCCTCGGGAGGCACCAATGGATTCTCGGCCGGTGCCGGCAGCTATTCCATAACCTCGACTAGCGGCACCCTGGCAGTAGTCGGATCTGATTTGACCACCAATCTGCCAGTCGCGCTGCTGAATGGCACGGCCTCAACCTTCAACACCAATGGCTTGAACGGCACATGGTCGGGCCAATTGAGCGGCAGCGGCGGCCTTATCAAAGCCGGGGCGGGCACCTTAACCCTCAACACCACGAATACCTACACCGGCAACACCACCATCAGCACCGGGACGCTTTTGCTGGCCAACGCCGGGGCACTGCAAAACAGCACGCTGAATTATAATGTCGGCGACGGCACCTTGAGTTTGGGCACTCTTACCAATGCCACCTTGGGCGGATTGAGCGGCAACAAAGACATCGCGCTCTCCACAGCGACGAACATCACCGTCAACCTGACCGTGGGCGCCAACAATGCCCCCACGACGTACAGCGGCAATTTATCGGACAACCAGGCCGGGGCCAATTTTAGCACCTTGACCAAGGTCGGTACCGGCACCCTCACGCTGTCGGGTGTTTTGGGCTATCAAGGCTCCACCACGGTGAGCGCGGGAACCTTGGTGCTCAATGGGGCCACGGGAACTTCCTTTGCAAGTCAAGTGCCCAGCCTGACCGTCGGCAATGGAAGCCTGGTCGTCCAAAATGGCGGCAACCTGACCCTGCGCGGCTTCACGATTGGCGCGGCCTCCGCCACCAACAGCACGGCGCTGGTCACGGGAACCACCACGAAGATTCAGTCCACCGAAGCCTCCACCACCGGATTGACGGTGGGGTACGACGGAAAAGGCAACCTGACAATCGCCAACGGCGCCAATGTAACCGTCAGCAATGTCGATGTGGGCAGCCTGGCCAGCGGCAATGGCACTGTCACGGTGACGGACACCGGCACGAAGCTGAATTATGTGGGGGGCACCGGCAACCCGAACCTTTTGACCGCCGGCACCAACGGCACGGCCTCAGTCACCGTAGCCAACGGCGCGCTAATCTCCGGCAGCCAGGGTGTCGTGGGCCAATCGGCGGGAGCCAATGGCAGCGTGACAGTGACGGGCACGAACTCCACCTGGCTGGTGGCAAACTTGGTGGTGGTGGGTGCGAACGGCACCGGCAGCCTGACCACCAGCAACGGCGGAATGGTTAACATCACGGCGGCTGATTTGGCCTCCAACACCACCAGCCTCAGCCTGGGTGCTGGCAATGGTTCCACCGGCACCGGAACGGTGACGGGAGCTGGTTCGCAATGGACCATGGCCGCGGCATTAATCGTCGGCGGCAACGGCACGGGAAGCCTGACCATTTCCAATGGAGCGACGGTGACTGACACGATCGGCGTGGTGGGCCTTAATTCCACGGCTGGCGGGAATGTCACCGTCACCGGGGCCAATTCGATATGGAACAACACCAACATCCTGACCGTGGGCGCGGTGGGCTTCGCCGTGCTGCCTGGCATCTCGGCCAGCGGGGGCAACGGCAGCCTGACCATCACCAACGGCGGGAGTGTGACCGCCGCAGCACTGTATTACGGACAACTAACCACGAACTTCAGCCCCACCGGCCAGAATGGCAACATCACGGTAAATGGAACGACGTCGCACCTGGACGTCACCGGCAACATGGTGGGCGGCGGGAATGTGACCGTGGCCAATGGCGGCAATATAACGGTGGGCGGGAATCTGACGGAGAATGGTTATAATGGCACGACCATCACGGTGACGGATGCTATCTCCGTGCTCACCGTGCAAGGCTTCACCAGCCTTGGCCAATACTACAACAACAGCCTCACCATTGCCAACGGCGGCGTGGTCAACAGCCTCGGTGCCGATGGCGGCAACGTGAATGTGGTGCTGGGCAATTCCACCACCGGCAATTTGACGGGCAATGCCTCCGTCCTGGTATCGGGAGCGAACTCAGCCTGGAATATTGGGAATTTTTCCAACCAAACCGGCAGCTTGGTCATCGGCAATGCGGGCAACGCCACGGTGACGATCGCAAATGGCGGCATCGTCTCCATTTTTGGCAACAACCTCACACTGGCCGCGGCGGGAGGCTCCAACGGGACACTCAACCTCAACGCAGGCGGGATGCTGAAAATCGGCGGCGCCAACGGCATCCTGGCCGGGGCGGGTAACGCCACGGTGAACCTCGCGGGGGGCACGCTGCAAGTGAACAACGCGAATTTCACCACCTCGGCCAATGCGACGTTCGCGGCCAGCACCTCCACCACCCTGGACAGCAATGGTTTTGATGCCACGTGGTCGGGCGGGATGAGCGGCAACGGCAGCCTCGTCAAAACCGGCAATGGCACGCTGACCTTGAATGGAAATTTCGGCAAAAGCGGTTCGACCTTCGTGAACGGGGGCACCCTCGCCTTCAGCAATACGAATGCAAGCACGACGAACATGACCCTCAACGTCAACAGCGGGACATTGAACGTGGTGAATAATAGCACACTGAACGTCAGCGGGGTTTTATCCCTGGATATCGGGATGCTGACAGGGTCAAATGCAACGGCGCTTTTCTCGGGACCCTCCCTCTCGCTGGCTGGTTCGCTGACCTCGCTGACCATCGGGGATATTGGCACCGGCAATGCCACCCTGGCCAATGGTGCGAATTTGTCCTTTGACCTAGTGAAACTCGGCTCAATTAGCACCGGCACGGGAACATTGCTGGTGACGGGCGCCGGCACCCAGTTAAGAATGGCTTCGGGATGCCTCACAGTCGGGCAGGCGGGCAATGGCACGCTCACCATTGCCAATGGCGCCAGTGTGACCGGCAACCGAGTTGACATGGGCTCCCAATTCGGCCGGGGCAACATCACTGTAACTGATGCCAACTCCTCGCTAACGCTGGCGAATGCGCTCAATATCGGCATCACCGGTTCCGCCTTCGTTATTGGAAATGGTGGTCAGGTTTCCGACCAATCGGCAGTCGTGGGCGCTTTTTTGACCCAGAATAGCACGCATAACGCCACGGCCAACATCAGCGGCACCGGCTCCCAATGGACCACCACGGGCAACCTCACTCTCGCCCAAAGCCCAGGGAGCAATGGCACGGTCAACCAAACGGGAGGAACGGTGACTATTGGCACCGGGTTGATTTTTGGCGCCGGCAACGGCACCTACAATCTTTCGGGCGGGACGCTGCAAATCGGCGGTGTCATCCAGGCGAGCAATAGTAACGCCAAACTCAATATCACTGGCGGCGCGTTCCAGGTGGCCGGTTCCGATTTGAATGCCTCCCTCAACATGACCTTGGCGGCCAGCAATACGGCGCTCGACACCAATGGCTTCAATGCCACTTGGTCGGGAGTGCTCAGCGGCAGCGGCAACCTGACCAAACTGGGCAATGGCACCTTGACGCTTAGCGGGCTGGATAATTACACCGGCACCACGACCATTAGCAGCGGAACACTGGCCTTTACCACCAGCAACACCAGCGCCTTCTCGAGCAACATCGTCAACAACGCCTCGCTCCTTTTCAACCCGGCGACGAGCGCGAACTTCACCCAAACCATTTCCGGCAACGGGACGGTGGAAAAATCGGGTAATGGCACCGAAATCCTTTCCGGCAACAACACCTATACCGGTGGAACCACGGTTTCCGGAGGGACGCTGGCGCTTGCCGGCGTTGGTAATTCCTCGATAACGGGATCGGGTTTGGTGAGTGTCACGGCCAATGGCACGCTGGCGGGCACCGGCCGGGTGGGCGGCAACGCCACCGTCAATGGCACGCTCATGCCAGGCAATGCCACGCAAGGAGGGTTGCTTCTCTTCAGCCAGAATTTGACGCTGGGCGCCAACGCCACCTCCAACTTCCAGTTAAATGGCACGGTGCGCGGCAATTCCTATGGCGCCATCACCGTCACGGGCAATTTTGGCCTGAGCGGCACGCTGCTGGTCAGCCTGCTCAACAGCTTTCTCCCGACCTTGGGCAGCACGTTTACTTTATTCCAAGTGAGTGGCGTGGTTTCGGGTGTATTCTCCAATGTCGTTCTGCCTAGCCTCGGCACCACCCTTGGCTGGAACACCGCCCAGCTGGGCAATGCCGGCAGCCTTTCCGTGGCGACCATCAACTTCACCCAATGGACGAGTGCGGTGGGACTGAGCGGCAATAGTGCGCAGGCGGCCGCGCGGCCCTTTGGCACGTTTTCAAACTATGCGCGGTATGCGATGAATCTTGACGCCTCGGCCAACCCAGCCGGCGCACCGGTCGTCTCCGCCATCAATGGAGGCGGCACCAACTACCTCGTCATCGACTATCGCGTGCGCAAAAACATGACGGACTGCACAGTGGTGCCACAGTACTCGACGGACTTGGTTAGCTGGACGAATGTGCCGGCGGAAAACATCACGTACCTGGATGACGCGGATATTTATACCGCGGACTATGAGGCCAATGTCATCCGCCCGGCCCAAGGCTCCGTGTTCCTGCGCATTGCCGTGCAGCCCGCGCCTTAGGGATACAATTCCGGTAGCAGTATTGTTACAAGGCTGGGTTGGCGCGATTCCGCAGCCGCAATCGCTTTGACAATGGCCAGGGGCTGGCCTGTAATGGTGGTTATTCCCTAGGATAATTGCTGTTATCGCCAGTATTCATCACGTGAACCCCGGCCGCCACCCCAGCCTGCGCAAGGCGCTCAGCGTATGTTTTTACGGGCTGGTGCTGGCGTTTTTCAATCCGGCTCAGGCGGGGGCCCAGACAGTCTGGACGGGCAACAGCAGCACGAATTGGAAGACTATCTCCAACTGGAACCCGGGAGCAGTGCCAAACTCCAGCACCGATGTCATCATCAACAAAGGCAGCGGCAACCAACCGATTATTACAGGTACCGGCACGAACGCCAACTCTTTGACCATCGGGCTGAATACCAACAGCACGGCCAATACCTCCCTGGTGGTGAATGTTGGCGACCGCTATGACACCCCCGCCAATGTCACCCTGGGCGATGGCACTGGCTCGCAGGGAAATGTGACCGTGACCAATAACCTGACGACCTTGACGCAATGGTATATCCACGGAGAGCTGGTAGTGGGCAACCTGGGCAGCGGCCGGATGCAGATCACCAATGGCAGCATCGAGAATATCTACGGCAGCGATGCGAACGGCGTGGGTATGTACATCGGCGCGGGGGCAAACGCCACCGGCAATGTCTCTGTGCATGATGCCCTGTTGCTGAATTTTGGTTTTGGGGCCACCCCCTTTGCCAGCCAACTGGCAGTGCAGAATGGCAGCTTGGTGGTGGGCTATCTCGGCAATGGCACCTTGCAAGTGGCCAATGGCGGGAATGTCTCTGCGAATCGCCAGGACGCGAACGGCATTGGCGCCTATATTGGCTACGGGGCCAATTCCACGAGTAGCATCACGGTGCAAGACACGGCCGATGTCCCTAACTACTCCCCTTACAGCTCGCAATTTTTGGTGCGCGATGGCTCGCTGGCGGTGGGCTATGGCGGCTCCGGCACCTTGACGGTGGCCAATGGGGCGCTGGTGCAGGCGAATGGCGGGGTTGTGCTGGGAAGCCAGACGGGCAGCCATGGCACGCTGGCCATCAATTCGGGCGGAACGCTTGTGATTGCCGCCTCCAATGGCCTCACGGTGGGCAACGGCACGGGCAGCGTCAGCATGGATGGCGGCATCCTTCAACTGCAAGGTTCGCCGTATACCGGACTGGGAGGATCGGGCGGCGGCGGAGGAGGCGTCATCGTGATTATCACCTCTCCAGGCGGGGGCTCCCCCACCCCTTCGGACACCCCGAGCAATAATACGGTGACCAGCGTCAACATCACGCTCAATAAAACCAACTCCCAGCCCAATACGATCGACACCCATGGGCTCAACGGCACCATCACGGGAATTTTCAGCGGCAATGGTTCGCTGATGAAAACCGGCGACGGCGTGCTGACTTTGGATGCGCATGAAACCTACACGGGGGACACCATTGTCAATGGCGGCACCCTGGTGGAAGGGACGAATGGGTCCATCCCATCCTCCAGCAACCTGACCCTTAACGGCAGCACGGCGGTGTTTGACCTGGGCAGCAACCACAGCCTGACGTTCGCAACCCTAACCCTGGACAACGGAGGCAACCTCACTGGCACCGGCAACTCCACGCTGACGCTCACCAGCAATTTCCAGTTAAAAAACGGCACGGTGAACGTCGCCCTGGCCGGCGGCAACCATGCGTTGATGAAGACTGGCAACGGAACAGTAACACTCGCCTATAATAACACCTACACGGGCGGCACCTTCATCAACGGTGGCTTCCTCAACTTTAACTCCGGCAATAATCTGGGCTCGGGCAACATTGCGCTGAATGGCGGCGGCCTACAATGGGCGGCCAATAGCTCGACCGATATCTCCAGCCGCCTGAACCCGCTGGGCACGGGCAATGACACCTTTGACACCAATGGTAACAACGTCACTTTTAGCGCCGTGCTCTCCGGCAATGGCACGCTGGTGAAAACGGGCAATGGCACGCTCACCCTGGCCCGGAACAACACTTATACCGGCGGCACGGTGATCAACGGCGGCCTCGTGAACTTCAACACCCTCAGCGACTTTGGCTCCGGCAGCGTCGTGCTGGCCGGCGGTGGCGTGCAATGGGCGGCGAATGACACGCTGGATATTTCCGCCGCCATTTCCCCGCTGGGCGATGGCCAGGACACCTTTGACACCAATGGGAACAACATCGTTTTCAGCGCGAATATTTCCGGCACCGGCGCGCTCGCCAAAGGTGGGAATGGCACGCTTACCCTGTCTCATGGCAACAACACCTACACCGGAGGCACGTTAGTCACAGGAGGGCAACTGGCCATTACCGGCGGAAACTTTGGCCAGGGGGATGCCGATTTTGCCGTAGGAGATCAGGATTATCAAACCGGGCTGCTGGCCGTCTCCAACGGTGGCAATATCACCGGCCGCAACCTCATCCTCGGCGTCCGGGGTTTTGCCAATGGCACGGCGCTGATCTCGGGTGCAAACACCACACTGAATTTCACCGACACCATTTATGCGGGTAATTATGGCATCGGCAACCTTACCATCTCAAATGGCGCCAGGGTGACCGCCAACACCGTGCTGGCCGGGTTTCAAGGCAATGAAAGTGTCTATTATCCTGACAACGACACCATTCTGACCAGCATCAACTCCGGTTCTGTGTTGGTCACGGGCGCCAATTCCTCCCTCATCGCTGCGAACAGCATAGAAATCAGCACCGGCGGCGACAGCAACTTAACCATCACCAATGGCGGCTACGTGGCCACCACGAATTTGTTAACCGGGGATGGCAATGGCTCTTCAACCACCTTGGTAAGCGACCCGGGATCAAAATTGATCGTAAATTACACCTTGGAGCTCGGCCATTATGGGACCGGCTACAGCAATTTGACAGTGTCCAACGCTGGAAACATCACAGCCAACATCGTTGTCATTGGTTCAGCCAGAAACGCCACCGCCCTAGTTACAGGCGCCAATTCGAAATTGCAGACCTCAGGAGACTTGGCTGTCGGAGGCATTTACTGGGGTGGCAATGGCAACGGGACGCTGACGGTGACCAATGGGGCCACCATTAGCGTGGGCGGTAATCTCTCCTCCGGTGGCGGCCAAAACAATGACCAAGGCTCGGTGACGGTGACGGGCCCGAACTCAGCCATAGCAGTGGCCAACAATACTTTTGTGGGCGGAGCGGGTGAGGGCAACCTGTTGGTCGCAAATGGCGGAACAATGACCATCAATCACACCCTGGCATTCTCCGCCTCGCAGTTCGGAACCTCGACCACGGCGAACGGAACCGGCGTGGTGACGGATGCCAACTCCACACTGCAAGTGGGGCAAGACATCCAGGTCGGTGGGAACGGGTCCTTGCCCAATGGCATTGGATGCCTGACGGTGAGCAATGGCGGCCATGTTTCCGCCAATGGAACACTGTCCATCGGCTTCTACTCCTACACCGGGCTAAACCACGGCAACGTGCTGGTCACCGGTGCCAACTCAACTTTGGACATCCTGAATGGGGTCGTAGTCGGCAACGTGGGCACGGGCAATCTGACCCTGAGCACGGGCGGCACCTTGAATCTGCTGGCGGGCTCGAACCTCACCTTGGGTCAAAACTCCGGCTCCAATGGAACGGTAAACCTCAATGGCGGCGGGGTGCTGCGGATCGGCGGAGCCAACGGCATCCAAGCTGGCTCAGGCAATTACGCCTTCAACCTGAATGGCGGCACGGTGCAAGTCAGCGGCGGTGATTTGGGCGCATCGGTCAATGCCGCACTGACCAATGCCACCACCTCCACCCTTGATACCAACGGCTTCAACGCCACGTGGTCGGGGGCCTTCAGCGGCAATGGCAATCTGGCCAAGGCTGGCGCGGGCACATTGACGCTTTCGGGCACTAACACCTATACCGGCACCACCACCGTCACCAGCGGGACGCTGCAGATTTCGAACAACGGTTCTGTTTCCAGCACGGGAAGCGGCGCGTTGTCCGTCACCAGCAATGGCAGCCTGTCTGGCGCGGGAAAAATCGCGGGTAACACCACCGTGGATGGGCGCTTGCAGCCTGGCGCTGCAGCCACCACCGGACTGCTGACTTTTGCCAATAACCTGATGCTCGACGCCAGCGCCGGTGCGCTCTTCCAAATCGGGGGTGCCAGCCGCGGGACGCAATATGCCGCCGTCAACACCACCGGCACTTTGACACTGGGCGGGGCGTTGCTGCTGAAGCTGCTGAACAGTTACCTGCCGGGGTTGGGCGATACGTTTTCGCTGTTTGCCTTGGGGCTGGCCCATGCTGGTTCATTTGCCAGCTATTCACTGCCCGCGACCGGCAATGGCCTGAACTGGAATGTTTCGCAACTAAGCAGCACGGGCAACATCACCCTCGCCGCGCCGACGACCTTTGCCGCGTGGGTTACGGACTCAGGCTTGGCGGGAAATAGTGCGCTGGCGTCCGCGAAACCCTGGGGCGGCCCGCCTAATCTGCTCCGCTACGCCCTGAATATGGATCTTACCACGGCGGATGCCGGCGCCCCCAGCACCACCACCAGCACCCTCAGCGGCACTCCCTACCTCGTCATCCAATACCGCGTGCGCAAAAACATGACGGACTGCACGGTTACCGCCCAATACTCCACCAATTTAAGCACCTGGACCAATGTGGATGCCGGAAACATCAGCCAACTCGCCGATGCCGACACTTACACCGCCCAATATCAAGCCCGCGTTGTCTGCCCTGGCCAAGGGTGCATCTACCTGCGGGTGATTGCCCAAGCCGCTCCATAATCAAGGGAGGGTTGGGACGGATGTGCTTTCGGGTTGCGTGCCGTCCCGGACTTGCCTTTAAAGAAATTTTCTCTCATGCCGAAAGTTCTTTTTCTTGGAGACATCGTGGGCCGGCCGGGGCGCGACGCCGTGAAAGCGCGCGCCAAAGCGCTGCGGGCGGAATTGGGCCTGGACTTGGTAGTCGCCAATGCCGAGAACTCCGCGGCGGGCGCGGGGTTGACCGGGGCGATTGCCCGCGAACTGGTGGACGACGGCCTGGATGTGCTGACGCTGGGCGACCATGTGTGGGACCAACGCAGCTTTGATGGCGAGATTGGCAATCTGGAGCGCGTCTGCCGACCGGCTAACCTGCCGGCCCAATGCCCGGGGCGGACCTACGTGGTGGCCAAAGCGGCCACTGGATTCCGGCTCGGGGTGTTCACCGTGCTGGGGCGCAATTTTATCAACATGAAGTCGGACTGCCCGTTTATGACCGCCGACAAGCTGCTGCGCGAACACGGAAGTGAAGCGGACGCCTGGATTGTCGAAGCGCACATGGAAGCCACCTCGGAAAAGGTGGCCCTGGGCTGGTACCTTGACGGACGGTGCGCAGCGGTGCTGGGGTCGCACACGCATATCCCCACGGCCGACACCACCTTGCGCCCGCGCGGCACGGCTTACCAGAGCGACCTGGGCATGACGGGACCCTATGCTTCCGTGATTGGCCGTAATGTACAGACGGCGATTGCCCGGTTTTTAGACGGTATGCCCCGCAAGAGCGAAGTGGCGGAAGGCGATGTGCGCCTGTGCGGTTGCCTGGTGGAAATCGAGACGGGAAGCGGCCTGGCCGTCAAAGCCGAGCGATTTGAGGAAAGTTGGTCATTAGCAAAAGGATAGCGGTGCATAAGCCTATACTGTTACATTCAAGTTAACGGGGGGTGGAACCCAACTTCTTAGTTGATGTTTAGGAGGCTAAGCATAAGGTTTTTGTCCCCTCCCCACCCCCATGGTCAGCGTTGCCGCCCCCACCTGCCCCCCGGCGAATCTTGCTTATGGCAATATTCTGCGCGCCTATGGCACCATTCAGCGGGTGATGCGTCCGTATTTCCACAAATTCGGTTTGAGCCAGTCGCAATGGTCCATTTTGCGCGTGTTGTACCGGGCCAAAGAGGATGAAGGCCGGACCGAAGGCCTGCGCATGGGCGAACTCGGCCAGCGGCTGTTTGTGCAACCACCCAGCGTGACGATGCTGGTACGCCGCCTGGTCAAGATGGGGCTGGTGCTCCAAACCTCCGTGCGCAATGACCGCCGCAGCTACGAGCTGCGCCTGACTCCGGCCGGTGAAGACTTGGTGAAGCGCATCTTTGCCGCCAACAAGGAGCAAATCCGCATCGTCATGGGCGGGCTGGATGATGAAGAGCTGCTCGTCTTTTGCGAACATTTGGAACGCCTGAACACCCATCTTGCCGCCTTGGCGGCCAAAACCCCCGACACCCTCGATTAATCCTGCCATGAAACGCCTCTGGATCATTCTGCTCATTGCCCTGGCCGCTGCCGGCGCCGGTTATTGGTGGACCCACCGCGGGTCCTCCTCCGAAACCAGTTATCAGACCGACAAGGTCAGCCGCGGCGATGTGCAGGAGCTCATCCCGGCCACCGGGACCCTCGAACCGGTGGACTCCGTGGACGTGGGCGCACAGATCGCGGGGCAGATCCTGACCTTCGGCGATGACAAGAACAACCCCGGCAAGAGCGTCGATTTCCGCACCGAAGTCGAGAAAGACGACATCCTTGCCACCATTGACCCGGCCCTGTATCTGGCCGACAAGCAGCAGGCGGATGCGTCGCTGGCCTCGGCCAATGCGAACCTGGCGGTCGCCCAGGCGAATCTCGAGCAATACCAGGCCAAGCTGACGCAGGCGCAGAATGACTGGACGCGCGCCCAGACCTTGGGCCCCGGCGAAGCGCTGGCCAAGACGACTTATGACAACTACCAGGCCGTCTATCTGACGGCGAAGGCGCAGGTCGATCTTGGCACGGCCGCCATCACCCAGGCTGAAGCCGCCATCAGCCAGGCCAAGGCGAATGTCTTTCGCGCCGACCGCAATTTGAACTATTGCACGATCAAATCCCCCGTGAAAGGCACCATCATTGACCGCCGCGTGAACATCGGCCAGACGGTGGTCTCCAGCCTGAATGCACCGAGCTTGTTCCTCATCGGCACGGATATGTCGAAGATGCAGATCTGGGTGTCGGTGAACGAAGCGGACATCCCGCGCATCCATCCGGGTATGCCAGTGCTGTTCACCGTGGAAGGCGTGAACCGCGAATTCATCGGCGCGGTGGGCAAAGTGCGCTGGAACGCGACCATGACGCAAAACGTCGTCACCTACACGGTGGAGGTAAATTGCGACAATCCGGACAATCTGCTCATCCCGTACCGGACGGCCAACGTCAAATTCCTTGCCAACGAGCAAAAGGATGTGCTGCTGGTGCCCAATGCCGCATTGCGCTGGCGCCCGCGTGATGCGGACAACAATCCGACGCCCGTGGCGGCCGCGACCGGCGGCACCGGGTCAGGCGCAGCCACCGGCGGCACCGGCCGGGGCAACCGTGGCAACCGCGCGGCCAGTGCCAACGGCACACCCACCAAGCCGGGCACCGTCTATGTACTGGTCAATGGACAACCGAAAATGACGCCCGTGCAACTGGGCATCACGGACGATGTCTTTACCGCGGTGACGGGGGGCGACTTGAAGGACGGCGATGAAATCATCACCGGCGTGGCCTCGACGGAAGAGGCCAGCAGTGGTGGCACGACCAATCCGTTTGCACCGACCTTTGGCCGCGGCAATCGTGGCGGCGGTGGTGGTGGTGGCGGCGGCGGTGGACGCCGCGGCGGCGGTTGATTCACATCCAAAACCCTGAAGAACACCTGCCATGGCCTTCATCGAACTCAAAGATATCTGCAAGACCTACATGCTGGGGTCCGTGCCGCTGCCCGTGCTCAAAGGCGTGTCCATGACCGTCGAGCGCGGGGAGCTGGTCGCGTTGATGGGTTCGTCCGGGTCGGGCAAGACGACGCTGATGAACTTGCTGGGCTGCCTCGACCATCCCACCTCGGGACACTACGAGCTGGACGGCGAAGTTGTCAGCGACATGGATTCCGACCAGCGGGCGGGGCTGCGCGGGCGCAAAATCGGGTTCGTGTTCCAGAGCTTCAACCTGCTTTCGCGCACCTCGGCGATCGACAATGTGGTGATGCCGCTGTCCTACGCGGCGCGGCACGTGCCGGAGGCGGAAGCCAACGAGCGGGCCAAACACCTGCTGGAGCGCGTGGGCCTGGGCACCCGGCTGGACCACGAGCCGTCGCAGCTTTCCGGCGGCCAGCAACAACGCGTGGCCATCGCGCGCGCGTTGATCAACCAACCCGCGCTGCTGTTTGCGGATGAGCCCACCGGCAACCTCGATTCGCGCACGAGTGTGGAAATCCTGAAAATGTTCCAGCAGCTCAACCGGGATGACGGGTTGACCATCATCCTCGTGACCCACGCCGCCGAAGTGGCGGAATATGCCACCCGCGTCATCACCATGAAGGACGGCGTGATCGTGGACGGCGCCTTCACCCACTCCAAGGCTTCCGCCCCCAACTAACCCCCGCCCCGCGCCATGCATATTTACTACGTCATTCTCGTGACCGCGCTGCGCGCCATCCGGCGCAATGCGATGCGCTCGGCGCTCACGTCCCTGGGCATCATCATCGCGGTGGCGGCTGTCATCGCCATGGTGGAGATCGGCAATGGTTCCTCCGCGGCCATCCAGAAGACCATCTCGAGCATGGGCGCCAATATGCTGATGGTGTTCCCGGGCGCGGCCAGCAGCGCGGGCATCAGCTTTGGCGCGGGCACGGGGGTGTCCCTCACCCCGGCGGATGCGGACGCCATCCAGCGCGAGTGCACGGCGGTGCGCGCCGTGGCGCCGGTGGTGCGTTCGCGCGGGCAGGTTGTCTATGGGAATAAGAACTGGGTGCCGCAAAACATCCAGGGCACGACCCCGGCTTTTCTCGATTTGCGGGACTGGACGCAACTCTCCGAAGGCATTCCCTTCAGCGATCTTGATGTGCGCAATGCCAACAAAGTCTGTGTCATCGGCCAGACGATCAAGCGCCAGCTCTTTGGCCGGGAAAATGCGCTGGGCAAGGAAGTGCGCCTGCAAAATGTGGGGTTGAAGGTCATCGGCGTGTTGAGCAGCAAAGGCGCCAACATGATGGGCCAGGACCAGGACGACATCATCGTCATCCCCTGGACAACGGTGAAATACCGCATCAACGGCAATGGTGGCACCTCTGGTGGCGGCGGGGCGACAGCCGGCGGCGGCTCCTCCGGATCCACACCCATTTCGCAGCAAGTTTACCCGGAAGCCACGGCCAGCCTTTACCCCGCCCCGTCATCGACCGAGGCGCAGGATCACCCGCAGATGACGAAGTTCACCAACATCGACCAGATACTCGCCGGCGCGGACAATGTGCAGAGCATCGCGGACGCCATGGACCAGATCACCGCCGTGCTGCATGACCGCCACCACATCAAGGCCGGCGAAGTGGACGACTTCACCATCCGCAACATGACCGAAATGACCGACACGCTGACCTCCGCCAGCCGGATGATGACGCAGTTGCTGCTGGTGGTGGCGATGATTTCGCTCGTGGTCGGCGGCGTGGGCATCATGAACATCATGATGGTGTCCGTCACCGAGCGCACCAAGGAGATCGGCCTGCGCATGGCGGTGGGCGCGCGCGCGCGCGACATCCTGAAGCAATTTCTCCTCGAAGCCGTGGTGCTGTGCCTTCTTGGCGGGTTTATCGGCCTGCTGTGCGGGCGCGCCAGCTCGATCGTGGTGACCGCCCTCATGCACTGGCCGACCAAGGCCTCCTACGGCGCCGCGTTCGCGGCCCTGGGCGTGTCGGCCGGCGTGGGCATAGTCTTTGGCTTCTACCCCGCATGGAAGGCGTCGCGCCTCGATCCGATTGAGGCCCTGCGCTACGAATAAACCCGTCTCCTGCCGTCCGCGCCATGCATATGCTCTTCATCACCCTGCAAACCACCCTGCGCTCCCTGCGCCGGAATGTGTTTCGCTCGGCGTTGACGTGCCTGGGCATCATCATCGCCGTAGCGGCGGTCATCGCCATGGTGGAGATTGGCAATGGCTCGAACACGGAAATGCAGAAACGCATCGCCAGCATTGGCGCGGCCATCCTGCTGGTGTTTCCGGATGCCGCCAGCAACGGAGGAATCAGCCAGGGCGCGGGCACCTCAGTTACGCTGACGCCGGAAGACTGCCAGGTGGTGGCGCGGGACTGCCCGGCCATCAATGAGACCGCGCCAATCGTTCGCGCCCGCGGCCAACTCATCCATGGCAGCCAAAACTGGGTGCCCAACAGCATCATTGGCTCCACGCCCGCCTACTTCAGCATCCACCAATGGTCGGATTTTGCCGCAGGGACCTCCTTTACGGAAGAAGATGTCGATGCGGGCAGCCAAGTCTGCCTGATAGGCCAGACGGTGGCGGAGAATTTGTTTGGCGATGAATCGCCGCTTGGGCAGGAACTGCGCCTGCGCAATGTGTCGCTTAAAATCGTGGGGATCCTGAGCCGCAAGGGCTCGAATGTTTTTGGCAATGACCAGGACGACATCGTCGTCGCCCCCTGGACGACCATCAAATACCGCATCAATGGCAGCGGCGGCAGCCGGAGTTTTTCCGAACACACACCGTCGATGCGGTAGCGGACGATGATGTCCATTTCCTGCGGCTCGACGTGGATGTCGCTCGCCCCCG
>JBEHYY010000012.1:0-78082 GCA_048497935.1 Verrucomicrobiota bacterium
CTCGAAGCTCGTCGTGCTCGTCAGTGTGGAACCGCCGGAGCCCGTGATGCTGCCGTTGCCGTCGAGGGTCACAATGCCCACCGTGTCGTTATGCTCGACGCCCAGGTCAAACTGGGCTGTCGTGCCATTGACCGTGAGATTGCTGCTGTCGGAGATGAAACCCGTGGAGCTTTCGCGCAGCGTGCCGGCCGTCACCGTGGTGTTACCGGTATAGGTGTTGTTGCCCGAGAGCGTCACCGTGCCGTTGGTGGTCTTGTTCAATGCGATGCCGCTGCCTGCGAGGATGGCCGTCACCGTGCCATTCATCAGCTCGAAGCTCGTCGTGCTTGTGAGAGTGGAATTACCCGTGCCGGAGATGCTGCCATTGCCGTCAAGGGTCACAATGCCCACCGTGTCGCTGTGGTTCGCGCCGAGGGCAAAGACCGCCGTCGTGCCATTGACCGTCAGGTTGCTGCTGTCGGAGATGAAGCCCGTAGCGCTTTCCGCCAGTGTGCCGGCGGTGATGTTCGTCAGGCCGGTGTAAGTATTGTTGCCCGAGAGGGTGACCGTGCTGTTGGTCGTTTTATTAAGCGCGATGCCATTGCCGGACAGAATGGCCGTCACGGTGCCGTTTTGCAGCTCGAAGCTCGTGGTGGAGGTCAGCGCGGAGTTGCCCGTGCCCGTGATGGTGCCGTTGCCCTGGAGGGTCACGATGCCCACCGTATCGCTGTGGTTCGCACCGAGATCGAACTGCGCCGTCGAGCCGTTGACCGTCAGGTTGCTGCTATCGGAGATAAAGCCGGTGGAGCTTTCGCGCAATGTGCCGGCGGTGATGTTCGTCAGGCCGGTGTAGGTATTGTTGCCCGAGAGAGTGACCGTGCCGTTGGTGGTCTTGTTCAGCGCGATACCGCTGCCCGCAAGGATCGCCGTCACCGTGCCATTTTGCAGCTCGAAGCTCGTGGTGGAGGTCAGCGCGGAGTTGCCCGTGCCGGTGATGGTGCCGTTGCCCTGGAGGGTTACGATGCCCACCGTGTCACTGTGGTTCGCACCGAGGTCGAACTGCGCCGTCGAGCCATTGATGGTCAGGTTGCTGCTGTCGGAGATGAAGCCGGTGGCGCTTTCCGCCAGCGTGCCGGCGGTGATGTTCGTCAAACCCGTGTACGTGTTATTGCCGGAAAGAGTCACCAGGCCGCTGGTGGTCTTGTTCAGCGCGATGCCATTGCCGGACAGGATAGCCGTCACCGTGCCGTTCTTCATCTCGAAGCTTGTGGTGGAAGTCAGCGCGGAGGTACCGGTGCCCGTGATGGTGCCATTGGCGTCGAGCGTCACAATACCCACCGTGTCACTGTGGTTAGCACCGAGGTCAAATGACGCCGAAGTGGCGGGAAGCGAAGGCGTGACATTGCCGCTGCCGCCGGGAAGCGCCAAGGTCGGAACCACAAACGAGGCGTTGATCGTAAGATTGCTGCTGTCGGAAATGAAGCCCGTGGCGCTTTCGCGCAGCGTGCCGGCAATAACAACCGTGTCGCCGGTATAGGTGTTATTGCCCGAGAGCGTCACCAGGCCGCTGGTGGTCTTGTTCAGCGCGATGCCGCTGCCCGCGAGGATGGCCGTCACAGTGCCGTTTTGCAGCTCGAAGCTCGTCGTGGAGGTCAGCGCGGAAGAGCCGTTGCCGGTGATGCTGCCGTTGCCCTGGAGGGTCACGATGCCCACGGTGTCACTGTGGTTCGCGCCGAGGTCAAATTGCGCGGTGGGGCCGTTGACCGTAAGATTGCTGTTGTCGGAGAGGGAGCCATTGGCGCCTTCCGCCAGCGTGCCGACGGTGACCAGCGTGTCGCCGGCATAGGTGTTGGTGCCATTCAGGGTCAGGGAGCCGTTGCCGATCTTCGTCAAATTGCCCGTGGCGCCGCTGATGGTGCCGGAGAACGTGGTGTTGCTAGTGTTGTTGGCTGTCATCGTCACATTCGCGCCCAGCACGATGCTGCTGTTCTCGCCACCCGTCAGGGAGCCGATGGTCTCGCTGTTATTGATGACCAACGTGGCATTGGTGTCCACCGTGACAGGCGAGGAGTCGCTGATCGCGCTGCCGCCGGAAATCGTCATCGTGCCCGCGGCGATTTCGGTGGCGCCGGTGTAGGTGTTCGTGCCCGTCACAAAGAGCGTGCCCGTGCCCGTCTTGGTGAAGGAGCCGTTGCCGCTGAGCGTGCCGCTGTAGGTGGTGGTGGCATTATCGCCGCCGGCGGAGAGCGCCAGCGCGCTGCCATTGTTGTTCACGAGCGACAGGTTAATGCTGCCCGCCAACGCGCCGAGGGTGGCGTTCGTGATGTTGCCGACAAAGGTCACGCAGCCCCCGGTGATGTTGACGGTGCTGTTTTGCAGCGCGAGGGAGTTGCCCAAGGCAAGCGTGCCGGCCGTCACCGTGGTGTTGCCGGAGAAGGTGTTGGCGCCATCGAGCTCGACCGTGCCGCTGGTGGTCTTGTTCATGCCAATGCCATTGCCCGCGAGGATGGCCGTCACCGTGCCGTTCTTCATCTCAAAGCTCGTCGTGCTGGTGAGGGTCGAGTTGCCCGAGCCGAGGATGCTGCCATTGCCATCGAGGGTCACGATACCCACGGTGTCGCTGTGGTTCGTGCCCAGGTCAAAGCTGGCCGTCGAGCCATTGACCGTGAGATTGCTGCTGTCGGAGATGAAACCGGTGGCGCTTTCCGTCAGCGTGCCACCGAGAACGGTGGTGTTGCCGGTGTAGGTATTGTTGCCGCCCAGGATAAGGATGCCCGTGTGCGAGTCATCGCCGATGGTGAGGCTGCCGTTGGAGAGGGCGCCGCGCAGGGTGGCGGTGTCCACATTGGCGTCCACCGCATCGGTGTCGTCCGTCGCATCGATGGCATTGTTCGCCTGGACGAGCACGGTGCGGTTGCCGCCGCCGAGGTCGATGGCATTCTTGAAAATCACATTCGAGTCCGCGGATTCGGAACCAAAGAACAAGTCGCTGCCGTTGGGCACGAAATTGCCCGTGCCCCAGGTGAGCTGCCGGTTGCCGGACAGCGTGACGATGAGGTCGCCGCCCTGCGCCGCGAAGCCGCCGTTACCCGTCCACATCACGCCGGTCGTGGCATTGCTGACGTAGCGGTTAAAGGTGCCGTTGGACTGGAAGGTGCCCCCGGCGAGGTTGATGCGGCTGTCAAAATAAACGCCCACGGTATCAATCGCCTGCAGCACACCGCCGGTGATCTTCGTCTCGCCGGAATAGGTGTCGCCGCCATTGAAGACCACGAGGCCGCTGGCAATCGTGATATTGGCGCCATGGCCGGAAGGAATGCTGGAAGTGCCGCCGGCCGGAATCATCGAGGCCGCGCTATCGTCCGCAATGGAGGTGCCATAGGGATTGCCATTGAAGGTGATCGTGTTGCCTTCACCCGGGTCAAGAATGACGGTCGAACCCGTCATCATGTACAAGTCAGAACCAACCGTGATGCCGGACAACCCCGGCGTGACCGAGCCGGCGACGCCTGCCTGGCCTGAGCCTTGGATGAGCTGGTTGTTGTCAAACGTGGCATTGCCCTGAATGATGAGCGAAGCACCCGAGCGCACAAAGATCGCGCCGCCGAGCGCGTTGCCGCCACTGCCACCGGCGATGCTGCCGCCCGGCGAATAACCCGAAGCGCCGACGCCGCCACCAAAGCCACCATTGCCGCCGCCACCGCCGGTGCCATCCAGGCCGTTGGGCCGCTGGCCGGCGCTGCTGGCCGGAATCGCGGGCTGCGCCGGAGAGGTGGTGATGGTGATGTCATGCGCGGGAACCAGGACGGAGTACACCGTGACGTCCGGTGTGTTGACGTTGTTGTCCTGGTCGAGGGTGTAGTTCGCAATCGGATCGCCCAACCCGCTTTGGATGATGACGAAGTTGCCGGAGATCGGGTCGTTGTAACCCTTGTTGTAAGAATCAACAATGTGCTGCTGCGCGGTTTGCGCGGGCACCGCCGGGCTGCCGGCCGAGGCTGTCACACCGGCACCGCCGCCGCCCGTGCCGCCATTGCCACCCACACCGCCGCCGGCGCCGAAGCCGCCCAGGCCGCCATTGCCGCCACTGCCGGCATCGCCGCCCGCCGCGCCACCGTGAAATGCGGAGCCGCTCCAATTGGCGCCACCCGTGCCGCCGTTACCACCATTGCCACCCGCGCCACCACCGTAAAATTCAGAACCCGTGCCACCGTTGCCGCCCGTGCCGCCCGTGCCGCCGACGCCAATCTGGCCATTCGACAAGGCTTGGTCAAAAGTGACGAGCGCCGTGATCGCATCCGCCTCGCTGATGACCGCATTAGCGATCTTGCCCAGCAAGCCCGCGCCGACATTCAACGTGAACGGGCTGGCATCGTCCGCGGCTTCTTCCGTGAGCAAGTCCGCCAGACCGAGTGTGGCCGTCGTCACGCCCAGGATGAGGGAGGGGCTGCGATCGCCGCCATTACCGCCGCCGCCGCCATTGCCGCCCGTGGCGCCCACGCCGTTCGTGTTATCAGCGCCGCGCACGCCCTTGGTGCCGGATGTGCCGCCGATATCGACGTAAATGAGCTGGTCGGGCGTGGAGCCATTCGCCCCGGCCGGGAGCACCGTGCCACTGTTGAACAAATTATTCAACGAGCCGCCGGTGTTGCCGACGCCGCCATTGCCACCCTTGGCGCTGTTGGAAATGAAATTGACCCCGTTGAGGATCACGGTGCTGCCGGTGTTCACAAAAACCGCGCCGCCCATGCCCGCGCCGCCGCCACTGCCATTGCCGCCTGAGGTAAAAAAGTTCTCCAGGGTGGCATTCGAGATGGTCAGGTTGCCGGCCTGGACAAAATAGCCGGACTGGCCGTTGCCGTTAATGGTGCCCCCGTTGCCGTTGACACTCACATTGCCTCCGTTCTGGATGGCCTGCTGCGCATGAGCCTGCGGCACCATGAACAAAGCCGCCCCGAGGAGCAGCGCGCGGTTAAAAATGGTCGATAGGCCGGTGAGGTGGAGCTGCATGAGGATAGAGCGTGAGCGGTTGATGGTATTTTGATTTTACCCTAATTTTTACAAGCGAACTTAGGATTAATCTTAGGAAATAGCCCTATTTCAAGCTTTTTACTGTTCCATTTTCGAACATGACAAACGGCGCATCGCCTATTTATTTATACTTCATATCTTTCTTAAAATTAAAGAGTTACATAATAAAAATTTCATCTATAATTTCATTTCTACATGAAATATTTATAATATATAGGGTATAATACCTATTAAATTCACTATTGTCTCATTTATCACATATATATTTTAGCCTAAATTCAGATTATTTTTTACATAACTTGTTCTAGGTTAAACTACTTAGATATAAACTTCGCTCTTTCGCAACGAAATGCCAAACTATGAGTAGATTAGACCTTCATTTTTTCCTCACACGATAGCCATCAAACCGTCATGGAATTTTTCCTCGCATGATAGAATGGCGCCACGGGTTTCACTCACGCACCGTAATCGAAATACCGTTGACAGGCGCGGCTCCGCCCGGTTTGCTATGCGGTTTTCCCTGCCCCAGCCGGGATTCCCAACATCTTTCATCTCTAGTCATGGCCCTCAAAATCCGACTGCAACGCCACGGCGCCAAAGGCGCGCCCATCTTCCGCATGGTCGTGTGCGAACACACCACCCGCCGCGACGGCCGCTTCGTCGAGATCCTGGGCACGTTCCACCCCTCTCCCACTGGCCAGACGGCCAAGCAGCCGCTGACTGTGCACCTCGACCGCGTGGAGCACTGGCTCAAAGTGGGCGCCAAGCCCTCCGACACCGCGCTGACCCTCATCAAGAAGGCCCGTAAAGGCGGCGCCGAGAAGGTGGAAGCCGCGGCGACTGCCAAGGCGTAAAACTGCGCTTTACGCGCGTTTTTGACGCTTGGGGTTTTCGTGCTGGGTGGTTGGTTTTGAATTTTACACGCCATTTTGGCGTCCGTTGTTGTTTTGCATTACTGCGCTTCAGCCACGACCAACCCCGCACTCCCACACGTAGTCCATGGCGGCGAAGCTTACAGTTGACCTGCTCACCCTCTTCCCCGGCATGGCGGAAGGCTTCCTGCGCGAGAGCATTGTCGGCCGCGCCCAGGAGGAAGGCCTCCTCGCCGTACGCATCCACAATCTGCGCGACTGGACCACGGACAAGCATCACTGCGCCGATGACCGTCCCTTTGGCGGGGGCGCGGGAATGCTCCTCAAACCGGAGCCGGTGGCCGCAGCCATCGAGGCCGTCTCCACCCCCGGCTGCACGGTCATTTACCTCTGCCCGGACGGTGAACCGCTGACGACCGGCCTTGCCCGGGAACTTTCACTCAAAGGGCATCTCGTGCTCATCAGCGGACACTACGAGGGCCTGGACCAGCGCGTGCGCGACCTGCTGGTCCACCGGGAAATCTCCATTGGGGACTATGTTTTGACCAACGGCACCCTCCCCGCCGCTGTGCTGATTGACTGCATGGCCCGCCAAATCCCCGGGGTTTTGGGCGAGGAATTGTCCTTGACCCAGGATTCGTTCCAAGGCAATTTGCTAGGTTTTCCTCAATATACGCGGCCAACTGAGTTCCGTGGACAGAAGGTACCGGAGGTTCTCCTCTCTGGCAACCATGCTGCCATCGCCCAGTGGCGCCGCGAACAACAAATCGCCAAAACCCGCGCCCGCCGCCCAGACCTCCTTCACAAGCCCGCCCAACCGGGCAATTAACCACCCGCCCACCAAGCACTAACCCATTTTCCTCCCATGAATCCGATCATCGCTGAAATTTCCCGCGGACAACTCAAGCCCGACCGCACCGCCTTCAAGGTGGGTGACGGCGTGCGCGTCCATGCCAAGGTGCGTGAAGGCGACAAGGAGCGCGTGCAGATTTTCAGCGGCATCGTGATCGCCCGCAAAGGCCGCGGTTGCGCCGAGACGTTCACCGTCCGCCGCATTTCCTACGGCGAAGGTGTGGAGCGCGTGTTCCCCATCCACTCCCCCAGCATTTCCAAGATTGAGGTGGACCGCGACGCCGTGACCCAGAAGGCGCGCCTCTACTATCTGCGCAAGCGCGTCGGCAAACAGGCCTCCACCGTCAAGGAGCGCCGCCTGCTCGAAGCCGCCGGCGCCATCGACTCCACCAGCTCCGCCGAAGCCGGCGTGGCCGCCGCCGAAGCGAAGGCCGCCACCGCCGCCAAGGCCGAGGCGGAAGCCGCCGCGAAGAAGGAAGCCAAAGCCAAGGAAAAGGCCGAGAAGGCCGACGCCAAGAAGTAAGCTTTCGCGGGAAATCATTTCCCATCGCAAAAAACCGCGCCTGAAAAAGCGCGGTTTTTTGTTGCCCGCACGTTGTCCGCCCTGCTCCAGGCTTGCGCGTCAGACCGCCGGGGTTTACGTATGCCAAGAGGCGAGTGCCGTTGGTTAAGCAACCCCCTTCCCTATGCGTCACGTACTTTGTTTCGCCGGCTCGAAGCATCTGCAACGTTCGCTGGCCACCCGCATCCTGCTCTTGCTGGCCGTGCTGGCCGGCCCGGCCGCCCGCGCCTCCGCCGCCCAGGAAACTGCCCGCCCGCCTAAGCCGCCCGAACGCGTGCTGAAGACGGAAATGGGCATCACCCAGCTCCCGGATGCGCAGATGCAGTGGATGCTCGACGGAAAAATCGGTATGTTCATCCACTGGGGGCTTTATTCCGGCCCGGCCAAGGGCGAGTGGTTCATGGAAAGGGAAGCCATCCGGCCCGAGCTGTATCGCAAATACGCCTTCCCTGACAGCGGCGACGAATATTTCGACGCGAAGGATTTTCATCCGGAACAATGGGCCCAACTTGCCAAGGATGCGGGGATGCAATGGATGTGCCTGACCACGCGCCATCACGACGGCTTCAGCCTTTTCGACAATCCGCACCCGAACGCCTTCACCAGCCAGCAGACGCTGGGCCGCGATTTGGTCGCAGAATATGTGAAGGCCGCGCGGGCCGCGGGGTTGAAGGTGGGCCTCTATTTCTCCCCGATCGATTGGCGCTACCCGGGCTACTATGACGTGACGGGCGCCGACATGAAGCCGAACAAATTTGGCTACAAGCAGGACCCGGCCGACAAGGAAAACGCCCGGTTGCTGAAGGAGGAGAATTACGTGGCGGTGAAAAAGCTTCTCACCGGCTACGGTCCCATCGACTATATCTTCTGGGATGGCGGCTGGCTCGCGCAACAGGGCAAGGACGCGGATGCCGCTTTCTTTCATGAACCCGGCAAATATCTCGATCCAGAAAATGCGTGGCCCATTCCCGCCCAATATCAGGACCTTGAAGAAGGCACGGGCCGGCCGCTTGGCATCATGGGCATGGTGCGCAAATATCAGCCCAACGCCGTGACGAACCTTCGCTATGGCTGGGTGGGCGACATTACGGAAGAGGAAGGCTCCGGCCAGACGAAGGGCCCGATTCGCAACACGGTCTATCAGGAGAAATGCATGAGCCTGCAGGGCAGCGCGTGGGGCTACACGCCGCAGGCCGAAATGCCGGGCCGGAATACGAGCCTGCCGGCGCTGGAGCAATACATCGCCAACTGCGCCGTGCGCAATATGCCCCTGCTGCTGAATGTCTCCCCCGACCGCCATGGCGTGATCCCCCAGGCGCAACAACAGCGCCTGCGCGAGATGGGTACGTGGCTGAAAAAGACGGGCGATGCGATTTACGGCACCCGCGGCGGCCCCTGGCAGCCGGTGGACGGCCAGTATGGCTATACCTATAAAAATGCCACGGTCTTTGCCCATTTGCTCAAAGGCTATGCAGGGACCACCTTTCATGTTCCGCCGATGGGCAAGCTCAAGGCAGTGAAAGTCTATGATGTCTTCACCGGCCAGCCCCTGGCATTCGCAGCGATGGAAGACGGCATCGAGGTAAAAAATCTCGACCGCGAATCCTCCCCGGGCGACACCATCCTCGCCATTGTTTACGACCAACCCATCGTCAACGTCTGGCAGGATTAGCCGGAAAGACTATTGGTCCGGCGAGAGCTGCCGAAGCAAATTCGCCTTAATAGCCGGGTTGGAGACAACGTTGACCCAGCTCTGAACACCCGCGAGATCCTTCTTGGTTTGAATGGAACCGACCAGTTGGATGATGGCGGCATCGCGCAGGTCTCCGGCGGGGAGAGTATTCAGCCAAGTTGTGAACGCAGGCGGGTCCTGTTTTACCCATACAGCGGCGAGCTTGGCGATGGCCTCAACTTGCAGGGCAGCGGGCACCTGCGCCAGTAGCAAGGCCGCTTGAGCGGGATTTTTTTCCGCTTGAAAGCGGACCAGGTTGACCATTGCGGTGCCCTGACTGGGACGCAGGGGCATGGTGATAGCGTAGTCCCATGCCGCATTGAAATTATTTTTTGCCATCGTCATCAGGACGTCGCCGGTTGCCTTATTTTTGAAACGGCCCTCGGGCAGACTGTCGGCAAACTTCAAGGCGGCGGTCGGGTCCGTAGCGGCAAGCGATTGGGCGATAGCCGGAGCTGCGGAGAGATATTGGTCGGCCTTGGACGTATTTTCCAGGAAAGCAGCCGCAGCCGCTGGATTACTTTTAGCCCAAGTGTCCAGCACGGCGCCAACTGCCGCAGTGTTCTCTTCTCCAGACAAGCCTTGTGCCCAGGCCAGCGCTGCAGCGGGGTCGGCCTTGCTCCAATTTGTGGCAATCGTGGCGAGAACGGTTTGCCGGGCCACCGGCTCGCTCACCAAATCCAATAAAGCAAGGGCCTTGGGAAGACTCACAAGCTCATTTCCCTCATGCTCAACCCATCCGTCGCTGCTGATGGTAGTCTGTGGCGGCCTGGAAAGCATATCGAAGATGTAATTGGCCGCAGTGTAGTAGTCGGCGCCTTGGGCGGTCACAGCCAGCCAGCGCAATGCCTCAGCGGCACCATTCCCTGGCCGGTCTTTGGCAAACATTGCACGCGATATCATCTGAATGGCTTCACTGCGTGCGGAGGCATCCTGCAACTGGTCCAGCAAGGATATTGCCAGAGGCGTATCATATCCGCTCAGAATAGCCACCGCGTGGCCCCGCAAGTAGGATTCATCCTGCGGCAGGTTCATTGCCCAAGCCGTGGCCGCCTGTCGGTCAAAAAACATCCAATCCGCCAAGAGGCGCCGTAGCGCATAATTGCGCATTGCGTTATGAGGCATGCCGGCAATGGCGACAGTCAATGCCGGGATATCCGCTGGAGCGACCACCATCAGCAAATCCTCCAACTTGAGCCTGACTTCATTGGTGTAGCCTTGGCCCAAGAGCGCAAAAACAGCTTGGCGGTCAGCTTCAGTCAAATGCCTCCGAGCAGAACCTTGCGATGCGGGAACACGTGAGGCCGCGACCTTCAATGGCGCCGGTTCCTCGACACCCTTACCATCATAATGCCTGATCAAGGCCATGGCCAGCAGGACGGCGATTGCCAATAAAGCCCCTATCCGCGCTCGCTTAAATGTGGTTGGCATATGGGCGTCCAAGTCAGGGTATTTTTGGAAATGATATAGCCGCAGCGGAGGCGACGTTCCCCTCTATTGGGAAAGGCTTATCTCATGGGCGAACTTAGTCGCGAGTGCGGCGCGGCTAGCCTCAGGTAATTTCGAGGATTTTGCCGCATCTGTAGCAGCGGTGAGCGCGACGGAGCGCGCGGCACCTGTCGGCAGCCGGTTGACCCACTGAATAAATGCATCCGGGTCAGTGAGCGACCACGCGGCAGCGACAGAGCGGGTTGCGCTTACTTGTGCATCGCCCATAGGCAATTGCGCAAGCCATTCGGCAGCCTTCACCGGGTCCTTGGCAGCCATTACATGGATGAGGCTGCCCATGGCCGCGGGTGAGCGATCCGCCGCTGGCAGAGCGGCGGCATATTGCCAGGCGGCATCGGCATCTTTATTGGCGACCACGGCCAAGACATTGGCGAACGCTTGGGCCTTTGCCTCACCCGCAGGCAGAGTATTAACATAATTGAGCGCGCTGGAAGGGTCATCGCGGGCCAGCGCCTGGGCCAGCACTGGGGCTTGGGCAAGAAAAACCGCTGAATTAGCTGAAGTCTGGATGAACTTTAACGCAGCGGCGGAATCCACCTCCGCCCAAGCAGCAACAATCGCAGCCTCAACAGCAGTGCGTGCACCAGACCCGGATTCCGGCAAACTTTGCGCCCATGCCAAAGATGCCGACGGGTCGGATTTTACCCATTGCGTTGCCAAACTAACCATCGCCTGCTGCCGGACCTGGGTATCGGCAATATGGTCCAGCAGTGAGGTCGCCGCGGCTGGATTAACTTTGGACGCGTGGGCAACAATGGATAAAACATTTTTGTCATAAATGCCGTCTCCCTCGGCAACCTGATCCAACCAATCGATCGCCGCCGCGGGGTCATTGGGAGTGCCATTCTTCCACGCAAAAGACCAGTTGTCTGCTATTTTGCCAATCACTTCAGCGCGCGCGGCGGCGTCCTTCACATAGTCCACATATTGCGCGGCAAACTTCGCATCACCGTCGCTTAAACGCGTCAGCGCAAGTGCAAGCGGCTCCGCATCGACTTCGGAATGCTGGATAGCCCAATCCAAGGCGGCTGTCCGGTCTGCCGAACACCATTCCAAGAGAACCCCCTCCAAAGCCATCTGACGATTGCGATAGTCTGCCAGCGCATAGGCCGCTTCTGCTGCCGCTTGGGTGAGTTCCGGATTACGCGCCCAACTGCGGAACGTCTCCTTGTAAGTTAACCGCGTGCGGTCGCCGGGCGGCAATTTCGCCAAGACCTCGATACCTTCCCCAAGACTCAGGCCACTTACCTCGCGAATATCCCGTGCCGCCTCGCCTAATATTTGCACTTCATCCGAGCCGCTTATTTTTGCGGGCATGGCCGGTGCTCGCGGCACTCGCTTGGGCTTGGCGCCAGAAGAATCGACAGCATAAAAATAATCAGCAAACAATGCCGCCGCCACGAGCAAGACCCCTGCAAGCAGTAACCGTTGCGGGCGCGGGCTTTTCATGATCAGCACTGTATCATGAAGTAAGTTGACGCAAAAGGTAATTATCCAACACAAAAAAGACCGCACCTTTGCAGGGGCGGCCTTTTTTGCCTTTCAGCGGGGCTAATTTAACCCAGCAGCTTTTCCATCGCGTCGAGCGAGGCGGTCCAGCCTTGGTTGTGGCGGGCGCAGGTGTCCGCGTCGGGGAAGCGTTCGTGCGTGATGCACACTTCGGTGCCGCCGTCTTTCTCGGCCAGGTCAACGGTGACGAGGCTGTCGATCTTGCCGGCGTCGCCGCCGCAGCCGCCATCCCAGGTGAAGACCAGGCGCGAGGGCGGCGTGACTTCGCGGTAAACGCCGCCGAGCTGGGTGACCGGGGCGTCCGGGCTTTTCTGCACGTTGAACGTGTAGGCCCCGCCCACGCGCACGTCCATCTTACAGGAGGTGATCCGGCAGGGTTGTCCCCCCAGCCATTGTTTCATCAGTTCGGGTTTGGTCCACGCGTCGAACACGCGGGCGCGGTTGGCTTTGATCAGCCGGCGCACTTGCAGGCTGGGTTGCATCAGGGTGGCGGTCATGTGGTTCCTTATCGGTGGGTTGGTGGTGGTTGGTTTCGAGATATTCGGCCAGGGCATCCAAAGAGCCCTCCCAAAAGCGTCGGTAATGGGCGATCCAGCGCAGGGCCTCCTGCATGGGCTCGGCCTTGAGTTCGAGGTAAAATTCGCGGCCCGCGCGGTGGCGCTCCAACAGGCCCGCGTTTTCCAGCACGCGTAGGTGCTTGGAGATGGCCGGCAGCGACATCTTGAAAGGCTCGGCCAAATCCGTCACCCGCGATTCCCCGCGGGACAGCTTCTCCAGCAACTGGCGCCGGGTCGGGTCGGCCAAGGCGGCGAAAGTCGCATCAAGCTGGCGGGATGAATTATTAACCATACGGTTAACTATTCATCAGAAACGCAGAATTTGCAAGCGCAAATATTTAACTTTTTAGTTAAATGTTGTGACCGGGACACAAATAACTGGCTATACGTGACTTAAAACTCAAACTGGCACTGTGAAAGGCGGAATTTAATGTCGTTGATGACACGCTTTTCCTCCTCGATGCCTCCCGGGGCAACAAAGGTGACGGAGAAGCGCACGAAGGCACCGGCATCGTCCCAAGGCACGGTGGAGATGAGGTGCTCACGGATGAGCCACTGCGAGAACTCCTCGGCATTGGCAAAGGTCTGCTTGCGGCCATCCTGCACGACGGCCTTGGGCGCAGGCGCATAAAGGAAGAAGCTGGCCTGGGGCTTCGCCAACTGGAAGCCGAGTGCCTTCAGCGCGCTGACGAGCAGGTCCATGCGGCGCGAGTATTTGGCGGCGATCTTCTCGGTGATGCCGGGATTATCCAGCGCCGCGGCACCGGCCTTCTGGATGGCGAGGAACTGGCCCGAGTCGGAATTGTCCTTCACATCGCCATAGGCGCGAACAGCAAGCGCGCCGCCGCAGACCCAGCCGAGGCGCCAGCCCGTCATATTGAAGGACTTGGACAGCGAATGCAGCTCGAGCGCCACTTCCTTGGCTCCGGGCACCTGGAAGATGGAGAGTGGCTTGCCTTCATACACCAGCGCCGCATAAGCGGCGTCCTGGATGATGAGCAAGTGGTGCTTGCGGGCGAACTCCACCGCGTGCTTGAAGAACTCCAGCGTGGCGGCCGCGCCGGTCGGGTTGTTCGGGTAATTGATGACAAGCACCTTGGCGTCCTTGAGGAAATCCGCCGGCACGGAGGCGAGGTCGGGCAAAAATTTGTTCTGCGCGGTGAGGGGCAGGTTGAACACCTTGCCGCCATAATAGCGGGCGTGCGTGCCAAACACCGGATAGCCCGGCGTGGTCATGATGACGCCCTCGCCCGGGTTGATGAAGCACGCCGGCAGGAGCGACAGGGCGGCCTTGGAGCCGATGCTGTGCATCACCTCCGTCTCGGGGTTGATGTCCACCCCGAACACGCGCTTCATGTAGCGCGCGGCCGCCTGCTTGAACTCGGCGCCGCCGTTGTCGGCATAGCCGCGGTTTTCCGGCTGGGCGACGGCGTTCTGCATGGCCTGCACGACTTCGGGGAAGGCCATCTCGTCCGGCTCGCCGACGCCCAGGTCGATGAGCGCGACATCCGGGTGGGCCGCGCGGGCGGCGGCCTTGGCCCGCTTGATCTTCTCAAATTTATAAATGGCCGTGGACTGGCCGTATTGCGCGCCGCCGATGCGCTCGGCGAAGAGGGATTGGAAGTAGTCGCTCATGGGCTAAAAACTTTGGAGTCGGAACTTGTGAAGACGGTGTTTTTCCCCTAAATGTCGCAGGAAAGCAAGCCCGCGCGCACCGCCCCATGCAAATCATCCAGACCATCACCGAGATGCAATCGCTGGCGATTTCCCTGCGCACCCAGGGCAAGCTCATCAGCCTGGTGCCGACGATGGGCGCGCTGCACGAGGGCCACCTGCGCCTGATCGACATCGCCCGGCAGCGGGCGGATGTCGTCATCGTCTCCATCTTCGTCAACCCCACGCAGTTTGGCCCCAACGAGGACTTTGCCAAATATCCCCGCACGCTGGAAACCGACGCCGCCGCCTGCGAAAAACGCGGGGCCGACATCATCTTTGCGCCCAAGAAGGACGACATCTACCCACCCGGCTACTCCACCTACGTCACCGAGGAGCGGCTGAGCAAAGGACTGTGCGGGATCTCCCGCCCCGGCCACTTTCGCGGGGTGAGCACGGTCGTCAACCTGCTGTTCAACATCACGCGGCCGGACTTCGCCGTCTTTGGCCAGAAGGATGCCCAGCAGGTCGCCGTCATCAAAAAGATGGTCGCCGACCTATGGCTGCCGGTCGAAATCGTGGTTGCGCCCATCGTGCGCGAGCAGGACGGCCTGGCGATGTCCTCACGCAACCAATACCTCTCCGAAGTGCAGCGCCACGATGCCTCCACCATCTACCGCGCCCTGCGCGAGGGCAAGCGGTTGGTGGACGAAGGCATCCGCTCGCCCGACCGCGTGCTGGCGGAGATCACCCACGTCCTTTCCCAAAGCCGCCGCATCCGCCTCATCTACGTCGCCCTCGTGGACCGGGAAACCTTCGCCCCCGTGCGCGAAATCGTCCCCGGCAAGGGGCTCATCGCCGTCGCCGTCTGGGTCAACGACGTGCGGCTGATTGATAATCTGGAAGTCTGAAACGCCATCCACGAATTCCCGCGAATTTCTTCATTGGAAATTTCGACGGGCCTTGGTGGATTAATTTTTTGTTTTGTCCCCGCCACCTACAACTTCCGCACCACCCACCGTCTTCGACGTTCTCGTCGTGGGGAGCGGTATCGCGGGTTTGAGCTTCGCGCTCAAGGTGGCCGCGCAGGGCCGCAAGGTTGCCATCCTGACCAAGAAAGACCGCGCGGAGTCGAACACCAACTATGCGCAGGGCGGCATCGCCGCGGTGACCTCGCGCACGGATGACTTTGACTCCCATGTGCGCGACACGCTGGAGTGCGGCGACGGCCTGTGCCGCGAGGAGGTGGTGCGCGCCATTGTGGAGGACGCCCCGCCGCGCGTGCACGAACTGGCGGAGCTGGGCGTGGCCTTCACGACCCAGGCCGGCGGCGGCTATGCGCTGGGGCGCGAGGGCGGCCACTCGGCGCGGCGCATCCTGCACGTCAAAGACGTGACCGGCCATGCCATCGAGGAGGCCTTGCTGCACGCCACCGCCACCTCGCCCAACATCACCACGCTCGAGCATTTCTTCGCCATCGACCTTATCACCCGCAGCCGCCTCACCCGCGGGCAGGGCAGCGAGCCGGACCAGATCCTCGGTCTCTACGCGCTGGATGTACTGCGCGGGCGGGTGTGCACGTTCCGCGCGCCGGTCGTCATGCTGGCCACGGGTGGCGTGGGCCAGGTGTACCAGTTCAGCACGAACCCCGACATCGCCACGGGTGACGGCATCGCCATGGCCTACCGCGCGGGCGTGGAAATCGCGGATTTGGAATTCATCCAATTCCACCCGACCGCGCTCTATACCCGCGACCACGAACGCTTCCTCATCTCCGAAGCCGTGCGCGGCGAAGGCGCAGTGCTGCGCAACCCGGCGGGCGCGGCGTTCATGAAAGGCTACCACCCGCGCGCCGACCTGGCGCCGCGCGATATTGTGGCCCGCGCGATAGATGCCGAGATGAAGCGCTCCGGCGCACGGCACGTGTGGCTCGACCTTACGCACTTCCCGCCCGGCAAGGCCAAGGAGCACTTTCCCAACATCGTGCAAACGTGCGCGCGCCATGGCCTGGATGTCGAAAAGCAGATGATCCCCGTCGTCCCGGCGGCGCATTATCTCTGCGGCGGCGTGCGGACCAACCTGCGCGCGGAGACTCCCCTTCCCGGCCTCTACGCCTGCGGCGAGGTGGCCTGCACGGGCCTGCACGGCGCAAACCGCCTCGCCAGCAACTCGCTGCTTGAAGCCGTCGTCCTCGCCCACCGCGGGGCGCAAGCCGTGGGCGAATACCTGGCCACGGCGCAGACGCCGGCCGTCACCGTGCCCGACTGGGTCGATGGCTCCGCACAGGACCCGGACGAACGTGTCGTCCTCACCCACAATTCGGCGGAACTGAAGCAAACGATGTGGGACTACGTGGGCATCGTGCGCACGACCAAGCGCCTGCAGCGCGCCCGCGCCCGGCTCGAAGTGCTGGCCCGCGAGGTGGACGAGTATTACTGGAACTTCAAGGTTGAACCGCGGCTGCTCGAGCTCCGCAACCTCGTGCTCGTGGCAGGCCTCATCATCGAATGCGCGCTCCAGCGCCACGAAAGCCGCGGCCTGCATTATATTTTGGATTACCCCAAGAAACTACCCGAGGCGCAGGACACCGTGGTGCGGAAGCTCTAGAAGAGTTTGCCCAGGCCAACCGGAGGTTCTCAAGGCGTGCCGGTTGCATTCGCTGGTCGAGTCGAAAGCTTGCCGCCATGCTCCGCGGTGTATTGCTGAATGTCTTCTTGCAGCTTTTTATCAAAGTCGGTCAGGCGTGCCGCCGCATCCGGCCCCGCTTCCGCCACCATGATAATTCCGAGGGCCTGGCGCCCATCCGCCAGCGAACCGAGGGAGTAAAGCGCGACCTCACCTTCCTTTGTTTCCATTTCAGAATTTGTCAGTACGAATTCAAGCTTTAGACCGTTTTGGGTGACATTCCCCTTTAGCGCCATCCCATAACGCATACCCTCGGCCGTGTGCTGCGCATGAATGTCGGCCGACAGGGATCCTGCGTCGGCAAGGGAGTGGCCCCAGGCAACAGAACTCCGGCTGTCGAAGGACATTTTCGCGCCGTCGCCTTTGACGACCCCTCCCTGCTTGCTAATCTCAAAATGCGCCGTGACCCCGTCATCGAACGCCAATTGCGGGCTCTGCCATAAGTCAAATTCCACAGAGCCCGCTTTATTTGAGGTCGGCATAGCCGCATCGCGTTTGTTTTTAAGCGGGAACATCGGTATCTGAAAATCCGCCGGTGCGGCCAATATCTGGATACCGACTTGTATTTGTGAGGTGACAGGGGGTGATGGACGAGACAGTGGCAAAGCATCCGGCTTGATGACTGTGAACTTGACCACGGCGGCGTAACGGCGTTGGTCACCGGGCGCCGGACCGATTTCAACGAGCGTGGGTGTGGCGTCACGGATGATTCCCACAGCCGACTTCTCCACGGGCGCTGCGAGCTGGGACATCCTGCTTTGCGGATTCGGGACGAGAGCGACAGTGGTGTTATAATGGATACCGTCGGATTGCCGGGAGGCAAAGAGTTTCATCTGCAGGCCCGGGCCACCGCTGCCGGGCAAGGCGGGAGCCCCCGGCGGATCCATGCCGGTGAGTTTGATTTCGTCTTCGACACCATCCCACATGATGGCGTAGGCCTCTTGCAGCACGCGCACTGCGCGGTTGCCGCGGGCAAGGGCAAGGAGGTCGTCGAACGTGGGCCTTGCCTGGAGGTCCAGTTTGAAATCCTGCGGCAGTTCAAAAATGAGCGCATCCGCACGGACTTGTTTACGCGGGGCAGCGGAAGCTGGCATATTCTTGCTCATGGGTTGCGCCGTGTCATCCATTTGGTGCGCAACCTCCGTCGAGGCGGCGTTCGGAATTCCTATCTGACGCTCATTGACTGACGGTAAACCAGCGATGGGCGTGAATGTGACCACGGCGGCGTAGCGGCGTTGGCCATCGGGAGAGAAGGCTATTTCAAGGATCACCGGGGTTCCCTCCGGGGTGGTTCCACCGGAGGCTTTATCCCAACTATTGCCAGACGGGTGCTGTGGATCGGGGGCTGATGAAATAACATAGGTGTACTTGATGCCGTCAGGCTGGGTAGTGGCGCGAAGCTTCATGCGCATATCCCAGCCGATGTTCGAAGACGCTGGCGGCTTTACGCCAGTGAGTTTAATTTCATCGTCCACCCCCTCCCACAATGCCTCGTCCACCTTTTGCAACACGCGCACTTCAGGATTTTCACGAGCGAGGGCGAGAATGTCGTCAAAGGTAGGCGTTGTCGTGAGGTCCAGTTTGAAATCCACCGGCATCTCAAGGATGAGGGCATCCGTGCGAATCCGCCGGCCTAGCTTGTCGGGGGTAGGACTCGGGCCCGTGTAGTGGTTGGTGCCGTGCAGCACCAAAGTGCCTGCCGACCCGCCGCTGAACAGACCCCTTAACGCCTGGCTTGATGCAGACGCGCCTGCCACTTGTGATTGGGGGGCAAACAAATCGCGCGCGTCCCTAATCGGGTGGGTGGCATTGCCCAATTGCGGCAACGGCTGCAGGGTGACGCTGGGCATTGCCGGCAAATTAGCCTGGCCCGCGGAAACATTCATCGGTGCGGACGAAAAATGAAGCGTGCCCGGAATTTTTGGTGAAGCTGTCGTGAAAGCGATTGGCGCATTGGCTGCGGAAACATTGGTCGAAGGCGTTGTTACTGCCACCCCTGCGCTGGCTGGCGGCTGGGTATTATTTCCATTCAACCGCAGAATCGCATCCGTCATCGCACGCATGGCTTCGTCGCGAGACATATGCGGTGTCCAAATAATTTGCGCATTCACTAAATCCTCCGGCTGACCCACCATCAGATTGGGAACGGCAGCATCCGTACCCGTTGTTGCGGTAGCAGCCGGAAGGCCAGCCCCGGATGATGGCGACGCATTGGCCGGAACCGGCTTCTCCGCTTCCGCCCCGTGCAGCATGGCCATCGGGATGACAACAACCGCCAAGAGCGCCAGCAGGCCGAGCACCATGGCCCTGGTCAAGGTGCGGCGGTTGCGCGTACCGTCGAGAATGGCGCGCAGGCGCACTTCAAGCTTCGACTGCCGCGCCATGGGCACCGCCACCCAGTTGAGCATCCGGTGGCGCGCGGAGGCGGCCGCGATGTCCAGCAACTCATGCGCGTAATCCCGTGGAGGCTGGCCGCAACGGAGCACCAGGTCGTCGCACGCCTGCTCGCGCTCCAACCGCAGCTGCCGCACGGCCAGCCAAGCCAGCGGGTTAAACCAATAAAGCGCGCACGCCAGCGCGCCCAAAGTCTGCGTCGCCCAATCGTGCCGCTTCACATGGCCGAGTTCATGCAGCAGCACGAGCCGCCGCCGCGTCGGCGTCCACTTTTCAACGGTTTCCGGGAAAATCACCACCGGACGCCACGCGCCCCAAGTGAACGGCATCACCGCGCCGGGTGTGGCGTGCAAGCCAACCTTGCGGCGCAGGTCCAGAGCCTGCGTGGTTTCCGCCAGAAGGGCAGCCCATTCCGCATCGCCCAGCAACCGCCCCCGGCGCGTCACCCGCGCAGCCTGCCACCAACCAAGAAGGAGCGGCACCAGCGCCAGACACAGCCCGATGAGCCATACCATCGAGACCAGAGGCAGCGATAGTTTGAATGCTGTGGCTGACGCCGTGGCAGTGGCGGGCTGCGCCTTGGCTAATGGAGCATCCCAAGGCGCCGCACGCGCGGATGCCGCTGACAATGCAGGCAGCGGCGAACCTGCCATCGGCACTGGCGCAGCCTCGATAGTTGACAGTGGAATGGCCAGGCCATGAGTTTCTACCGTTGGGGAAACGGGTGCTGCTGGCGCCCAGCCCTGCCACTGGGGCAGCCAGGGCACCCGCCATTCGGGCAAGGCATAAGAAAGTATCGGCAGCAATAGCACGCCCACGAGCACGCCCACCCATAGCGCATGACGCGCCGCCGCTGAAGCCTTGCGCAGGGCCAGCGAAGCCGCCGCCGCGAGCGCCAGCAGCGCCGCGGATTTGAGGGCGGCATCGGCCAGCGCCAGCAACAGCGCAGTGTGGGTAAATCCGGCGTTCATCTTTTCGCCGGCCCCCGGTCCGGCTGGTCAATGAGTGCGCGCAAACGGGCTATCTCCTCCTCGTTCAGCTTGCCGTAGTCGCCATCCAGCAATGCCGCCACGGCGTCGGCCAGGGAATTGCCAAAAAAGGTCTCGGCCACCCGCCGAATGGCGGAGCGCCCGGCCTCGCGCGGCGGGCGCGTGGGCAGGTAAATGAACTTGGCGCCCTCCTTCTCGATTTTCAGCGCGCCCTTGCGCACGAGAATGCCCAGCATGACGCGCACGGCGGAGTTGCCCGGTGCGTTGGGCAGGGCCTCACCCACTTCGGCAGCGGTGGCGCGGCCCCGGCGGTAGACGGCTTCCATGATCTGCCGCTCGCGGCGGCTCAGTTCCAAATCTGTTTTTTTAGCCATGGATGCGCTTTCTTTACTAAAGTGTTAAAATTTTCGCACATATCTGGATTTTGTCAAGGCCTTGATGCGAAAATTTTAACAGTTACCCAGGCCCGTTCATCCGCCCCCTGCTTTGAGACAGGGGCTGCTTTCGGCGGTTTCCGGGCGGTTTTGCGACAATTTTAGACTTCCACCCCGGCGGCCCGATCTTTCATCATGCCGCACCCCATGAAAATTACCCTCCCGGCTTTCCTTGCATCTCTTTTGCTACTCGGCGCCTGCGCGACGCCCGCGCCCGTCGCCCCCGCGCCGGACAAAGTGGCGGCCAAGCCGCTCTTCCGCGACACCGTGCTCGACGGCGCCGCCGACCCGACCGTCATTTACAACCCGACGGACAAGAAGTGGTATATGCTGTACACGAACCGCCGTGCAAACATGGCGCGTTCGAATGGCGTCGACTGGGTGCATGGGACGCCCCTCGGCATCGCCACCTCCGCTGATGGCGGCGCGACCTGGCAATACCTTGGGCAGGCAAAGATCAACTACCCCGGCGCCGTGGCCGACCCCACCTGGTGGGCGCCTGCGGTTGTCTATCACAATGGCGTGTACCATATGTACCTCAGCTATGTGCCCGGCATCTTTACGGACTGGAATCACCCGCGGGACATCATCCACCTGACGAGCACCGACTTGGTCAGCTGGGATTACCAATCCACCCTGCCGCTCGCCTCGCACAAAGTCATCGACGCGGGCGTGCTCCATCTGCCGGATGGCACCTGGCGCCTGTGGTACAAGGATGAGGCCAGCGGCTCTTCCTGCCACTATGCCGACAGCAAAGATTTGTACACGTGGACGGACGGCCAGCGGGTGCCCGGCCTCTCCGATGTGGGTGGTGAAGCCCCCAACCCCTTCCACTGGAAAGGCCACTACTGGCTGCTGCGCGACATCACGGGCCGGCCCAATGGCCTGGGGCTCTACCGCTCCGAAGACGCGAAGACCTGGCAGCGCGTGGGGACCCTGCTGCAACAACCCGGCACCGGACCGGAGGATACCGCCATCGGTCATCACCCGGATATCATCATTTCGGGCGACCGTGCTTATATGTTTTACTTCACCCAATTTGGCCGGCGCAGCCTGATCCAAATCACCGAGTTGAAGTACGACGCGGCCAACCAAACGATTACCTGTGACCGCGATGCGCCGACGATGCTCAACCTGCAGCCGCCAGCTGATGCCGACTCGCAGTCGAAGTTCAACTAGGCCGGCCCCCGCCCTTTACGGGCTGTTGAAGAACTGCACCCGCTCGGTAAAGGTCACACCATAGCGGTTGAGGAAGTCCTCCCAAGTCATGTTCTGCGGCATGGACCCATTGAACTGATTGAGCAGCGTTACCCCGTCATCCTTAAGCACGGTCATGGTGATGTCAGCGAAAGCCAGCCGGGTGAAGGTCGGCTGCGTGTCCAGGTAACTCTTCACTTTGCCGGTGGAGTTCCGCTGTATACCGCCAAAATAATATTTCGCTGGAATCATATTGTCCGGGTACGTCTGCGGATAAAGCTGCACGGTCGGCGGCGGGTTGGCGGTGTTGGGCCCGTAATAATACAAAAACACGTTAAAGCGCGCGACATTGTCCAACAGGATGCTTTCCGGGGCGAGGCTGCCATAGATGGACACCTGCAGGTTTTTGCCCAGGTTGCCGATCATTTGGTTTTTCACGGGCTTGTCATTGATGTCCACCACGGCATCGAAATTATCCTCGAGCGTGTTTTTGGTTCGGTTGGAACCATTGTACACCCCCATGATCGGCGAAGTGTTCACGCCGTAAAAGGTGGAGGCCGGGTCAATCACCACGCGGTGCAGCGAAAACGTTTTTTCCGTGCTGTCGGCATTGCCAAAGGGGTCCGCATAAACCACGCGATACTCGACGGCGCAGATATCGCCATACAGGGGTTGGGCCTGCTTGCCGCCACCCGAGCTGCTGTCCTTGCTTTGGTGCACAAGCGTGGAGGTGAAAAAAATCAGGCGGGTGTTTTTCACGCCATTCACGGGGCTGTTCGGCGTCTGCTCCTCGGTGGCGGACAACCACTGCGTGCCGTCCTTGTGGAAAATCGCCGTCTGCAGATCCGCTGCCAGCAGGTCGAGCGTGGTGCGCGCCTTGCCACCGATGTCGAGCTCGTCCGAGGAGCGATTCCACGCCATCACCACCTGGCTGAGAATGGTCATCACCAGCGACACCAACAGCGCCATGATGGCGGTGGCTGTCAAAATCTCCACCAGGGTGAAGCCGCGCGAACTGGAGCCGTCCCGGGAAGAACGGCGGAAAGAGTGGCGGTTGCGAAGTTGCATGGGCATGGGGTTTCCGGCGGAAGGGCGCTAGCGAAGCTTGGCTGTGGTGTAGGTGAATTTGCGGTTACCGGCGTTCAGATTGTCCACAATCTGCCGGCCCAGGGCCACGGCATCCGTGGTGGCCTGGATGTTGGCGACCGGAAGGGTGAAGGCCTGAACCAGGATGGGGAAGTAACCTTCCGGGTAAATATTGTTGATGACGCCGGCGCCGCTGGGGTCGGCCGGCATACCCTGCGGCTCGGGGAACAATTCACCATCGGCCGGCTCCTTGTAGTAATGGGACTCATCGCCATAGGGGCCCCGATTGGGGAAGTTTTTCATCAAGGGCGAAACGGACACCGTCATGGCGATGACCGCGCCGGTGACCCGCCCGCCCGCCACTGCCTTCACAAAATCCGTCAACCGCACAAACACCGGCAATTGCGGCACGTTGGGGTCGGTTTGGTTCACCACATAGGCCTGGCTCGGATCGTTAAGCTCCGGGGAATTGACGTTGAACCGCACCACACGCTGATTGGGGCGGCTGCCACCCAAGGCATTAACATCCTCCGGATTTTCATCGTAAAACAAAAACACCGTGGGCGAATCCGCCTTGGATTCATGGACCCACCAGTAAACGCTCTCGTCCTTGGTGTTGGCATCCCAGAATACCGCGTTTTCCAGGATGGAGTTCATCTTGCCGATGGTGGCCGTGCCGGCGATGATGTCCTCGGTGTCGCGCACATTGGAAAGGGTGGTCCCGATGAGGCCCAGGATGGAGACAATCGCGATGGCCATGACGCCCAAGGCCAGGATGACCTCGACCAGCGAAAAGCCGCGGGCGGCGCGGAAAGTGGGGATATTGGCGGTGGGTGTCTGCATGAAAAAATAACAAGTAAAGGGTATGGGCGCCGTGAAAGCCGGGCCCCAGGCCGGGGCGGCTTAATTGTTGTCGGCGGTGACGATGGTCTTGAAGTCGGCCGGGCTGCGCACCGCCGCCGCTCCGCCAATCATGCGCATTTGCACGCCGGTGAACATCAGGTTGCGATTGTCACCCGTGCCGCGGAAGCTGATGCTGGAGGCGGAAATGGGCGTGCCGGCGCCGAGGATGATGTTGTCGTTGTGATGGGTGTTGAAGTAGAAGGAATCCGGCGCAAATTCGATGAAGTACCACTTGTCGCCCTGGCCTTCCTCAACCGGAGTTTGCACGGGGAAGTACAGTGTCATGGTCCCGGTGGTGGTGCCATAGTGGTCATCCAATTGGTCGGGCACCTCATAGCTGAAATCCGTGGTGATGGCGTTGTTCGTGATGGCAAAGTCGGGCAGGTCCGTGCAAAAACCGCTGGGTTTGGACGGCACAAAGTAGATGCCGTCCGGCAGCAGCGCGCCGTCGTTAAACGCCACCCAGGTGCGGTAGGGCACGGTCTGCGTCACGCGGTCAACCGGCAGCTTGGGATCATCAGACATGGCGTAAACCACGCCGTAGAAGTGCAAAACCTTTGAATTGATGGCGAGGGAGGCCTGGGTGTCGCCCTCCTGCCAGTTGTCATCGGAAAAGATGATGAGGCGGGCGCGCGTCTTGTGCACCTGGCCGGCGGCTTGGGCGGCGCGGATCATCGACATCAAACCGCGTTGCGCCGTGCCGAGCGACAATCCCTGGCTGCCGCCTTTGATGGAAAAGCCCACCACCGCGGCCAGAATGCCGATCAAAGCCACCACCACGAGCATCTCGACGAGAGTGAAGGCGCGACGCCGGCGGCGACCCGCCCGGAGGGCGGAGCTGGTGGGGGAATGGGGAAACATGGGGTGGAGCGATTCATGGTTGCCACAGCCGCCTTGCCTGTCAATCGCAAGATACTACCGGGGTACTGCTTGGTTATCGCCTTTTTCTCCTATCACCTGCCCGCCTGAACTGCACCCGGGAACAGGCGGAAAACTGCAAAACAAAACACCCGCAGTGTTGTGCACACTGCGGGTGTTTGAAGCAGGGCCGGCTGCCGGCCTTGCGCATGACTAGGCAGGATTAAGCGCCGGAGCCAGCCGGAGCGCCTGCGCCCGCGCGACCACCGCCGCCATTACGACCGCCACGACCGGAGCCGGCCGCAGCCGCGCCACGACCGCCATTGAAGCCGCCGCCAAAAGCGGGGGCAATGGGATTCCAGGTCGGGTGAGCAGCGAGAACCTTCGCGGCGTCAGCGTCCTTGGACAGCACGTCCTTGAGGGCCTTGTTCACCACGGCGAGCTCTTCAGCCGTCGGGGCGTCAACCGGAGCGCCACCGCCAGCGAAAGCGCCGGGAGCACCCGAGCCATTACGACCACCCGCGGTGCCGCCACGGCCGCCACGGCGACCAGAACCGGAACCCGCGCTACCATTAGCACCACCGCCGGCATTAGCAGCCGCCGGAGCAGGGGGAGGGGGGGGAGGAGGGGGAGGGGGCGCGTCTTGGGCGAGCACCACCGGAATTGCAGCCAATGTGCAGGCTGTCAGCAGGGAAGCGACGATCTTGGATTTATTCATGGAGGGGAAGATTAGGGGAGAGGGAACCATAATACCCCGGTAAGGGGATGCAAGTTGCAAATTTCTGGCTTTTTTGATCCCACCTCCCTCCCTGCCTTTTAAAAGTGCAAAAACACAACACCCGCCGGCTTGCGCACGGCGGGTGTCGAAACAGGCGGAGTTTACTCCACCCGGAAGGCTTGCGGATGAGACTGGATTATGCACCAGCGCCACCGGCGCCACCAGCACGACCGCCGCGGCCACCTTGGCCACCAGCGCCCGCGCCGCCACGACCACCACCAAAGCCCGGGGTGATCGGATTCCAGGTCGGGTGAGCCGCGAGAACCTTGGCCGCATCCGGATCCTTCGCGAGGATCGCCTTGAGCGCCTTGTTCACCGTGGCGAGCTCGTCCGCGGTCGGAACATCCATCGGGGCGCCGCCTTGACGGCCTTGGCCGCCACCGGCTTGACCGCCGCCACCATTGCCACCACCGCCATTAGCGGGAGCGGACGCGGGGGGAGGAGGGGGGGGAGGAGGGGGAGGGGCGCTCTGAGCGAGCACCACCGGCACAGAAGCAGCCAGCGAGCTGGCCGCGAGGATGCTGAGGATCTTCGTGGAACTTTTCATAGTTGATTGAGGGGGTAATACGAATTGAAACCGACTCATTACCAACCCCGCGATTACGCGCCCGGTTGCAACACCTTGCAAGCATTAATCGACCCATAATCCCCCCAGTGCCGGCTTAGGCCCGGGCCCGCTGGATCAATTCAATTTCATAACCTTCGGGAGCATCAATAAAAGCAAATACCGAGCCGGTGCTCTGACTGACCGTGGGGCCGTCCGTTATCTTTATCCCCTTGGACTCCAAATACTTGATATAGGACTCCAGATTATCCACTTCAAAGGCCAGGTGCATGAGGTCGGGCTGGACTTTGACCGGCCCGGAGTCCGGGAAATAGGTGATTTCGAGCAGTTCCTCGCTGCCGGGTGTGCGCAGAAACACCAATTTGGCCCCACGGGGCGATTCCCGGCGCGCCTCTATCTCCAGGCCCAGGACATCGGTGTAAAATTTCACTGTGCGTTCGATGTCGTCCACCCGCATACGGGTGTGAAGGAGTTTTTTTACGGCAGGCATGGGCCCACGATGGCAAACACTGTGGAAAATGCAAAAGGTAAAATCAGCCGCCGGGCTTTCGAGAGTGACGGAGGTGGAGGAAGCCGCCGCCCTTGGCCTTTTTCCATTTTGACAGGAGGGTAATCCGGGGTTATCGTGGTTCCTCGCGCCTTTTGCCATGAACAAACCCGACCACACTTCACCGTCCTCCCACGATGCCGCCAAGCCGCATCTGCACCGCCAGTATGACGCCGGGTTCCGCGTCACCCAGGGCTACCGGGAAAGCCTGCCCGACGTGCAAAACGCCACCGTGGCGGACATCCAGGGTGCGCATGTACCCATCATGCAGGTCGGAGTGTCGGGCTTTCGCCTGCCCTTGCGCTTTTTGACGGCGGAGAACAAGCAGATCACCCTCGAAACCCAGGTGACCGGCACCGTGGCGCTGCCCGCCGAGCAAAAGGGCATCAATATGTCGCGCATCATGCGCGTGTTCTATGAATTCAAGGACCGCGTGTTCACCCCCGGCCTGCTTGAGGAGATTTTGCTCCGCTACAAACAGGAGCTGAACACCACGCGCGGCCGCCTGCGCCTGGCCTTCAACTACCCCTTGCTGCGCCCCAGCCTGCGCAGCGGCTTGGCGGGTTATCAATATTACCAAATCGCCTACGAGGGGTCGATCTGCGATCTGAACTGGTTTCGCAAATACATTCATTTTGACTTTGTGTACTCCTCCGCCTGCCCCTGCTCCGCGGAGTTGACCGAGCACGCCCGCGACTCCCGCGAGGTGTACGGCATCCCCCACTCCCAGCGCAGCAAGGCGCGCCTGAGTGTCGAAGTGCTGCCCGGCGCCACCCTCGGCATCGAGGACCTCCACGAACATTGCCTCGCCGCGTTGCAGACCGAGACCCAGGTGCTCGTGCGCCGCGAGGACGAGCAAGCCTTTGCCGAGCTCAATGGGGCATTCCAAAAATTTGTGGAAGACGCCGCCCGCCTGCTTTACGAGCGCCTGGATGCCGACACACGCATCCGCGATTTCCAAATCGCCTGCGCGCACCTGGAGTCCCTGCATTCGCATGACGCGGTGGCGGTGGTCTCCAAGGGCCTGCCCGGCGGTTTCGACGCCAGCTTCACCGACTTTAAGAGTCTGGTGTGCTAACCAAGTAGGACGGCGCCTTCGGGCCCGTGTGGTGGAAACAATATTAACTGCCTAGGCGGCTCGGGGATGCCCTGCCCTACCTCCAATGGTTAGTTCGCTTTCTTGCTGAAATCCAATTCCGGGTGCAGCTCGTTGAGGATGGGTTTTTCCAACCCGGCGAGGACGGGCTTGGCCGGGCCAGTATAATCAAGCACGATGACTTCATTGGCTCCCGCGTGCAGCCATGGGCCGGGGAGGTAAGCCGTCTGCGTGGGGCCGATGTTCCAGAAACGCGACAGGCAATGGCCGTTCACCCACACGAGGCCATGGCCCCAAGTGCGGAGATCAAGGAAGGTATCAGCCGGTTTGTCCACGTTGAAGGTGCCGCGCCAAAAGGCCGGGCCACTTGAGGCCGCTGGCGCCGTTTTCCACTTCAAGGCCGAAAGCTCCGTGGTATCGAGCGGCAGGGGATACACCGTCCAAGGGTCTTGCTGGGTGGGGCCGTCCGGCGCAGGTTGGCCGGTGATGACTACCGGGCCGATGATGCCTTTGCGGTTGTACATTTCCTGCCCGTAATTCACATGGCCCAGTGCTTCGACCAAGATGGTGAGCACGGCGGGTCTTGCGCGGGCCGGGATTTTAATGGAGGCGGTTTTCGAGCGCACATCCATCGTGCCGATGGGCTGGCCATCCAGAAAACACCAGGCAAAGTCGCGCACGGCGGCAGCGGTGAACGTCGTCTCCGGGCCGGGCATCAGTGTGGTTTGGTAAAGGATGCCGCCGCGGCCCTGATTGTAGGCCTCCATGTTGCGCGGAAGTTTGTCGTTGGTGCCGATGGGGAGGTTGTCGAACAGGGGGGCGGCTTGCGTAAGCGTGAACGGCGCAATGGCCATGACGGGATACGGCGCCGGGGGCTCGGGCAGCTTTTCACCGGGGGCGAGGTGCTTGGCGAGGAGCGCGCGCGTCTGCGTGAATTTGTCGGTGACCCAGCCAGCCTCGCTGATGGGAGCGTCGTAGTCGTAGCTGTTGGTGTCCGGCTTGAAGGGATGGTCCGCCCCCGGCCACATCCCAAAGCTCGTGCCGCCATGCACCATGTAGATGCTGAAGGAGGCGCCTTGGTTGAGCATATATTCGAGGTCGGCGAGGTACTGCGTCGTGTTGCCCAGGTGATGCTCGGCGCCCCAGGTGTCGAACCAGCCGGGGTAGAACTCACCGCACATCACCGGCCCGGTGGACTGCACGGCGCGCAGCGCGCGGAAGCCCGCCTGCGGGTTTTTGCCAAAATTCACGACTTGGAAAAGGTCGCTGCGCAGACCGTTGCGCAAATCAGCATTCGGGTTGCACGCGAACAGCGGCACCGTGAAGCCGGCGTCGAGCAATGCCTGCCGGATGGCGCCCATGTAGTTGGCGTCCTTGCCAAACGAGCCGTATTCATTTTCCGCCTGCACCATCAGGATGGGGCCGCCGTGGGTGATTTGCTGCGGGCCCAGCACGCGGCCGACTTCCTTGAGCCAGGCCGTCGCAGGCTGCATGAAGGCGGGGTCGAGCGAGCGGAGTTTGATGTTTTCGTTTTTCAACAACCACCAGGGCAGGCCGCCGCCCTCCCACTCCGCACAGGCATAAGGCCCCGGCCGCAGGATGACCCAGAGGCCCTCTTCCTGCGCGATGCGGCAAAACTCCGCCGCATCGGCCTGGCCCGCCCAGTCATACTTGCCCGGCTCCCATTCGTGAAAATTCCAAAAGAGATACGCGCACACCGTGTTCAGTCCCATCGCGCGGCACATTTGCAGGCGCTGGCGCCAGTACTCCCGCGGCACGCGGGCAAAATGGATCTCGCCGCAGCGGATTTGGAACGGCTGGCCGTCGAGGAGGAAGTCCTTGTCGCCGATGGCAAAGGTGTGCGCAGGGACGGCCGCCGGGGTGGGCGATGGCGCAGTCTGGGCCAGGCCGGCGGCGGCAAGCGCCAACCACGCCAACATCAACGAACGCAGGGATAGCTTCATGGCGGGAAAATCTCCCGGATTTCCCGGAGCCTGACCAGCGCAAAAGATTATTTCCCGTAGTGGTAGGTGTTCTTGAGCTTGTCCGGCAAATCGCCCGGCTCGTCGGTGGACTTGATGACTTTGCCGTTATAGCGCACCTCGACATGCCAGCCCAGCACCGTTGTGCTGGTCGAGGCCGTGCTCGAGGTGGTGGAGACATTGTTTGGGGTGGTGTACACGGTTTCGCCGTTGGGCAACACCTGCCGGTACAGCGTGGTGACGCCATTGACGGGCGTGCCGGTGGTGGTCGTCGTCTGGGTTTGCGACATTTCAAACGGCACCGGTTTGGTCACCAGCGCATAGTCCTTGCCCGGCTCGATCGTCGCCTTCTCCGTCGCCTGAATCTCGCCCACCGTGGGGGCGGCGGCGTACTGGTTGTCGATATTCCGCGAAATCGTGTAGATGCGGTATTCCACCACGATGTCCTTGGCCGGGAATTTGGAGAAATTGTGCAATTTGATGGTATAGGTCGCCTCGCCCGCGCTGGTGGTCTTGTCGCTCACTGCCGTGGTGAGGTTGGTGCCCTTGATGGTGGATGAGTGTTCGGGCAGGCCGGGATTCTTGCGCACCAGCTCGCCTTTCTCCACCTCCACAATCCCCACATTGGGCACGGGGGCATCCGCCGTGGACTGCGCCAGACAAGTTGGATTCAAGACAAGAAACAGGCTGGTCAGCCCAGCCGCAAAACCGACGCGAAAACGGGGGGTAAGCACGTTCATAGCTAGAGAGGTTAGACTACCGGAGGTTCCGTTGGGTTCCCCCCTAGCCTAGCGGAAGCACTACCCTTTGCAAAGCCTGGGTTGATGTACTATTCCCGGATTTTACAAATCATCCGAAACGGTCAAGGTCCAACCCCGCTGTAACCGTAGATTGGGCGGCGTGATTAGGGAGTGCCAAGCACGCCGGCGTGCGTTAAACCGTCTTTCCCGTGAATCAGGTGTTGAGTTTCCTCGCCGCGCTGGTGGGTTCGTTCCTGGACCCGGTATTGATGGCCGGCTGCCTCATGGCGGGGTGGTACATCCGCCCGCGATGGGTCGCCGTGCTGCTGGCGATGGAATGGAATGTCTTGCTCTACGCCGTCATGCTCAAATTGGCATTTCGGGACGAGGGGCACAGCCGGTTCTTCATCAGCGCGGGGCAATATCTTGGCTCATGCGGAGGGGTTGTGCTGGCCACCCTGGGAACCTCCTGGCTGGCGGCCCACGAAAGCTGGCCTGGCGGAGCATCCTCTCTCCGCACATTTTTTGCCTCGAAAAATTATCCCGTATGGAGCCTCGGCCTATTGCTGGCCTTGGCGCTGTTTCTCGCCGGATGGATTACTTGGGCGCAGCGCGTTTTCCTGTATTTTTATGATCTCAACGGGCCGCCGGTTTATTGGGAACGGGCCAATTTGCAACCGCACTACTGGGCGCTGGAAATCCCCGGTTTGGGCGGGACCGCGTGCGTGATTGTGGGCGTGGGCTGGGCACTGGGTTTGGCCGGGAGCCGCCAGTGGCCCCGCTCCATGCTTTTCCTGGTGGCCGCGGGTCTTTATGTCGAGTGGGCGTTCTGGATGCTGCTCGCCCAACTCCCCTCCACTTGGCTGCCGTGATTGGCCGCTTATAAATTTGGTGCGGATTTACCATCGCATCGTGCTTTACACGCCAAAGGGGAAGCGCGATGGTGGCGGTGCTTCGGTAAAACATCTCTCCCTCTCTCCCGCCATGAATTCCTCCACTCCCCCGCCCCGCCTGCGTTCCGTGCTCACCGGCCTGTCCGGCAACGAAATCTGGTGCCTCCACCAAAAGGGCCTCGCGCCGGGCGATGTGGTTGTCGGCAACAGCGTGCATTCGCTCGGGTTCATCGGCAATCTGGGTGCGGGCCTGCAAAATATTTTCGGCGGCGAGGTGACGAACATCACCAGCATCATCCATGACGGGCGCCATGCCTCCTACGAGCGGATGATCAACGAGGCCCGCCAGCGCGGCGGCGTGGGCATCGCGGGGGTGACCAACGAGCTGAAGCACTTTCGCGGCAACATCGAATTCCTGTCCGTCGCCTCCTGCCTGCATGGGGAAAACGCCGGCGCCGAGGACCTCGCCTTCACCTCCGACTGCGACGGCCAGGAACTGTACTGCCTGATGGACTCCGGCTACACGCCGGTGAAGTTTGTCTTTGGCAACGTGGCATACTCCATCGGCGTGGGCGGCGGCCTCCTGGGCGGCTTCAAAAGCCTCGCGCGCGGGGAAATCCGCGAATACAGCGATGTCTTCAATGCCACGCGCCACCTGGCGCTCGAACGCATCACGCATGAGGCGCAGGCCGCCGGCGCCAATGCCGTGCTGGCCATTGACACGCGCATCATGCCCTTCCAGGGCGTGCACGAGATGCTGATGATGGGCACGGCGGCACGCCACCCGGCGCTGCCCGCAGGCCAGGTGGTCTCCAGCGACCTGACGGCGGAGGAATTGTGGAATATGACCAACCTCGGCTATGCGCCGATGAAGCTCGTCCTCGGCACGGCGGTGTATTCACTCGGCGTCATCGGCGGCTTGCTGGCCGCCTTCAAGTCCCTCGCGCGTGGGGAAATCAGCGACCTCACCTCCCTCATCTACGATGCCCGCGAACACGCCCTCGGCTTGCTCCGGCGCGAGGCCGATGCCCTCGGCGCGGACGATGTCGTCGGCATCCGCACGCATGTGCACGAATTCCAGGGCTTGATCGAGTTCATGGCCATCGGCACCGCCGTCAAACGCGTGCCGGGCATCCGCACGGTCTCACCCACCCTGCCCGCCCAAGCCATCATCTGCGACCGCGAAACATGGATAGGCGATGATGCTCTGTTTGTCGCCAATGTGAGCGACCCGCAGGGGTAACGCGGCCGCAGGCCGCCTGGGCAAATCCATCCTTCGTAGCGCGGTGCTTCAGCCCGCGCCGTCCGAACATTTATCGGATTTGCAGTGGGCTCCGTGAAGTATTCGTCCGTATTAATCATCTGCTTTGTTCTCGCAGCGGGACAAGGTAAATCAATAATTGAGCACGCATACCCCACCCCATGAAAAAACCCCTGCTGTTTCTCTCCCTTGGTTTGGCGGCCGCCGCGTTTGGCGCTGAAACCCCCGCCCCTTCCACGCCCATGACCGAACCCCTGAAATCCCCAGACGGAAAACTGCTCTCCCATGTCTATGACTGGGAAAAGCTGACCCCCGTCACCCGGCCCAATGGCGTGCGGCGCGATGTCTTTGATGCCCCGACCACGACACTCGACAAACTCCACAGCCATATTTCGACCCTCAACCCTGGCGAGCGCAGCGGCGCGCCCAGCCTGCACCAACAGGAGGAAGTGATCATCATCAAGGAAGGGACCATCGAAGCGCAGTATGACGGCAAGTCCACCACCGCCGGCCCCGGCTCGGTGATCTTCTTCGCCGCCGGCGCCACCACCGCGCTGCACAACCCCGGCACCACGCCCGCGACCTACATCGTGCTCAATTATTACCCCGCAGCTGCCGCCAAACCCGCGGCCAAAGCGGAGACTGTCTCGCTCTTTAATGGCAAGGACCTGACCGGCTGGCAGTACAAAACCGGCGGCGAGGGCATCGCCGGGGCGTTTGACGGCAAGGCCGCCAGCGTGGATGCGCGCTTCACCGCCGCTGACGGCGTCATCACCGCGCATGACCGCGACCGCGCCGACCCCAAGCAGCCCATCCGCCAGCTTTTCACCACGAGGAAATTCTCCGGCGACTTTGTGCTCACGCTCGAATTCCGCGCGGGCGTGAACGCCGACAGTGGCATCTTCCTCGGCACGAAACAATTGCAGTGCCGCGACTACCTTGTCGCCGGGCCATACACCAAGCTGACCAAGTACAAGCCGCAGGACTGGAACCAGATTGTCATCACCGTCCACGGCCAGACCGCGCACTGCACCTGCAATGGCGAAGTTTTGGAGGAGGCGATGCCGCTGCCCGCCGGCCCGTGGGACATCGGCCTGGAGGCGGACCGCGGACCCACGATGGAGTACCGCAATATCGAGCTGAAGCCCCTGCCGGCGAGTTGAGTGTTCCTAAGCCGGGAACACGGGGCTGACTTCGAGCGACTGGCCGGGCTTGAGGGTGATGGGAGCGCCCTCGGCGGGGACTTCATCGTTCTTCAAGATGCGCACCGTGATGGGGTGGGCGGAATCCTTGGGGGCCACCCAGCGCCACTGGCCGATCTCCACAAACTCCATGGGCACACCCTTGTCGATCGAGAGGCCAGGGCCCTCGCCGCGCACAAAGGGTTTGTTGCCGATGCCGATGAGCACCTTGGCCGTCAACGTGGCCAAGTGCAGAGGACTCTTGGTGGCGCGCTTGCGGCGGATGGTGTCAGCCTCACGGGCCAGCAATTCGCCCTGCGTCGGGCCGTCATCCTTGGCAGGGGCGGCTTCAGCAGGGGGAGGTGTGAAAATCGTGGGCGTGACTTTTTCGTCCTCGTCATCACCCCGCAGCGCAATGGCCTTGGCGCGGGCGGAACGACGGGCGGACGAGGCCGACTCCTCTGGCGAAACAGCCGGGGCGGGCTCCGCGATGGGAGCAGCGGGGGCCTCAATCGCGGCAACGGCTTCCGGCTTGATTTCGGCCACCGGTTCCGCCGGGGCTGCTTCCGCCACCGGCTCAACTTCGGCAGGCGCGACATCGGGCACCACCGGCACGACATCCACCGGCGCTGAAACGGCATTGAGCGGCAAATGCGGCTTGGACTTGCGATGGCGGCGGGGGCGGGACTGAATGATGCTGGCAACCGCGGGCGAATCAGCCGCGGGCTGGGCCGTAGCCAAGGCCTTGGCGAGCATGGAATCCGGCGCTTCGGCGGCTTTTTCGATGACTGGTTCTTCGGCTGGAGCAGCCGGTGCGAAATTTTCCACCATCGGCGCTTCACTGACGGCAAAAGAACCCAGCGAAGGCGACTCAGCCACGGCGACCGCCGCACCTGCGGTAGCCATAACCGGCTCTTCCACGGGAACGGCCACTGGCGTGGGAGCCTCCACGACCGCGTGGGCGGGCTGCTTGTGCCGTGCGCGCACGGGAGATGCTGAAACAGGCGCAGGCTCGGCCACTGCTGCCGGGCGCTCCGCCAGTGTCTTTAAGTGGCCGGCAATGACGGCCAAAGTCTCCTCTAAAGCGATGATCTTGCCTTCGGCAGCCTTGAATTTCTCGGCCTGCTCCTTGCGGAGGCGGTCAAACTCCTTCTGCGTGGCCTGGGCTTCGCTGCCCACGGCGGCCAGGCGGGTGGCGGTCGTCTCGCGCAATTCGGCGACGGCGGCCTCCAGTGCTTTTTGCACTTCGGCCAGCGGCGCAAAGCGGGTGTCAAACCGGCGCGCGGAAGTCTCGAGCGCGGCGTTGGCGCGGGCGGCGTGCTCCACCGCCTCAGCGGCGGCGCGCGCCTGGCGGCGCAGTTCACTTTCAGTCAGGCCGTCGGGGCCGGCCCCGCGGGCGGGGGTGCGTTTGGCAAATAAACTCCAAGTCATGGGTGGAAAAGCCTCCAAGGCGAAAGGGGTGACGAGCAAAACACCGCCCAGCCCCACCGCGCCGAGGCAAAAGAGCATCTGGACTTCGCCAAACGGACCCGCGGTGGACGACAGGGCCAAGGCCACGAGCACCAACACGGCATCAGCCAGCATGAAGGGCCATTTGGGGACGGAAGGACGGGCCACCGAAGCGGTCTCAATGCGGGCAGAATCGGGAGCGGGTGGCATGGGGCGAAAATTGTCGGAAGCCGGGAGGCGCGAAGAACCGCCTTGAGGCTGAGGATAACGCGAATCTCATCCAAAACAAGCCGGAAAAATTTTCCCGCTCACAAAAAATTTCAAGCACGCATCCGGCATAGCCTACCACCCGAGGTGCCGCGTCCTGTTTTTGAACCAACAAAAAACCCGCGCAGGACAGGCCCGCGCGGGTTTTGGGAATCGCCGGAGGCGGCGAAAGATTACTGGTTGTACTTCTTGAGCAAGTCCTGGAGGTTGTCCGGGGAGTCGAGCTTCTTGATGACCTTGTCATTGAACTTCAGCTCGATGTGCCAGCCCAGGACCGCCGTGATCGTGGAGCTCTGCGTGGGGGAGCTCGTCGCGCCCTTGCCCCGGCCACCGCCGCCGCCCTGCGTGGCGCCGCCGCTCTGGGAAACGCTGTTCGAATGGGAAATGGGCTGGGTGGTCAACTCATACAGCTTGCCCGGGTCGATATCCACGTTTTCGTTGCCGGGAATGTCCTCGATCGTGTAGGTGGACACGCCGTTGTTCGTGTTGGTCGTGCGATTGTAGAAGTGATACTCCACGGTCACGCCCTTGGCGGCGAATTTGCTGCCATTGCGCAGCTTGATGACGTAGGTGGTGTCGCCCTTGGCCGTGATCAATGACCGCGAGCTGGTATTGCCGCTGCCGCCATTGCCGCTGGTGCGGCCGTTGCTGCCGCCCTTGCTGTTGTTATTGCTGCTGCTGGCCGTGGTGGCCGGAGCCTGCGGGATGTTCCGACTGTCGCCTTTGGTGACATCGACAATCGTGACATTGGGAACCGGGGCGGGCGGGGTGGCGGGGGCATCCGCGGCATACGCCGGGAGCGCGAGGTAGGAGGCCGTGACGAGGGCAAGGCCGGACATCACGAGGGCAGACCGAATGGAATGGGTACGTACTGGGGTATTCATGGCAGGAAAGCGAAGGTTAGGTGAAAAAAATGGCGGACGCAAGCCTGTGGACAGGTCGTCGGCATAAAATCCATGGGGAGTTGTTCCATAAGGGAACAACATCCACCCCACGCGCGGGCTTACTTGCTGTTATTGTATTTCTTGAGCAAGTCCTGCAAATTATCAGGCTGGTCTCTCGCTTGCAGCACCTTGTCGTTGTAGCGAACCTCGATATGCCAGCCCAGGACAGAGGTGACCGAGGAGCTGTAGGTGGAGGAAGTCGTCACCTTTTGCCGCCCGCCGCCGGAGGTTGCGCCATTCATCTGGCTCTGCGTGTTTTCGTGCGGGATGGACTGGGTCTGCACGTCCTTCATCTTGCCCGGGTCGATGTCAATGTTCTCGGTCGAGGTGATGTCGGTGATGGTCGGGGGATCGGAAAGGCCATTGTCCGTCACCACTGTCTTATTATAGAAGTGGTATTCCACCTGAACGTTCCTGGCCGGGATTTTGCCGGTGTTGCGCAGGGTGATGATATACGTCAGGTCCCCCTTGGTGCTGGAAAGCATCTTTGCCCCCTTGGGGACGCTGGAGTTGTTATTGCCGCCGCTCGCTCCGCCTTTGCCGTTATTTCCCGTTCCCCGGCCGGTGGCCGCAGGCGCCGGGGGGGCGACCTTGTCGTCCCCTTTTTTCACATCCATGATGCTGACCATGGGGGAGTAGGGGTCCGGCCCAATGGCCCAGGCAGGCAGGGCAAAGCTGAGCATCGCCGCCAGCGCCAGGCTGGACAGCATGAGGGTGGCACGGACGGGGCGGACGCGGACAGGGGCATTCATCGGAGTACTGATATATAGAGGGGTAAAAAGGGGGCTTTGTTCCTATTTTGCCAAAATAGCCATAACGAGGAAAGCACTATTTCGCCCCCGCCCGCAAAAAGGGCTTGCCACTGGCCGGGAAGCCTTTACCTTGGTTCGTTTCTCCCATTCCCGGCCCGTCCTTCTCCATGCCTACCATCAATCAGCTCGTGCGCCATCCCCGGCGCGCGCCCCGCTTCAAGTCCAAGGCTCCCGCCCTGGCTGGCAATCCCTTTAAACGCGGCGTCTGCGTCCAAGTCATGACCCGCACGCCGAAGAAGCCCAATTCGGCCATTCGCAAAGTCGCCAAGGTGCGCCTGACCAACGGCTACGAAGTCATCGCCTATATTCCTGACGAAGGCCACAACCTCCAGGAACACAGCGTGGTGCTCGTCCGTGGCGGCCGCGTCAAGGACTTGCCCGGTGTGCGTTACCACATCGTCCGTGGCCCGCTCGACTGCGTGGGCGTGGAAAAGCGCCGCCGCAGCCGCTCCAAGTACGGCGTCAAACGGCCCAAGGAAAAGAAGGCTGCCTAAGCGCGCGGTATTTCACCTCTCAATCCCTAACCTACTCTTTCCATGTCCCGCCGCCGCAAAGCCGAGAAACGCGAACGCCCGTCCGACCCGCGCTACAACAGCCCGCTGGTCACCCACCTCATCAGCACCATCATGCGCTCGGGCAAGAAGACCGTCGCGCAGCGCATCGTCTATTCCGCCTTTGAAAAGGTGAGCGAGAAGCTCGAAAAGGGCGACCCGGTGGACCTCCTCCTCGGCGCGATGGAAAACATCCGCCCCAAGCTCGAAGTGAAGAGCCGCCGCGTCGGTGGCGCCACCTACCAGGTGCCCGTGGAAATTTCCTTTGAACGCCAGCAGAGCCTGGCCTTCCGCTGGATGGTCGAAGCCGCCCAGGGCCGCAAAGGCACCCCGATGCGCGAGGCGCTCGCGGCGGAAATCATCGACGCCTATAATAACACCGGCACCGTCGTGAAGAAGCGCGAAGACGTGCACCGCATGGCGCAGGCCAACCGCGCCTTTGCGCACCTGCGCTGGTAAAGGCCCCCGCCGATCCGCTTCCGCAGTTGCCTGGTAAAAATGGTCTGGCGGCCCACCGTCAAGGCGTTTTTCCAGCATCCTCCTTTTTAACCGCCAACCTCTCCGCCCATGTCCGATACCACCGCCCTGTCGCCCGCCAATTCACCCTCGCGCCGCTTCCCCCTGGAATACACGCGCAATATCGGCATCGCCGCCCACATCGACGCGGGCAAGACGACCACGACCGAGCGCGTGCTCTACTACGCGGGCGTCATTCACAAGATGGGTGACGTGCACGACGGCAACACCGTGACCGACTGGATGGAGCAGGAGCGCGAGCGCGGCATCACCATCACCGCCGCCGCCATCTCCGCCGGCTGGACGACCAAGGAAGGCCGCTGGGCGAAGATTCCCCACACCATCAACATCATCGACACCCCGGGGCACGTGGACTTCACGGCCGAGGTGGAGCGCTCCCTGCGCGTGCTCGACGGCGCCATCGCCGTGTTCTGCGCCGTCGCGGGCGTGCAGCCCCAGTCCGAGACGGTCTGGCGCCAGATGAACAAGTACCGCGTCTGCCGCGTGGCCTATGTCAACAAGATGGACCGCACCGGCGCGAATTTCTTCAAAGCCCTCGACGACATCCGCAACAAGCTCAAGGGCAATGCGCATCCCCTCTTCATCCCCTATGGCTCGGCCGACACCTTCAACGGCGTCATCGACCTGGTGAAGATGGTCCTTTGCGAATACGACCAGACCGATGCCAGCGGCGTGCGCTTCTTTGAGAAGCCCATCCCCGAAAGCCACCTCGCCGAAGCCAAGGAATGGCGCGAGAAGCTCATCGAAGGCCTCGCCGACTTTGACGATGCCCTCGCGGAAAAATTCCTCGACGGCAAGGACATCTCCATCGACGAGCTGCGCGCCGTCATCCGCAAGGCCACCTTGTCGGAGCGGTTTGTCGGTGTCATCCCCGGCAGCGCCCTCAAGAACAAAGGCGTGCAGATGGTGCTCGACGCCGTCGTCAACTACCTGCCCAACCCCCTCGAAGCGCGTCCCATGACCGCCCACAAGGAGGATGAGACCACCACGGAAATCACCGCCGACGACAAGCACAAGCCCATCGGCCTCGTGTTCAAGCTGTGGACGGACCAATTTGTCGGCCGCCTCGTCTTCTTCCGCCTCTATGCCGGCGTGTTGAAGAAGGGTGACTCGATGTACAACCCCCGCACCCGCCGCTCGGAGCGCATCTCCCGCCTCCTGTTCCTTAAGGCCGACGAGCGCGTGGACGTGGACGCCATTTATTCCGGTGAAATTTGCGCCGTCGTCGGCGCGAAGGACGTGGTCACGGGCGACACCCTTTGCCACGAAGACCTCGAGCTGCGCCTCGAACCCCCGACCTTCCCCGAGCCCGTCATCTCGATGTCCATCGAGCCCAAGACGAAGGCTGACCAGGAAAAGCTCTCCATCGGCTTGCAGCGCCTGGCCTCCGAAGACCCGACCTTCCGCCTCACCTCCAATCCCGAGACCGGCCAGACCATCATCGCCGGCATGGGTGAGTTGCACCTGGAAATCATCCGCGACCGCCTCTTCCGCGAATTCAAGGTCGAGGCCGACGCCGGCCGCCCGCAGATCGCCTACCGCGAAACCATCACGGGCCCGTCCGAAGGCGTGGGCAAATTCATCCGCCAGTCCGGCGGCAAGGGCCAGTACGGCCACGTCGAAATCAAGCTCGAGCCCAACGAAAAGGGCAAGGGCGTGGAAATCATCAACGAAATCGTGGGCGGCGTGATTCCCAAGGAATTCATCAAGCCCTCGATCGAAGGCTTGGAAGAAGCCGCCAAGAGCGGTGTCATCGCCGGCTACCCGGTGATCGACTTCAAGGCCAGCATCGTCTTCGGTTCGTTCCACGAAGTGGACTCGAATGAAATGGCGTTCAAAATGGCCGGCATCTTCGCGTTCAAGGACGCGATGAAGGAAGCCAAGCCCATCCTGCTCGAGCCCATCATGAAGGTCGAAGTCGTCACCCCGAGCGAATACCAGGGCGACATCGTCGGCGACCTCAACCGCCGCCGCGGCCAGATCCAGGGCATGGAGACGAAGAACGACCTCGTTTACATCAACGCCAACGTGCCGCTCGAAACCATGTTCGGCTACTCGACGGACGTGCGCTCGCTCTCCAAGGGCCGCGCCTCCTACTCGATGGAGCCCTCGCACTTCGAGCAGGTGCCGCATAGCCTGCTGACCAAGATCGTCGAGTCCTCGACGAAGACGGCCGCCCGCACAATTTAACCTTGAACCGGCCCGGCAAACCCGGCATGAAATAACCCTCTCCGCGAAACCCACGTTCTTTCCCAGTTTGATGATTCTGCTGTTTGGGCGCCCCCCGGCGTGCCAAACAAGAACGCTGATGCTTCGCCTCCCTGCGACACCTCCCACTTCGAAAACTGATAACACCTAAATCTGAACATTTATGGCCAGCCAGCGCATCCGCATCAAACTGAAGGGCTTCGACTATCGCATCATTGACCAGTCGGCGCTTGAAATCGTCGAGACCGCCAAGCGGTCCGGCGCCCGCGTGGCCGGTCCCGTGCCCCTGCCGGTGCGCATTGAGAAGCTTTCCGTCAACCGCTCTCCGCACGTGGATAAGAAGTCCATGGAGCAGTTCGAGCTGCGCACGCACAAGCGCATCATCGACATCGTCGAGCCCACCGCGCAGACCGTGGACGAGCTGAAGAAGCTCAACCTCCCCGCGGGCGTGGACATTCAGATTACCGTTTAACGGGTGCGGGCCTGGCGGCGGCTTTGGCCGTTTTCTTGTTTTTGAGGCGCTGCAACACCCACGTTTGCAGCACACTCAAGTCGTCCCAGCAAATATCATGGCGGGATTTTGCGCCAGGCAGCCAATTCAACAGCCCCCGCCAGTCGCGGTATTTTAGGCAACGGATCAAATCGCTTGGGAAATAGTGCGCGTCAACCGCGCGGCCCGCAGGTTGCGTCACGGGCTCTTTAAGCGCAGGGGACTCCCCCACCCAAGCGGCAACTGCGGGGGCAAAGTCCACGCCGCAGTCGGGGCCAAAGCGCCAGCCGGAAGTCGCACGGGGGTTGAACTCCACCACGTAGATCCGGCCCGTGCCGGTTTCCTCGATGCAATCCACTCCGAAAAACCCTTCAAAACGGGTGCGCGCGGCAATCAATTCCACCAGCGGTCGCAGGGCCGGCATGGCGCAAAACTGCCGGCCGGTGGAGTAGGTAAACGGGCCTCGGGCCCGGGCGATGGAATAGGATGCGAGCCAGGCGAGCAACCGGCCGCCCGAGCTGAAACCCTCCAACACCACGCGCGGGCCCTCGATGAATTTCTGCGCCAAGAGGGGAAATGCCATTTCGCGGCCGGATGCCAACACTTCTGCCATAGTGGCAAATTTCCTGATGCCAATGCCACCCAGCGTGCTGGAGGGTTTCGTGATGATGGCTTCGTCCATGCTCCTGGCAAAGTCGCACAGCTCTTCAAAAGTTGCGCATACCCGGCTCGGGGGAATGGGCAATCCCCACCGGGCCTGCGCTGCCGGCAAACCAAATTTGCCCAGATAAAATTCCCGCATGGCGGAATCAATCGTGCCCGGCTGCCAGGCCGCCAACGCTTCGGCATCCAACATCGCCAGCAGGCGGCGCACGCTGGGCTCATGCGCAACCATGATGCGCTGCCAGGGCCGTTGCGGCGTGCGCAAAAAGTGCGCCAGCCGCGCTTCCGCCGCCGGCCAGTCTTCAACCGGGCAAACATGGCGCGCATAGCGGCTCTTGGTTAGCGGGTGGTCCACCGGACACATCATATCCACCGCCACCCCCGCTCTATGGAAAATGGGCAACAGGCGAAAGGCCAGGTACAAGCCGCCGTCCGGAATGAGCAAGACAGCCCGTGACGGAGTAGAAGCGGCGAGGCCGGGAAAGGCCGCATGGATGGCCTCTGTCGCTGAAACAGCAGAGGGCACAGACCATAGCGGAGGCGTGGCGGCGGGAGCGGATGAATCGGGAAAGGACATCAAAAATCGGGAAACGCCGCTCTCTATAGCTATAATTTTGCCAAAGTATCAAATCATTATGTACTTCTGGCCATTCCAGTCAATTTTCGGGCAAAAGGGCAGGGAATTGGGAAAATTGCGAAAAGGCCTTGACGCCTCGTCGATTTTTGTACTTTATCGAACTCTTTCCCTGTTCATTTCCCGGTATCTCACCATCCTTCCGCTGCCCTCTCGAGTCGGGCAGCAAAGTCGGAAAGCAGCCTCCCCGAGCGGATTTTAACCTCTGCTCCGGACGCCGGCTCCGATTTTCCCAACCATTTTCCGGCTCGAAAACCAACCCAACACATCATTTTTCACGTCTAACGCAGGTTCTGGCTTCCCGCCAGGTGCAATAAGGCGCTCTGCCACCCATCACGGGCCATGCAGACTTCCACCTGCCACTTAGCATATGACACTAATCCTCCTCGGTAAAAAGGTGGGCATGACCCAAATTTACGACGGTGAGAACCGCTTGGTTCCCGTTACTGTCGTCCAAGCTGGCCCTTGCCCGGTCACCCAAGTTAAAACTGTCGATAGTGATGGCTATAACGCCGTCCAGATCGGTTTTCAGACTCAAAAAGAGCAGCGCATGAGCGCTCCTGAGCTCGGCCACTTGAAAAAGGCCAGCCTTGCCGCCCCCGTCACCCATTTGGGTGAATTTCGCACCGCCGGCGCCCCGGATTTCAAAGTTGGTGACGTATTGACTGTCAACAAGTTCAGTGAAGGTTCGACTGTCGATATTATCGGCACCACCAAAGGTCGCGGCTTTCAAGGCGTCGTCAAGCGCCACAACATGGACGGTCAGCCGGCTACCCACGGTCACATGATGCACCGTCGCCCGGGCTCCATCGGTATGCGCCAGACTCCTGGCCACGTCTTTAAAGGCAAGCGGATGCCCGGTCATATGGGTCAAGCGCGCCGGACAACGCAAAATCTTACGGTCGTTAAGGTTATGGAGGACAAGAATTTGCTTCTGATCAAGGGCAGCCTCCCCGGTGCCAATGGTGACTTTGTGGTCGTCCGTACGGCCAAGAAGGTCAAAACCTCCGTTCCGGCCAAGAAATAACCTATAAGGCTCGCGCCATCAACTACTAACACTATTTCGACCATGAAGCTCAAAGTTTACAGCCACGATGGCGCGAAAGCCCAGGAAAAGGACTTCGCCCTCAAGGAATTTGAAGGTAAAAAGGGCGTCCAGGCGCTCAAGGACACGATCGTCGCCTACCAAGCCAGCGCCCGCCAAGGCAATGCCAAGACCAAGAACTTTGGCGAAGTCAAAGGCACCGGCAAAAAGCCCTGGCGCCAAAAGGGCACCGGTAATGCCCGCCACGGTTCTCGTCGCAGCCCGCTCTGGGTCAAGGGTGCCGTTGTTTTCGGTCCCCGCCCTCGTGATTGGTCGGTCACCCTCAACCATAAAGTCCGCCAGCTCGCGCTCCAGCGCGCCCTCTTTGACAAGGCCACCGAAGGCACCCTGAGCCTCATTGAAAAGATCGCCCCGGCCAAGCCCAAGACCAAGGCCATCGCCCAGGTCCTGAGCCGCATCAAGCCCGAAGGCAAGATCCTCCTCGTGGACGAGACCTTTGAAAAGAACGCGCAAATGGCCGCCCGCAATATCGGCCGCGTGGACATGGTTGACGCCGCCACGATCAATGCCTGGGACATCGTCCGCAGCCATCTCGTCCTCGTGAGCGAGCAGGGCTTCCAGAAGATCCTCGCCCGCGCCAACGCCTAAACCCCTTACGCCGACCTGCCATGAAACAGCCCAGCCACATTTTACGCAGCTACCGCATCACTGAGAAGGCCTCGGCCCTCAATGCCCACCTGAACCAGTACGTGTTCGAAGTGGAGCCCTCGGCCAACCGCATCGAAGTGGGCCGCGCCATTGCCGAGCGCTACAAGATCAAGGTGGCGCGCGTGAACATCCTGAACCACCCCGGCAAGCGCAAGAGCGGCCGTATGTTTGGCGGCCACGCCGGTCGCACCAACCGCCGCAAGGTGGCCATCGTGACCCTCGCCGAGGGCCAGAAGATCGAGACCATCTAAGGTCCGCCTTTTCCCATTTCCCTTTTCCACCCTTAATTCTTTTTTCCCATGGCCCTCAAACAACGCCGCCCCCTCACGCCCGGCCAGCGCTTTCTCATTGAGAACTCGCGCGAGGAGCTCACCCGCAATGCGCCGGAGACGACGCTCGTTGAGTCCAACCACCGCGCCCAGGGCCGCAATTGCTACGGTCGCATCACCTCACGCCGTCGCGGCGGTGGCCACAAGCGCCTCTACCGCATCATCGACTTCAAGCGCGACAAGAAGGAGATTCCCGCCACCGTCCAGACGCTCGAGTACGATCCCAACCGCTCGGCGCGCCTCGCGCTGCTGGCGTATGCGGATGGCGAAAAGCGCTACATCCTGGCCCCGAACGGCCTGAAAGTCGGCGACAAAGTTGTGTCCACCGACAAGCTTGTGACCGAATTTCCCGTGGGCCTCGCCCTGCCGCTGAAGCTCATTCCTCCGGCGACGTTTGTCCACAATGTGGAGATGCTCCCTGGCCGTGGCGCGCAGATCGCGCGTGGCGCGGGCGCAGGCGTCCAGCTCATGGCCATTGAAGGCAACAGCGCCACGTTGAAGCTGCCCAGCGGGGAAATCCGCCGCGTGCACGCCAACTGCCGCGCCACCATCGGCCTCGTCGGCAATCTTGACCACCAGAACCGCAGCCTCGGCAAGGCCGGTCGCAATCGTTGGCTCGGCAAACGCCCCCGCCAGCGTGGTATGTCGATGAACCCGGTTGACCATCCGATGGGTGGCGGCCAGGGCAAGAGCAAGGGCGGTGGTGGCTGGCAGCACCCCGTGTCTCCCTGGGGCCAGCTCGCCAAGGGCTACCCGACGCGCGTCAAGAGCAAGCCTTCCAACGCCTTCATCCTCGTGCGCCGCAACGGCCGCAAGGTCAAGGCTGTCTAACCCTCCCTTTTCACCCTCCATCCTCCAACCACCATGGGACGCTCAGTCAAAAAAGGTTACTTCGTCGAACCGTCGCTGCAGGACAAGATTGACGCAGCGCAGAAGGAAACTTCGCGCAAGCCGATCCAGACCTGGTCACGCCGCTCGACCATCACGCCGGAATTTGTCGGCCTGAACTTCAACGTGCACAATGGCCGCACGTTCATGCCGGTGTACGTCACGGAAAACATGGTGGGCCACAAGCTCGGCGAATTCGCGCCGACGCGCATCTTCAAGGGCCACAACCCGCACACGCAGAAGAAGGTCTAGTCTCCTTCTCTTTTTTCTCATGTCCTCGCGCCGTCTTTCCGCTGCTCTTCTCGCCGTTGCCATCCTGGCTGCGGTGGGTGCGGCGCGCGCGCAGACAACCGACTGGCGCACGCCGCTGGCGGCACCCGAACTCGCCCGCACGGCGAAAGACACCACCCTGCCCCGCTGGGTCAGCGAACCCCTGTCCCCGGTCAATAGCTCCCGCATCGTGCGTATGCTTGAAGGCAAAGCCGATGTGGTGGCGCTCGACAGCGGCTACTATCAGGGCTTTCGTGACGGCGTCGTGTGCCTCGTCCAGCGCAGCGGCACCGCGGTCGCCCGCCTGATTGTCGTCTCCGCCGAGGCCAACCGCAGCGCGGCCCTCATCCTCGACGTGCCGCAGACAGTCATCCTCGTCCCCGGTGACGAAGTGCGCCTGTCCGCCATCTTCCCCACCACTTAGTCCTCCACTCTTTTATTAACCTTAAACGCCACCCGGCCATGGAAGTCCAAGCCCTCACCAAATACGTCCGCTGCTCACCCAAGAAGGTGCGCGAGGTCACCCGCGTGATCCAGGGCCGCAAGGCCACCGACGCGCTCGACTTGCTCCAGTTCATCCCGCGCAAGACCGCGCGCCTCGTGCGCAAGACGCTCGTCAGCGCCGTGGCCAATGCGGAGAACAACCACCGCCTCTCCTCGAGCAACCTCATCGTGAAGTGCGCGTTTGCGGAACCCGGCTCGCTCATCAAGCGCATGCGCCCCGCCTCCCGCGGCAGCGGCCACCCGATCCACAAGCACACCACGCACATCCGCATCGTCCTTTCCGACAATGCGCCGACGGCTTCGGCCGCCGCGCAGTAACCGGCAACTTTTACTACTCCCATGGGCCAAAAAACCAATCCGATCGGCTTCCGCCTCTCTGTTCGTCGCAACTGGGAGTCTCGCTGGTATGCCGGCAAGAAGGAACTGCCGCTGCTCGTCCACGAGGACTACCGCATCCGTGAGCACCTGATGGAAAAGCTGCGCTACGCCTCCGTGCCGCGCATCTTCATCGAACGCGCGAGCAACCGCGTGCGCGTCAAGATTTTCACCGCCCGCCCCGGCATGGTCATCGGCCAGAAGGGCCGCCAGCTCGAGCAGATCAAGGCCGACCTGGCCAAGCTCACGGGCAAGGACGTCCTCCTCGACATCCATGAAGTGAAGAAGCCGGACGTCGTGGCCTACATCGTGGCCGAGCAGATCGCCCTCCAGCTGGAGCGCCGCATCTCCTTCCGCCGCGCGATGAAGAAGGCCGTGCAGAGCGCCCTCGCCCTCGGGGCCGAAGGCATCCGCGTGCGTTGCGCCGGCCGCCTTGGTGGCGCGGAAATCGCGCGCGTCGAGCTCGTGCGCACCGGCCGCGTGCCGCTGCACACCCTGCGCGCCAACATCGACTACGGCTTTGTGGAAGCCAACACCGTCGCCGGCAAGATCGGCATCAAGGTGTGGATCTGCCGCAAGGACGAAGAAGGCCTGTAATCCCTCCCCTCCCTTTCGTTTCCATCCCTAATTTCCTCCGATCATGGCCAACATCCAACCCGCCGCGCAACGCTACCGCAAGGAGCACAAGGGCCGCATCCGCGGCATCGCCACCCGTGGCGACCGCCTGGCCTTTGGCGACTACGGCATCCAATCGCTCGACCGCGGCGCCCTCATGGCCACCGAGCTTGAAGCCGCCCGCGTGGCCATCAGCCGCCATTTGAACCGCCGCGGCAAAGTCTGGATGCGCGTTTTCCCGCACAAGCCCGTCACCAAGAAGCCGGCGGAAACCCGCATGGGCCGCGGCAAAGGCGGCGTTGAATTCTACGTGGCCGTCATCAAGCCCGGCACCGTGCTCTTCGAAATCGGCGGCGTGAACACCTCCTCCGCCCGCGAAGCGCTGGCCCTGGCCGACTCCAAGCTCGGTTTCCGCTGCCGCTTCATCAGCCGTGAAGCGCTGGAAAAATTCTAAATTTCCCCCTCCCATGATTTCCAAAGAACTACGCGAACTTTCCATCGTTGAGCTGGACCGCAAGCTCGTCGAGAGCCGCTCCGAGCTCGTCGGCCTGCGCCTGAAGCAGTCCAGCAGCCAGGTGGAAAACCCGGCCCGCTTCCGCACGCTGCGCCGCGAGATTGCGCGCATGGAAACGCTCAAGACGCAAAAGGCCACCAACACCGAGCCCGCGGCCAAAGCCGCCCCGGCGAAGAAAAAGAAGCCCGCCGCGGCCAAGAAGTAATCCACTCCCATCTCCCTTTCTCCCATGTCCGACAACCTCCAGACCGAACGCGGCAACCGCAAGCGCATCACCGGCATCGTCACGAGCCGCTCCGGCGACAAGACGATCAAGGTGACGTATTTCTTCAAGATCCCGCACCCGATCTACCAAAAGGAAATCAAGCGCAAGACGGTGCTGCACGCCCACGACGAGGCCAACGCCTGCAAACTCGGCGACAAGGTTGAACTCATGGAAACGCGCCCCATCAGCAAGCTCAAGCGCTGGCGCGTCGTCCGCATCATCGAAGCCGCGCCGATCGCCGTCGCGTAATCCCGCCCTTTTCACCCGTCCTTTCCACCTCTTTACCGGAGCCTACCTGCCATGGTCCAAATGCAATCCCGACTCGAAGTCGCCGACAACACCGGCGCCAAGCACGTCATGATGATCCGCCGTCTGGGTCAGGCGACGCGCTTTGCGCACGTGGGTGACATCATCATCGTCGCCATCAAGGACAGCACGCCGGACGCCCAGGTCAAGAAGGGCACCGTCGCCCAGGCCGTCATCGTGCGCACCAAGCAGCCCATCCACCGCGCCGACGGCAGCTACCTGCGCTTCGACACGAATGCCTGCGTCATCCTCGACGGCACGACCGGCAACCCGAAGGGCACCCGCATCTTCGGCCCCGTCGCCCGCGAGCTGCGCGCCAAAAATTTCATGAAAATCATTTCCCTCGCCCCGGAGGTGCTCTGAACATGGCCCATACCATCAAACGCGGAGACATCGCCGTCGTCATCGCCGGCGCCCACAAAGGCAAACGCGGCAAAGTCCTCTCGATTCTGCGGGAGACCAACCGCGTCATCGTTGAGGGCGTGGCCCTCGCCAAGCGGCACACCAAGGCCCGCTCGGAGAAGGAAAAAGGCGGCATCATCGAGCGCGAAGCCGCCATCCATCGCTCCAACGTGATGCTGGCCACCCGCTTTGACGCCAAAGCCTCCAAGCGCAAGACCCCCGCCAAAGCCTAACCGGAAAATTTCGCCATGACCGTCCCGACCCTTAAAAAGAGCTATCTCGAGCAAGTGGTGCCCGAGCTGAAGAAACTGCGCGGTTACAAAAACCCGCACCAGGTGCCCACGATCCACAAGATCGTGCTCAACTCGCGCATCAACTCGGAAGCCGACAAGAACTGGGTCCAGGAAGTGGTCAAGGACATCACGACCATCTCCGGACAGAAGCCCGTCATCTCCCGCGCCCGCGCCTCCGTGGCCAACTTCAAGGTCCGCGAGAATATGCCCTGCGCCGCCGTGGTCACCCTGCGCGGCCCCAACATGTGGGACTTTCTGCTGCGCCTCATCACCGTGACGCTGCCCAACATCCGCGACTTCCGCGGCGTGTCGCGCAAGCTCGACGGCCGGGGCAACTACAACCTCGGCATCGCCGACCACACCATTTTCCCGGAAATCACCGTGGAAGCCGGCCGCAAGAACATCGGCCTCGACATCACCATCGTCACCACCGCCAGCACGGATGACGAAGGCCGCGAGCTGCTCCGCCTGCTTGGCATCCCCTTCCGCCCGCAAGTCGTCCGCGAACCGGTGGCCAAGAAGCCCGACGCCGCCACCCCGGCGCCCGCCGCCGCGGCGACCACGGCCTAATCCTCCCCTTCATTCCTAATTTTTCCTCCCATGGCCAAGACCTCCTCTCTCGAACGCAACCTCAAGCGGCAGCGCCTCGTCAAGAAATACGCGGCCAAGCGCGCCGAATTGAAGGCCATCCTCGCCAGCCCGAAGACGACGGACGATGAATTCTACAAGGCACAGCGCGCCCTCACGGAATTGCCCCGCAATTCCTCGCCCGGCCGCGTGCGCAACCGTTGCAGCGTCAGCGGCCGCGCCCGTGCCTTCATCCGCCGCTACGGCGTGTCCCGCCTCACCTTCCGTGAGCTGGCGCTCAACGGCAAAATCCCCGGCGTCATCAAGTCGTCCTGGTAACCCTTAAACTTTTTCGCGATATGTCCAGCCACGATCCCCTCGGTGATTATCTCACGACTCTGCGCAATGCCCTGCAGGCGCAGAAGGAAACCTGCGTGTCCCAATGGTCGCGCCTGCGCGCCGAAGTGGCCCGCATTCTCAAGGAAGAAGGCTATATCGCCAACTTCGAGGAAAAGAAGACCGACGCCGGCCTGCGCGAGCTCGTGGTCACGTTGAAATACGTGGACGGCGCCCCCGCCATCACCGGCCTCCAGCGCCACAGCCGCCCCGGCCGCCGCCTTTACTACGGGCACCAGGAAATCCCGCGCGTGCTCGGCGGCCTCGGCGTCGCCATCCTCACCACCTCCAAAGGCCTCCTGAAGGACGCGGAAGCGCGCAAGCAGAAGGTCGGCGGCGAGTTGCTCTGCAAAGTCTGGTAACCTCCCCGGTCCACCCGAAACCCGAAACTCCCAACCTATTTCGCCATGAGCCGCATCGGCAAACTTCCCGTCACCATTCCGGACAAGGTCAAAGTGTCCGTGAAAGGCAACACCGTCCTCATTGAAGGCCCCAAGGGCAAGGTCGAAAAGACCTTTGACTCGACGGTGACCATCACCGCCGACGCCAAGAGCGTCGTCGTCAAGCCGAACACCGAAAGCCGCCTGGCCAAGGCCAACTTCGGCACGGCCCGCGCCGTCATCAACAACATGGTCTTTGGCGTGGTCAATGGCTACACGAAGGACTTGGAGATCCAGGGCGTCGGCTTCAAGGCGATCCTCAAGGGCGCCGTGCTCGACCTCGCGCTCGGCTACTCCCACCCGATCAATTATCCGATTCCCGCCGGCATCAAAGTCACCGTCGGTGAAAATGCGCAGAAGAATCCCATCATCAAGGTGGAAGGCCCGGACAAGTCCCTCGTCGGCCAGGTGGCCGCGGACATCCGCCACTTCTACCCGGTGGAGCCCTACAAGGGCAAGGGTGTGCGCATTGCCGGCCAGTACGTCCGCCGCAAGGAAGGCAAGAAGACGGCCTAACCGTTTCTTTTTATTTTATCCGATGAAACTTAAGCATTCCAAGGAACTGGCCGACCGCCGCCGTCTCCGCATCCGTGGCAAAATCGCCGGCGTGGCCTCCCGCCCGCGCCTGTCGGTGCGCTTTACGCAAAAGCACATCCACGCCCAGGTGATTGATGACCGCGCCGGCAAGACGCTGGCTGCGGCCTCCTCCCAGGCCAAGGATTTGCGCGACCAGAAGCTGAAGCCGAACGTGGCCGGCGCCAAGATCCTTGGCGAACGCCTGGCCAGCGCCGCCCAGAAGGCCGGCGTCTCCGCCGTGGTGTTTGACCGTGGTGGCCGCCGCTACCACGGCTGTGTCAAAGTTTTCGCCGACGCCGCCCGCGCGGGTGGCCTCAAATTCTAACCCTTTTTTCGCAACACGCATGAGCTCCGACAATCCCGAGATTCCCGCCCAGTCCTCCGCCCCGGTTGAAGCACCGGCGGCTGCCCCGAGCGAGCGCCCTGAGCGCGGCCCGCGTGGTGACCGTGGCGGTCACCGTGGTGGCGGTGGTGGTGGCGATCGCCGCCGTCGCGACCGTGGCCCGCGCGAAGCCGAGCCGGCTTCCGAGTACATTGACAAGGTCGTGGACATCAATCGTTGCGCGAAGGTCGTCAAAGGCGGCCGTCGTTTCAGTTTCTCCGCCCTCGTGGTCGCCGGTGACGGCAAAGGCCGCATCGGCCTGGGCTTCGGCAAGGCCAAAGAAGTGCCGGACGCCATCAAGAAGGGCACGGAACGCGCGCACCGCAAGCTGCGCTCGATCCAGTTGCGCGGCACAACGATTCCCCATGAAGTCATCGGCCAGTCCGACGGCGGCATGGTGATGTTGCGTCCGGCCAGCCCGGGCACGGGCGTCATCGCCGGTGGCGGCGTGCGCGCGGTGCTCGAAGCCGTGGGCGTCAAAGACGTGCTGACGAAGTCCCTCGGTTCCAACAATCCGATGGCCATGGTCAATGCCACGCTTGACGGACTCTACAAGCTGCGCTCGGCGAACCAGATTCATGAGCTGCGCGCCAAGAGCGCGAACTAAGCCAGGCCACCGCCACGCGCGGCGCTTGATTTCCCACTCCTTCATCCTACTTCCATGAAACTTCACCAACTCACCAACACTCCGGGAGCCACCCACCGCCGCCGTCGCGTCGGTTGCGGCGTCGGCTCGGGCCATGGCCACACCTGCGGCCGCGGCAACAAGGGCATGAAGGCCCGTTCCGGTGGCGGCGTGCGCCCCGGCTATGAAGGCGGCCAGATGCCCCTTTACCGCAAGCTGCCCCACCGCGGTTTCTCGAATTTCAAGTTCCGCCTCGAGTACACGCTCATCAATGTGGGCGACCTCGGCAAAGTGTCGGGCAAGGATGTGGACGCCGCCGGTCTGCAAGCGGCCGGCCTCATCCGCAAGAACGACCTGCCGCTCAAGGTGCTGGGTGCGGGCAATGTGGACCGCGCCCTCACGGTGAAGGCGCACAAGTTCTCCGGCTCCGCGCGCGCCAAGATTGAGAAAGCCGGCGGCAAAGCCATCGAGCTCGCCCCGCCCGCCGCCCCGGCTCCCGCCGCGGCCAAATAACCCTTCCCTCTGACGTCGGACGCCTTTTCGCCCCATGATTGCGGCCTTTCTTAATTGCTTCAAAATTCGCGAGCTGCGGGACCGCATCCTGCTCACCCTCGGCCTGATTTTTGTCGCGCGATTGGGCACCCACATTCCGCTGCCGGGCATCGACCCGAAGCCGATTGAGGATCTGTACGACGAAGTCACCCGCCACACCGGCCAGGGTGGCATGCTCGGCCTGTTGAACATCTTCACGGGTGGCGCGCTGCGCAGCGGCTCGATTTTGGCGTTGGGCATCATGCCCTACATCAATGCGTCGATCTTCATGCAGTTGTTTGCCGCGGTGGAGCCCCACATGGCCCGCCTCGCGCAGGAAGGCGACGTCGGCCGCCAGAAGATTTCGCAATACACGCGCTATGCCGCCATCGGCATCGCCGCCGTGCAAGCGGTGATGATTCTTTACGCCTTCGCCTACTTCCCGGAGCAGCTCCTCGGCAACGGCTTCAAGATCGACCCCGCCCACCCGGTGATCATCGTGTCGAAGCCCTGGTTCATGATCTGCGGCACGATCATCATGACCTCCGGCGCCATGCTCCTGATGTGGATCGGCGAGCAGATCACCCAGTTCGGCATCGGCAACGGCACTTCGCTGCTCATCACGGTCAACATTTTGTCCAACCTGCCGACGGCCATGGGCCAAGTCTGGACCCGCCTGCACCCGACGGTCAGCACGGAAGAATCCGCCCTCAGCAGCGGCCAGGTCATCCCGATGGTGATGCTGCTCGTCATCGTGATCGCGGGCATTGTGGCGCTCACGCAGGGCCAGCGGAAGATCCCGGTGCACTACGCCAAGCGCGTCGTGGGCCGCCGCGTGTTCCAGAGCCAGAGCAACTTCCTGCCGCTGAAGATCAATTACTCCGGCGTGATGCCCATCATCTTCGCCAGCGCGATCCTGATGCTGCCCTACCAGCTCTTCACGTATCTGCACGCCTGGTTCGGCATCACCGTCTTCCAAAACCTTGCCGACCTGTCGATGCGCGGCTCGATGACGTATTACGCGGTCTATACGATTTTGATTTTCGCCTTCAGCTTCTTCTGGGTCGCCCTGATGTTCAAGCCCATCCAGGTCGCCGATGACCTGAAGAAATATGGCGGCTACATCCCTGGCGTTCCCCCGGGCGAGCCCACGGCCAAGTTCCTCGACTTCACGATGACGCGCCTGACCCTCGCGGGCGCCGTGTTCCTGACGGCCATCGCCGTGCTGCCGAATATTTTGACGGACTACCTGCAGGTGCCCTTGGTGATCGCCCAGTTCTTCGGCGGCACCAGCACCCTCATCATCGTCGGCGTGCTGCTCGACACGATGCGCCAGGTGGAGACCTTCCTGATCCAGCGCCACTACGACGGGTTCCTGCGCAAAGGCCGTGCCAAGAGCAACGCCACCCGCGCCGCCCAGACGATCGACCAGCAGGAGATCCGCAATCTCCGCCCGCTGTGGGTTCCGCTCCTGATTTTGCTGGTGCTGGGCGTCGCCGCCTGGGCCTATAACTCCACCCATCTCGCCAACTAAGGAGCCTGTTCATGATCGCCCTGCGCTCCGAGATGGAAATCCGCTCAATCCGGGAGGCCGGCCGCGTCGCCGCCGAAGTGCTCGACCGCGTGTGCGCGCTCGTGGCCCCGGGTGTGACGACCTACGATCTCGACCAGGCTGCCAAACGCTTTTTGGCGGAACTCGGCGCGGAGAGCGCCTGCTACAATTACAAAGTCGGCTCCCGCCGCTTCCCCGCCTACACCTGCCTGTCCGTGAACGACGAAGTGGTGCACGGCATCGGTTCGCTGCGGCGCGTGCTGCGCCCGGGTGACATCATTTCCGTGGACATCGCGGTGCGCTACCAAGGCTGGATTGGTGACACGGCCCGGACCGTTCCCCTGCCGCCCATCGCGCCCGAGGTGCAAAAGCTGCTCGATACCACCCAGGAAGCCCTGCGCGCCGGCATTGCCCAGGCCCAGGTTGGCCGCCGTGTGGGAGACATCGCCCATGCGATCCAGTCCCTCGTCGAAAGCCGCGGAATGAGCGTCGTGCGCGAGTTTGTCGGCCATGGCGTCGGCCGCACCATGCACGAGCCCCCCCAGGTGCCCAATTACGGCAAGCCCAACACCCTCGAAAAGCTCAAGCCCGGTATGTGCATTGCCATTGAGCCGATGGTGAACCTCGGCAGCCCGGATATTGAGTACGCCGCCGACCACTGGACGGCCGTCACCCGCGACCACCGCCCCAGCGCCCATTTCGAACACACCGTCCATATCTCCGCCCAAGGGCCGGAAATCCTCACCCTCGCAAATGCCCGGCCAACCGGCCAGGTTGCGGATGAGGCTTCCACCCCCGCCCAGGCCTAACCGCCCCCCGGCGAACGATATTGGTCAATATTTTCCTTCCCAACCCTCTACAAATCATTATTGTGGTACCTTTTCCCCAAACCGCGCCTGTCGGCGCGCGATGGTGGGCCACCTAAAAAGCCATGCCTCGTCTCCTCGGCATCGACATCCCGAACAACAAGCGGGTCGCCTACGCCCTTCGCTATATTTATGGCGTTGGCCCGACTCGCGCGGACCTCATCATCAGCACGCTGGGCATCGACCCGGCGATGCGCTCGCAAGACCTCACGGAAGAGCAGATCAACCGCATCGTGCAGCTCATTGTTGAGCGCGGCTGGAAGGTCGAAGGCGACCTGCGCCGTGAGATCACCTCCAATTTGAAACGCCTCCAAGCCATCAAGTGCTACCGGGGCATCCGCCACATCCACCGCTTGCCGGTCCGCGGCCAGCGCACCCGTACCAATGCCCGCACCCGCAAGGGCGCGCGCAAGACCGTCGGTGTCATCAAGAAAGCCGAGTAAATTTCCATGAGCGAAGAGCAGGACAAAAACATTCCCGCCGCCGGCGAAGCCAAACCCGCCGCGGAAAAGAAGCCCAAGGCCCCCAAGGCCAAAGCCGCCGCCGCGCCCAAAGCCGGCGACGCTCCCGCCGCCGCTGCTCCCGCAGCCGAGGCCCCGGCCGCCGCCGCGCCCGCCGCGGAAGGCGATAAAGCCGCCGCCGCCAAAGACCCGCTCGCCGAAGATCTCGGCGCCGCCAAGGTCCGCCGCGCCAAGGGCAGCAAGAACATCACCCACGGCATCTGCCACATCCTGGCGACCTTCAACAACACCAAGGTCACCTTCTCCGACCTCCAAGGGAACGTCCTTTCCTGGTCCAGCTCGGGCAAGTGCAATTTCCGCGGTTCCCGCAAGTCCACCGCCTACGCCGCCCAAGTGGTGACGCAGGAAGCAGGCCGCGCCGCCATGGCGCACGGCCTCAAGGACATCATCGTCAAGGTTCGTGGCCCGGGCCTCGGCCGTGACTCCGCCATCCGCGCCCTTCAAACCTTGGGCCTGACGGTCAACTCCATCACGGACGTGACCCCGGTGCCGCACAATGGCTGCCGCCCGCCGAAGCGCCGCCGCGTCTAACCCTCGCCCCTAGAAACTTCTTTCCATGTCCCGCTACACCGGAGCTTCCCAGAAGATCAATCGCCGCTTCAGCCAGGCGATTTTCCCGCCGTCCAAGGCGTTCGAGCGCAAGCCGCACCCTCCCGGCATGCACGGCCCGCGTCTGCGCCGCAAGGTGTCGGAGTATTCCGCCGGCCTCAATGAGAAGCAGAAGCTCCGCTTCATGTACGGCCTGAATGAGCGCCAGTTCCGCCTGCTTTTCGAGCGCGCCAAAGCCATGCGCGGCATCACCGGCGAACAATTCCTCCAGCTGCTCGAGTCCCGCCTGGACAACATCGTCTATCTGCTCGGCTTCACCAAGTCACGCCGCGCCTCGCGCCAGCTCGTCAACCACGGCCACGTGAACGTCAACGGCCACAAGGTGGACATCGCCAGCTATCTGTGCAAACCCGGCGACATCGTCGAGATGCGCGAGCGTCCGTCGTCCCGCCAGCTCGCCACGCGCGGGTTGGAGACGAACCAGTTCCGCACGCCCCCGGCGTGGCTCTCCCTCCAGGCCGATGCCCTGCGCGGCGTCGTCAACCGCCTGCCCGCGAAAGAAGAGCTCGAGCCGAGCATCAACACCCAGTTGATCGTCGAATTCTACAGCCGCTAGTTTTTCCGGCCGGTCCTCCCTCCCACCAACCCACTTACTGCCATGCCTAAACGCCTCGGAAAATTCGAACTGCCGAAACGCCTGACCAAAGTCGAGGACTCGGCCACCGACACCTACGCCATGTTCATCGCCGAGCCCTTTGAGACCGGCTATGGCCACACCATCGGCAACACGCTGCGCCGCGTGCTCCTCAGCTCCATTGAGGGCGCCGCCATCAGCTCCATCCGCATCGACGGCGTGAAGCATGAATTCCAGAGCATCGAAGGCATCGTGGAAGACGTGACAGACATCGTGCTCAACCTGAAGCAGGTCCTCATCAAGTCCACCAAGCGCGACCCCGTCCGCCTCTCCATCAATGTCGACAAGGAAGGCACCGTCACGGCCGCCGACATCCAGCCCGACAGCAACATCACCATCGTCAACCCCAAGCAGGTCATCTGCACGCTCGACCGCAAGCGCCGCTTCCAGGCCGAGATCGAAATCAAGGTGGGCCGTGGTTATTGCCCCGCCGACGAGAACAAGATTGATGACCAGCCCATCGGCGTCATCGCCGTTGACTCCCTCTTCAGTCCCGTCCGCCTGGTCAAGTACTCCGTCGAACAGACGCGCGTCGGCCAGATGACGGACTACGACAAGCTCATCCTCGAGATCACGACCGACGGCCGCATTTCGCCGGACGACGCCCTCAAGGAAGCCGCCGCCATCACCAAGCACCACTTGGACGTGTTTGACGCCGTGTCGTCGGACCAGATCGAGTTCGCCACCGAGGGCAAGGAAGTCTCCGAGGAGCAGAACCGTCTGCGCAAGCTGCTCAACATGAGCGTGAACGAGATCGAGCTGTCCGTGCGCGCCGCGAACTGCCTCAACAACGCCAATATCACCACGGTCGGCGAGCTGGCGATGAAGTCCGAGCAGGAAATGCTCAAGTACCGCAATTTCGGCAAGAAGTCGCTCAACGAAATCAAGCAGAAGCTGGAGCAGCTCGGTCTGTCCCTCGGCATGAAGTTCGACGAGCGGATGCTCGAGAAGCCGACCGAAACCGTCTAAATTCCCTTCCATGCGCCACCAGAAACACAGCCACTCCCTCGGCCTCAAACGCGAACACCGCGTTGCGATGGTCGCCGCGCTGGCTTCGGCCCTTTTCCAGCACCGCCGGATCGAAACGACCTTGGCCAAGGCCAAGGCGCTGCGCCCGTTTGCGGAACGCCTCATCACGCTCGCCAAGAAGGCCGCGCAGTCCCAGGACGGCGCCCAGAAGCTGCACCTGCGCCGCCAGGCCGCCGCGCGCCTGCGCAACCCGGGTGCCGTGCAGGACCTCTTTGACGAACGCGCCAGCGAGTTCCTGAACCGCTCCGGCGGCTACACCCGCATTTACAAGCTCATCCCCCGCGGCACCGACGCAACCCCGATGGCTCTCATCGAGTTGATCCCCGCGAGCGACGAAGGCTACAAGAAGTCCAAGCGTGGCAAGGGCGCCGCCAAGAGCAAGCCGGCCAAAAAGTCGGCCAAGGCTGAGGCTGCCGCTCCCGCCACCCCGGCCGCCGAGCCCAAGACCTAAACCCCCTTCGCCGCCGCGCTCGACGCGCGGTTCCTCTTCTGCAGCGGGCGGCGCAACCAAATCTTGCACGCCCCCCACTCCGTTTTCAACCACCCACTTCACCACCGCCGTTTGTTCCACCTCGACTTCAGCTCCTTTGTCCTGACCAGCATGACGCTCGGCGTCACCCTGGTGATGGCGCTGTGGATCTACTACGAACAACGCGACCAACGGGCCCATGTGGCCGACCGGGCCCAGTCCCTGCGCCACTGCCTGAAATGCGGCAAACTCTACTCCGCCCCCCGCAGCGAAACCAACGCCCCCTGCCCCCACTGCGGTTTTGAAAACTCCCAACTGAAATTCTAGCCATGCCCGCCCCGGCCACCATCGCTGTCCTCGACTTCGGCTCGCAATACACGCAGGTCATCGCCCGGCGCATCCGCGAGTGCCAGGTGTACTCAAAGATCTATCATCACTCGACCACGGCGGCCAAGCTGCGCGAGGACAACGTCATCGGCATCATCCTCTCCGGCGGCCCGAGCAGCGTGTTCTCCAAACACGCGCCCATGCCCGACCAAGGTATCTTTACCCTCGGCGTGCCGGTGTTGGGCGTCTGCTACGGAATACAGCTGATGGGTTTTCTGCTCAACGGCCGTGTGGCCAAGAGCGATCACCGGGAGTACGGCAAGGGCCGCCTGACCGTCAAGAAAGCCGGCCGCCTCTTTGCCGGCCTGCCGCGCACGCTGCAGGTCTGGAATTCCCACGGTGACCGCCTCATCAAGCTCCCGCCCGGCTTTGCCGCCATTGGCACCACTGAGAATTCGCCCTTCGCCGCCATCGAGGATCGCACGCGCAATTTCTACGGCATCCAGTTCCACCCCGAGGTCTTCCACACCGAGCGCGGCGTGGACATCTACAAAAACTTCCTCTTCGGCGTCTGTCACGCCAAGCGCAACTGGACGATGGGCGAGTTCATCAACCAGGCCATCCGCGACATCCGCACGCAAGTGGGCAAGAGCCGCGTCATCCTGGGCCTGAGCGGTGGCGTGGACTCCTCGGTGGCCGCCGCGCTGCTGCACAAGGCCATCGGCAAGCAGCTGACCTGCGTGTTTGTGGACAATGGCCTGCTGCGCCAGGGCGAACGCGAGGCGGTGATCAACCTGTATAAAAAGCACTTCCGCATCGACCTCCGCGTGGCCGACGCCGGCCCGCAGTTCCTGCGCAAGCTCAAGGGCATCACGGAGCCCGAGGCCAAACGCAAAATCATCGGCTACACGTTCGTCAAGGTCTTCGAACAGTCGCTCAAATCCATCGGCCACGCGGATTTCCTCGGGCAAGGCACACTTTATCCGGACGTGATCGAGTCCGTGGCCATCGGCAACAACCCGGCGGCGCTTATCAAGAGCCACCACAACGTCGGCGGCCTGCCGGAGCGGATGAAACTCAAGCTCGTGGAGCCGCTGCGCGAACTGTTCAAAGACGAAGTGCGCGAAGTGGGCAAGAAGCTCGGTCTGCCCCGCGAGGTCGTCTGGCGCCAGCCATTCCCGGGCCCGGGTCTGGGCGTGCGCGTGCTCGGCGAAGTCACGGAGGACAAACTCTCCATCCTGCGCCAAGCTGACGCCATTTTGCATGAAGAGATGATGGCCTCGGGCTGGTACTGGAAAGTCTGGCAGTCCTTCTGCGTGTTTCTGCCGGTGAAGTCGGTGGGCGTCGTGGGCGACGAGCGCAACTATGCCTGGGTCATCAGCCTGCGCGTGGTGGAAAGCATCGATGCTATGACGGCGGACTGGGCGCGCCTGCCCCACGACCTGCTGCAGAAAATCTCCAGCCGCATCACCAACGAAGTCCGCGGCGTGAGCCGCGTGGTGCTCGACATTTCCTCCAAGCCGCCCGCGACCATCGAGTGGGAGTAGCCCCGCCTTTCAAGCTTGCTATGGTTCCGGGGTGAAACAAAATCGGGCTTCTAACGTTCAACCTGCCAGCCAACCCTCAGCTCCGCACCCCACCGTGGAAATCCGCACCGAAACCGTTGACACCATCACCGTCGTCAGCCCCAAGGGCCGGCTCGACATCAATACCCACGGGCAACTGGAAGCCGAGTTGATCGCCCTCGCCGGCAAAGGCCAGGCCAAAGTGCTGATCGACTTCAAGGAGTTGGAGTACATCTCCAGCGCGGGCCTGCGCGTGCTGCTATCCTCCGCCAAGCTTTTTAAGAAGAACAACGGCATCCTGGCGCTTGCCGCCCTCGCGCCGACCGTGCGCCAGGTGTTCGAAATCTCCGGCTTCACCAGCATCTTCCCGCTCTACGCCTCCCGCGACGAAGCCTTGGGCAAGATGAAGTAAAGCAGGGCCCGCCGGGGTGGGAATCGGCGTGGATTAATGCCTCGACGACCGGGGCTAAAGAGAGAAAATGGACTCAACGCAGGCCTTAGTCCGTTTCGCATATCCCCTTGCGCTCAGAGCCCATGCACCCCGCCCCTGAACCGACCGAATCGGACCGCCAGATACGCAAGCTGCGCCTGGAAATCCGCCGGCTGCGCCATACCGCTATTTTCTGCACGGTAGCCATCTGCCTTACCCTGGGAATTGGTTTTACCGCCGGCTTCCCTGTCGTGCTCATCATTTTCGGGTTCATCTTTACGATCGGCGTGCTGTTGTTCTGCATCGCCGGGTCAGCCCGGCTGGCGGCGGACAGCTGGGACGCTGTGTCCATGCGCTGGCAGCGCGCCCGCTGGCAGGCGGAGCGCAACAAGGCTACGGAGAAGGAGTGACTGACCCCGTCGTTTATAGGCCGAAAAATTGTGCCATAATCGGCGGTTCTGTGCACTTGACTAAGGTTTGACACCCCCATGGTGGCGTGTCCAAATTGGCGGCTCGCCCGGATGGGCGTTTCTACCCTCTTATTGCCTATGAAATCTCCCGCTTGGCTCCCCACCCTTTCCTCCCTTCTCGCGGGCAGCACGCTGCTCCTGGCTGCCTGCGGCAAGACTGAAGCCCCGGCTTCCACTTCCGCTTCAGCTGCCGTCCCGGCGACGGCTCCGGCTTGGGCCAAGGATATCGCCGCGCCCCTTAAGGACAAGGCCCTCCACCTCGCGTTCGTGCCCAAGGGCATGGAAAATGTTTACTGGAAGTCCGTGGAAAAAGGCCTGCGCGATGCCGAAAAGGACGCCAAGGCCGTGGGCGTGAAGCTTGATGTGGACTGGAATGGCCCGCCGAACGAAGGCGACCGCCCCGCGCAAGTCTCCCTGGTGGAAAACTACGTGGCCCAGAAGCTTAACGGCATCATTCTCTGTCCGATGGATTTCCAGGCTCTCGTCTCCCCGGCGGAAAAGGCCCACGCCGCGGGCATCCCGCTGGTGATTGTGGATTCGCCGCTCAATTATGACCAGACCGTCGCCTTTGTGGGCACGGACAATGAGAAGGCCGGCAGCCTGGCCGCCGCCGAGCTGGCCAAAGAACTTGGCGACAAGGGCAGCGTCATCATGATGCGCTTCCTGCAAGGCTCCGCCAGCACCAACCTGCGCGAAAAGGGCTTCCTCGACGAAATCAAGAAACACCCGGGCATCACCGTCCTCGACTCCGAAAATTATGCGGGCGACAACCGGGACAAGGCCTTCTCCAAAGGCTCCGACCTGCTGAACACCTACAAGGGCAAAGTGGACGGCGTGTTCACGCCCAACGAACCCAGCACCAACGGCATGCTCCGCGCACTGCAACAGGCGGGCCTGGCCGGCAAGGTGAAGTTTGTCGGTTTTGACGGCGGCGAGACCAATATGTCCGCCCTCGCCAAAGGTGAGATTCAGGCGCTCGTGCTGCAAGACCCCTACACGATGGGCTACAAGGGCGTGCAGACGATGCTCGAGAAACTCGCCGGGCAGAAGCCGGCGGCCAACATCGACACGGGCACGGTCGTCGTGACCAAGGACAACCAGGGCACCGACGCCGTCAAGACGCTGCTCGGCCACACCGTAATGTAATCACCCATGCGTCTCCGGCTGCGCGGCATCGAAAAAAGCTTCGGCGCCACCCGCGCCCTCGGGGGCGTGGACCTTGAGGCCAAGGCCGGGGAAGTGCTCGCCCTCATCGGCGAAAACGGCGCGGGCAAGAGCACGTTGATGAAGGTCATATCGGGTGCGCACCAGCCCGATGCAGGCACCATGGAGTTGGATGGCCAGCCCTTCACGCCGCGCACCCCGCGCGAATCCAGCGATGCGGGCGTGGCGATGATCTATCAGGAGCTGACGCTGGCACCGCACCTCAATGCGGAGGAGAACCTCGTGCTCGGCCGCGAGCCGGCCCGCCTGGGCTTTGTGGACCGCCGCCGCCGCCGCGAACTGGCCCTCGCCGCGCTGGAGATGGTGAACCATCCGCACCTGCCGCTGAATGTGCCCGTGCGCAACCTTTCCGTCGCGCAGCAGCAGCTCGTGGAAATCGCCCGGGCCTGCGCCAGCGGCGCGCGCGTCATCATCCTGGATGAGCCGACCAGCAGCCTGGGCCGGCACGACGTGGAGAATCTGTTCAAGGTCATCGCCAAACTCGCCAGCCAGGGTGTGGCGCTGATCTACATCAGCCACTTTCTCGAAGAATGCCGCACGGTGGCGAAAAACTACCTCGTGCTCCGCGATGGCAAGTCCGTGGGCTCCGGCGAACTGGCGCAGATTGACGATGCCGGCATCATCCGCCTGATGGTGGGACGCGAAGTGTCGGAACTCTATCCGCGCATCCCGCGCGCGCTGGGAGAAACGCTGTTTGAAACCAACGGCCTCACTGGTCCGCACGGCAAGCCGCGCAATGTATCGTTCAAAGTGCGGCGCGGGGAAATCTTTGGCTTCGCGGGCCTTATCGGCGCCGGCCGCACCGAGATCCTGCGCTCGGTCTTTGGCCTGGATCAAGCGGCGGAAGGCACCGTCACCGTCTCCGGCAAAAAACTCGCGTTGGGCGCGCCGGGCCGCAGCCTTAATGCCGGCCTCGGGATGCTCTCGGAGAACCGCAAGGAAGAAGGCCTGCTGCTTACCCGCGACCTGGCAGACAATCTGACCCTCTCCCACTTTGGCTCGCTGGCCCGCGGAGGCTTTGTCTCGCGCACGCGGCAACTGGAAGCCGCCCGCGCCCTCATCCAGCGGCTGGACGTGCGCGCGAAATCGGCCACCCAGCCGGTCGGCACCCTCTCCGGTGGCAACCAGCAAAAAATCGCCTTCGGCCGCTTGCTGCACCAGCAGGCGGATGTGTTCCTGCTCGATGAGCCCACGCGCGGCATTGATGTCGGCGCCAAGGCCGTGCTCTACCGCCAGATGCTCGAATCCGCCAAGGCGGGCAATGCCGTCATCATGGTCAGCTCCTACCTGCCGGAGCTGCTCGGTATGTGCGACACCATCGGCGTCATGTGCCGCGGCGAGCTTGTCGCCGTACGCCCGCGCGAGCAATGGGACGAACACAGCCTGCTCACCGCGGCGCTCGGCCGCGACACGCCGGAAGAAATCGCCAACTAAATTCCTTTTCCCATGTCCGCCTCCACTGAACCCAAATTTTCCTGGATCAAGCGCTACCCGCTGCTGGGTCCGCTCTTTGGCTTTGTCTTCGTACTGGGCCTGTTCGAGATCCTCATCTACCAGCACCGGGGCATGAACTTCCTGACGCCCGACACCCTGGGCCTCATCATGGTGCAGACCGTCATCGTGGCGACGGGCACCCTGGGCATGACACTGATCATCGTGGCCGGCGGTATCGACCTGAGCGCGGGTTCGGCGGTGGCCCTGGCGGGCGTGACGGCAGCGTGCCTGCTGCGCGATGGCTATTCCTCCTGGCTGGCGGTGTCGGCGGCGCTCGGTGTGGGCGCGCTGGTTGGGTTGGTGAATGGCTTTATCATCGCCCGGTTCGACATGATGCCCTTCATCGTCACCCTCGGCACAATGAGCACCTGTCGCGGCCTGGCGAAATGGGCCGGCAACAACCAGACGGTCAATTACAACTTTGAAACCACGCAGGGCGTCAACGCCCTGATGAACAATCCCAATACCCTCTATGACGCCACCGTCGAGCATTTCAAAAATGCGGATGTGAACGGCACCATCCAGAAGGTCGTCTCGCATGACCACGAGGTGTCGCATGGGATGTTCAGCCTCCTCAGCCACTTCATGCACGTTGACCCGGACCATCCAGGTGCGCTGCTCATGCCCTTGTGGGTGCCGACCTTTGGCGTGCTCATCCTGCTGGCCTTGACCATCAGCATGTCCGTCGTGCTCAACCGGAGCGTGTTTGGGCGCCACATCTTTGCCCTGGGCTCGAATGAGGACACCGCGCGCCTGTGCGGCCTGCGCACGCGCTGGCTCAAAGTTGGCGTCTATGCGCTGGGTGGGCTCTTCATTGGGCTGGCTGGCGTCTTCAACCTTGCCCGCTTGTGCCAAGGCGACGTCACCGCCGGCACTGGCATGGAGCTCGACATCATCACCGCCGTCGTCATCGGCGGCGCGAGCCTTAATGGCGGCGTGGGCAGCATCTGGGGCGCGGTCATCGGCGCTTTGACGATGACCAGCCTGCGCAGTGGCAGCACGCAGATGGGCTGGCCGTCCTACACACAGGAAATCATCATCGGCGTGGTCATCGTCCTCGCCGTGGGCGTGGATAAAATACGTTCGCGTGGTTTGAAGGGCTGAACAGAATCCCCTGCATGACCGACCCCGCCGCGCTGAAGGCCGCCATCGCGCGCGAACTGCCGGCGGCACTGGCGCACTTGCGTGACTGGGTGGGCATCAACAGCGGGACGTTCAATCGCGAGGGCGTCAACACCTTGGGTCAGGCCACGGTGGCCGCCTTTGCCTCATTAGGCTTCACGGCCGAGATAACGGCCAGCGCGGAAAAACGCTGCGGCAATCATCTTTTTCTGCGCAAACCCGGCCAGACGCGGAACACCCTGCTGTGCATCTCGCATCTGGACACTGTCTTTTCCCCGGAGGAAGAACAGCGCGAGCACTTCCACTGGCGCGAGACGGAAGGGCGCATCTACGGTCCGGGCGTGGTGGACATCAAAGGCGGGTCGGCCGTGCTGTGGCTGCAACTCGCCGCCCTGCGCCGCGCCGCGCCGGAAGTATTCAACCATTTCAGCTGGGCCGTGGGCTTCAACGCCACTGAGGAAATCCTGGGAGATGATTTTGCCCGCGCCGCCCTCGCCCGCTTTGGCGATCACACGCACGCCGCGCTCGTCTATGAATCCGGCGCATGGAATGAACCGGCCTTCAACCTCGTGGTCGCGCGCAAAGGCCGGGCGCTTTTTCATATCGCCGCCAAGGGGCGCGGCGCCCACGCCGGGAGCAAACACGCTGACGGCGCAAACGCCATCGCTGAACTGGCGCGGGTGGTGGCGCCCATCGAAGCCCTCTCGAACCCAGCCCGGGAATTGACGGTGAACCTAGGCCTCATCCGCGGCGGCGAAGCGCACAACCGCGTGCCGCATGATGCCGCGGCCGAAGGTGAAATGCGGGCCTTTGACCCAGCGGTCCTCACGGATGCGGAAGCGGCCATCCTGGCGCTGCAAGGCCCCGGCCAGGTGGCGGCTGCGACGGATGGTTTTCGCTGCCGATTGGAAGCCCGCATCTCTGGCCGCACCCCGGCCTGGCCCGAAAACGAAGCCACCCGCCGGCTGCTCGCCGTGTATCAAAAGGCGGCCACCCAGATTGGCGCGCAAATTTTGCCGGAGCGGCGCGGCGGGTTGAGCGATGGCAATTTCCTCGCTCCGCATGTGCCCACGCTCGACGGCCTGGGGCCTGCCGGCGGGAATGCCCATGCCTCGGAATGGAGTGACGACCCGGTGGCGCGGAAACGTCCGGAGTATCTGGAGCCTGCTTCGCTTCCGGCCAAAGCCTTGCTCAATGTCTTGGCAGTGGCCGAATTGGCGCAGCAATAAACTGGCGGACCCCGGGCGGCTACTTCCCCAGCAAGTCTTTCGCGCGGGCGAGAATCTGGCGCTCTTGGGCGCTCAGCGAATCGAACCCACCGTGATTGATTTTATCGAGAATACGGTCCACGGCCTCGCGCAATTCCCGGCGGTTGGAGACATTGGCACCGGCGACTTCCGGCTCGGCCACCCGCGCCGCCGTCACCACCACGGCCGGGCGCTGGCTGGCGGACTCCTTGAGGATTTGGGTGATTTCATCCGCCGCCTCGTGGCGTTGGCGGTAACGCGCACACAGCCATCCACCGAACAAGGCGCCCACTTGCGCGGAATGGTCGAAATTGGCCTGAAATACGCCGGGGTGCCCCAGAACCTGCGGCAGCTCAAAACTCACAAACGCGCCGGTTTCCAGCGCCAGCACAAACCAGAAAAACGCCTGCGGGCGCAGCTCGAGGTTGCCAACCATGCCGAGCGGCAATGGCTCATCCGGCAAACTAAAACAGACAAAGGCACCCAGGCCGAGGACGAGGGCCGTGCAGCCGACGCGCAGGGAATCGCCGCTCGCCCAGTGCAGTGGCAGCCAGGCAGCCGCCGCGCAAAGCGCGCTCACGCCACAGAGCAGAAGAAAATCGCGGCGCAGCAGGCCAACTTCCGCCAGCCGTCCGGCCATGGCCAGAAACAAAAGGCTCAACGGCCCGGACAACCATTGGGTGGTGATGCCCACACCCGTACCCGTCAAGGTGTAGGTCAGCAACGTCCACCAGCGCCCGGCGGCCAAGGCATCGCGGCTGGGTACCTCGTAATCCAGTGCGCCCGGCAAATTATGCAGCGTGATGGCCCAAAAATTAAACCCGAACACCAGCAATGCCGCCCATACCAACCAACGCCAAGTGGACGGATCCGCCGAAAACGCCGGCTGCGATTCACTGGGGCTGCGGGGGGGCATGGCAAAAGCCAGTTTGAGGCAAGGCCAGGGGGTGGACAATCCTATTCCACCCCCTGTCCCGGCAAATGGCATTGCGGGCAACCCCGCAGGTCGCTAGGCTGGGGCCGCGCCATGTACCAGCAGTTTTTCGGGTTCAAAGTGATGCCATTCAACATCACCCCAGACCCCAGCTTCCTCTATCTGAGCCCGACCCACCAGGAGGCCTTGGCCCACCTGCGTTACGGGTTGGGGCAGAAAAAGGGCTTCATCGTGCTGACGGGCGAAGTCGGCTGCGGCAAGACCACCCTGTGCCGCGCTTTCCTCAACGAGCTTGATGCCGGGCGCACGGACACCGCCCTGATCCTCAACCCCCGTTTGACCGAGCGTGAACTCCTTGCCGCAATCCTGAGGGAGCTGGGCGAGATCTCGGCCAGCGAAGGCAGCGCGCCGCTTGCGCTCGATAATGCGGACCTCACCGGCCGGCTCAACGACGCCTTGCTGCGCCGCATCCATGCCGGCAAGGACATTGTGCTCATCATTGACGAGGCGCAAAACCTCTCCTTTGAAGTGATGGAGCAGCTGCGCCTGCTCTCCAACCTCGAGACGGACACGCAAAAGCTTTTGCAGATCATCCTCATCGGCCAGCCGGAGTTGAAAGCCCGGCTTGCGGAAAAGCGCCTGCGCCAGTTGCGCCAGCGCATCCTTGTCTTCTACGAATTGCATTCGCTCAAGCGGGCGCAGGTGGAGGCGTATATCCAGCACCGCCTCACCCTGGCGGGCGCCAGCGGCCGGCCACGCTTCACCCGCGCGGCGTTGCGCTCCCTCTACAGCCGCAGCCGCGGCATCCCGCGGCTCGTCAATTCCCTGTGTGACAAAGCGCTGCTGTCGGCCTATGCGCGTGACTCGGAGGAGATCAATTGGTTCGACGTGCGCCGCGCCGTCAAAGACCAGCAACAGCTGGATTAGTCCGGCCTAGTCCCGTATTTGTCAAAAAAAGTCCAAAAAGAATCGTTACCTCCTTTGGGCTTTAATTGGGAGGGGGTATCCACTAGGCTGGCCGCGCCTGGGAATCCAGCTGCGCCCCCACCCTCATGAGCCTAATCAGCGATGCTTTGAAAAAGGCTGAACGCGACCGGCAGGCCGCGCAGGGTGGCGCGCCTCCGCCGGCCCCCTCACCCCCGCCGCCGATTCCAGAGCCCGCCTCCGCACCGGCGGAATCCGCGCTCCACGTCGTCAAAAACCGCACGCCGCTTTACGCTCTCATCGGCGTGGCCCTGCTCGCCGCCGCGGGCGGCAGCTATTACCTTTTCATGGGTGGCAGCGAAACCACCAGCGAGCCGGCACCCGTCAAAGTCGCCCAAACCCCGGCACCCCAAGCGTCGGCCAGCGCCATGCCCGCAGCCCCCAAGGCATCCGCCGCCAAGCCGGAAACTCCTCCGGCTCCCGCGCCGACTCGTCGCGCCATCGCCGAACCACCTGCGCCTGTCGCAGTCGCTACCTCGCCTGAGCCGACGCCTCCGACTACGCCTCCGACGCCAGCACCCAAGCCTGCTGCCGCGCCTGCCTCTTCTTCGGAAACCTTGGTGGTAAATCTTACGCCGGTTTCTACGCCTGTCACACCTCCCCCACAGCCGGTCGAGCCGATGGCTTCCGCGCCCACTGTTGCCGTGGTGCCCTCTCCCGTGCTCACGCCGGAGCCGACACCCGCACCTGCGCCAGAACCGGTGGCAAATACCCCGGTAGTGGCCAGTACCCCACCAGCGCCCGCACCGGTAGTAACTGCGCCGGTAACACCGCCACCTTCGCTCGCACCCGCACCGGTAACGACCCCGAAACCCGAGCCAGTCATCTCTGCCGCAGCCCCGACACCCTCACCCGCGCCAGCGCCCATCCCTGCACCCGCGCCGGCACCGGTGGCGGCCCCACCCATCGTGCTCGGCCCCAACCCTGCCGCCCAGGCCTTTATCGACCAATTGGTGCTTAATGGCGTGACGCTGGGCGCCGCCCAATCACAACGCATTCTCGTCAAAAACTCCGTCTATAATCGCGGCGACATTGTGAGCCGCGACTTGAAGTTGAAACTCGCGGCGGTGCAGCCCCATGATATTGTTTTTGAGGACGAGTCCGGCAACCAATACCACAAACGCTACTAACCCCAGGCTTCCCGGTTGAAATCTCCCGACGGATCGCAAGACACCCCGCCCGCAGGCAATGCCCCCGGCACGCCGCCGCGTTTCTCTTTTTCGCCGAAAAAACGGGTGGAGGAAACTCCCGCCGCCGCCGCGGCCCCGGTTGAGCCGGAAGCGCCGCCACCCCCGCTCAAGCGGCCGCCGCCGGGCACCCGGCTGGCGACCCATAGTGAGGCTGGCGCGCCACCCAGCGGTATGCCTGCTCCGCTGACTCCGGTGAAGCCCAACGCCACCGCCATACCCTTTGCCGCAAAAGCCAAAGCTGCGCCCAAGACTAACTTGGTCATGCTGCTGGCTTTGATCGTCCTGCTTATCGCCACCCTGGGTGAAGCCTACATCATCTTCATGATGCGCGACGAGAATGCGGCGGAAAACAATCAGAAGCCGCCGTTGCTGGTGAACACCGGGTCCAATGCCAAGCCGCTGGAGGTTGTCAACGATGGTGCGCCGCCGCCCACGCCCGCCTATGGTTTTCTTCTGAGCTTTTCGCCCCAGATTGCCTCCGGCAATGAACCCCGGCTCTTTTTTGAAGCCAAAACCTACCGGATCGGCGAAGTGGTCGCCCCCGAGTTTGGCCTGAAGTGGACGCGCATCAATGACAAGGACCGTGAGCTGGAATTCACGGACCGCCAGGGGCGGCGTTATGTCAAAAAGTTTTAGTGGCGCCGCTTTGTCCCCCGGCGGCGTCATGGAATCTTAACGTTTCCACGCTGGATTTTGCCCGAGGGCCCGGCCATAGTGGCAGCCCGGTTTTTTATTTCCGCCATGGCTGAGTCCGCCCCCCACTCCCTTTCCCTGCCGCAACCCGGCCAGCGGCCCGACGAAGCCTGGTACAGCCGGGTATCACGGATGGACGCCGCCGAGCTGCTGGCGGGCGTGCAAACCCCGGCCGGCGGGTTGAGTTGGACGGAGGCGCGCGGACGCCTGGAATGCTATGGGCCGAATGTCGCCATCCCGCACAAGGTGTCTTCTTGGGCCGTGGTGCTCTGGCACGCGTTTAAGAATCTCTTCAATTATATCCTCTTGGCGCTGGCGGTAGTCTCCTGGCTAACCGCGGCCAAGGACGATCCGCGCATCTTCGGCGTGCCGGCGGACAGTGCGCTCATGATAACGATGGTGCTGGTGGCCACCGGGCTGCGTTTCTGGCAGGATTTCCGCTCGCAGATCAAGGCCGAGGTCCTGCGCAAGATGGTGCGCAATCAAGCCACCGTTTACCGGACGGAGAACGACGGCGTGGAGCGCATCCCGCACTCCCTCGACCCCCTGGCTTCCGAGATTTTGATGCAGGACATCGCCCCCGGCGACATCGTGAAGTTGAGCGCTGGCGACATGATCCCCGCGGAAATGCGCCTGCTGGAATCGCGCGACTTGTTCGTCAGCCAGTCTGCGCTGACGGGTGAAGCCCTGCCGGTGGAAAAAGACGCCAAGCAGACTGGCAACGCCGGCGGAGAAAACGCGCTGCTGCAGACGCCCAACCTCGTTTTCATGGGCAGCAGCGTGGTCAGCGGCACGGCCAAAGCCATCGTGCTGACGACTGGCGGCAACACCCAGATGGGCGCGCTGGCCTCGAAACTGGTGGAGCAACGCCCCCTCACCTCGTTCGACAAGGGCGTCAACAAGGTGAGTATGCTGCTGATAACCTTCATGGCCGTGATGGTGCCCATCGTGTTCATGGTGGATGGGTTGATCGAGGGCGAGTGGCTCAAGGCATTCATGCTCAGTGTGTCCGTCGCAGTCGGCCTGGTGCCCGAGATGCTGCCGATGATTGTGAACACCAATCTGGCGCGCGGCGCCGTGGCGATGGCGAAGGAAAAAGTCGTGGTCAAGCGCATCAACGCGATTCAGAACTTTGGCGCGATGGATGTGCTGTGCACGGACAAGACCGGCACTCTCACGCAGGACCGCGTGGCGCTCATCAAGCATCTCGACGTGCATGGCGAGGAAAGCGCACAAGTGCTGGAAAAAGCCTACCTGAACAGCCTTCACCAATCCGGCCTCAAGAACCTCATCGACCGTTCGGTCATCGAGCATGCGCAATTGTTTCCCGCGATGCAGGATGCCGCGCTGGCCTACACCCGCATCGACGAGCTGCCTTTCGACTTTTCCCGCCGCCGCATGTCCGTCGTCATCAAACCCAACGATGGCGGGCCGGCGCTGCTCGTCTGCAAAGGCGCCGTGGACGAAATGCTCGATATTTGCGACCAAGTGGTGGAGGACGACCACCTGGTGCCGCTGCAAGATGAGATGGCCGAATGCCTGCGCCAGTTGCGCGACGATAACAACAATGACGGCTTGCGCCTGGTGGGGGTCGCTTACAAGACGGTGGACAAGCCCGCCGGGGCCTACAAGATTGCCGATGAAAGTGGTCTGATTTTTGTCGGCTACATCGCCTTCCTCGATCCGCCCAAAGACTCCGCGGCCGAGGCCATCCGGCAGTTGCGCAGCCATGGCGTCGCGGTCAAGATTCTCACCGGAGACAACGGGCTCGTTGCCCGCAAGGTATGCCGCGATGTGGGCCTCGATGTGCAAGGCTCCGTGCTCGGCGAGGAGTTGAAACATTGGACGCCGCAGGACTGGCGCGAGTGCGTGGAGCGCACCACCATTTTCGCCAAGCTGACGCCCACGCAAAAGGCGGACGTCATCCGCGCCCTGAAGGCCAACGGCCATACGGTGGGCTTCATGGGCGATGGCATTAACGACACCCTCGCGCTGCGCGAGGCGGACGTGGGCATCTCCGTGGACACAGGGGTGGACATCGCCAAGGAGGCCGCCGACATCATCTTGCTCGAGAAAAACCTGCTCGTGCTGGAGCGCGGCGTCATCTGGGGGCGCGTGACTTACGGGAACATCATCAAGTACATCAAGATGGTGGCCAGCTCGAACTTTGGCAACGTCTTCAGCATCCTGGTGGCGTGCGCCGTCTTTGGCAGCATGGCCAAACAGACCGGCGTCCACTTCGAGCCCATCCTCGCCGTCCAGTTGCTGCTGAACAACCTGCTTTACGATATTTCGCAAATCAGCATCCCATGGGACCGCATGGATGAGGAGTGGCTCAAAGTGCCCCGCCAATGGACACCCGCGGGCATCAAGCGCTTCATGGTGTGCATCGGGCCCATCAGCTCCATTTTCGACATCACCACCTTCACCGCCATGTGGTTCTTCTTCCAGGCCACCAACCTCGGCAATGATCTGAACGGCGATGCGTTGTTCCAGACGGGCTGGTTTGTCGAGAGCCTCGTGACGCAAACGCTCATCGTGCACATCATCCGCACGGAGAAAATTCCCTTTGTGCAAAGCCGGGCCTCGCCTTCAGTGGTGATGCTCACGCTGGCGGTCATCGCGGCCGGGTGCGTGATTCCCTTCACCCCGCTGGCCCGCACGGTGCACATGACGGCGCTCCCGCCGATGTACTGGTTGCTGCTCACGCTGACGACCGTCGGCTATTGCGTGCTCACCCAAATCGGCAAGCGCCTCTACATCCGAAAATTCCGCGAATGGATGTGAGCCGGCCGTAGCTGGTCCGGTCAGTTGCCCAGTTCAAAAAACGCTTTCAGACGCCTCACGATATTGTCGCGCGACTCGGGCGGCGGCAGGGGGGCCGCGCCGGGCGCCGGTTGCACGTTGGCTTGCTGGCGCTTCGCCAGCAGTTCGCCGAGGCGGTTGAGCACCTCGGGATTGTGCCGGATAAAGGTGGAAAACGCGTTATGGGTGATTTCCACGGCCTCGACTTCGTCGGACGCCGCCACCGTGGCGGTGCGCTTTTCACCGGTGAGCATGGAAATCTCGCCCAGGCAATCGCCCGGCCCCAGCTGGGTGACGACTTTGGTCACGCCGTCGCGCGTGACGCGCACCTCCACCCGGCCCCGCACCAAAAGGAACATGGAACTGCCCTCGTCGCCTTGCTCAACGAGAGGCTCGGCCTGGGCAAAAAGCACCACCGGGCTGCGCTGGACCAGCTCGTCCACCTGCTCCGGCGTGAGGAAACTGAAAATCGCATTGGTGCGCAGCGCGGCGGCGGCGGCGGCGCGGGCCACGCCGGCGGCATCCTGCGGCTGGGGACGCAAGAGCGTGACCGTGGGGTAGGGAATCTCCATCTGCGCCCGGCGCACGGCGTACCAGCAATGCGAACGCACGTCGCTCATCAGGCGGCTTTTCTGTCCGTGGTCGATTATCCAGAACTTGACTTCGTACACCACCGAGGAATCCGCAAAATTATGCACGTTGATCTGGGGCGGCGGCTTCGCGCACACGCCCGGCACGCTGGCGGCGGCGGCGCGCAGGATGGCCTGGGCGCGCGCGGGGGGCACGCTGTAATGCAGACCGATGGTGATGCGCAGCGCATGTTCCAAGGATGGCTGGTGGAAATTGATGATGGGCTGTTTGACGAGCGTGCTGTTGGGCATTTCCAGCATGATATCGTCGTCCGTGATCAACCGGGTGGAGCGCCACGTCACCTCCAGCACGCGCGCATGATGGTTGTCCACCAGCAGCCAGTCGCCCGCCTTGAAGGGCTTCGAGCCATACAGCGCAAAGCCGGCGACAATGTTGCCCAGCAAGTCCTGCATCGCCAAACCGACCACCAAGGCGACCACCCCCGAGCCAGCCAGCAAGCTTGTGGGCACCTCCCACTCGAAAAAGATTTTGGCCACCAGCAGCGCCAGCCCGACGAAAACGATGATGCCCGTGGTCTCCGACAGCAGCCGCGGCGCCTCCAGACGGCGGCCATCCGACACCACGCGCGTCCAGAGCGCATGGTTGAGCAGCGTCACCAGCGGAAATGTCGCAAACAACACGGCGAGCGCACCCAAGTCGGTCAACAAGGCCGGATGCCAGGTGGGAATCCACTCCGACAAGGCCAGGCCGCCGGCCAGCGACGCTGTGACGGCGAAGGCATGGTAGAGCCGGCCGAACTGCAACCCGCGGCTGCGGCGCAACAACTGCGCACAGCAGATAAGCACAATGTAATAGGCCAGCGCCACGCCGACGAGCTTCAGCCCCTCGGGCCAGGTGGGGTAGGGTTCAATCATGCCGTAAAAATTTACTGTTGCAGCTTAAGGCCGTGGCGGCGGGATGTCACGTTTATCCGCCGGATGGCGCGTGTAACATTTCCCGGGATTTCCCTAATAGTTAGAATCAAGCCGGGGAATTATAATGGCGCTTCGGGGCGCTTATGATACTCTGTGCTAAACCTCGCATCCATGTCCTATCCTCCCCCTCCCGCGGTTTACGCTCCCACCGGCAACGACAAGGTCTGGAGCATCCTTAGCCACCTCTCGAGTTTCATTGGCCTGCCAATAATCCTGCCGCTGGCCGTCTATCTTGGCATGCGGGGGCATTCCGCCTTTGCCGCCGACAATGCCAAGGCGGCACTCAACTTCCACCTTTCCCTGTTTATTTACTTCTTCATCTCCGCCATCCTGTGCCTGATCCTGGTGGGCTATCTCCTCCTTGTTGGGTTGTTTCTGGCGAACCTGGTCCTCTCCATTGTCGCGGCCATCAAAGCCTCCGAGGGCCAGGCCTACCATTACCCGCTGGCCCTGCCCCTCATTCGCTAAGGGGGAGAAAGCTGTAGCGGCCATTATTCAAGCTAGCCGGGATGCCGGAGTGGTGGTAAACTTCCTCCATCGACCAATGAAGGAAATCACCCTCCAGGAATTGCTGAATATGGCGGATGCGGCGGCGCATGACGGCATCGGCGACCTGTGGAACCAAAAGGCCATCCACTACCTGGTGGTTTTCACCAGTGAAAACGAGGACTTTGAGCTTATCGGCGCCGGCCCCACCCTGCCTTTTGCGAGCTTGGAGGCTGCCGGCACCCACACCATTCCGGGCAAAAAGCCGGAATTCTACGTCAAATGCCCCGGTGCCTTGGCGGTCAAGCTCCAGCCTAAGCTGGCTCCTTCCCAACTGGGCCGCTCCAGCCCGACCCGCTCGCCAGCGGCCAGCCCCACCCCTTCCCTCAAGGGCCGCACCTCCGTGCCTTTTGGCCGGCCCACGCCCAAGTCACCCTCGGATGCTATCGCCACCCCGACAGAGTCCGAAGGCCCGCCGACCGTCCTCGCCGAGCGCGAGCGTGCCATCAAGCTGCGCGAACAGGAGCTGGCCACGCTGGCCGCCAGCCTGCGTGCCCGCGAAGCGATGCTCAAGGACCGCGAAGCCGCCATCTCCGCCATTGAGGAGCGTTTGCTCAACCCCATGCGATAAGGTCGGCAGCCGGGTTGCCTGGCAGTCGTTTTGCAACTACGTGAGGCTGGGCCATTCTCCCGGGGGCGTTTTTTTTGACAAGAATCAGGAGGGCTGCTAGGTTGCCCCATGCAAAAGTTTGTTGTTTTGACGCTTTGTAGCTGGGTCGCCCTCTTGGGGGCCGGTTGCGGTAAACATAACCCGGCCGAGCCCACCCAGGCAGCCAAACCGGCGATTGGCCCCAAGGATGCCGAGATCGAGGTGACGATGCTGGACAACGTGCAGGTGGTTGAAATCACCGCCGATGACACCATGCACTTCAACGGAAACCGCTTTACCGTGCATACCGGCCAACCCGTCCGGGTCAACCTGACCAATAAGGGCACCCGCCCAGCCACGGAAATGGCCCATGACTTTGTTCTGCTTAAAGCGGGCGCCGATGCCTTCACCTTTAACCTCCTGTGCGCCCAAGCCAAGGACCAGCAGTATTTCCCCGCCCAAGCCGCAGACAAGACTTTGACCCATACCTCCCTGGCGGAGGCGGGTAAATCAGTTTCGGCCTCCTTTCAGGCCCCCGAACCGGGCCAATATCCCTTTCTCTGCACTTTTCCGGGCCATTATGCCGCAGGAATGTATGGAACGATGACAGTTGTGCCCTGAAATTGGGAAAAACGGGCAAAAATGCCTGATTTAAGGCAAAAAACGTAGTTTTTTTGCCAAAAAGCCAAAGAATCATTGAACATTTGGCGGACATAGGCTATCCAATGGCCATTCCTTCATGTTTAGGCTGGTGTTTTAAAAAATGCCGAAAAACATTAGACTGAACATGAGAACACCATGTTTTTAGCCCTATTTTGGGTGTTTTTTGGCATTTTTAGGCCAAATTATTTAAAAAACATGGACTTCTGCTCAAAAATCCAATTTGTCTCACTCGTAACACCACTGACATCCCGCGCTGCATAAGCTGCAGCAAAACGGCGCCTGACTCACCGATCCCTCGGTCTTTAAGGCGTTTCACACGAAAAAATTACATAAAAACGTGGATATCAAAGATATAAAGCAAATTATCGATTTAATGAAACGCTACGGACTCACCGAGTTCGAGCTGGAAGACAAAGGCTTCAAGATTCGCCTTAAAAAAGACGGCCTGGCTGGCCGTGGTAATAAGAACTCGCCCCCGCCCTTTGTGGTGGAGACTCCGATGGGCATCGGCACCGGCAGCCCGGCCCCCATTTTTGTCGCCGCCCCGGCCCCCGTGCAGTCCGGCACGACGCCCCCCTTCCAGCCGGCGCCTCCTCCCGCCCCTGGTCCTTTTGCTGCCGCCCCGGTGGCCGACGAGCCCGGCATCCAGATCATCAAGTCCCCGATGGTGGGCACTTTCTACCGCTCGCCCACCCCGGAAGCCAAACCCTTCGTGGAAGAAGGCGCGGTCGTCCAGCCGGATTCGGTCGTCTGCATCGTCGAAGCGATGAAACTGATGAACGAGATCCACGCCGAGGTGAAGGGCACCATCGTCGCGGTCATCGCCGAAAACGGCAAACCGATCGAATTTGGCCAGCCGCTCTTCAAGGTCAAAGTCGGCTAAAAACCCCGCTTTTTATGCCATTTTGGGCATAAAACGGCCCTGCGGAGCCCTGGGAAGCCACTTTTCCCCTTCCGCCGGTTTCGCTCCCTAGCCGCTCCTCCCCCCTCCCATGTTTCAAAAAATCCTCATCGCCAACCGCGGCGAAATCGCCCTGCGCATCGTGCGAGCCTGCCGCGAGCTGGGCATCAAGACCATTGCCGTCTATTCCGAGGCCGACGAGCAGTCGCTCCACGTGCAGCTGGCGGACGAGGCGATTTGCATCGGGCCGGCCATGTCGAAGGAGAGCTACCTGCGGCCGGAGCGCATCATCGCCGCGGCGGAGATATCGGATGTGGACGCCATCCACCCCGGCTATGGGTTCCTGGCGGAAAACGCCACCTTTGCCGAGATGTGTGAGAAGGCGAACATCAAGTTCATTGGCCCCAAGGCCTCGGCCATCAATCTGATGGGCGACAAGGCCAAGGCCAAGGAAGCCGCCCGCAAGGCCAAGGTGCCCACCGTGCCCGGCAGCGATGGCCCCGTGGACAACGAGCGCGAGGCCATTGCCGTCGCCCAGAAAATCGGCTTTCCCGTCATCATTAAGGCCGTCGCCGGCGGCGGCGGCAAGGGTATGCGCCTGGCGCATAACGCGATGTCGCTGGCCCGCGAGTTTGAAATGGCGCGGCAGGAGGCGGAGAAAGCCTTCGGCAACGGCCAGGTCTATATCGAAAAGTTCATCGAGGACCCGCGGCACATCGAATTTCAAATCCTCGCCGACCAGCACGGCAAGGTGCTCCACTTTGGCGAGCGCGACTGCTCCGTGCAGCGCCGGTACCAGAAGCTCATCGAGGAATCGCCCTCGCCCTTCCTGACGCCCGGGCTGCGGGCCAACATGGGCAAGGTCTCCGTCCGCCTGGCGGAAAGCGTGGGCTACCAGAACGCTGGCACCATCGAGTACCTCGTGGACAAGCATGGCGAGTTCTACTTCATGGAGATGAACACGCGCATCCAGGTAGAGCACGGCGTGACGGAAGAGGTGACGGACAAGGACCTCGTGAAGCGCCAGATCCGCATCGCGATGAACGAGAAGCTGGACATCGACCAGAAGCACATCGTCTTTTCGGGCCACGCCATCGAATGCCGCATCAACGCGGAAGACCCGTCGCGCAACTTTGCCCCCTGCCCGGGCGAAATCGGCCTGTATTACCCGCCCGGCGGCCACGGCGTGCGCATCGACAGCCACTGCTACTCGGGCTACCGC
>JBEHYY010000013.1:0-76621 GCA_048497935.1 Verrucomicrobiota bacterium
GCGACTGGTACCTTGAAGTGGCCAAGGCGCGCGAGGGCGACGACCATGTCAAAAAGCATGTGCTGGCGGTGCAGGACATCTGCCTCCGACAGTTCCTCCTGCTGCTGCATCCCTTCATGCCTTTCATCACCGAAGAACTGTGGCACGGCCTCGGTTTTGGCCAGCCGGGCAGCTTCATCCAAGGCACCGGCCCAGGCACCGGGGCGGAGTTGCTGGCGAAGCTGGGCACCGTCGGCTTCAAGCTCGACACCAAGGCTACAACGGAAATCGCCAGCCTGCGCGAATTCGTCTCCCAAGCCCGCGCGCTGAAGGCCCAGTTCAACCTCGCCGCCAAACGTGACCTGAAATTCTCCCTGGCCGCTTCGCCGGACCAGACCCGCCAGCTGGTCCACCATGAGGACAAGCTGCTGCGCCTCTCCGGTGCGAGCCAGATTGCGCTGCTCGCCGCCAATTCGGACGCTCCCGCGGGTGCCGCCGCCATCATCACGCCGCTGGGCACACTTTATCTCGACCTGGCCGGCGCAGTGGACAAGACCGTCGAGCGCGCCAAGCTGGCCAAGGAAATAGCCAATCTTGATAAGGTGATTGCGGGCAGTGAAGCCAAGCTGGCCAACGAAGCCTTCACCTCCAAGGCCCCGGCTGCTGTCATCGAAGGCGCCCGCAAGCAGCTGGCGGACAATCAGGCCAAGCGGGAGGAATTCAAACGCCTCCTCGAGGCGCTGAAATAGCCCCGCATCCCGCCATGCCCACGCCACTGGTGATCACGCATGGTTCCCTAGTGGCCGGCCTTTTGAACGATGCGCCACCCATGCCGCTGGGTAGGGGATCGCCCAGTGAACACCTGCGCGCCAAGCTGGAGGCCTTGACGCCGGAAAGTATTTTTGCGCATACCGGAAAACCCGTGCGCGACCAAAACATGGCCGCCTGTTGTTTATCGGGGCTATGGTTGCGACATAATTATTTTGACGAATCACACGCGCTTTCCCAGGAGATTAAAACGCCCACGGGCGGCTTCTGGCACGCCATCCTGCACCGCCGCGAGCCCGACTATGGCAATGCGCGCTACTGGTTCCGGCGAGTCGGCCAGCATCCGATATTTTCCGATTTGAATGACTCTGCCGCAGCCGCCGGCTGGCCGGCCGGCCCGCGCTGGGACGCCTTTCACTTTGTGGATCGGGTGGAGCAAGCATCGCGATTGCCAGCAGAACACGCCACCGTGCAACTCTGTCAGAAAATTCAACAATGCGAGTGGGAGTTGCTTTTTGACTATTGCTGGCAGCAAGCTTTGTCCTAGGCATGACATTTCATGCTAGGATTGGCCGACAAAATATGTAGCATGGCATGAATATAGGCTTTTTCTGTATTTTTTAACTCATTAATAATAAGAGAATAATGAATTTATAGGCCATAAATGGCATATAAGATGATAAGTGGAAATGGAACCCACCCAATTACTCCATGCCCGCATCCTTATTCGAGATTGCTGACCGTTCCAAAGCCGAAGCCTTGTGCCGCCTGACGTGGTGCAATCCCTTCCATGAAGAGCGCATGACGCTGGAACGCCAGGCGTTGGGTGAGCTTTGGCGCGCACCCCAACTCGATGGCATCGAGTGGGAGGGTGGCCTGCCCATCGCCGCCGCGAACCCCAATACCCAGGCATTGGCGGAGTTGTCCCGCCGGCTGGCCAACGAGGCAAGGGAACGCCTGCGCCGCCGCGTACCAACGCCCACTGAGCGGGAAACCTACCGGGATCTCGTGGTCTTTGCGCTCTTTTACCAATTTGTCGATGACTTCCACCGCATCATGCGTGCCGGGCGCGAGCGGGGTGCCGCGCCCTTGAAGTGCCCGTTTTACGACAAATTCCGCACGGAAATTGAGCGATTCTTTCCCTCTGACCAGCCGGAGCTGCGCCTGGAGATCCCGCCCGAGCAGCTCTTCGCCTGTTTCTTCCAGGTTCGCCGCGCCTATGCGCACATTCACGAATGCATCATCGGGGCATCGCCGACTTCGCGTCGGTTGCGGGCGCGGGTCTGGCAATCCATTTTCACCCGCGACATGGCGCGCTATGTGCGGGCGCTAATGGGCAGGATGGGGGACTTGATCACCCTCATCACCGGGCCTTCCGGCTCGGGCAAGGAGCTCGTGGCGCGCGCGATTGGCCTGTCCCGCCATATTCCGTTTGATCCCAACCGGCGTGAATTTGCCGAGGATTACCTGCGCGGGTTTTATCCCATCAACCTGGCGGCGCTTTCGCCAACCCTCATCGAATCAGAATTATTCGGCCACCGCCGCGGCTCCTTCACCGGAGCTTTGGGCGACCGCCTGGGATACTTTGAAGTCTGCGGCCCCCACGGCACCGTGTTTCTTGACGAAATTGGCGAGACCGATAGCGCCATCCAGGTCAAGTTGCTGCGCGTTTTACAGACCCGGGTCTTCCAACGCATCGGCGACACCGAACCGCGGACCTTCTCCGGCAAGATTGTCGCCGCGACCAACCGTGACCTGGTCCGGGAAATGCGCGCCGGACGGTTTCGCGAAGATTTCTATTACCGCCTGTGCGCCGATCACGTGCACACGCCCGCCTTGCGGGAAATCTTAGGCGAATCGCCGGATGAGCTGCCGACCCTGATCCGCCACATTGCCGCGCGCGTGGCCGGACTGGCAGAAGCTGATTCCCTGACTGCCGAAGCCTCCGGCGTGCTTCAGCGCAGTCTGCCGCCGGACTACGCCTGGCCGGGCAATTTCCGTGAATTGGAGCAAGCTGTGCGCAATATCCTGGTCCACGGCGACTATGTCCCCGAAAACTTGAGCATCGCGTTGCCAGCCGCCCAGCTTACCGGGGTTAACGTCAATGGCCATGGTTCGCCTGAAGACCTTGCGACGGTGCTTGATGCCGGCAAAATGACGGCCGAGGAATTGCTCCGTCGCTACGTCGGCCGGGTTCACCAGTTGTCCGGCAGTTATGAAGAAGCCGCCCGGCGGCTGGCCTTGGATCGCCGCACGGTCAAAAAGTACCTTCGCCAGCCCAATTCTGCAGTTTAGTCTCTGTCAAACCCAGCTTGTCATTTGCTGAATCTTTCACCCCTTATATTTCGCACAATAAACATTATGTCTAATTTATATTTAGACGTCCCGCCCTCGAGGAATTGATGATTTTACTGCCCTTGAGCAGTGTTTGACGCTGGCGTGGGTTGTTTATCGCCCAAGCCCACAAAGCCACCCTTTTTCACGGAAATAATCATCTTGGGCGCATCAAAGGACATGGGTACCGCGCTTCCACTTGATGTGGTTGGCGTGTATTGACCGCTCGGCATGAAGGCGGCGCCCTTAAGATTGGCTGCGCTTGATCTATCCGAACGCAATGACTGGGACTCGGAATAAACGGTGTCATACCCAGGTGCGGGTGCCTGCCCCCCTGTCAGCCCAGACGAGTTATTGGTCGAACCCAGTTGCATCGGCTGATACGGACGGGAACCGTTGGGCGTGATGAGTCGCATCTGGTTGGAAGTGCCACTCAAGACCCGCCCACTCTGCAGCGCATCGCCATCAAAGGTGGCTGGGCCGTTGGCCAGGGCGGAACCGGTGATACTGGGGTCACTATTGCTGCCCGCATGGGTGGACGGCAGCCCCGGGGCGCCGGAATGTGAACCTTGGAATTGGTAGCGATTGATGTCCTGGAGTGAAAGCTCATGACCAACATCTTCCAAGGGTTTGTTGTTGTCCTCGGTGTGAAAAGTAAAGGAATCGGTGTATTTCGAGGGGCCCGATTGGTGGGGCTTGAGTTGGTCGTATTGCCCCGCGCTGTTAAAGCCAGAGAACTTCTGCTGCAAGGCCGAGTCCATCTGCGGATCCTTGGTCGAGGTTTGCGGGTAGGATTTTTCCGTCAAATTGCCGGGGCTGGAATACATTTTCTGCCATAGCGGCACATTGTCCATTTTACCATTCAATGGGCTGTTCCCCATCGTGAGATTCCCTTTGGTCAAATTGGCGTGGTTGAGTGAGATAAACTTATCCGTGTTGGGTGCCTTGCCCACAAACCGCTCCATGCCAGGCTGGCTCTGGGGGTCCGGAGCCATGTAGTAATTCGCCGCTCCCTGGGGGGAGATGCGCTGGTTCATCGTCGTGTAGTCGATGTGCTTGATCTGCGCCTGCACCCGCCCCACGCTTGCCACGCTGAACAACAACATGGCCAGGACGGGCAATTTACGCAGGGCGCGAAAATTCATGTAAGTGCAAAGTCTAGACGGTGTTGGGGCGATTTGCAATCACGGGGAAGGGAGGCCACCCCGCCCTACTCTTACTGCGGCAACTTGAGCACCTGGCCGACGTGCAACGTCGCATTGGGGCTGCTAAGTTGGTCAGTATTGGCGTTGTAAATCTCAAGATACCGGGACCGCACCCCGTATATTTTCATGCTGATGCTCGAAAGTGTGTCGCCCGATTGCACCGAGTAGGTGCGCGCCGGGGTGGCGGCAGTGACGGCGGTCGGCGGAGGCGGAACCGTGGAGGTAACGCGCGCCGTCACCGGTGGCGGAGTGCCCGCCTTGGGTGAGGATGTTGCTGGAATTGCAGCTGACGGCGGTGGTGATGCAGTGACCATCGTGCTGGGATTCTGCAATGAAACGCCACTCATGCGCGCAGCGGGCCCGCCCAATTGCCGGCGCAAGTTTTCATTCTCAGCTTTGAGACTGGCGATTTGGTCAATCAAATCCACCTCATCATAAGCGCCTTTGTTGCCGGGCAGCGACCGGGCAAATTGCTTTTTGGCGGTCTCAATCAATTGCGCAACCATGGGAGCCTGCTCAGTATTCGGCTTCACCGCGAGATATTCGCGAAAATGGTGCATCGCCTCATTGGGGTCGTTCTTGACATTGAGCAGGATGCGACCGGCCTCGAGATGCGACTCGGGAGCGTCATCAGGGCGCTTCTTGATCACCTCCTGGAAAGCGGCCAGCGCATCATCGGGGCGGGCCTCGCGCAGCATCTGCTCGCCGTAGATATATTTAGCCTCATTGGTTTCAGCGGTGATTGGCAGCTTCACGCCATTATCGCCGCAGCCGCAGAGCGCAACCACTGCGGCCATCATGGCCGAGCCGGAGCAGAGACAACGTAGGGAAGCGCGCCAGAAATGCATATCAAAGCGATTACACGATAATACCTTGGAAATGAAAAGCGAAATGCGCCACGAGCCTATTCCCCCTGAAAGGTCAGTATCAATTGGCGCGAATGCGGGCGCAGTCGGTGCTCCCAGAGGAAAATGCCCTGCCACGTGCCTAGAAGCAGCCGCCCGCCTTTGAACGGCACCACTTCCGCGCTGCGCGTCAGCGCCATCTTGATGTGGCTGGACATATCATCATCACCCTCCAGGGTGTGGGTGAAAGTCGGGTCGCCATCCGGCACCAATATGTCGAAAAAATGGTGCAAATCGCGCCGGGCTGTCGGATCGGCGTTTTCCATGAGCACGAGGCTGCAACTGGTATGCTGGCAGAAAATAGTGACCGTGCCCTCCCGCAGGCCACTGCGGCGTAGGGCGTCTTCAATCTGCGTCGTGATCTCGTGTGTACCGCGGCCCGGGGTGCGGAAGACGAGCGTCTCAGTGCGAACGGACATGGGGTACGTTACTTTGCCTTGGGGATAATCACTGGCGGAGGCGGCGCATAATCAGGCTCCGGGCTCGGTGATGGCCGGAGGGGCTGGTCGGGCGTGGAGGCATCTGGCGGTGGAGCGGGCTTCGCTTTGTCATCAACCGACGGTGGGGCGGGCGGCAACACCATTTCACCAACTGTAAGCGTCAGATTGACGACCGTATCCCCGCGCTGCACAACCACAGGCAATGCTTCGCCGGGGCGGGAAAAAAACCAGGCCTGGCGCAGATCGCGGTCACTATTAATCGCCACCCCACCGACAGATTTCAGGACGTCGCCGACTTTGATGCCGGCGGCCAGCGCAGGGCTGCGGCTATCGTACGTCACACTTTTGATTAAAACACGGATGCCCGTCTCCGGCTCGCTTTTCTGCTCAATAACAAACCCCAGCTGACCGTAGGCGACCTTGCCATTAGTTTGCAGATCATTGCGCACCCGCTGTGCCGCGCGCGAGGGCAATACCAGGCAGGAGCGACTTTCCGGCAGCCCCCATACCATGATGCCGACCAACCGTCCCTGCAAATCCAGCACCGGAGCGCCCGTCTCGCCAGTGTCATCGGGAATATTGGCGCGCAGGTGCAAAGTAGGCAGGTCCACCTCGGCAAAATTGACGTTATAGCCCTGCACCATGCCGGTCGAGGGGCCCGGCGTTTGCCCTTGCTTGCTGGTAATGGCCAGCAGCAGCGAACCAACAGGCGGCGGCTCCGGGTTGTCGGCCAAATCCAGCACTGTAAAGTTTTTGGGGGCGGTCGGCACATGGAGCAAGGCAAGGTTGGTCACCGGGTCCAGACCAACGACATCGGCCCGATAGACGGTGCCATCGCCATCTGTGATATAGACAACGGCCTTGTTTTGCAGCTTGTCGGCATTGGCTGTCAGGATGTCGCCATTGCGGCTGACGAAAAATCCCGTCCAGACAATCACCTGGGGCTGGGCATCGCCCGAAACCGCCGGAACCACGTTCACACGGACAATGGCCGTGCGATATTTGTCGTATAATCCCACATAACGCTGCTGCAACACGGACAGCAAATCATTGGGGCCAAAGAGAACCGGTTTTTCCGGTGTCGGCGCCGTGTCCGCCGGAGACGGCGCCACATTGACCGGTGGCATACTGACCGCACCCACCACTGGCACGAACCAAGCGTAAATAAGGGACAACACCGCCATCCCGGCGGCCACTCTGCCGGACGGACGCATCATGGCTGTTCGTTAATAAGCCGAGCCATGCCAGCGCGCGGCAAAGGCGGCAGTGTTAAGGGCGTCAGCCGCATAGCGTTCGCCAGTTGTCTGCGCAGCGGAAAAAGACATACTGGCCGGAACTTTATTATACCCCGCCGGGCTGGTGGACGGGGTCAGGTTCGACACCGCAAAAACGGCTTTTTCAGGCGTGGTCATTGCCTCCGGAGTGGAGGCCACGGAAGCAACCAGTACTGGGGTGGCCGCGGCCGCAGGCAAAATGATTGGGGCCACAGCGGCTACCGTTTCATGATGCGGCAATAGGACGGGCGCCGCAATGGGCACGGGCATTTGCGTGTGCCAGGCAAAAATCAGCGCCACCGCTGAAGCCGCCCCTGCCGCCATCCAACGCAAACCACGCCCCAGCCATGCAGGTATGTGGCCGGAAATTTCTTCCGGGGGATTGGCCAGAGCCAGCCAGACCTTTTCATTAAGCTCACGGTCGAACCGCGCCCAGTGCTCCGGCCCCGGGCGTTCATGACGCTTCAAACGCAGGAGTTCCTCCAGCGTTACTTTACGCGAGCGATTGGGAGTTGGTTCAGACATGAAGGGCTGGTGCCGGCAGCCGCCGGATTCAGCGAAGATAATCTTGGAGGTAGGCTTGAAGTTGTTGTTTGGCGTAATGCAGACGCGAACGCACAGTGCCTTCGGAACATTCCATGATGGTGGCAATTTCCTGGTGGCTAAGACCCTCGATTTCAAAAAGAACGACGACAGTCCTATGATTAGGAGACAAGCGTTGGAGCGCTTCGTTCAATTTTTCCTGCAACTCCTTGATGAGCGATGGTTTATCAGAATGCGTCTGGTCGGTCAAAGCTTCGAGTATTTCACTTTGGGCCAATTCCTCATCCAAGGTTTCAAAACTGAAGTAACGGCGCATCCGCGAGCGTTTGAGATGCGTTAACGAAGTATTGATGGCAATGCGGTACAGCCAGGTGAAAAAAGAAGACTCGCCCTTGAATAGGCGGATCGAGCGGAAGGCTTTGATGAAAGCCTCCTGGGTCAGGTCTGACGCATCTTCGCGATTGGCCGTCAGATTATAGACAATGGCGTGCAATCGCTCGCGATACTTGGTGATTAACTGGTCAAAAGCCCGCACGTCGCCAGCCTGCACGCGCTGCACAAGCGCAAAGTCCACCCCTGCCTCCGCCGCATATTCGGGCTGGGTAGGCGCCAACGTTTTCGCGTCTGCGAATAAACGAGACATGGCTTAGGGAGAGATTCTGACCTCTCTCCCATTAAAATCAATGCAAGAATGAGGTTTACAAATGCCACCGCAACCGATTGAACATAGGCACATGTCCATCCCCGCTGCCTTCACCCCGGCTGACGAACAAAATCTGCGCGACTCCCTGAAGCGCTGCTCGCCTGAGACCATCGAGGCGGCCGTCAAATTCCGCCAAACCGGCGATGCGGGACTCGTCAACCTTGTGATTCTGGGCCTATTGGAACGATTCATGGACCCGGAACTGCGCCCCAAGCTGGCCCAACCAAATGCCGATAGTTTGAAAATCCTGGAAGACTTGGCTGTCGATTCCCTGACCATGGTGGAGATGGTGATGCTCGTGGAGGAAACACTGGGTTTGTCGGTGGACAATAATGAACTGCGCGGCATCAAGACGGTGGGCGACATCAAACAATTTGTGACTCGGAAGGTGCAGTCCGCACGCGCCTAAGGGAAATGGATGGTTGCGTTGACGGCGGAATCCGCTATGGATTTTTGCTTTGCCGTGTCCCAAAACCTTTCTCCCGAGGCTGAACAGGAATTGCGCGAGCTGCTCAAGCGTTGCTCGCCGGAAACCGTCGAAGCGGCACTGCGCTATCGCACCGCCGGCAACCCGGATGGCGTGGGCCAGATCGTCCTCGGCCTGCTGGAACGCTTCCTCGACCCTGAAGTGCGCCCGCGCCTGCGGGCCGGTGGAGACAGCCTGCGCATCTTTGACGACCTCGGCATCGACTCGCTGACGATGGTGGAAGTGGTGATGCTGGTGGAGGAAGTGCTCCAGATAAAAATCAACAATGAGGAGTTGCGCGATCTGCGCACTGTGGGCGACGTCAAAACCTATATTGACTGCCGGGTACGCGGCCTGCCCCTGCCCGAGCGCCCTGTGCACGTGCATGTGGCGGAAATCATGAGTCTGATGCCCATGCAGCCGCCATTCCTGTTTGTGCAGGAGGCGACCCTGCGCTCCGATGAAGCCAAGGGGGTGTATAAAATTGCCGGCGACGAATTTTTTCTCGAAGGCCACTTCAAGAACAACCCGGTGCTGCCGGCGTCCATCATGCTCGAGGCACTGGGCCAGCTGGCGGTCTTGTTCCTGCTCAAAACCAAGCGGGCGGAATTGACCGGCCCGGTCTCCCCGGCGCGTATTTTCTTCACTTCCTGTGATGGTGTGCGGTGCCAGCGCGTGTGCAAGCCCGGCGACATTCTCACCCTCGTCGTCAAACCCAAGCGCATCAAACACCCGCTGGCGACATTTGCCGGCCATATCACCTGCGGCACCGAGCGCGTGTCCTTTGCCGAGGAAATCTCCCTGACCTTTGATTATATGACTGCGGAAGAACTCGCCACCCGCGAAGGCGCGGAAACGGCCTCCACCTCCACCCCGGCCACTGGGGTCCGCCAGTCGGAAATTCCCGCCAGCTAGTAAGTAGTTACGAATGCGTTTGGGGGAATGTTACGGTAATGCACCGGGCAATTTCCATCTTTCCTCCACGGCTCATTCCGCTAAAGTGTTTCTTTCATGCCCAAGGTTGTCGTCACCGGACTCGGTTTCATCTGCCCTATTGGCAACGACCAGGCCACCGTCCTGGACAGCCTGCGCCATTTGCGGCACGGCCTCTCGCTCTATCCGCGGTTTGAGGCTGCCAATATTCCCGTGCGTGTCATTGGCCAGCCCAAGGATTTTGACATCGAGTCCACCGATCCCGAGGACTGGAAGTTTCCCACCCTCTATAAAATCCGGCGCGAAGTTTTGCGGGGGTTTTCCCCGCATGTCTTATTTGGCCACTGCGCCCTGACCCAGGCCATTGCCGATGCCAAGCTCACGCCCGAGCAGATTTCCAATCTGGATACGGGCCTGTTCACCGCCTCAGCCGGCTCAGCCATGATGCTGCACCATAATCTTTCGCGCATGGAGAAATTGGGCGTCATGCGAGCATCGCCCTTGGGTGTGGTTGCCTCGGTCACCGGCACCTTGAGCTATAATTTGGTGGCTACCTTTAAAATTCTGGGTTCTTCGTGTGGTTTTGCCTCCGCCTGCGCCTCCTCGGGGCACGCGCTTGGGTTTGCCTGGGAGGAAGTGGCCTCTGGCCGTCAAAAACGGATGCTGGTGGTCGGCGGAGAGGATGGGAATTTGGAAACCGTGCTGCCGTTTGCCGCGATGCGCGCGCTCAGTTTGAATGCGGATCCCAGCCAAGCCTCGCGCCCTTTTGACAAAGACCGCGACGGCTTTGTCGGCGCCGGCGGTGCCGTGGCTATTGTTTTGGAAAATGATGAAGAAGCTGCCCGACGCGGAGCCCCGGCTTATTGCGAGATGGCTGGCTGGGGCATGGCCGCGGATGGCCACAATGTCGCCATCTCCCATCCTGAAGGCAGTGGCTTGGTCCAGGCCATGCAGCTGGCCTTACGGCGCTCCGGCCTCACGGCAGGTGAGGTGGATTACATCAATGCGCATGCCACCTCCACCCCCATTGGCGACACCTCGGAATTGCGCGCGCTCAAAACCGTCTTTGGCACCAATCATTCCGACGGCCCCGCCATCAGTTCCACCAAAGCACTCACCGGCCATGGTCTGTCACTGGCCAGTATTCTTGAAGCTGGTATTTGTGCTTTATCCATCAAGGATGGCTTCATGCCCGGCTCGGCGCACATCACCAATCTGGACCCCGAAGCAACCGGGCTGAACATCATTCGCGAGAACATCCACGAACGCCCGCAAGTCGTGCTCAGCAACTCCAGCGGCTTTGGCGGCGCGAATGTGGCGCTGGCGTTCAAGTCCGCCTAAGGGAATGTCCCGCCTGCGTCTCGCGTATTTGTTCACCACGTTTCCGGAAATTTCGGAAACGTTTTTGCAGCGCGAAGTACGCGCCATGCGAACACGGCCGGTGGACTTTACCCTGCATTCGATTTGGCATGGTTCCCCTGTCTGGGAGGGCCTGCCGGTTGAGCGGTTTGATTTATGGCGCCTGGGGACGCTGCTATGGTGGCTGCCCTACTGGCTTTGGCGGCGTCCCCGTGCGATGTGGGAAATCGCCTCCACCCTCGCCCGTCGGCAACCGCCTTCCTGGCTGAATGCCGGAGAAAATCTGCTCGGGGTGGGCTTCGCCCTCATTCACGCCCATCGCTTCGAATCCTCGGCCCGCCGCCCGCACTTAAGCCATGCCGTCTGGGCCACGGTTCCGGCCGCGGCGGGCTGGATGTTGGAACGCCTGCTCGGCATTCCCTACACCATGGGTGCCCACGCCTATGATGTCTTCCAGCATGGCGGTGACTGGCTGCTGGAGGAAAAATTGAGCCATGCCCGGCTTATCCATACCACCACTTTCGCGACGCGCGCCCGCCTGCTCCAACTCGGCGCCGACCCAAACCGCATTGCCTTAATCCGCCGCGGACTGGACGAAATTGGTCCCCTGCCCTCCCGCCGTAACGTCGGCCCTGTGCTGCACTTGCTCGCCATCGGCCGCCTGATTCCCAAAAAAGGATTCGGCCATTTGCTGGATATCCTGAAGCAATTGCGCGCGCGGGGTGTGGTGTTTGAGTGCCGCATTATCGGAGCTGGACCGCTGGAAGCCGAATTGCGCAACCGTGCCCACGCCTTGGCACTGGATGGCCAAGTGTTTTTTCCCGGCGCATTGCCCTATGGTGAAGTCGCCAAGTTGCAGCGTGAATGGGCTGACATCTTTTTATTCACCGGCATCATCGCACCGGATGGCGACCGCGATGGCCTGCCCAACGTGATTCCCGAGGCCATGGCCGTGGGGCTGCCGGTGATTACCAGCCCGGTGGCAGGGACAACCGAAGCCATCACCCATGAGGAGACTGGCCTGGTTATTCCGCTGGAAAATCAGGCAGGCTGGTGCGAGGGCATCATCAGGCTGGCCGGCGATGCCATTTTGGCTGACCGTCTGCGCCGCCGCGCCCATACCTGGGTGGTGGAAAACTTTGATGCGGACAACAACGCCGCCGCCTTGGCCGAGGCCGTGCGGCACGCTGTGTTTGGCGCGAGGAATCCCGAGCATTGACCCCAGCCAACTGCCCCAGGTCTGATTTTTACAGGGGTTTAACACCTAAGTTTTAAAGGCCCAACCTGGGAAAGCCGATGGAGAGGGAAACTACATTAAATACCGGAGGGTAGCCTACGGTCTTGCCCGGAGGAGGTTACCCGATGAAATCCGCCACCCTTGCGGGTTTCCCCGGATAGGCTCTTTCCACCAGGGATGCGATAATGCGTCATCATGAATGCCACTAATTTCATCAAAATCATCCCGCAGTTGCATCCCCGCCAGGCTGGCGCCGCCGCTGCCCAGGCCGCGCGCAACATCACGCTGACAGCACCAGAACCGAGCGTGCCCGCCGACCTGCGCGACACGGCGTTGAATATCCGACATCATACGGATTGCCGCGACTTGGCCCCGCTCCTGAAACTCGCCGCCTGGATTTTCCAGCCCATTGCTGAACGTAAAAATATCCAACTACGCCTCGAAGCCCCGGACGCCGGTCTTTATGCCATTTGCCAAGAAGTGCGCATCCAACGCGTGCTGGAAAACCTTCTCTCCAACGCCTTGCGCCATGCGCCCGCTGGGTCGCAGGTGACCCTCGCCGCCCGGGCCGAAGACGGCTGGCTCTGCATCTGGGTGGAAGACCAAGGCACCGGCGTGCCGCCCGCGCTGCAATCGGCGCTGTTTGACGGTTGCGAACTTTCCTTCGGTGAAAGCGCCTTGGGCGTAAACGAGGACAAACACGGTTTGGTTGTCTGCAAGGAAATCATCAGCGCCAACGGCGGCAAAATACTGATGTACAATCGTCCCGAAGGCGGCGCCCATTTTGAGTTCCACCTGCCGGCCATCAGTGGCCCCCGCCTGCATAGCCGCAATGGCACCACGACCGCCTCCGCCAACCGCCATGCGGTCAAGCTGACTCCCTTGTTTGCCGCCAAAGTGGCCTAGTTGTGGAAATCCACAGCGCCGGAAGTCACCGCCTTCACATAGCCGGCCCGGATGACGAAGTCGCCAAACGTTTCCTCGCTCTGGCGTTCCGCCGCATAGCGCTGGATGATGGGCGTCAGTTCCGCCACGATTTGCTCATTGGGGATGGCTTCCTTGTAAAGCTTGTTGAGGCGGGTGCCATTGTGGGCCGCACCGAGGTAGAGGTTGTATTTCCCGGGCACCTTGCCCACCAGGCCGATTTCGCCCAGATACGGTCGCGCACAGCCATTGGGGCAACCCGTTGAGCGGATATGGATGGATTGTTCCGCCAGTCCGGACGCTCGGATAACCTTGTCCAGCTCATCAATCAAATTGGGCAGATTGCGCTCGCTCTCCGCCAGCGCCAAACCGCAGGTGGGCAGCGAGACGCAAGCCAAACCACCCCGGCGCAGGCCAGTGATGTTCTCCCAAGTCTGGTCGAGGCCGTATTCCTTCAGCAAGGCTTCGATGGCGGGACGGTCAGCCGGCGCCACGGCGCCAATGATCAGGTTCTGATTGCAAGTGAGCCGGAAGTCGCCCTTGTGAATCTTGGCGATTTCACGCAAACCATCCTTTTGGCGGCCTTTTAAACGACCGCCTTCAATAAAGAGCGTCAGGTGCTGCTTGCCATCGGTGCCAGCCGTCCAGCCGTAGCGGTCGCCGTTGTCCGAAAAATAAAACGGGCGGGCTTCACCCAGTTTGTAGCCCAGGCGCGCTTCCACTTCATTCCGGAACCAGGCGAGGCCCCGATCCTGAATGGTGTATTTCAGGCGGGCGTGTTTGCGGTCGGCACGGTCACCGTAATCGCGTTGCACGGTGACGACCTTTTCCGCCACCTCAACCACCTGGTCCGGCTTGCAAAAACCCATGACGTCGGCCACGCGGGGGTACGTCGCCTTATTGTTGTGCGACTGACCCATGCCGCCGCCCACTGTGACGTTAAAGCCGGCGAGATGGCCGTTTTCCACCACGGCAATGAAGCCCAGGTCCTGCGCAAAGATGTCCACATCATTGCCCGGCGGGACAGCGATGGAGATCTTGAATTTGCGTGGAAGATAATGCTTGCCGTAAATCGGCTCCACCGCATCCGCGGCGTCCTCTTCTCCACTGCCAGTGTCGCCGCCGGCCACACGCTCCTTATCGAGCCAAATCTCGTGATAAGCGCCGGTGCGCGGCAGCAAGTGGGCGGCAATGGCGCGCGCGTAATCCAGCACTTGGGCGTGGACAAAGGATTGGTGCGGGTTCGGGTTGCAATTGACGTTGCGATTAACGTCTCCGCAAGCCGCCAAGGTCGAAAGCAGGGCTTCGTTGACCGCCTTGATGGTGGGCTTGAGGTTGCCCTTCAAAATGCCATGCAACTGGAAGGCCTGCCGGGTGGTGATTTTGATCGTATCGTTGGCGTGCTGGGTCGAAATCCGGTCGATCTCCAGCCACTGGGCGGGGGTGCACACGCCTCCGGGCACCGCCACACGAATCATAAAAATAAACGCCTTTTCGAGCTTTTGCTGACGGCGTTGATTGCGCAAATCACGGTCATCCTGCAGATAGGAGCCGTGGAATTTGAGCAATTGGGAATCTTCCTCCGAAATGGCGCCCGTGGATGCATCGGCCAAACCTTCGAGGATCGTGCCACGAAGATAATTGCTCGCTTCTTTAATAGCCTCGTTTTTCGAGGGCTCCTTGGCGGCCGGTGATGCGATGGGACCCGTTTCGGTAGTCATGATTAGGAGATGCTTAACAGTTAATCTTTGGTTAATAAGGCAAGATAGTCAAGTATCGTGTTTGGTAATGTTAAAAACAATATATAACCATTTGAATATCAATCGAGTGTAACGGAAGGTTCAAAAGTGGCGGGACAGGCAGTATCAAAGCACTTTGTGTGAGATTGGTCGAGCCACGCTGCAAATGCAATCATGGCTGCGTTATCCCCACTGTGGCGGGGCTCCGCAACCAAGAGCGGCAATTGATATTTCGCAGCCAACTTGGTGAGCGCGATCCGCAAGGATTTATTGTTCGCTACTCCGCCCGAGAGCCCCAGGCTGCGAATTTGCAAGGCGGCTTCAGACGGCATCTCCAGCGCAGACGCGGTCTTTGCTGTCAATTGGTCAATGACTGCCGCCTGGTAGCTCGCACACAAGTCCGACTTGGCGGTTTCGATTTGGGCGGGAGACATCTTATCCAAACGATAGCGCAAACTGGTCTTCAAACCAGAGAAGCTGAAGGGCGCCGTGGCCCGCGCCGCTCCCTCCCCCAAGGCGCGGGGAAAATCATAGGCTTCAGCGCGGCCTGTGGTAGCCAGCTGTTCTACCAAGGGGCCGCCGGGATAAGGCAGCCCCAGCAATTTTGCGCCCTTGTCCAAGGCTTCGCCGGCAGCATCATCCACCGTGCGATTGATAATACGCACCCGGCCACCTTCCTCGAGAAGGAACAGCAAGGTGTTGCCTCCCGAAACAATCAAACCCAGATGCGGCAGCAAGCCACGCAGCCGCTCAAGAAAGTGTCCCGGTTCATGCGCATGGAGACTGAGGAAGGGTGACCAGACATGACCGCGAAGATGGTTCACACCCGCCAGCGGCACTTGCTTTTTCAATGCCAGGGCTTGGCCCAGGGAAATTCCCAAGGCCAGGCAACCCGCCAATCCCGGTCCATACGTCACCGCGATTTGGCTGACCTGGGCATAGCCGGGTTCGGCGGCCGCCAAGGCCAGCAAGGCGGGAAACCGATCGAGATGCTCCCGGCTGGCGAGATCCGGCACCACTCCGCCATACTCCCGGTGCAAGGCAATCTGGCTGTGAATCCATTCACCTCGGATGCCATGGGCGGGGTCAAATAACGCCAAGGCAGATTCGTCGCATGAGCTTTCAATGGCGAGAATCATGTTTATTTGACGAAATTAGGCGTGGCCGCGCGCACCAGCCCCGCCGCCGTTTCCACCTGCGCATCAGGCACGGGGGCAAAACCAAAGGTCCGCGTAAACTGATCCTGACCGAGCTGCTCGGCGGCAAAATATCGCACATCCGCGCGCTGAAGGCGCTGGAGCTCATGCTCATCGTCTGATTGCGGCAACAGGACATCCGGGGTGATGCCCACGTCCTGGATCGAACTGCCCAGAGGGAGAAAATACGCCTCCGTGGTCAGACGCAGGCCGGTGCCATCATGCAAGTCGAACACACCTTGAATAACGCCCTTCCCAAAGGTGCGCGTACCCAGGATGACGGCGCGGCGGGTGTCTTTCAGTGCTCCAGCCACGATTTCAGCGGCGCTTGCGCTGTTCTCGTTGACGAGTACGACTATGGGCCCCTGAAACCGCACAGGAGCCCCCTGGGTAAAAGTCTGGGAAATCACCTGGTTATTACGACCACGCGTGGTCATGACCAAGGTGCCCTCTGGCAGCAGCGGCTCCAGCACGTCAATGGCCGAATCGACCAAGCCACCCGGATTATCGCGGAGATCGAGAACCAGGCCCCGCATGCCACCACCCGCACCGCCCATCAGATTGTTCATCGCATCGGTGAATTCCGCACCCGTTTTCTCGCCAAACTGGGTGATGCGGATATATCCCACATTGTCGGCGCGCAGTTCGGAATCGCGGATATTCGGCACATCGAAGCCGCCGCGGGTCAATGTTTCCTGGGAAATGACCCCATTGCGCTCGCGGGTGATGCTCACCGTGGTGTTGTCCGGCCCCTTGATCAAATCCGAGATGGCAGTGACATTGAGATCGCTGATGCTCGTGTTGGCGACGGCCACAATCCGGTCCAACGGCAACCACCCGGCGCGTTTGGCCGGACTGTCGTTAAAAACGCGGACAACTTCGATCCGTCCGTTGCGGCGCTCGAATTCCACCCCGATGCCGACAATGCGCTGGCGGCTCTGGTTGCTAAAATCCTCAAAATCCTGCTTGGGATAAAAAGTCGAGTAACGGTCCAAGCCATCAAGCACATGCTCCAGCGCCGAGTCAGCCAGTTTATCATAACCCACTTTGTCCGCGTAGAGATAGTCCTGATGGGCCATCTCCATCACCCGGCCCACTCGCCAAAGCTGTTTCCAAAACCGCGCGTCCAGCAGGCCGTAAAACTCCCGGTCAAATGCCAGACGTGCCAAAAAAGCCGTCAGCACAAACAAAAACAGGACGGGCAGGAAGACACGCTTGAACAGACTGGGTTTGCTCGACACGGTGGTGAACGGCCATTGCAACATGAAGACCTTTCCCACGCAAGCGTGTTCCCCCGCCCTGCTCGCGCGACTGCGCGAAAAGGCGGGCGCGCCTGGCGTGGTCAGTTTTCGCGATTTCACGGATGCAGCGCTGTACACGCCGGGCGTCGGCTACTATGCCAAGGACAATCCCACGCGGGTGGCACGCAGCCCCGCGGCGGATTTCTACACCTCCAGCAGCCTGGGCGGCGGGGTCTTTGGCCGCCTAGTGCGCGCGGCGGCAGCGCAGCTGCTGGGTGAGGAATCAACCGCGGACTTCTCGTTGGTTGAAATCGCCGCCGAGCCTGGAAAGGGAATTTTTGGAGCAGATCCGGCGCCCTTTGCGAACGTGCAAACCGTGCGCCTGGGCCAGCCGCTCGCCCTGCCGACTTCCGCCGCGGTTTTCGCCAACGAATGGCTGGATGCCCAGCCCTTTCATCGTTTTGTGTTTAGGCGAAATGCGTGGCGTGAGCTGGGCGTGCAAGTAAGGGGGGAAGACCTCATAGAAGTCGAATTGCCTGAAATATCACCGCCAGCCCGCATTTTATGGGATGACCTGCCGCCAACTGCCACTGAGGAATACCATCTTGATCTGTCGCTTGATGCGGAAACCCTCCTGCACCAACTGGTGACACCCGCCTGGCGGGGTTGCCTCATCTTGGCCGATTACGGACACGACTGGAATACCCTGCTGCACGAGCGCCCGGCCGGCACCGCCCGCGCCTACCATCAGCATAACGTTTCCGATGATTTGCTGGCCCAACCCGGTGGACAGGACCTCACCTGCCATGTTTGCTGGGACCGCCTCGAGAAAATTCTCCGTGAACACGGTTTTACCTCGATTAGCGTTGCACGCCAGGAGGCTTTTCTCGTCCGGTATGCCGCCACAGAAATTGAAAGCCTGCTGGCCCAATCCGCCGGACAGTTCTCCCGGGAGCGGCAGACTTTGCTGGAATTGCTCCATCCCGCCCACCTGGGCCAGAAATTTCAGATTCTCTCCGCCCGCCGCCTTTGAAAACACAGGATAATCGACCTCCCAGGCGGGGTTTCCCCTTGACGCTGCGGGGCAAAAGTGAAAATTCCTTGCCCTACCCCTTATGCGTAAACACCCCTTCTCCACCCCGTCCTGTGTACTCACGCTGGTCGCCATGGTCATGACGCTCGCTGCGTGTGACTCCAGCCAAGCGGCCGCCCCCGCTTCGTCCGCCACTGGTAGCGCCACGCCGATGGCTTCCGCTACGTCGGCTCCCGCGGCATCAGCGGCCTCCACCGACAAGGGCGGCGCCTATTTCGACTCCTGGCCTGCGGGAGCTGACCCCAAAACCATCGGGCTGCGTGTGGCGGAAAATTTTGCCGCCCGCAGTTTCCGTTATCAGAGTGCGCGCCCGAATAGCAATTACCTCATCTATCCGGAGGCCATTGCGTGGTACGGCGCATTGACCTATGCCGACGTCACCCACAACCAGCCGTTGATCAACAAACTGGCCGCCAAATTCAATCCGTATATGACAGAGGAAGGCGCCACCCACATCAACTTCAATCCGCCGTCTTCGGGTGGCGTGGACAACCGGGTGATCGGATCGGTGCCGCTTGAGCTATTTCTGCTGACGAAATACGACAACTACAAAGTCTTTGGCGTGGGCTTTGCCGACCGCCAATGGGCCAACCCGATGGAAAATGGCCTGTCCAGCGATTCGCGTTATTGGGTGGACGACCTCTATATGCTTCCCTTGCTCGAGATGCAGGCCTACCGCGCCACCAAGGACAAGAAATACCTTGATCGAACAGCCCTCACCTTTGACCTCTATTTTGAACGCCTGCAGCAACCCAATGGCCTCTTTTTCCATGGCGACAGTGCGCCGTACTATTGGTGCCGCGGCAATGGCTGGGTCGCCGCCGGGGTGACTGAGCTGCTGCGCGACCTGCCCACTGACCACCCGCACTACGCCAAGGTCTTTGCCGGCTACCAGAAAATGATGGCCGGGTTGTTAAAAACCCAAGGTGATGACGGCTTGTGGAAGCAGTTGATTGACCAGCCCACGGCCTGGTCGGAAACCTCCGGCTCCGCCATGTTCACCTTTGCCTTTGTCACTGGCGTGAAAAACGGCTGGCTGGACGCCAAAATCTACGGGCCCGCCGCGCGCAAAGCCTGGCTGGGCCTGGTAAGCCATATCGACGAGGAGGCCAACATCCACGACGTCTGTGGCGGCACCAATAAATGGACTCCGGCCCAAGGTGATGGCGTGCAATATTACATGAGCCGCACCCGCGACAATACGCCCGAGCTGCTGCATAGCTCCGACGTGCTGCACGGCAACGCCCCGGTGCTCTGGACGGCCACCGCCCTGCTGCGCTAAACGGCGAAATGGCGTCTGTGCGCTTTTGCGCTTGTCGGCCCCCCGGTACTTCCGGTACAAAGACACCTTGCGCCGATGTTTCCGGGTTAACCGGGGATATGGCAAACAGCGGAGTGTAGCTTAGCCTGGTAGAGCGCTACGTTCGGGACGTAGAGGCCGTGGGTTCGAATCCCACCACTCCGACCACTTTTTCGACCCTTGCAGCGTTCGGTTAGGCTTTACACGTATCAACGTATCCGTATATTATGATGCGTATGTCAGCCCAAGGTCAGCCCATCACGGCCATGTTTCGCGCCGGCCGCCCCCTGGTCTCCGCGGAATTCTTCCCGCCCAAGACCCCCGAAGGCGCGCGCCTGATCCTCGCCACTGCCGAAGCACTGGCGCCCTACAAACCGGATTTTGTCTCCATCACCTATGGTGCAGGTGGGTCCACCCGTGAATTGACCTTTGAGTACGGACAGATTCTGCGCGACAAATTTGGTTTCGAAGTCATGCCCCACCTGACGTGCGTCGGGCATTCGCGCGCGGAGCTCCATGCCGTGCTTTCCCGTCTGCGTGACGCCGGTTTTCGCAACCTCATGGTGCTGCGGGGCGATCCGCCCAAGGGCGCCACAACGTTTCAACCGCACCCGGATGGTCTGCGCTACGCGAGCGAGCTGGTGGCTTTCATCCGTGAAAATTATCCCATGTTCTGTTTAGGAGTTGGTGGCTACCCGGAAACCCACCCGGAGGCGACCTCGCCCGAAGCAGACTTGCAGCATTTGAAGACCAAGGTGGATGCCGGGGCCGACTTTATCACCACGCAGCTCTTCTTTGATAATGGGGCTTATTTCAAGTTTGTCGAAAAATGCCGCGCCTTGGGCATCAAAGTACCCATCGTGCCCGGCATCATGCCCGCGCTTTCCCATACCCAGGTGGAAAAATTTGCCGCATTTTGCAAAGCCGCCTATCCCGCCGCCTTATCCGGCCGGCTGCAACCCCTGGCCGGCCAGGAGGCAGCCTCCGAAGCGGCTGGCGTGGAATGGGCTGATGCCCAGATCCGTGAACTAGTCAGGCAGAACGTCCCGGGATTGCATTTATATATTCTCAATCGCTCCTCCTCGGCGTTGGCGCTTTTTGCCCGATTGCAAAAGGAAAACCTCCTGCCGGTGCGCTAGCACCACGCGTTTGACAGTGAATAAGCTGCGTTCCCAACGTATCAAACGCAGCCAACCTATCAAACTGAGCCAACCTATCAAACTGAGCCAACAAAACCAACGTACCCAACGCAGTGCTACCGGTTGGCGAAAGAATGTGTTAGTGTCGCGTCCGCCCGCCACGATTATGTTCTTTGACTGCGGGCGCCGCCGCCTCCCGGCGATGGCTTTCCAGGGCATTCAGCAGAATGTCCAAGTCCTCCATGATGCGGCCGGCAGCCTCATCAACGACCTGACTGTAGGGTATCGCGGAAGCGGAGACCCGGCCTTCGAGCAAATACTCCACATCGACATGGAATATTTCCGCCAGGCGCTCCAAGGTCCGGCGTGAAGAAGGCACCCGGCCGTTTTTCCAGGTTCCCACCGTGGAAACGGCACAATGCGTGGCAGCGGCAATGTCGCGCAGGGTGAGATCGTGGTACCCCATCAGGAGGCGGAAACGGCGGGCAAAAGCATCTACGGCAGGTGGCGTGGGTGAGCGGCTCATGGAAATTTTCTATTGACTCATGGAATAATTCCATAATGATACATTATATTTTATTATACAAACATATTTTCTTCCCTTAATTCAAATAAACCTGCGCAAGGGTCAACCCGGCCTTAAGCGCACCACCCCATCCCCACCTTGCCCACCATGCGCATCGCCTCCGAAGACGACCCCGCGCACTTCGCATTCATGCTGCCGCCAGGCCAGCAATGGTTCTCGCCCAAGGAGGTGGCCTCGCTCATCGGACGCACCGACCAGTTTGTGCGGGACGCCTTTGATAACCAAAAAATCCTCGGCCACCAGAACAATGCCCGCGCCCGCAAGGGCCAGGAACGCCGACGCACCTACCAGATCCACCGCGAGGCCGTCATCCTCTTCCTCCTGGAGACGGCGAATTACCGCCCCAAAGACTTTATCCAGCGGATTGAAGAGCTGTTGCAGAACCGCTCCCCCCAGCAATTGACCCAGATTCAGCGGTATATGACAGGACGGCTGGGGGGCGCCCCCTTGCGCCGGGGTTGAATTTTGGAGTGGGCAAGCGCGTCGACTTGGGTGATTTTAGGAGGACTGCGACCTATGGCTGACGCTCCCAAGCCCCCTGGCAACGAACAATCCCCGGTGATGTCTGCCGGCTCCATACCCTACGTATGGATTCTGACCTCCTTTCTTCTGGTCGTCGTGCTGGACCAGGCGGGCGCGCGGGGCACAGTTCCCGCGCAGGAGCATTTCCCCCTGTTCAACTTCGGCCTGGCCGCGGCCGTGGCCATCATTTGGCAATACGGCTGGCGGGCCTGGCCGGTGCTCTTTCTCGCGGGTATCGCCAGCGCCGCCCTGCGCCATTGCGGCTGGGTGGAGACGCCCGTGTATGGCCTCAGCCTGATGGCAGGCGCACTCGCCGGCCGGGCCCTCCTGAAAATCACCGGCTTTGATTCCCGCTTGCGCAGCGCGGCGGACGTGCTGACCCTCTCAGTGCTGGCCGGCCCCGCCGCCTCATTAATCGCGGCCTTGGGTTCATTCCTTGCCCCCAGCGCTTTTGTGGGCGGCGAAAACGGTGGTGTCTTGATCACTTTTCTTGCCCAATGGATGTCGGGCTGGACGGGTATGCTGCTGATGACGCCGTTTCTGTTCTCCATCCGCTCGGACTATTTCCGCCGTTGGGAGCCGGCGCGCGTGCGCGAGTGGCTGCTGCTGAATATCATCCTGGTCGGCAGCCTGCTGGTGATGTTCCAAAGCCTGGATGACAACGACCACCTGCGCTACCCCCTGGCCTATTTGGCCCTGCCCTGCGTCTTTTGGACGGCCTGGCGTTACGGCACAGCCGGCGCCGCGCTGGCAAACTTGCTCGTGGGCATCATCACCGCCCTCTGCGCCAATGAAGGCATGGGGCCCTTTGACGGCTCGGAGGAGCTGACCATCCTGTTGCCGGCCTGGGCCTTCATCGGTTTTCACGGCTTGGTGGCGCTTCTCCTGGCGGCCTTTACCGATGAGCGGCGGCTGGAACTCATGCAACAGCGCCAGCGCGCGCGCTTTTTCCGCCAATTGCTGGACGAGTTGCCCTTGGGCGTGTTGCTCAAGGATATCGGAGACAAGCCCCTCATCGTCAACCGCCGCTGGTTCCAGCTTTTTGGCAAAGCCGGCGGGAGTGAGGAAGACCAGTTGAAACACCAGCGCTCGATGGACGCCTTTTGGCGCAGCCGTGAAATGGGTCTTCTGCAAAACCTCGGTGAAGTCCTGCGCGAAGAGGCGGACAGCACCGACTTCGAAGGCCGGCAGCTCGAGCTGTTGTTGACCAAACAGGCCGCTTATTTTTCCGAACGCGGCGAACGCCTGCTCATGGTGGTGGCTGACGATATTTCTTCCGGCCGCGCCAGCCTGCGCGAGGCCCGCCATATTATCGAGCGTATGCGGGCCACCCTGGCCGTGGCCGAAGTCGGCCTGTGGGACTGGCATATCCCCTCCGGCATCATCCGCTACGACACCGAGTTCAGCAAGTTGACCGGGGTGCCCGAACGGCCCGAGGGCCTTTCCATCCCGGAATGGCAGACCAACATCCACCCGGATGACCGCCAGCAATTCCAGCACGATATGCTCCAGCATTTGCACCATCAAGCCGAGCTGTTTGCCACCCGTTTTCGCTTCAAGCGTGACCATGGCTGGATTTGGCTCGTGGTGCGCGGGCGCGTGGTGGAGCAGGACGCCCGCAATCTCGGCATCCGCATGATTGGCACGCTCCAGCATCTGCGCGCCACTGTCCAGGCCCTGCCCGACCCCAATGCTCCGGAGCGGAAGTGAGGCTTGCCGTCGTTTTCATTCTGCGTTGCCATACCACCGCCCTTTTCCCTTAACTAAGCCGTTTACCCCCTATGTCCGCCCCTGCTGAACCCAACCCGTCTGACCGGCGGGAATTCATGAAGAAAGCCTGCTGCGTCGTGCTGGGTGGCGCGCTGGCGGCCGTACCCACAGGCGCTGGGGTAGCCATGGCGATGGACCCCGTGGTGCGCAAATCCACCGGCGAAGGCAAGGGCTTGAAAGTGCGGGTGGCGACCTTGGAAAACCTGCCGGATGACGGCGTTCCCCGCCGCTTTCCCATCATGGCCAGCCATAACGATGCCTGGACGAAGACCCCCATGTCTCCTGTGGGCGCCGTGTACCTGATGCGCACCAAGGAAGCCCCCACGGTAGTGAAAGCCTACAATGTCGTCTGCCCCCATGCTGGCTGCTTTGTGGAGTATGTGACGACGATTCCCAACTTCACTCCGGAAATTCCCGGCTATTTTTGCCCCTGTCACAACAGCTCATTCAAGCTGGACGGCGCGATTGCCAACCCCGGCAGTCCCGCGCCGCGCGGGTTGGATGAGCTCGCCTGCGCCATTGAAAACGGGCAGGAAATCTGGGTGACCTTCCAAAACTTTCAGGCCGGCCAGGCTGAAAAACGACCGCTCGGTGTATGATAAAACCCCTCTTCGACTGGCTCGACCAACGCACGGGCTACCGCAAACTCTCCCACGAGGCCCTGTACGAAAACGTGCCCGGCGGTTCGCGCTGGCGCTACGTCTGGGGCAGCACGCTGACGTTCGCGCTGGCAATCCAATTCATCACCGGCGCCGTCCTATGGATGGCATATAGCCCCGGCTCCCAATCCGCCTGGGAGAGCGTCTATTACATCCAGCACGATATGTTTCTCGGCTGGTTTGTGCGCGGGCTGCACCACTTCACCGCCCAGGCGATGATTGTCCTGCTGGCACTGCATCTGATGCAGGTGCTCATTGATGGCGCCTATAAGGCTCCGCGCGAATTTAATTTCTGGACGGGCCTGGTCCTCCTTTTCCTCGTCCTGGGCCTGGCGCTCACGGGCTACCTGCTGCCCTGGGATCAGAAAGGTTTCTGGGCGACCCGCGTGGTGGCCAACATCGCGGGCATCACCCCCGTGGTGGGGCACCAAGTGCAGCAACTCATGGTGGGCGGCACTGATTTTGGCAACCAAACGCTGACGCGCTTCTTTGCCTTCCACGCCGGCGTGCTGCCGGGGCTTATCATGGCCCTGATTGGCGGTCATATTTATCTGTTCCGCCGCCATGGCATCACTGCCAAGGAGCCGAAACGCAAGCCGGATGCCGCCTTCTGGCCCGACCAAGTGCTCAAAGATGCCGTGGCCTGCCTGGCCGTGCTCGCCACCGTGCTGTTCCTGGTGCTGCGTTTTCACGGAGCGGAGCTGGGCGCCCCCACCGACCCTTCGGAGCCTTATGCCGCCGCGCGCCCGGAATGGTATTTCCTTTTTCTCTACCAGTTTCTCAAATACTTCCCCAGCGGAACCGAAATCATCGGCGCCATCCTGATCCCGGGAGCGATTGTGGCCTTTCTTTTTGCCATGCCCTTCCTGGGCAAATGGAAATTGGGCCACCGCTTCAATCTTGGCTTGATGTTCTCGTTGCTGGCGGGCGCGGTGTTGCTGACCTATCTGGCAGTCAATGAAGACCGGCACAATGACCGCTACAAAACCGCCGTCGAGCAGTCAGAACGGGAAACCGCCCGCGTGAAAATGCTGATTGAGGCCAACGGAGGGATCCCGCCCTCCGGTGCGGTATCAGTCCTCGCCAATGACCCGCTGACGCAGGGCCCGAAACTCTTTGCCCAAAACTGCGCCTCTTGCCACCGCTACGATGGCACCAATGGGCTCGGCCTTCAATTGGACCCTGCCAAGCAAACCGCCAGCGACTTGAAGGGCTTTGCCAGCCGCGCGTGGCTGACCGGGCTGCTCAACCCGGCGACCATCGACAGCCTCCATTATTTCGGTGGCACCAAATTCAAAGACGGTGACATGGCGGCATTTGTGAAAAAAGACCTCGCCAATCTGTCCTCGGAAAAAAGGAGCGAACTGGAAAAAATCATCGCCGCTGTCTCCGCTGAAGCCCACCTGCCCGGACAGAAAACCGCCGATCAAAAGGATGCCGTCCTGATTGAGGAAGGACGCAAACTGCTTCTTTCCACCGCCGCTTGCGCGGATTGCCACAAATTCCAACAACCCAATCCCGCGGCCTCCGCCCCGGATTTGACGGGCTATGGATCACAGGAATGGCTCTCCGCCTTTCTGCATGACCCCGCGCATGAGCGCTTCTACGGCAGCCTGAACGACCGTATGCCCGCCTTTGGCAAACAAGGCGCGCTGGATGACCACGCCATCGCCCTGCTGGCTGATTGGCTGCGCGGTGACTGGGTGGAACCCGCCGCCAAGTAAGGCCCTCCGGCTGGTGTAATGAAAAAGAAGCTCTATCGTGCGGGGTTATGGCTGCTGGCTATTTTTGCCGGCATGCAATTGCTGCCCGTGGACCGGGCCAACCCACCCGTGGCGCCAGGCCAAGCCTTGGCGGTGCCGGCGGAGGTGGACGCCATTCTTCGCCCCTCCTGCTACGATTGTCATTCCAATGAAACCCGCTGGCCCTGGTACACCTATGTCGCGCCCGTCTCCTGGTGGATTGCGGGCCATGTGCATGATGGCCGCCGCAAACTTAATTTCTCCGAGTGGTCTTCCCTCGATGCCGCACACCAGGCCCATCTGCTCAACCGGATGGAGGATGAAATCATGGAAGGGCATATGCCCCCCGTCAGCTATCTGAAAATGCACGATGATGTCCGCATTACCCCATTGCAGAACAAAATCCTCGTGAATTGGATGTCTGCAATCCTGCTGCAACCCGACATCCCGGCCAGCCCGCCCGGCACCCCTTGAGCGAATTTTGCCCCACAGCCTTGCTTGTTGGGCCAATCTTCGTCAACCTGCGGCATGTTTGTTGATGAAGCCAATGTAGCATTTCGGGCCGGCCGCGGTGGCGACGGCTGCGCCGGGTTCCGCCGTGAGAAGTTTGTCCCCAAGGGCGGACCTGACGGGGGTGACGGTGGCAAAGGCGGCGACGTCGTCCTCGTTGGCGATGAAAACGCCGGCGACCTCGCCCAGTTCCGGTACAACCCCAGCCTGCACGCCCGCAACGGTGAAAATGGCATGGGGCGCGACTGCTTTGGTCACGCCGGGGCGGACCTGGTCCTGCGTGTGCCGCTGGGCACTGTGGTCTATGACTTGGAGACCAACCGCCTGGTCACTGAGCTGACGCAACATGACGAACGCGTGGTCCTGCTCCACGGCGGCAAAGGCGGTTTGGGCAATCTGCATTTCAAAAGCGCCACCAACCGCGCTCCCACCCAGTTTACCCCCGGCCAGCCGGGCGAAGAAGGCGAATTCCGCCTCGTGTTGAAGACCATTGCCGATGTCGGGCTGGTTGGCTACCCCAACGCGGGCAAATCCTCGATCACGAATTGCCTGACGAAGGCGCACCCCAAGATGGCGCCCTACCCCTTCACAACCTTGCACGCCAATGTTGGCATCATTGAATACCCCGAGCACTTCGAGCGCATTTCCCTCGCCGACATCCCCGGCCTCATCGAAGGCGCGAGCGAAAACCGCGGCCTGGGCCATGAATTCCTGCGCCATATCGAACGCTGCCGCGTTTTGCTCGTCATGCTCGACATGGCCGGCACCGATGCCCGCGATCCCTTGGATGATTACAAGCACCTGCTGGCTGAACTGAAAAAATACAGCCCGGAGCTGCTGAAGAAACCCATGCTGGTCGCCGCCAACAAGATGGATGAGGAGGCCGCGGCCGACAACTACAAGCGCTTCAAAAAGAAATACAAAAAAGTGGCCCTCTGGAAAATCTCCTGCCTGACGGGCGACGGCTTGGATGAATTGAAGGATGAGCTGCGTACGCAGGTGCGCGCCGTGGGCAAATAGGATCAACCGCCCAAGTCTTCCCGGCAGGCGCGTAAGACCTCGCCGACGCTCCACGCCTGCGCGATGCAGCCGCGGGCAACAAAGGGCATCTCCGCATCATAAATTTCCGAAAGCGTGCCCAAACCGGCCTCGCTCAAACGCAGATCAAGATGCTTGACCAGCGCCTGGGCGCGCTCGACCCCGGCAGCTCCGCGCAGACGCACCAGAGCAGTGATGTAGGGCCCCAACAGCCAGCCCCAAACAGTACCTTGATGGTAGGCCCCATCACGCGCATGGACGTTGCCTTCATAACGTGAGCGAAACCCCGGCGAACCCGAAGCCAGGGTGCGCAAGCCCACCGGGGTAAGCAGCTTTTGCTCCACCGCCTTCAGCACGCCCAGCGCCTTGGTTCTCGGCAGTAACTCGTAAGGTAGGCTCAAGGCAAAAACCTGATTGGGCCGCAATGCCGGGTCTTTGTCGCCGTCGTTGATGACATCATACAGATAGCCGGTGGTTTCATTCCAAAATGCCTCCGCAAAGCGGTCTTTCACCGCCAGCGCGCGGCTGCTGAGGTCCTCCGCCCCAGGGTGGCCGAATCGCTCGCGCAGTTCGGCCAGGATTGTTAGCGCATTATACCAAAGCGCATTGATTTCGACTGGCTTGCCCGTGCGCGGCGTCACCACCCAGTCGCCCACCTTGGCGTCCATCCAGGTGAGTTGCACGCCCGGCTCGCCGGCAAAGAGCAAGCCATCGTCATCGCAATGGATATGGTAGCGGGTACCCTGGTCATGCCAGGTGAGGATGTTTTCCAGCACCGGTAGAATCTCTTTGCGAACAAAGTTTTCATCCCCGGTGGCTTTCAGATACGCGCGCACGGCGACAAAAAACCATAGCGCCGCATCTGCTGAGTTATAGGACGGCTGTTCACCATGATCTGGAAACTGGTTGGGCAGCATCCCCTGGCTCTCGGCCTGGGCAAAAGCGCGCAATATCTCGCGCGCTTCGTCAAAGCGCTTGGTGGCGAGGCACAAACCGGGCAGCGCAATCATCGTGTCGCGGCCCCAGTCGCCAAACCAATGATAGCCCGCGATGATGGTGTGGAGTTTTTCGCCCCGGCGCACGATAAACTGGTCGGCTGCGCGCACCAACTGGCACTCAACCTCTCCCTTAAAAGCGGCTTGAACCACCAGGGCATCGCGCCGTGCGGCCTCTGCTTTGAGCAAGGCGGCCGGATCGCGGCCGGCAGTTGGTTGCGTGGAAACGATGACGCCGATGCTTTGCCCCGGCTTCAATGTCACGCGCAAAGCCCCGTGGCTGAACAAATCCTCATCGTAATCCAAGCCGCGGTTTTGCTCTTCACAATATTGAAAATGGTAATACCAATACGGGGCATACTCAAATTTCGCCCCCGGCACGGAAATATAAAACTCCGGCGTGCCGTCGTAGAGCCGCAGGCTCAGCACTCCTTCGGTGAATGGTGCTTCACGGCGGACATAATTGTTCGCGTGCTGCAGGGCGTGGTAGTCGCGAACCGCGGAAAACGGACGCAAAAGCATTTCCACCGGGCCGGGCGCTTCACTCAAACGGTAGTGGATGATGGTCGTGTTTTCCCCATGGGGGGCGCCGATCTGTTTTTCCAGCACAATGGGCCCGGCGCGATATTGCCAGGTCGGAAATGGCGATAGGGAAAATTGCTCAATGTACTGCTGCCCGCAGGGCGACACCGTGCCGGGGTACTGATTGCAGCCCAAATCGTAGGTCGCACCGTTGCATAGCAAGGTTTCCTCCAGCTTGGATAAGAGCACCATGCGCTGGCCGGGAGGCTGGAGCGCCGCGACCAAGAGGCCATGATACCGCCGTGAATGGGCGCCGGAAATAGTGCTGCTGGCCCAGCCGCCCAGGCCGTTGGTCTCCAGCCACTCGGTCGCCCGCGCCCGGTCGTTCTCGCGCAGCGCGGCGGCGGTAAATGAAAGCGGCAGACCCATGGCGACACGATGACGCCCCCGTGCCCAACGCGCAAGCCTCCGGCGCAAAAGAAATTCTGGAAACCTCGGCAACAAAGCCTTGTCAGAGGCGGCACGCAAACCATACTCCCGGCCATGAAACTGTTTTTTCGTCAATTTTTTATCCTGCTCGCTCTCGCCGGGGCAATAGTAGATGTGCGCGCTGACACACTGGTGTTTGACAATGGTGACCGCCTGACCGGCACCGTGCTTGAGCAAACCGCCGACAGCATCCGGTTCAACAGCGCCACCTTGGGTACGATAAGTGTTCCCGCCGCCCATACCCGCATCGAAGCAACTCCCCCTCCTGCAACCACCCCGGGAATCGCTTCAACGACCGATACCTCCCATGACAGCAAGGCAGCAGCTCTGCCGGAAAAGACCGAAACGACTTGGGCGGATGGGTTCAAAAAGACTGTCAATATGCTCATTCCCGGCGAGGTCACCGGTCGCCTGGATCAGGGCCTGACCAGCACGCGTACCAATGCCTCCACCACCCAGATCATGATGACAGGCAACCTCTCCGTAAATAATGCGCCCGACCTTTATGACTTGAAAGGTTACTACTACTATACCGCAACCCGCGCCGCTGATGGTTCCCTGAGCCGCAGCGCCGACCGCTATGGCTCCCATGCCAGCTACCGGCATGACCTGAATGAACGCCTGTTTCTCAACAACGAGGACAGCTATATGCGGGACTTCCTGGCCAATATCAACCATCAGGCGCAAAACACTTTCAGCGGCGGCTATACTTTGTGGAAAAGCCAGCAGATGAACCTTGCACTTCAAGCCGGCCCCTCCCAGCGCTATCTCGATGCCGATGGCATCGCCACCAAATGGCGCACACTGGGGACCGGCAAACAGACATTCAAGTGGAGGATTTCCGACAAACTGCGTTTGGAGCAGGACTCCAGCGCCCAGAGCCAGTTGGATGATTTTGGCAACCATGCGTGGCTGGTGAATGCGGCGCTGATCAGCAAGCTCGACCAGAACCTGGAGCTTTCCATGCGTTTCAGCCAGTCCTACAACACCCTTGTCGGCATCAACGGCGCCCGCAGTGAGCAGGTGTTGGCCGTCGCGCTGGGCGTGACATTCTGAGCGGCACTTTTATTCGGCATCCGGTTTCCAGGCCGTGGGAGAAACCACCACGGGTTTTTTACCCCGTGCGCCCGCAGCCACCCAATGAATCAATATCGCCGCCGCGGCGCTGACATTGAGCGACTCCACCGCCCCGCCTCCGGGAATGCGCACCAACAGTTCGCAAATGCCCTGCAATTTCGGATCCAGGCCAGTCTCCTCATTACCCAAGAGCAACGCCACCGGGCGGCCTGGCGCATTGGGCGGCCGGGCGCTTTCAAGGTTTTTGCCCGAATGGATGGAGGTACCCACCACCAGAAAATGATCGCGCAGTTGTTTGACAATCGGCGCCAGAGAGGCGACCTCAAAGATCTGCACATGCTCCATACCGCCCTCGGCCACCCGGTATGCGGCATCCGTGGGCAAAGCCTGCTGCGGGTGGCGGGCGACGATCATGCGCGGTATGCCAAAAAATGCCGCCGTCCGCGCAATGGCGCCAAGGTTGTGCGGATTCCCAATGCGGTCGAGCACCAGGAGCGGCTCACCCAGACGCTGCCATTCGGCAAACTCGCCATGGCGGGGCGGGCGGATGGCCGGGCGCTCCGTCACCGCCACAATGCCGCCGTGGTGCACGGTGCCCGCGATGCGCTCCAACTCTTCGGTAGGCACCTGGCGGTAAACCCGGCGTTCCTGGGCCAGCCACTGGCAGATTTCCCCGGCTTTGGGCGCGGTCGGGGCGTCAAAGAAAAGCCGTTGAATGCACTTGGGCCGTCGCGCAAATGCCGCGGCCACCGACTTAAAGCCGCAGACGGTCACCGTGCGCATGGCAGGCTTGCTGGGAGCGGGTGGCGGCATGGTTGGGAAAAATGATGACTTACGCGCGTAGTTCACCCACCAAGGTTAACTCTTCGCGGTCATGGAAAAGATGCCGGGCGCGCAACAGAACGCAAGCCCGCGCCAGCACTGACTGCGGACCAGTTGAGCGATGTAGGAGCGGCAGCGGGTCCGTGCGGCCGAATTTAAGGTTTACAACAAACCGGCGGCAGGCCCGCTGGCCGACCCAGCGTTCAAGCAAGGCCAAGACTTTATCTGGGTCATCCACCACATCGCACAGCAACCAATCGTAGCGCTTGCCCGGGGCGGGCATGAAGCGAAAGGCATCCGAGCATTCATGTTCAATCAGCGGATGGCCCAGTGCCGCACCCTTGAGCGGGCCATTATCGAGCGCCAGCACACTGGCGCCACGCTTGGCGGCACAATAGCTCCAGCCGCCCGGAGCCGCACCCAAATCCACAACAGATTCACTCCGCTGCGGCTCGCAGCCCAACACACCAAAGGCCTCCTCCAGTTTGAGATACGAGCGCGAAGGCGCACCCGGGTCGTCCGACATCCGGCGTTGCCCGCCCAAGATAGCATCACGGGCAATCCAGAAATTCTCAAAATCGCGCCAAAAGACAAAAAGCCCCCGCGTCTGGCCAACCATATTAGCCGGTTGGGGCCGGGCCAGTCGCGCCACGCGGGCCAGCCGTTTGGCCAGAGCCTCCTTGAAGGTGCGCTCCACCGCCGTGGCCCGTTTCGTCAAGCCTTCCTGCATATCATCCGCGCGGAATTGCAATGCCCAAGGGTCGGTGAATTTTTCCTCGCGGCAGGATTCCAGGAAATAATCAAGAATGGCCTTGGCCGTGGCGTTGACCGCCCCACCCTTTAATTCCACCGGATCGATGAGGGTGTGCGTGGCGAAGCAAAATTCCTTTTTTTCAATGGCCGGGGAGAGTATCCAAGTCTCGCCCTGGGCCAGTGCCGTGGCGCCGGCCTCCGCCAATTCGCGGCCAAGAAACCGCACGAAGCCCGCGCGGACAAGATGCAGGCGGCTGGAAGCGGGCGGGTTCAGTTTTTGGAAACACGCTCGAGGAGCGCGTAGGAACGTTGCACCAGGCTGCGTGGGTCTTCCAGCAAACCGCCCGCCAGCAAAGCACTGTCATAAAGCTGTTCGCCCACGAGTTTGGCCAAGTCGGCATCCTTGGCCCGGAGTGCCTCCAGATTCTTAACCAAGGGATGGCGCGGGTTGATTTGCAGCACCACGCTGGCTGGCGGCGCCTGATCCTCATTCTTCATCGAGCGGAGGATGCGGCGCATATTGGCCGTCATCATGCCGTCGGCATTGAGCGCTACCGCCGGGCTGTCCACCAGCCGCGAACCACCCTCGACCGAGGATACCCGGGTTTCACCCAAAACATCCTTCAACCACGCACACAGGCCGGTGAGCGCTTCTGGCGAAAGCGTCTCGGCTGCCGCAGCCTCCGGTAAATCGGGCAACTGCAAATCCGCGGTATCGGCATTGGCAAAGGGCTTGTCCTCAAACTGGTTGAGCTGGGAAATGACAAAATCGTCCAAGGGTTCAAAGCCCAGGATCACTTCCAAGCCCCGCGCCTTGAAGGCCTCAAGGTAAGGCCCGCTCTCCGCCGCTGCCCGGTCGCGGGCTTGCAGGAAATAAATCTCTTTCTGGCTGGATGCCATACGCGAAACATAGTCAGCCAGGCTGGTCAATTGCCCCGCCGGTTGGGTGCTGGATTCAAAACGCAGCAGGCCGGCCAGGGCATTGCGGTGCTCAAAATCACTCGCGATGCCTTCCTTGATATAATGCTGGAAGGCGCGGTAGATTTTCTCGTACAGCGGAGCATCCTTGCTGGAAAGCTCATCCAGGAATTTGATGAAACGCTTGGTCAGCACTCGGTTGAGCTTTTGCACGAGCGCGCTGTCCTGCATGGACTCGCGCGAAATATTTAGCGGCAAATCGGCGCTATCCACCACGCCGCGCAGAAAACGCAGCCATTCGGGCAGGAGTTCCTTCGGCTCCGGGTCGATCAGCACCTTGCGGCAATAGAGCGACACCCCCGGCGGCGTGCGGCCGAAGCCCATGCGTTCGGGGTTCAAGCCAGGGATGAAAAGCAGCGCATTGAGCGCCAGTGGCGCATCCACGGAAAAATGCAGCCAGGTCAGGGGCTCATCGGGCAGGTGGGCCTGAAACCGGTAGAACTCCTTGTACTGCTCCGGAGTGACTTCGCTCTTCTGCTTGAGCCAGATGGCCTCAATCTTGTTCACCCGGTCGCCATTGAGATTCACCGGGAAGATGACGAAGTTCGAATATCGCGTGAGCAGGCCGCGCACCCGGTCGCCTTTGGCAAATTCCTTGGCCTCGTCCTTGAGGTAGATGACAATTTTGCAGCCACGGCGCTGGCCTTCGGCTGGCTCGATGGCGTAATCGCCGCCACCTTCGCTCGACCAAACCAGGCCCTCAGCATCCGCACGGTAGGAATGGGTGTAAACCTTGACCTCCTTCGCCACCATGAAAGCGCTGTAAAAACCGACACCAAACTGGCCGATGAGGTTTTCCGCCGCCCCGCCCTTTTCCTTGAGCGCCTGCAGGAAGGCCTTGGAGCCGGAGTGCGCAATGGTGCCGAGGTTTTCGACCAACTCCTGGCGCGTCATCCCGACGCCGAAATCCTGAAGGGTGATGGTACCGGCCGTGTCGTCCGTGGAGATATTGATCTCCAAGGGCAGGTCGGCATCCACCGGCTGCTCGCCAGCCAGTTGCAGGTGGCGCAGCTTTTCCAGCGCGTCGGAGGCGTTGGACACGAGTTCGCGCAGGAAAATCTCGCGATCCGTGTAAAGGGCGTGGACGACGATGTCGAGGAGCTGGCGCACCTCGGCCTGGAAGGCGTGCCGTTCGGGCTGACTCATAGGGCGATAGGGAAAATGGTGGAGCTGATCGGGCTCGAACCGACGGCCTCGACAGTGCGATTGTCGCGCTCTTCCAACTGAGCTACAGCCCCAAAATCCTTGTAGGGAAGCGGACAATTTGCGTCAAAAGCCTCCGGGGGTCAAGGTGATTCCGGCAGGTGTGTTTTTACTTTGCGCGCGGCAGAGAACACGCTTGTATCAAGGGGTGCAAACCTATCTGGACCTGTTGAAACTGGTGCGTGACACCGGCGAGGAACGCCGCGACCGCACCGGCGTGGGCACCAAAGGTGTCTTCGGCGCCCAGGCCCGGTTTGACCTGCGTGAGCGCTTCCCCCTGCTCACCACCAAGAAGGTGCACTGGAAATCGGTGGTGTATGAACTGCTCTGGTTCCTGCGCGGGGACACCAACGTCAAATGGCTCCAGGAGCGGGGGGTGTCCATCTGGGATGAATGGGCCGACGCCCAGGGCAATCTCGGCCCGGTTTATGGCTATCAGTGGCGGCACTGGCCAGGGCGCGAGGGCGTGACCATTGACCAGATTGCCAAGGTGGTTGAATCCATCAAAAAATCGCCCCATTCCCGCCGGCATATCGTGACGGCTTGGAACCCGGCGGATGTTGATAAAATGGCGCTCCCGCCCTGCCACGCATTGTTCCAATTTTACGTTTCGACCAAGGGCGAACTCAGCTGCCAGCTCTACCAGCGCAGCGCGGACCTTTTCCTCGGCGTCCCCTTCAATATCGCCTCCTACGCCTTGCTCAATCTGATGGTAGCCCAAGTCTGCGGCCTGAAGCCCGGTGAATTCGTCCACACCTTCGGGGACCTGCACCTGTACCTCAACCATCTCGAGCAGGTGGAAACCCAATTGGCGCGCACACCCAAGCCACTTCCGCGCGTGCGGCTCAATCCGGCCATCACCCGGCTGGAGGACTTCAAGTTTGAGGACATCGAATTGCTCGACTACGACCCCCACCCCGGTATCAAAGCGCCAATCGCTGTCTAACCGCCCTATTCTCGCCATGAACTGGAAAGCCATTGCCGCGCTGGCGGAAAACCGCGTCATTGGTGCGGGCGGTAAAATCCCCTGGCACCTTCCGGAGGATCTCCAGTTTTTCAAGGAGAAGACCAGCGGGCACACCATTGTCATGGGCCGCAAGACATGGGATTCGCTGGGTCGCCCTTTGCCCAAACGCCGCAATGTGGTCGTCTCACGCACCCTGGCCCCCGGTGAGAATACCCTGCCGGGCGCCATCGTCATTCGGGAGCTTGCCGCCCTTTCCGCCCTGCCAGCCACGGAGCAAGTATGGATCATCGGCGGAGCGGATGTATACCGCCAAGCGCTGCCGCAATGCGCGGAGCTTTACCTCACCCACGTGGCGGGCACACCTTCCGGCGATGCTTACTTCCCCGCCTATGAGGAACTTTTTGCGCCCGCCGAAACTATAAAGACTGCGCCCAATTTTAAGATAGTACGTTACGTCCGGCGCCAAGCGGGTTAATTACCACAGCGATTCCGGAAAGAACCCCTGGTACAAGCCGGCGAACAATGTCGCCGCGGCCAAGAGACCCAGCGCCACGCGTCCCCAGTTGGCTGGCGCTGTCGGAGCCTCGATGGCTTCCGAAGGTGCAAGCCCGGGAACTGCCGGTTGGCGGAAGAGCGCCGCGCGCATCCAGCCGAAATAGTAGTAAATGGAGACCACCACACCGAGAATGGATACTCCGAGCAGGAAATAGAGATGCGCCTGGAAGGCGGCGTAAAACAGCAGCAGCTTGCCAATAAAGCCCGCCAAGGGGGGAATCCCCGCCAGCGAACCCAGCCCCAGCGCCAGCACCCCGCCCAAAAACGGCTGGCGGCGGCCCAAGTCAGCATAGTGCTCGATTTCCTGGTTCTCATCACGCGCCCCGGACACATAGGCCATGACACCAAATACCGCGAAGGACCCCAGCAGATAAGTAAAGAGATAGAACAAGACCGCCCCCGGCGCCCAGGAAATCCCTTTGGCCGTGGCGACCACGCCCACGAGCATATAGCCGGCATGGGCGATGCCGGAAAGGCCCATCACGCGCTTGACGTTATGCTGGCCCAGCGCCGCCAGATTACCGAACAAGATCGAAAGCACCGCCAGCGTGGACAGCAGCGGCACCAAAACATGCTGCGAAAGCCAGTAGGCCGCAAATGGACCAGTGACCAGATTCACCAGCACCCAAAAACCGGCCGCCTTGGATCCCACTGCCAGGAAAGCCGTCGTCGGCGTCGGCGCGCCCTGGTAAACATCGGGCACCCAGATTTGGAAAGGCACGGCGCCAATCTTAAACGCCACGCCGCACAGCACCAGAACTGCTCCGGCAGCTGCCAGCGGGTTGGAGGTCTGCTCGGCCAAAACCCGGCCGAGATCGCCAAAGTTCATGGCGTCATAGACTGGCTTCGTCAATGCATGGAGATGCGGCTGCGCCGCCACGCCGTAAAGGAGCACGACACCAAAAAGGAGGATGGCTGAGCTGAGGGCGCCCAGAATCAGGTACTTCAGGCCGGCTTCCAGCGAGAAGGGGCTGTTGCGGCAATAGGCTACCATGACGTAAAAGCCGACCGTGACCGTTTCCAGCGCGACAAAAAACAGCACAAACTGGGTGCTCTGAATCAGCAGCATCATGGCCGCGGAAACCACCAGCAGCAGGTGGAAAAATTCAATGCGCGGCAAGGTCTGCTTTTTGAAATAAACCTGGGCCAGAAAACTGACGCCCAATCCGGTAAGAAGAATGAAAATCCGCCCGGCCTGCCCAAAGGGGGAGATGGTGATCAGGCCATCGAAGTAGGTCCAATCCACCATCTGGTCGATGAACGGGTCAGCGCTTTCATAGGCAATGCTGCCCAGCAGCGCGATAAGGATGGTGGCCTGGCCCAGGATGGCAATGCGGGGGATGCAGTCATGCTGCTTTTTGTCCAGCACAAGTTCGAGCACAAGCAGCAGCAAGGCGATGGTGCCGAGCATGACCTCGGGCCAGAGCATGAGCCACTGGTTCGTGTTGGTGATCGACTGGTAAACAGCGGGATTCATCGCGAGGGAGTGGCCGGAGCCGTGGAGGTGGCGGGCTTGGCAGGCGCGGCCTCAGGGACAAAATTGAGCGTCAGGGCGTAATGGCCGGCGGGACGCTGATCCTGATAGACTGCCGGGAGCGATTCATTGATGCCCCGGCTGAGCGAAGCCGGCCAAAAGCCGACCAAGACCAATGCACCCAGCAGGATAACCGCCGGCCAGCGCTCGCCCGGCTGGATATCAGCCAGGGGTTTGGCAAACAATGGCTGAAAGGCCGACGAAGGCTCGCCATAGAAAATACGGGAGACTGCCCGCAGACCATAGATGGCCGACAAAACCACGCCGAGCGCCGCCGCAGCCGTCATCCAGGGAGAGTATTTCCAGAGGGAAATGAAGATGCCAAACTCACCCCAGAAATTGGCAAAGCCCGGCAGACCGATGCCCGCAAATGTCGCGGCAATGAAGAAAGCCGCCAATACCGGAGCCTTCTGGCACAAGCCGCCCATTGCACCCATGTCATAGGTCTGCGTGCGCTGGTAAACAGCATCCGAAAGCAGGAACAACACCGCCACCGACAGCCCGTGGGCAAACATCAGCAGCACCGCCGCGCCCGCGCCCAAAGCGCTGACACAGGCGATGCCGAGGAAAATATAGCCCATGTGCATCACGGAGCTGTAGCCGAGCATCATCTTCAGGTCGCGTTGCGCAAGGGTGACCAGGCCGATGATGACCACATTGCCCAAGGCCAGCCAGGTGAGCACATGGCCCCAGTCGGCCATCTGCGCCGGCAGCAAGGGCACCGCAATTTGCAGCAGGCCGTAGAGGCCGAATTTTTTCAATACCCCGGCGTGCAGCATGGCCGCCGGCGCGGGAGCAGCAGCATAACCGGAAGGCGCCCAGGAGTGGAAGGGCCACAGCGAAACCAGGATGCCAAAGCCAAACAGCAGCAGGCCGAAAATCTTATGTCCAGCCACGCCATTGGGGGTGGCCGTCAGCGTCCAGGCATGCATCGACACCAAGTCGAAGCTGTTTGCGCCGCTTTGGATGAACAAAGCCAGCAAGCCGAGCAACGAGAGCATGGCGCCCAAGGTCAGGTAAATCGTCATTTCCAGCGCCGCCACCCGGCCGCCCGGGCCACCCCACCAGCCAATAAGGATGAAGGTGGGGATAAGCGCGAATTCGTGGAAGAAATAAAAATAAAACAAGTTAACCGAGGCAAACACGCCGACGCCACCCGACACAATGAACAAGAGCAACCCCCAGTAAGCGTGCGGGCGGTCCACCTTGGCATTCAACGCATAGGCCCCCGCGGCCAGCCCAACAATCCCGGCCAGGACAAACAATGGCAGCGAAAGACCATTGATCCCCAGCTTCAGCGTGATGCCAAGAAAGCCCAGGCCGGCGTCCTTCTCAAAGGCGAAAAGAAATTCCGGCGTGCGCCACAGCAATTGACCCGGCTGGGCATTGACCACCTGCTCAATGATGGGAACGCCGCCCGGCCGCAGGGCGAAAATCCACCAGGCGCACAAGCCGGTGACGGCAGGCACCACAAAGCCCACCCAGGCCACCGCGCGCGCCAGCCATGGCGTCATCTGCGAGCCTTTAAGCAGCAGGACGAGGCCGGCCAAAAATGGCACCCCGATCGCTAGCGGCAGAATGTACGAATCGCTGGTCATGAAGGTAGGAAAATACAAAAAAGGTGTTAACGAACGGCAAAGAACCAAAAGAGCAGCACTCCGGCGAGGAACCAATAAACATAGCAGTGGATGCTGCCGGTCGTGGCCCGGCGCAACAACGCGCCCCCCAGGCCGGAGACGCCGGCCGTCCCCCACCCGCCACCCAGCTTGACCACCAAGATGTCCAGCGCACCCAAGATATCGCATATGCGCTGCTGCACATGGGCCACATACCAGTCATAAATGTCGTCAAACCAGCCATGCCGCTCCAGGATGCGGAAACCACCCGGAGACTTGGCGGCCAGCGGGTCGCCGGCGATCTGCGAGCGTCCATAAAAAAGATAGCTTGCGGTAAGACCGGCCACGAGGAGCAGCACATCCAGAATCTCAAGCGGGTGCGCCAGGCCTTTTTCCTCCAGCACGTGATGGAGGTTTTCAAAAGTCGCGGCAAAAACCTGCACACAACCGGCGGGGAGCAGGCCGTTCATCAAGCCGCCCGCCCACTTCCAGTCATAAACCGCCCAGCCGGCCGAGACGGACAAAACCGCCAACACGACGAGCGGAATCGTCATGGCCGCGCCGCTTTCATGGGCGTGCTCCGCCGACTCGCTGCGATTACGGCCCAAAAATACGACGGAATAGAGACGGCAGGTGTAAAGAGCGGTGCAGAGGGCGCCGAAGAGCACCAAGCCGTAAACGCCGTAGTAAATCGCCCCTTCTTCATGCCCCTTCAGGAAGGCGGCGGAAATGATGGAGTCCTTGGAATAAGCGCCCGAAAAGAACGGCACCGCGCAATTTGCGAGTGAGGCCAGGAGGAAGGTGATGCCCGTGATGGGCATCTTCTTCAACAGGCCACCCATCTTATAAATATCCTGTTCATGGTGGCAGGCATGGATGACCGAGCCTGACCCGAGAAAGAGCGTGGCTTTGAAGCAGGCGTGCATCGCCAGGTGGAATACCGCCAGCTGCGGATAGCCCAAACCCACCGCTGTGGCCATATAACCAAGGTGTGACAGCGTGGAATAAGCCAAGGTCTTCTTGATATCGGTCTGGCCCAAGGCGCACAGCCCGGCAAAGGCGGTCATCGCCGCCCCACTCCACATGATCCAATGGAGCGTTGCCGGCGGCAGGAGGAAATACACCCGCGCCAGGAAGTACACACCCGCCGCCACCATCGTGGCGGCGTGGATGAGGGCCGACACCGGCGTTGGGCCGGCCATGGCATCCGTCAACCATACCTGTAGGGGAAACTGCGCACTCTTGCCCACAAAGCCGCACATGAGCAACAGGCCGATCGCCACGGCGGTGCCGGTGGTGAGCAACGCCGGGTGGTAGCCGAGAATATTTTCCAGTTCCGACAGGCGCACCGTGCCGTAGTGGTCCCAGCACCAGACAATGCCCAGCAAAAAGCCCAAATCACCGATACGATTGACGATAAAGGCCTTTTTCGAGGCCATGTTGGCAAAATCAGTCTTATAATAATGCGCGATGAGCATATAGGAACTGAAGCCCACCAACTCCCAGAAGACAAAGAGCATCACCAGATTGTCCGCCAGGACAATGCCCAGGATGGAAAACATGAAGACGGACAAACCGCCAAAGAACCGCGCCTTGCCCTCGTCATCCGCCATGTAGCCGGCGCTGAAGAGCTGGATCCAGCACGCCACAAACGACACCACGAGCAGCATCATCGCCGCGAGGTTGTTGAAGTGGAAGCCCATCGCCAGATTGTAATTTCCAAACTGGAGCCAGCTATGCGAAGCGTCCACCCAGGTCGGGCCGGCCATGGCCTGCCAGGTCTGCATCTCCGGCGAGGGCCGCGGCGCCTCCACACTGGCCGGATACAGGGTGCGGGCCGGGTCATAGCTCTTCACAATCGCGTAGAGCGACAGGCCCATGATGGCGAAGCCGACCATGATGGACAGCAGCGCCGCCAGGTTCCCGCGCTTGCGCAGGAACAACGCTATCACCACCGCTGACCCGAGAGGCAGCAGGAGTATGAGCGAAAGCAGCTGGGACAAGTCCATCATGGTTAGTGTTTCAAATAGTTCAGTTCATCCACCTGCACTGTGCTGCGGCGGCGGTAGAGCGCCACAATAATGGCCAGGCCGACCGCGACTTCCGCCGCGGCCACGGTGATGATGAAAAAGACGAACAACGCGCCGTCCATCGTCCCGTAAAAACGCGAGAACGCCACCAATGCCAGCGTGCAGGCCGACAGCATGATCTCCAGGCACATGTAGATGATGAGTGTGTTTTTGTGCAGCAGCACCCCGGCGAAGCCGATGGCAAAGAGGATGCCGGCAACGGTGAGGAAGGCTTGGAGTCCTGGTTCCATGGTATGGTCGAAAAGGGTTAACGGCGCGCCTCGCCCGAGGGTTGATTGCCTTCATCAGCGGTGCGCTTGCTCAACACAATGACACCGACCATCGCAATGAGCAGGAGAAAGCCGGCGACCTCAAAGGGCAGCATATAGCGCGTGAACAGGCCATAGCCCATGGCCTTGGAGGCGGCGGCGTAGGCCAGCGGGTGCTGGTCGGAAGGCATGGCGGGCACCGGCGCCGCCGGAGCCACGGTTATCGGAAACTGGTGCGCCAGCCAAAGGGCACCCCCCACCAAAGCCACCAGCACGCCACAGACAAATACAAGGTTGATTTCGGAAATGCGCAACCTGTGCCGGGCCGTCGTGTCCAGCAGCATGATGATAAAGAGGAACAGCACCATCACCGCCCCGGCATAGACGATGATTTGCAGCGCCGCCAGAAAGTAGGCCCCCAGCACGTAGAACAGCCCCGCCACTCCCGCCAGCGCGACAATCATGCACATCGCGCTGTTCACGGCATCACGATTGATGACGACAAAGAGCGCCGCCACAATCGTGAGCGTGGAAAAAAGATAGAAAAGAAAGGCGGCCATGGCGCAAAGCGGTTGGGTGGTCGAAAAAAGGTTGGTTAGTGGTGGGCGCCGCCCTCGGCCTGGGCTTTTTCAGCGGCGAGCTTCTTGTCCCACTTATGGTGCGAATCAGGTCGGGTGCCGCCCAGCTCGTAAAGCTTCTGCTTGTTGTGAACGAGCGCGGAACGGCTGGTGCCGGTGATGGAATACTGGTCCTGGAGGAAGATGGCCTCCTCCGGGCAGACTTCCTCGCACAAGCCGCAATAGATGCACCGCAGCATATTGATCTCAAACTCCTTGGGCGCCTTCTCGACGTGCGCCGTGGGGGCGGTGTAAGGAATCTCGCCGGGAGTGATGCGGATGGCCTTGGGCGGGCAGACAAACTCACACAACTGGCAGGAGACGCATTTTTCCCGGCCATTGGGATCCTTGACCAACACCGGCGCACCGCGGTAGCCGCGCGGCAGCTCCGGCCGCTGCTCCGGGTACTCCAGGGTTTCCTTGCGCCGGAACATATTGAGGAAAGTAATCCGCAAGCCGCCGAGAATTTGCGGCAGGTAGGTGCGCTCCCAGAAGGTCAGCGGTTTGCGTTCGAGTACTTTGGCCATGGCGGCGGGTGAAAGAGGTGAAAAATCAGGCGTTGGGGAAAAGGGCGAAAAAGACCAGGTAGGCAACGAAGTTTGCCACCGAGAGCGGCAACAGCACGTTCCAACCAAGCTTCATCACCTGGTCATAGCGGAAGCGCGGCAGCGTCCAGCGAATCCAGATGAAGAAAAACACGAAGAACACCACCTTGGCCAGGAACCAGACGATGGTCAGCGCCGAGCCGAGCAGGTTGTGCGGGAAGGGGTCCGGCAGGCCGGGCAGGAAATTCCACCCACCCAGAAACAGCACCACGAACACCGCGGAACCGACAATCATGTGCGCATACTCGGCGATGAAAAAGAATCCGAATTTGAAGCTGCCATACTCCGTATGGAAGCCGCCGACCAGATCCGTCTCCGACTCAGCCATATCGAACGGCAGGCGATTCGTCTCCGCAAACAGGCAGACGAGGAAGATGAGGGCGGACAAGGGCTGCCAGATGACCAGCCAGAGATTCTGCTGCGCTTGGACAATGCTGTAGAGATTCAGCGGGCTGTCCACGCCCGGCTTGCTCGACCAGAGGAACACTGGCAGGAGTGCCACCCCCATGGCCAATTCATAGGAAATCAATTGCGCGGAGGCGCGGATGCCGCCGAGGAAGGGGTATTTGCTGTTGGAGGCCCAGCCCGCCAGCACCAGCCCGTAAACACCAAGCGAGCTGACCGCGAGGATGAAGAGCAGGCCGATATCGAGGTCGGCCAGCACCAGCGGGTGCGCGCCCGTGGCGTCCCACCACAGGCCAAAGGGCAGCACCGTGCAGGTCAGCAACGCGGTCATCAGCGAAAGACAGGGCGCGAGCGTGTAATAAAACTTCTTCACGTGGCCGGGCAGCACATCTTCTTTGAATAGGAACTTCAGGCCGTCGGCCATGGGCTGGGAAAAACCCATGCGCTGGAGCATATGGCCCGCGACGGGAATATAGGCCAGGATCGGCAGCTGGGTGCGGTTGGGGCCCACACGGTTCTGGATCCAGCTGCTGATCTTGCGCTCCGCCAACACCGCATACGCGCACATACTCATCAGCACCACGATGACCACCAGTGGGCAGACGAGGAAACGGGCGACAAAGTAGATGATATCGTGAATGTAAGGAGGCATGGCTGTCGGCTAGCCGGCTTTGACGGCGGTGACGGCGGCAGGATCAAAATGGAGCGATTTGCCTTCGCTGAATGGCACATGGGCCCAGGTGGACGCATCAAGCACGCGGCCTTGCTGGCCGAGGCTCTCCCATGTCCACCCCGCGAGTGAGGCAGATCCAGCAGCCAATTCCCGCCAGATGGCTTCGGGAGAAACGGCGGCGGACTGGCCGGCAACACGGGTCAGCAACTGGCCGAGCACCTGGATGTCCGGAGCAGTCCCCGCCGGGCCGGGCACCGCCTGGAAGAAACGCTGCACGCGCCACTGCTGGTTGATAAAACTGCCGGTCTTTTCAAAAACCATCTGTCCTGGAAGCACTACCTGCGCGAGGTCGCTCGTCGCATTTGCGTGGGTGCCGAGGTAGATGATCTGCACCCGGCGCAACAAGGCTTCGGAGAAACCAAACTTGGACAAATCCTCGTGGACAACCACCAGGGTCTTGAGGGCGCCGCTCTCCACCTTGGCGCGCACCTCATTGAGGTCCGCCTTGGGCAGTTCGCGCAGCAGTCCGGTGAAAAACGCGCCGCGAAGGTTCGGCGTGGCATCGCTGGAAATCAACAGACCGTCGCCTTGGCGCGTGTGACTGACGAGGGAGACTGCGCCGGGCGCGGTTTTCACCAGCTGGGAGAGCAAAAATTGCTCCTCCAAGCTGCTTTGCGCTGAGCCGATGTACCCCACCCCGCCGGCCTTGAGCAGCTCGGTGGCGCGGGCCAATGCCTTGTCGGCGGGGCATTTGCCGTTGTCCACCGCGAAGAAATCTATGCGTTGCGGAGACTCCACTTGTTTATAGAGTTCGCGTCCGCTGTCCGCCATCCAGCAATCATTGACGGCGTTGTTCTCACGCGGAGTGATGCGGTAGATTTTGCCCTCGCGGCTCCAGACTTCCGTATTCACGCCGACGCTGCTCTCGGTGCAAATGCTGGGCGCGGGCTTGAGGAACCATACGCGCATTTTGAAGCGAAAGTCAGTGCTCGTCAGCGCGCCCACCGGGCAGATGTCCACCGTATTGAGCGAGTAATTGTTGTCGAGTTGGCGGCCGGGATAGCACGTCAGCGTCGAATAACTGCCACGGTCAATGAAACCGAGCACCGGATCTTTGGCGACTTCGTCACAAAAGCGCACGCAGCGCGAGCACAGGATGCAGCGTTCATCGTCGAGGGTGACGCGGGGGCCCAGTTGGGTGCGCTTGGGCTTGACGTTCTTCTCCTCGACAAAGCGGCTGTAGCCCCGGCCGTAATCCGTGGCGAACTCCTGCAGCCGGCACTCGCCCGCCTGGTCGCAAATCGGGCAGTCCAGCGGATGGTTCACCAGCAAAAATTCCATCACACCCTCGCGGCAGTCCTTGACGACCGGGGTGTTCGTGCGCACGTGTAAACCGGCGGAGCAATTCGTCGTGCAGGCTACGGCGGGTTTCGGCCCCCAGCCGATTTTCATCCGGCCATCCGGCTCGATGATGACCTGGTTCGTAGTCCGGTCCTTCATCGGCATACCCGTTTCGACGAGGCACATGCGGCAATTGCCCGCCACCGTCAGCTTCGGGTGGTAGCAATAGTGCGGAATCTCGAGCCCAAAGAGCTCGAGCGCGTCAATCAGGTTCATCCCGGCCGGGACTTGGTAGTCGCGGCCATCCACATTGATGGTGACGAGATTGGTGGCGGGGGCGGACATGAAAAATAAAAATGTGATTTAGACGAGGCGGAAGCCCTTGCTGGTTTCGGCAGGCGCGCCATCGCTGTGCTCGCGGGCCTGGATTTGCGCGCGAATCTTGGCCTCCCATTCATCGCGAAACTTGGGCACATTGCTCTGGTTGGGCCACGCCACAGCCTCACCGTGGGCGCAAATGGTGCGGCCGGCAATCTGGTCCGCGATATTTTTGACCAAATCAATGTCTTCGATGCGCCCACCTCCATCGCAGACGCGGCCGGTGATCTTTTTCAGCCACAGCGAACCTTCACGGCAGGGCGTGCATTGGCCGCAACTTTCGTGGGCATAAAAGGCATTCAGATTGGCCAGGGCTTCGACCATGTCGGTCGTGTCGTCCATGACAATCATGCCGCCGGTGCCCAAGCCCGTGCCGCACTGGGCAAAACTGTTAGAATCGAGCGGTATATCAAGCACGCCCCATTCGCCGGCGGAGCCATCGGGCAACTTGACCTTGAATTTCTCGCCAATGCGCAGAACCTTGGTGGATGAGCCCCCGGGGATGATGGCCTTAAACGTGCGCCCGGCCGCCGGGCCACCGCCAAAGTCATACAGCAAATCGCGGATCGTGGCCTTGCCTGCCTCAATCTCATAATAGCCCGGTTTGCTGACGTGGCCGCTCAGGCCCCAGATGTGGGTGCCGCTGTCGCCGACTGTGCCAATCTTCGCGAATTCCTTGCCGCCCATCTCGAGCACGTGGCGCACCTGGCAGAAAGTCTCGACGTTGTTCACGATCGTCGGGCAATTATAGAGGCCGAGCACGGCGGGAAAATAAGGCGGCTTGATGCGCGGGTAACCGCGCTTGCCCTCGAGCGATTCGATAAGCCCCGTCTCCTCGCCGCAAATATAGCAACCCGCGCCCCGGTGCATGACTATGTCCACCGAGTAGCCGGAACCGAGAATGTTGTTGCCAACGAAGTTGGCCGCGCGGGCTTCCTCAATGGCGCGTTCCAGGATTTTGAAGCCCTCGAACATCTCGCCACGGATATAAATAAAAGCCTGCTTGGCCTGAATGGCGTACGCCGCGCAGACGACGCCTTCAATCAACTGGTGCGGGTCCTTGTGGATGATCTGGCGGTCCTTGTAGGTGCCCGGCTCGGATTCGTCGGCATTACAAATCAGGTAAATTGGCTTGCCGGACTTGCGGTCGAGAAAGCCCCACTTCATCCCCGTCGGAAAGCCCGCACCGCCGCGCCCGCGCAGTCCCGAGTCCTTCACTTCCTGCACCAGTTCCTCCGGTTTGCGCTGGATGGCCTTGCGCAGCGACTCATACCCGCCGTGCTGCTGGTAGCACGCGAGGTCGATGGTGTAGCCCGGCTCGTCAATGTGACGATAGATGATGCGGCGTTCAGGGACAGGCATGGGCGGTTAAAGTATTAGTGGCGGGAGGGCGGCATCGCGGCGTTTGTCTCGCGCTTGAGCTTGGCCGCAAAGTCCGGCGTCTTTTCCGGGGTGACGTTTTCGTGCAGCTTGTCGTCCACCATGACGACGGGCGCGGAGCCGCACGCCGCCACGCACTCGACAAACTCGACCGTGAAATTGCCGTCTTCCGATGTCTGCCCGAGGCCGCAGCCAAGCTCGTGCTGCAGGCTGTCGCACACCTTGTAGGCGCCGCGCAGCGCGCAGGACAGCGTGCGGCAGACCTTGACGTGCCGGCGGCCAATCGGCGCCTGGCGGAACATGGGGTAGAAAGTCACCACCTCGTAAACCGCCATCGGCTGCACTTCGAGCTTCTGCGCCGTCCACTCCATCGCCTCCTTGGAGATGTACCCCTGCTCCTCCTGGATGGCGTGGAGAATCATGAGCATGGCGCTCTGCTTCTGCGGATACCGCGGAAGCAGGCCGTCAACGTACTGGAGGGTTTTTGCGGAAAGGTTCATGACTAGCGGTCGCACTCGCCGAGGACGAAGTCCAGGCTGCCGAGGATGCAGGTGATGTCGGTGAGCAAATGGCCGGGGACAATCTTGGGCAGGATGCCGAGGGAGACAAAGCTTGGGCCCTTGATGTGCAGGCGGTACGGCACGCCGCCGCCTTTCGAGAAGATATAGAAGCCCAGGGCGCCTTTCGGGTTTTCCGCCTCGAAGTAAACCTCGCCCGCGGGCATCTGCGGCCCTTCGGTCACGATCATGAAGTTCTGGATGAGCTCCTCCATGCTGGTGAGCACCTTGTCCTTGCGCGGGGCAAAAATCTTCTTCGCATCCTCGGCATACCACGCGCCGTCGGGCATCTTCTCAATCGCCTGGCGGACGATGCGCACACTCTGGCGCATTTCCTCGAGGCGCACGAGGTAGCGGTCGTAGCAGTCGCCGCGGGTGCCGATGGGCACGTCGAAATCGTAGTTCTCGTAGCCGCAATACGGGTTGTCCTTGCGCAAGTCCGCCTCCACACCCGCCGCGCGCAGGTTGGCCCCCGTGAAGCCGTAGGCCAGCGCGTCCGCTTTCGTCGTGATGCCCACGCCTTCGGTGCGCTGGATGAAAATCTTGTTGCGCGTGAGCAGCTTGTCCACCTCGTCGAGCACGGGCAGCACTTCCTGGCAGAACTTGTTCACGCGGCCCAGCCAGCCTTCGGGCATATCGCGCGCCACGCCGCCGATGCGCGTATAGCTGGTGGTGAAGCGCGCGCCCGTCAGCTCCTCAAACAGGGAGTAAAGTTTTTCACGCTGGGTGAAGGTGTACATGAACACCGTCCACGCACCGGCATCCATGCCGAACACGCCGAGGCCCAGCAAATGCGAGGAGATGCGTGCCAATTCACAGCAAATGACGCGGATGGCCTGGCAGCGGGGCGGAATCTTGAGGTTCGCCAGTTTCTCGACGGCGATGGCGTAAGCCACGTTGTTGGCCAGGGGCGCCAGATAGTCCAGCCGGTCCGTATAGGGCACGAACTGGTTGTAAGTCATGTTCTCGGCGATCTTCTCGTCGCCGCGGTGCAGGTAGCCGATGACCGGCTCGCACTTGATGACGCGGTCGCCGTCCAGCTCCATCAGCAGGCGCAGCACACCGTGCGTCGTCGGGTGCGACGGGCCGACATTGAGCGTCATGTGCTCGCCCTGCAGCTCCTCCGCGTAGGCCGCGCTGCGCGCGCCGACGTCGCCCAAATTGATTTCTGTGGAGGTGGTGGCCATGCGAAATTATCCCTGCTGCCCGGGTTTGGGTTTGTCCTCGGTCCAGCTCTGGTCGGCGGCGCGGGGCTCGTCTTCCGACATATGGTGGTGCGCCTGGTTGGGGGCGTTGAAGGGGCCACCCATCATCGGCGCGGCTATGACCTTCGCCTTCGTGGCCGCTGTCACATCCGCCGCGGGCAGCTCCGTCTCAATACCAGCCAGCGGGAATTCCTTGCGCAGGGGGTGATACGGGTAGCCGTCCCACATGAGGATGCGCTTCAGATCCGGATGGCCGGCAAAGCGGATGCCAAACATATCATAGGCCTCGCGCTCATGCCAATCCGCCGCGGGCCAGATGGGCGCCAGCGAGGGCACCACCGGATCGTCGCTGTCCGGAGCCAGGGTGGCCACGCGCAGGTAGGTCTTCTTGGCGCTGTGGTAAAAGTGGTAAAGCATCCCGAAGCGCGGGCGTTCCTTGTCCCAATCCACGCCGCAGAGGTCGAGCAGCATATCGTAGCCCAGTTCGTCGCGCAGCACGCGACCAAACTCCGCCAGCTTCTCGGCGGGGACGTTCACTGCCGGGTGGTCCCCCGAGGGCCGCGCCGTCACGAAGGGGAACTTCGTCTTGAGCGTGTCAACAATGGTGTCCACGGCGTTAGCGGGCCCCCACGACGACAGGTTCGTTGGGCCGCGGCTGGAACAAGCCGCGCGCGCCGGGTTCCTTCCGGATCTTCTCCTGGAGCAGCATCATGCCGTCCAGCAGGGCTTCCGGGCGCGGCGGGCAGCCGCTGATATAAATGTCCACCGGCACAATCCGGTCCACGCCCTGCAATACCGCGTAGGAGCGGTACATCCCGCCCGTCGAGGCGCAGGCCCCCATCGCCACCACCCACTTGGGCGCGGCCATCTGCTCGTAGATGCGGCGGACGACCTCGGCCATCTTATAAGTGACGGTGCCGGCGACGATCATACAGTCGCTCTGGCGGGGGGAAAAGCGCATGACTTCCATGCCGAAGCGCGAAATGTCAAACCGCGCGCCGCCGGCGGCCATCAGCTCAATCGCGCAACAGGCCAAGCCCATCGGCATCGGCCAGACGGAGTGGCTGCGCACCCAGTTGATGACCGCATCCGCCTGGGAGAAGATGACTTCCCCCTCCACCTTGCTGTTGTAGCCGAATTCTGTGGTCGTATTGGGCATGGAGCGTTGAAAATGCGGGAACGGAATGTCCGTAAACCCATCCACCCTAGATAAAACCGCGCCTTCGACAAGAACCAATTTATAAATCCACTGCCAAGGTGCTCCCACCCGCTTGCCCGGCCTACGCCAAAATCACACAAATCCTTCTTAGACACTCACCGTAGCCCGACGCCGGCGATAAATGGCCAGCAGCGCAACACCGGCGCCGGCCAGGAGCGGCCACGCCGCAGGCTCCGGCACCACCACCACATTCTGCGGCGAGCTTAAACCGGTGACCAAAGACGCATTGATGGTCGCTCCCGTAAAGGCATCATACTCGCCGACCGTGCCGGTATTCTGGTTGCCCACAAAAAGGTCGGAGCCGGCAAAGGTAAACCCGGCGGGGCCGCCCAAACCCGTGATAAAGTTGGCATTAATGGCCGCGCCCGTGGCGGGATCGTACTGGCCGATCAAACCGGAGCTTTGCCGGGCAATGTACAATTTGGAGTCAAACAGCTCCATGCCCGTGGCATCGCTCAAGCCGGTGATAAAACTGGCGTTGATGGCCGCGCCGGTACTGGAATTATAGCGGCCAATCGTTCCACCGAGGCTCGCCACGTACAGATCGGAGCCCGACACCACCAGGCCCGTGGGGTCCGACAAGCCGGTGACGAGCGAAGCATTGATGACCGCGCCCGTGAAGAGATTATAGACGCCAATCGTGCCGCTGCCCTTGTTGGAGGTGTACAAATTGGAGCCGGAAACCGCGAGCGCCACGGACCCTGCGAGGCCGGTGACGAGGCTCGGGTTGATCAGCGTGCCATTGAGGCTGTAAACCGCGATATTGCCGATGCCGTTAAAATTCCCGGCCGTGGTGGTGGAAACGTAGAGGTTCCCATTGAATTGATTGAGCGCCACCGGACCATTCAGGCCGGACACCATGGCGACATTGATGGTCGCGCCGGTGGTGGAGTCATATTCGCCAATCCGGCCATTGCCATGGTTGGTCACCAACAGCGTTTGGGCCTGGGCGGCGCTGGCGGCGAGCAACAGGGCTCCGCACACGATGGCAGACAGGGAAAAGAATCGGCGATTATTCATGGAGGGAATTAACGGGAAACTATTAACTTCCGCGACATGGTATATAAAGCAACGACGCTTGCAATAGTTTTCCCTACGACAAAGAGCGGCGCCATTTTTTGCCGACCCTTCAAAAAACGTAACCTGGTTTACAAAAGCCATTGACCCCCGCCCGCCCTTTGCTTTAATCTGACCCCTTGGCATCACCCATGCCAACCAAGGAGAGGTGACAGAGTGGCCGAATGTGCAACATTGGAAATGTTGTGTACTCGCAAGGGTACCGGGGGTTCGAATCCCTCCCTCTCCGCCAGTTTGAAATTCCGCAAAATCGTCCGCTGACGCGGGAGTGGCGGAACGGGTGGAGTTGAATTTAGCCACGAATTGCCAGGGGGGGGTGAAAGCAACGTTGAGCGTTTACCCCGCCACATGGAAGCTCGAACCGATTACCTCGGTTGGTCTCAATCGACTCCAATCTGCCCCGCCATATCGTTACCGGCCGCTTAGGCTTGCCCCTCTGCCCCCAATGAATCGAGAAAATATTGATATTTAAAACCAGACTCCTTTTTTGGCTCGTATCACCCAACACCAGTCTTCTATAGCATATATTGGCCCTCAAACTGCTCACATAATGTGAATTTCTCTTGTCCGTTGGATTAGATCATTCACCTAAGGAGCCCTTATAAATTTAAACCCATTAATATGCGTAAGTTTCTTTCATAAACCGGCTGCCGCACATGAAAAAACTAAAAATCACCATACTGTTGCTCACGTTTTTGAGCTGTCTTTCCGTCGCTCGTGCAGATAACGACGAATTGATCGCGATGCTTCAAGATCTTCAGGGGCAAGTGGAATCCCTCACCGGACAGAATAATTATCTTCAGTCGGTTGTGGACGATCAAAATGCCCAAATCTCGGCCCTAAACACGAGCCTGAGTACCGCTGAGGGAGCCTTGGACGTCGCCAACTCCAACCTTGCGACTGCCACCACTGCCAACTCCAACCTTCAGAGCTCCCTCGACACGGCCAATCAACAACTCTCCTCGGCGAACGCCAGCCTTGCGACCGCCAATGCCGCCAACTCCGAACTTCAGAGCTCCCTCGACGCAGCCAATCTACAGCTAGCCGCAGCGCGCACCAATGCCATTGCCGAGGTGGTTGCCAGCCCGGGCACGTTTGGGCTTTTCAGCCAATCCGATGTCGATGCCAGCCGCACCGCTGGCCGAGCCGATGTGACAGCAAATCCGGGCACCTACAATCTCTACACGCCTGACGGCCTGCGTAACCTATATGTCGGCACGCCGCTTCTTTTACGTGACCAAGATACAGGAAAGTTCCGCATCCAGTTGGCCCTGCAAACCTCGACGAATCTGGTGAGCTTCGCGCCCATGCCCTTCCTGAGCGATGCGACGAGCGTCAACTCACAAGGTGAAATCGAGTTCACTTTCAATGTTTCAGAGTCCATCGCCTTCTTCCGGATCTCCGCACGGTAGGCAGCAGCCCAAAAGGGCCCGGGCCGAGAAAAATGATATGTCGGCAGTCGACGTCAGGGATAGGACCTGTACGCTGCCTTCCGCAACAAACCCACTGCCACCGCCTTCGAACGGTATTTGAAAACGGGTTCAGGTTCGGCGTTTGGGAAGAAGAGATTGTGGTAATTGCCCTTGCACTAACGTTTTTCCTCAAATCAAATCCACCGTTCATCGAAGTTGAACTCGGGGCTCTATCTATATGCCTAATTTATCTTCAGTAGAGAAATGCTTTAAGGACATTTCTATCCAGCCTGATACCATTGCCGAAGTGGAAAAGGTTTTAGGGCAATATCAGCTTTCAAATTTGGGTTATGATACTGATTTTGGTCTTAATCTCGGTTATATATTTCGCGGCGAAATCGAATGGCCTACCCCTTTACAAACTGGAATTGAGCGAGCTGTGTTGAAAAATGATCTCGTTCAAACACGTGATTTGAGAAATTATGAAAGGGAAACTACGGAAAATTTTGTTAACGACACTCAAGGAAGAGTTGCTCGTTTGCTTGATCCAATTCATTCAAGCAATCCAGAAGACGTGTTCTGGTGGTTGTCATGGATGCAACACTACGGAAGCGACACAAGATTCCTCGACTTCAGTCGTGATATCCGTTTTGCGCTCTATTTCGCATTGGAGCATTACTTTAATCACGAGAAAGGAAATTCGACAAAGGATTTGTTCATTTATTGCTTTCCGTGTCAAAATCTGAAATTCCCCAAAGATGATGTAAATAACAAGAATCCATTCGCCTTTAACGGCAAGCCGATTGATATGAATTTGGCTCTTGGCTGCGAAATCAAGTTGCGTTGGATGGAGGTTCACCAAGGCTGCTATGGTACCGACTACACATCGAATCGCCTAAAACAATATTTCGGCTGGGACCGTCCTCATTATGAAAATCCGCGTTTGAATATGCAACGGGGTATGTTTGTGTATCCATTTTTATATCCTCTTGAAGACTTGAGGGTCGGGGAAAGCTGGTTCCTTCGAAATCTTGCAAGCAAAGTTAATGGCAACGAACCATATAAATATGCTACAAATGGTCTACATGCCGTTAGAATTCGTATTTCACATCGTCTTGCGAAGGACCTTAAGGAAATGGTCGAGAAGAAATACGGCCTTCTCGATGAAGTTGTATATTTAAAAACTAAATCGATGTGAAGCCAGCACCACCCCCCTCAATTTAAGCTCGTCAGCATAGTGTCTGGGGGTGTTGCATAAGGTAAGTTGGCCAACATCTGCAAAGTAAGGCACCCGGGCCAGCTTACCCCCTACCCCCTATGAAAGCTCCGTTCTTCTCGACTGCTGCGATTCTATTGACGTGTGCGAGTGTCGCCTCGGCCCAGCCCGCTGCCACTCCTGCCCCGGCCGTTGCGCCGGCCCCGGCCCAACCGGCCGCTGCCTCGGCTTCTGGGTCAGCTCAACCTATGGCTGCGGCGGCATCCTCCTCAGCCCAGCCCGCGGCGGCTGTGGCTTCAGCTTCTGCCCCGGCCACTGGGCGGGGCGGAGCGCGCGGAGGCGTGCCAACGCGCAATCCGCTCGCTGCCGGCTACGTCAAGGCCACCGAGCTGCCCGACGGCGAAGTACCACCATTGGCTGCCGAAGGCAATTTCATCATCGGATCCACGCACAAGGCGGCGCCGGAGATGAGTCCCGTGGCGGCGGGCGAACCCAAGGGCAAGGTCTATAAATTCACCCTCGATTCGACGGAGAGCAAATTTTACCCCGGTGTGGCGGTGGGTGCGCCCGCGGATGGCTCGAACCCCTCGGCGATCAATCACCCCCAGCCGTACAAACGTTCCGTCTCCGTTTATGTGCCCGCGCAGTATGTGCCCGGGACGATTGCGCCGGTCATGATCACCACCGATGGCGACAACCGGGCGTTCAATGTGCTCGACCATCTCATCCCCGAGAAAAAACTACCCGTGATGATCGTCGTCGCCATTCCCCCGGGCGGGCCCGATGGCCGCGGCGGCGAGCGCAACCTGGAATACGACACGGTTTCGGGCAAATACAGCGATTTTGTCGAAACCGAAGTACTGCCGATGGCCGAGAAGGTCGCCAACGTGAAGCTGACGAAAGACCCGGACGGGCGCGCCGTGATGGGCACCAGCTCGGGCGCGGCCGCGAGCATGATCATGGCCTGGCTCCACCCCGAGCGCTACCACCGCGTGCTCACGTTCTCCGGCACGTTCACCAACAATCAATACCCGGTCAACCCGGAGTATCCGCACGGCGCCTGGGGCCTCCATGAAACGCTGATTCCCAACAGCCCCGTCCAGCCGCTGCGCATTTACATGGAAGTGGGCGACCACGACAACTTCAACGGGCCGATGCGCGATTGGGTGGAAGCCGGCGAAAACATGGCCAAGATCCTGACGGAAAAAGGCTATCACTACAAATTCGTCTTCGCCCGCGGCGCCGGCCATACCGACCGGCCGACCATCTCGCAGCTCTACCCGACGGCGCTGCAATGGGTCTGGCAGGGTTACCCGATTGAGGCGAAAGCCGAGGCAAAGTAGACTGCTGAAATTTCTTTTCCGACATGAGCTTCCTGCGTGCGGCCCTTCTCCCCCTGGCGGCGCTTTGGGCTTGCGGGCTCTCCATCCCCTGTCCAGCCGCGGAAACGGCGCAGGATCCGGCCCCGGCCAAACCCCGGGTGATAGTGACCACGGATGGCGAGGCCGATGACCGGTGCTCCATGGTGCGGTTTCTTCTGACGTGCGATGAGTTCGACGTGGAGGCCATCGTCAATACGAGCTCCCAGTTCCATTGGGACGGCGGCAAGGGCTGGAACGCGTTTCACCCGCCGTCGTGGGTCAAAGACTCGATCAACCTCTACGCGAAGATTTACCCCAACCTGCGGCTGCATGACCCGCGCTACCCCACCCCCGAGTTTCTGTTGAGCAAATGGAAAGTCGGCAACACCGGCGGCAACGGCGAGGCGGAAATTCGCACCGAGGGCGCGGAATTCATCGCCAAGATTCTTCTTGATGAGAGCGACTCCCGGCCCATTTGGATTCAAGCCTGGGGTGGCTGCAACACCATCGCCCGCGCGCTCAAAATCATCCAGGAAGACCATCCGGACAAGATGAAGGGCGTCGCCGCCAAGATCCGCCTCTATCTTATCTGGGAGCAGGATGATTCCTACCAACGCTATATCCGGCCCAACTGGGAATCGTTCAACATCCCCACCATCATCGCCGACCAGTTTGACTGCATGGCTTATGTCTGGCCGCAGGTTTTGCCGGAGAAGACGAAGGCGTTTTTCGAGGCTGACTGGATGGGCAAAAATATCTTGAACGGCCACGGCCCGCTGTGCGACAGCTACGAGCACAAGAACGGCGTCTTCCAGGCCGAGGGCGACACACCGTCGTTTCTCTATTCCATTCCCAACGGGCTGCGCAGCATGGAGTCGCCCGGCTGGGGTGGCTGGGGCGGCCAGTTTGTCAAGGTGCGCAACAACGTGTGGATGGATCCGCTGCCGGCCGCCGGCTGGGAACGCCCCACCGGCCGCTGGACCATCGACAACAGCTGGGCCAAGAAGCTTGAGAAAGCCAAGGATGCGTCCAGCATGGAAATCCGCACGCAGTACTTTAAGCCCATCTGGCGCTGGCTGGATGCCGTGCAAAACGATTTCGCCGCGCGGGCCGACTGGTGTGTGAAGGACTACGCCCACGCCAACCACGCCCCGGTCGTCCGCCTCCGGAACACGCCACTGGATATGAATGTTGCGCCCGGACAGGAAGTGACCCTCGACGCCAGCCCTACCACCGATCCGGACGGCAACGCGTTGAATTTCCGCTGGTGGAACTACACCGAGGCTGGCACCTATCAAGGCGCTGCACTGCCGGAGGCGAAAACCGCCGTTACCACAGTCAAAATTCCCCGCGATGCCAAGCCCGGCGATGAAATCCACTTGGTATGCGAAGTCACCGACACCGGTAGTCCGCCGCTGACGCGGTACGCGCGGGTGGTGCTGCATGTCAAAGGCCCCTGAGGGCGGGGATTTTCCTTCAACTTTAAATTTTAAGATTTCCAATTCCCCGCTACCACCTGCGCCATGAAACCCGCTCCATCCATCGAACTCTGCCCGGCCTTGGCGCAGGCGCTCAAGGACGCGCCCGTCATTAAGAAAATTTTTACAAAAATGCCGCCCAGCCACCAGCGCGAGTACAACCGGCACGTCGCCGAGGCCAAAAAGCCGGAGACACAGGCCGCGCGCGCGGAAAAATCGCTGGCGATGATCGCGGCGTGGGGAAGGAAGTAGTTTTTATGTCTCAAGTTTGGGGTTTCGGCTTTTGATTTTTGGAGCTGGGGGTCGTTAGGCTTCTGCTTGAATTGCAGATTTTAAATTTAAAATGCCGACGATGAAATTGGCAAAGTTGAAAGGCTGAAGGAAAAACTCCGTGAATTTTGCCTTAATTTTCCCTCCAACCCTTCGGCAAAAATATTTTCAAAAAATGAAAAGTAACGCTTGTTACCGGGCGCACTCTGCGGCACACTACAGGCAGGCACCGGTCGCCAAGCTTCATTTCTGACCGGGAGACGCGTAACTGCGGCTCGCTTACTAATACCACAAACCACAACAATCAAAATCCAAGGATACCACCATGGCTAAGAAAAAAGCTGCAAAGAAGACCGTGAAGCGCAAGGTTGCCAAGAAGAAGAAGCGCTAGGCTTGACCGCCCAGCACTCGAGGCCGCTTCACCGCGCCTTGGGTATCCCACAAAAGACCGTCGCAAGACGGTCTTTTTTTTGCGCATACCCAACCGCCGTCTAGATGAAATTATTTTCCCGCAGATACCCTTTGGACTCAAAACGGCTCAATACCGGCTTGGGCAACAGCGCCAGGATGGCCGCGGCGAAGGTGCAGGAAAGGATCTTGTCTACCGGCTCAATCCAGGCCTGGGCGGAGGCAAAGGAGTCGCGCCAGTGCGCCACCATGCTGGAATAAAAGATGGCAAAAGCGGACCGCGTGCCGTCCGGCTCGGCAAATGCCAGCGCCACGCCCGGTGCGCTGACGACGGCGGCGGCGATGCCGATAATCACGCCCGTGACCGCTGTGCGCAGCGGATTCTTAAACCCACCGGACTGCGCGGCGCATCCGGCCACGGCGGCAATCGTCAGGTGCGTGAAAATAAAATACGGCATATGCGGATTGAGCAGCCCGCCCAGCAGGCTGGACAGCACGCCCGTCAACGCGCCCCAGGGCCAGCCGCAAAGAAGCGTCACTGTAAGGGTGCCGATCGTGTCGAGGTAGATCGGCAAGTCCCAATGAATCGCGGGCAAGCCGGGGATTAAATTAATCGCCATGCCGCACAGAATGGCGGCCACACACCAAGGCTGGCAGCGGGACGGGGTATCCATGCCGCCAACGTTGGTGAAAATGCCATCCGCCGCAAGCCGGTTTCTGGAATAAACATTCGCCCCTCGCCGCCCCTTTGTTCTAGTCTGGGTTTTAATCATGGCAGAATCCTTCAGCAAGCTGACTCTCCTCATAATCGGCTCCGGGGCGCGGGAGCACGCGCTGGTCAAGGCCGCGCGGCGCAGCCCCCTGGTCAAGATCGTGCATGCGGCGCCGGGCAATGCTGGCATTGCCGAGGAAGCCGTTTGCCATCCGGTGAAGGCCGATGATGTGCCCGGTTTGGTCGCGCTGGCAAAAAAGGAGCGGGCGGACTTTGTCATCGTCGGTCCGGAAGTGCCCCTGAGCCTCGGCCTGGTGGATGCGCTGGCCCAGGAAAACATTCCCGCCTTCGGGCCCCGGCAAGCCGGTGCCAGGCTGGAAGCCAGCAAGGTTTACACCAAGAGCTTTCTCCTGCGGAACAAAATTCCCACCGCGTACGGCGAAACCTTTGTCGCCTCGGCCCCGGCCCTGGCTTATATTAGACAGAAACCCCTGCCGATTGTCATCAAGGCCAGCGGCCTGGCCGCAGGCAAGGGCGTGACCGTGGCCATGACGCACGCCGAGGCCGAAGCCGCCATCCGCGCGGCGCTCGACGACAAGGTTTTTGGCGCCAGTGGCGACGAGGTGTTGATTGAGGATTTCCTGCCTGGGGAAGAAGCTTCGATGATGCTCGTTGTCTGCGGGGAAAAGTACCTCGTCCTGCCGCCGAGCCAAGACCATAAGCGCGTGGGCGACGGCGATGTGGGCGCCAACACTGGCGGCATGGGCGCCTATGCTCCCGCGGCCATTGTTGATGCCCCGCTGCTGACGCGGATTGAAAAGGAAATCATTCGCCCCACCCTGGCGGCCTTCACCCGGGAAGGCATTGACTATCGCGGCGTACTCTACATCGGGCTGATGTTGACCCCCATTGGCCCCTCGGTGGTGGAGTTTAACGTCCGCTTTGGCGACCCGGAGTGCCAGGTTTTGCTGCCCTTGCTAGCCACCGATCCGATTAAAATCCTGTGGGACTGCGCCAAGGGCACCCTCAATCCCTCTGCCTGTGAGATTAAGGAATCATTTGCCGCGGCCGTCGTCATCGCCGCGCACAATTACCCAGCGGATCCGCGGACCGGCGACCCGATCTCCCTCCCTCCGGCGGCCAGCCTCCCTGCGAATGTTGACATTCTTCATGCCGGGACCAAGCGTCGGACGGATGGCGCCATCGTGACCAGCGGCGGGCGCGTGCTAAGTGTGGTGGCCACGGCTCCCACCTTGCGCATTGCGCTGGACGCCGCCTATGCGGCCTGCGCACGCATCCAATTCGCCGGCGGGCATTACCGCAAGGACATCGGCAGCCGGCAGCTGGCGCGCGAGGGAAAATAGCGGGCGATCCACGCCTTTTGAAAATCGTTTTGCCTACGGTTGCAAAATGTGCGAAATTCAGCGCCCTTACTTTATGCTGCCTTTGGTCTTTCTTGCCGTCGGTGCCTTGTCATTGCCGGCCGATGTCTCCCCCGATCTTTTCCCTCGTGGCGACCAGAAAACACCCGCCGAAGTGGAACTGGCCGGCCTGATGGCGCTGTACCCCGGGCATATTCTGCGTGGTCTGCCCCACGCGAACGACTCCGCCAACAAAGACCGCCAGCCGCGCATTGTCGAGCTACGGCACGACGTCACCTACTATATGCGCATTTATGACCTCAATGCCGCGCTGCCTGAGATTGCCACCTATCTCGGCAAGCCGGGCCTGATTCTCGACCTGCGGTATGTGACGGCCGATTCCAAAACCTCCGCCGCCTTTGCCGCCCTGCTCAGCAAAGCGGGGCTCGCCAGCGCACCTTTGCAGGGCGTGGGCAAACTGGAGGATCCCGAGGCCCTGCCCGCGCCGACCAACACGGACAAAGAGCACACGCCACCCCTCGTGCTAGTCATGGTTAACGGACAAACTTCGGGCCCCCTCGAAGCCTGGCTGGAAGTCTTTCAGGAAAAGGAAAGCGTGCTCGCCGTGGGCACTCCCACCATGGGCCAACCCGCCATCTACATGGATTACCCCGGCCAGCCCGGTTACACCATTATCGACGGCGAATTGCGGCCCGAAAGCGGCTCGCTTGTGGGCATCGGGCTTAAGCCTCGTTTTACCGTCGAGGTGACGCCCCAACAGAGTGACGTCGCTTATTTCAGCGTGGAACATGGCACCGTGGACATTGTGAATATGCTCCGCCAGGAACGCGCCGTAGTCACCCCCGCCCCGCCTGTTGCTTCGGGCAGTGCTGGTAACGGGTTGGGCGCACCCCAAGGCGCACCCGCCACCCCCCAGACCACCACCGTCACCACCGAAGCGCGCGACGCCGTGTTGCAACGCGCGGTGGATGTGGTTGCCGCTTTACAAGTGTTGGGCCGGTTGCCATCGTCAAAAGACGCGGGTACCGCCAAGCTGCCGGCCAATGCCGGTGCCGCTCCCGCCAAGTGACACCTTGCCACCCGACCGATTGAGAGAGCCCAGGATGCCCGCGCGGAACGTCATCACCTTTGTCTGCACCGCCAATGTGTGCCGCAGCCCCATGGCCCAGCGCCTGCTGGCCCATGCCTTGCACGCGGAAAAGGACCCGCTGCATTCGCTGCAAACCGCCTCGGCCGGCCTTTCCGCCTATGGTGGCGATGCGGCCTCGCTAAATTCCGTCCGCGTGCTGGAAAGCGTGGGCATTGACCTGCGCGACCATGTGAGCCAGCGGCTGACGCAGGATTTGGTTGACCGCTCCTTTGCCATCTTTGGCATGACTTCCTCGCACAAGCTGCTCATCGAAACGCAGTTTCGCGTGTCCAGCCCCCATGTGTACCTGATGCGTGATTTCATGCCACCCGACGTGGAGCACGAAATCTCCGACCCCTACGGCATGGACTTGGCCGACTATGAATTTGCCCGGGATTCCATGGTCGAAGCGATACCCTCCATCCTGGAATTCCTGCGCAAAGAATACAAAGGGAAATAACCTTTGCCTTCAGCCGCCGCTTGCGGTGGACTAAAGTCATGAAAATATCTGTGGGAGCCGACCATGGCGGCGTTGATTTGAAGGACTTCCTCGCCCAAGGCTTGCGCGCGGCCGGTCATGAAGTCCTCGACCGCGGCACGCAAGGCCACGACTCGGTGGACTATCCGGATTTCGCCGTGGCCGTGGCCGAGGATGTGGCCAAAGGCGGCGCCGAGCGGGGTGTCCTCGTATGCAGCTCGGGCATCGGCATTTCCATCGCCGCCAACAAGGTTCATGGCATCCGCGCGGCATTGGTGCATAACGAGGACGGCGCTGAATTCTGCCGTCGGCACAACAATGCCAATGTCATCTGCTTCGGTCAGAAATACATCACGCCATACATGGCTCAAAAGCTCACGACCATTTTCCTGGCCACCGCCTTTGAGGGCGGCCGCCATGAACGCCGGGTAAACAAGATTGGCGCGGAAGAGGCACCCTAGCCCCGGCATCTCCCCAAGAGCCATTCCAAGCGGTTTAACGCCCAATTCATGATTGCATCATCGCGCTTTGAAGGTTGAATTAAGCACCCAAACCAGAACACTTGCCCACCCAGATCCCTCCATGATCACCGCGCCGTCCATCCTTCCCGCCGACCCTCTGGCTGAACTTGATCCGGAGATTTTCTCCGCCATCGAAAAAGAACGCGCGCGCCAGCAATCCCACATCGAGTTGATTGCCTCGGAAAACTTCACCCTGCCAGCCGTGCTGGAAGCCGCGGGCAGCGTGCTCACCAATAAATACGCCGAGGGCTACCCCGGCAAACGCTGGTACGGCGGCTGCCAATATGTGGACATCGTGGAGCAGCTGGCCATCGACCGGGCCAAGGCGCTCTTTGGCGCCGAGCACGCCAATGTGCAACCCCACTCCGGCAGCCAGGCTAATTTTGCCGTCTATTCCTCCGTCCTCGAACCGGGTGACAAGCTGCTGACCATGAACCTCAGCGACGGCGGCCACCTGACGCACGGCAATGCCGCCAATTTCTCGGGCAAGCTCTATAAAATCGCCCACTATGGCGTTTCACCCGAAACCGGCCGCATCGACTATGATGACCTCGCCCGCCAAGCCGAACGGGAAAAACCCAAGATGATCACAGTGGGCGCCTCCGCCTATCCCCGCATCATTGATTTTGCGAAAATGGGCGAGATCGCCAAAAGCGTAGGCGCGCTCATGCTCGCCGACATCGCGCATATCGCGGGCCTCGTTGCCACGGGCGAGCATCCCAACCCGTTCCCCCATGCCGACTTTGTGACTACCACCACGCATAAGACCCTCCGGGGCCCGCGCGGTGGCCTGATTCTCTGCAAAGAAGCGTTTGCCAAAAAAATTGACTCCGCCGTGTTCCCTGGCAGCCAGGGTGGCCCCTTGATGCACATCATCGCCGCCAAAGCCATCTGCTTCCGCGAGGCGGCCAAACCCGAGTTCAAGGAGTACAGCAAACAGATTCGCAAAAACGCCGTGGCCATGGCCGACGCATTTGTGAAGAAGGGCTATAAACTTTCCTCGGGCGGAACCGATAATCACCTGATGCTGCTCGACCTCCGCCACAGCCACCCGGAACTGACCGGCAAAGTGGCCCAGCAGGCGCTGGATGAGGCAAACATCACCACCAACAAGAACACCATCCCCGGCGAGACCCGCAGCCCCTTCCAAGCCAGTGGCGTGCGCCTTGGCACCCCTGCCGTTACGAGTCGTGGCATGAAAGAGCCGGAAATGGTGCGCATCGCCGAAGCCATTGACACCGTCCTCGGCGGCCCCGCCGACCCGGCCCGCATTGCCAAGGCCAAAGCTGTTGCGCTGGAACTCTGCGGTCGCTTCCCCCTCCCTTACTAACGGCGTAAAATTAGCATTTTCCACGCTTGGGCCCGACCACGGGTTGCCGGCTTGAAATGCCTCCTATTTCCGTGTAAAAATTCTCTTTCATTTCCAATTTTTAAGGTATAGGGTATTTATAACCATAGCTCAAACCCGTCCCCCCGGACATAGCTCACCTTCCCCATGACCTCCCGCAAACATAACTCCAAGAAGGGTTTTACCCTCATTGAACTCCTGACGGTGATCTCGATCATCGGCATTCTGGCCGCGATTTTGATCCCGACCATCGCCGGCGCGCTCACCACGGCCAAACGCATGGCCGCCTCCGCCAATGCGCGCTCAATCGCGAGTTCGTACCAAGCCTACACCACCAGCGGCAGCAATTCCCGCATCATCGCGACGCCGGAAATGAACAGCAGCGGCAACGCCAACAACGGCGTGGCCAAGGATGTCAATGACGTCGCCTTCATTTTGGCCAAGAACAACGGTCTTAACGACGCCGCCCTCTGGTTCGTCAAAGGCGACATCAAGCTGACCGGCACCGTCCTCCCCAAGTCCGTTATTGATGCCGACATGGGCACGGCCACCGCCCCCGGCAAGCCCTTCGTGGATGCCAAGCCCAAGAGCTACGCTTTCGTCACCGGTCTGCCGAGCGGTTCCCCCCCGACCACGACGCCCCTCCTCTGGACCTATGGTCTTCAGCATGACGGCACCTGGGTCGTCGCCTCTCCCTGGGATGGCAAAGGCGGCCACATCGCCTATCTCGACGGCCACGTTGAGTGGATCGACATCAAGCTTTCGACCGACTCGGGCGGCAGCAGCCTCGTGAGCTACCCGAACAACCCCAAGGGCGCCAACAAGCCCACCGTTGACTACGCCGACGCCATCAACCAGCAGGGCAAGGCCTCCAAGGTCGTCAACGCCGAAGGCACGGAGTAACCCTCCCCGTTTTCGAACAAAAAACCCGGCTGTATTTCAGCCGGTTTTTTTTGCGCCCATTCGCCAACACCGCAGTCAGGCCTGGACCTGTTCGCGGTAGAGTTGGATGAAGGCTGGAACGTGCTTTTTCCAACTGCAATCCACCGCCAAGGCCCGATTGCGGATGGCCGTGCACTTTTCCGCTTCATCATGCAAGGCCTGCGCCCGCGCCAGCCCGTGCCTCCAGCCTTCCATCGAGGGTTCGAAAAGAATGCCATTACCCGAGTCAGGGTGCTCGCCAGCGTCAATAATGACATCCTGCGGGCCGCCCGTGCGGGGCATGACGGGGATTGCCCCATAAAGCAATGCCTGTTGCGCATGATGCGGGCTAGGCTCAGTCCGGACTGTGCCCAGACAGAAATCCGCCCCACCCAGCGCCCGGTGCAGCACCCCGTGGTCATAGCGCTCCAACAGCACATTTTTGCCGGGCCGGGCGCCAACCAAAGCGCGCCAGGGCTCCATCTCCTTGGGCATCGAATGGCCCAGTAAAACCAGCATGGTGTCTTCCCGCAGGAACGGCAGCAGTTCGCGCGGGTCGCCCAGGCCCAAGGCGCCCACCAAAGGCAATTGGGCCACAATCAAAGCGCCATCACGGGTGGTGGAATCCAAGCCGAGGCTCTTGCACAGCGCCGCCCGGCAAAGCGCCTTGCCAGCGGGGGCGCCGGCGCGGAAGCCCGCCGGGAGAAAATGATCCGCCGCCGGATTCCATTCGGCGCCATCCAGGCCGGTGAGCAACCCGCGCATATCCTCCTGGCGGTTCGCGTATACGCCCTCGAGGCCAAACCCATAGGCGCTCGGAAACTCGCGCGCCGCGGTGGGGCTGGGCGCCAGCAAAATGTCTGAATACACCAAGCCACCTTTGAGAAAATTAATCTGGTCGAAAAACTCCAGCGCATCCGGAGCAAAGAACTCCTCGGGCAGGTTGGTCAGGCCAAACGTGCGTCGGGGGTATACGCCCTGAAAGACCGGGTTGTGCACCGTGAAAAAGGTGCGGCCCACGTTGCTGATGCCGCGTTTGCGTTCCTCCACCCGCAGCAGGAGCGGCAGTAGCGCCGTGGGCCAGTCATGGCAATGCAGCGCCTCCACCGGGTTGTCAAAACGGCAGAGGGCATCCGCCACCGCTTTGCAGAAGATGACAAAACGGGCATCACTATCCTCGTATTCGCCTCCGGGCGGGCCATAGGGGAAGCTGCGATCGAAGGACTCATCTCGCCGGACAAAATAGAGCGTCAAGTTTTTGGCCACTGGCAGGCGGAGCGTTTCGGCGGAAACCAGGGTGTCGCCCAGTTCGAGGGCATGCTGGTATGCCGGCTCCGCCATCGCCGCCCGCGGGTCGCCCAGCACTTGACGGTAGCCTGGCAAAAAGACGGAGACTTCATGTCCTTCCCGCGCCAGCTCCGCGCACAGCCCGCCCACGGCGTCAGCCAGATGGCCGACCCGCACCCAAGGCGAAAACTCGCTGGCGACATGGACGATTCTCATGGAAAGGGCCAAGCTACCTTATTGCTCGCCGTACGGCAAACCTGGAATCATCCGGAGGGGTTCCGTATTTCCTGCTAGCTCTCGCCATTTTCCCGCGGTTTTTCCCGCTCACAATTCCAACAGGTGTCAAAGCCGGCCGGCACCGTGGACCGGCAATGCGGGCACACCCATTCCGCCGCTCGCGGCCCAGGGTTTTTTTGGTAATCGTCCAGGATGACCACCGCCCGGTCATAGTCGGCGTCGTTGAGAACGCACAGCGTGGGATAAAACACCGGAATGGGCACCGACGTGGGTCCGAAATTTTCATTTCGCACAAAACAGGCGATTCCCGCCTCATCAAGCAGGGACTTGTACAGTCCCACCCGGGCACTGTCACTATCAGTGAAGATGTCTTTCATGGCGTGGGCGATGCTCCACCCTAGCACAAATCCTTTACTTGAGCAAACGCTCGACTGCTTCCAGATACCGCTTCTGCGTCTGCAAGATGATTTCCTTCGGCAAATGCGGGCCCGGCGGGGTTTTGTTCCAGTTCAAAGTCTCGAGATGGTCACGGACGTATTGCTTGTCAAAGGCCATCTGGGGGCGCCCGGGCTGGTACTCCTTTGCCGGCCAATAGCGCGAGGAATCAGGCGTCAGCACCTCATCAATCAGGTACAGCTTGCCCTCGGCATCGGTGCCAAACTCAAATTTCGTGTCCGCCAGGATGATTCCCGCGCGGGCGGACTCCCGCGTGCCGAGTTCAAAGATTTTGAGGCTCAAATCGCGCACTTCGACATACCGTTGCGCACCCAGCAACGCGGCGCATTGCGTCGCCGTCAACGGCTCGTCGTGCCCGGCGTTGGCCTTGCTGGTGGGGGTGAATACCGGCTGGGGCAATTTGTCGCTCTCGCCCAGCCCGGGCGGGAGGACGTGGTCAAAGAGCCGCCCCGTTTGCTTGTAAACCTTGAGGCCGCTGCCCGCCAGATAGCCGCGCACCACCGCCTCAACTGGCAGCGGACGCAGTTTGCGCACCAACATGGATCGCCCCAGCAGTTGCGGAAAGTCCTTCAGCCGCCGGGCCACCTCGGCGTCGTGGTTGGGCAGCAAATGATTCGGTGTTAACTTCGCCACATGGGCAAACCACCACAGGCTCAATTGCGTCAGAATGATGCCCTTGCCAGGGATACCATCGGGCAGAATCACATCAAAAGCCGACAGGCGGTCCGTGGCGACAATGAGCAGGGCATCCCCCAGGTCAAACAGCTCGCGGACCTTGCCCGAACCAATTTTGGGCCAGGGCAGGCCATCGACGCGCGTCAGCGCAGTTTCCGGCAGGCCGGCGTTGATTTGGGCGTAGCTCCAAGGCATACGGGGAAGCCTTGCGCATCAGCATGAATTTGTCTATATTAACCTGTTCCGGGCCTCCGCCCGGGGTTCTTTGAGATGTCTGGCGGGACCAGATTCCCGCCGGCATGTCAGCCAGTTGACTTTTCCCCTTTCGGGGGTGTTCCGGATTCGACCTTGGGACAACGGTCTTGGCTGCAGGCCAGAGATGGTGGTTGGCTCTGTCAAAACTCCACCAATGTATTAGTTGCCAACAACGAATACGCCCTCGCTGCTTAAATTGCAGTGACGCGCTTCCTGGAAACCTGCTAAGGGAAAGCGCGCAATAGCAGGCATAGCCGCGCTGGCGTCACCAGCGGCGCGGTCGTAATTTACTGGAGGCTCGGGTGAAGGGCAGCCTGCTTGGGGCGGCCGGATCCTTAAACCAAAACACCAGCTACGCCTGTAGACGCCATTGCTGAAAGCCCAGGGGACGCGGGTTCAACTCCCGCCACCTCCATTTTTTATATCACCTTAATATCCTGCCCGGCTGAAAGAGCCACCGGCGCAGACATAAAAACCGGGACGCATTTCAACGTCCCGGTTTTTATAAGGAAGAAATAAGTCAGATATGAATCTACCGCTTACTTCTTCTCCGGTGCCTTAACCAAGCTACCCTTGTCCAGCTGGTCGCGGATGATGCTGGCGAGGAGCACCTCGACCAGCGAGCCATTGCCCGTCAGGCCGCTGCCGCCACCACCACCCGTGGCCACGATGTCGGGCACGAGCTTGGTGCCGCTGCTGGCCAGCGCCTTGGCAATCTCGATGCCGGCATAGTTGCCGGACTGCATGGAATCGATTTTCAATTTGATGACGTCGGCCTCGGAGGTACCGACCATCTTCGTCTTGGCGGCCTCAGCGGAACCGACCATTTGCAGCACCTTGGCATCGGCGTCGGCATTCGTGGTCTTGGCCTTGGCATCGCCCTCGGCATTGATGATGCGCGAGCGGGCCGCGCCTTCCGCCTGCTTGACGGAAGACTGCGCGTCGAAGTCCGCGATTTGCACCCGGCGTTCGGCGTCCACCACCTTGGCCTGGGTGTCGGCCAGCGCGCGCGCCTGCTGGAGCTCCTTGCGCGTCTGCTCCGCCAGGCGTTGTGTTTCGTAGGTGACCTTTTCCTGCTCGGCAATCTTGCGGTCGGTCAAGGGCTTCATCAGCTCGTCGGGCGGCGTGATGTCGCCGATGAGGGTGTCCACCGCGCCGACATTGTATTCCTCCAACGCCGCGGAAATACGGGCCTTGGCGTCCGCCTGGCGTTCCGCGCGCATCCGCAGAAAGTCGATGACGTCGGATCCCTGGGCCGCGTTGCGGAAGTAGTTGCCGATGGTCGGCTCCAGCACCTGCGTGACGAGGTTGAGCATGCTGCCCATGCGGGCGATGACGCGCGGGGCATCCACCCGCGGGATGTGGATGATCTGGCTCACATCGAGGTTGAACTTAAAACCGTCCGACGAGCGCACCGTGATGGTCGATAGATTGGCATCAAGCTTGTGCGCCTCGGATTTGCCCGTGGCCCAGTTGAGCACCACATTCGCCGTGGGCACATTCTCAACCTTGTGCGTGTAGGGGTTGATGGGATATTTGCCCGGATCCAGCGGCTCAACCCATACGCCTTTCTGGCCTTTTTTGACGAGGTTGCCGTGCTTGAAGGAGTCGCCGGTGACGTCCACCCCCGGCTCGCCCACATAAGCGATAACCACGCCGGCATAGGCGATGGGCACTTCCGTCATGTTGCGGATTTCCACCGTGGCAAAGAGCGGATTGAGGAAGTAGCGTCCCGCGAGCATGACTTGCTCCTGGAGGCCTTTGAAACCACCGTTGTCCACAAACGTCTGGCCGTCCTGGAAGGAATTATGGTTGGGGATTTCTCGGCCTGCGATTTCCCCGGTGCGCAGCGGCGCGCCTTCCTTGGTGGTCACGATGCCGACCATGTTGTCCGGAATTTCCAGCGCCTTTTCCGCGGTTACAGCAAATAGGGCCGTATTGATGCGGTAGGTACCGGGCGGGATGATGGCCATTTGCGGGCCACGCTCGCCGCCATTGGTCAGAAAGGAGCGGGCGCTTTGGAAAGAGTCGCATTCCACGCGGCGGGCCAGCACGCGGCCGCCGGCCAACGCTTTGCCGTCGCGCGCCTCGACCACTCCGATTTCGCCCTCCTCGATGCTGATGAATTGCTGGCGGCTGATTTCATACTGCCAGGGCCAGAGCAGGAAGTGCAGCCCCGGCGCCAGCGTGTCGGCCTGGAAACCGGCCTCACCCTTGAGGGCGACGATGGAGCCGTCAGGCAGCGTGCGGTTCGCGCCAAAGACCACGAACTTCTTGTTGACGATACCGATGCTGTCCTGCGGCACAATGACAACGCCGAAAATGCGTAGGATCCACTTGTAAGCAAAGATTACAAAGAGGATGGGCAGAATCCACCAATAGGAGAGAATCGCGCTAGGCATGATTTAAGGGGGTTGAGATTATCGGCCAGGCAGCCGGCCTTGCGCGCACTAGAAGACCACCCTCCCCGCTTGGCAAATGAAAAGCGATTATAACGGCCACCCTTGTTTATAAGGCAGCCAATGCCATTCACTTACCGCTTAATTCGCATCCACTTGTGCACCTAACGGCGCCAAGAACGGCTGGCGAGAAAGGGGTCCAGTCTCGCCAGTAAAAAATAGGCGACAGCGTCCAGCCATTGCCGCCACCAGGCGTAGGACTTCCGCCAGGATTCCAACTCAATCCTCCGGCAATGGGCCAGATCTCCGTTGAAAATCTCCGTGGCTTCCTGCGCCAGGTGCTGGCTTTCCACGCGGATGAGCAATTCGTAATTCAGGCGCAGGCTGCGCACATCGAGGTTTGCCGAACCGGCGTACGCCACGTTTTTATTGATGACGATGAGCTTGGCGTGCAGCACCTGCGGCTGGTACTCATAAACCTCCACGCCGGACTTCAATAACCGGTGGTAGAGGCTGCGCGTGGCCATCTGCATTAATTTGATATCGGACTTTCCCCCAAGAATAAGCTGCACGCGGGCACCCCGCTTGGGGGCGCGGCGCAGGGCCCGGAATACCCGGCCCGTCGGCAGAAAATAGGCGCAAATAATGCGGATAGTATCCGCCTTTTTGAAATCGCACACCAGTGAACGCACCATGGGGTTGCGCCGCCATCCCGGAGCCGCCAGCAGCAAAGTGGCGGCGTCCGCCTCGAGGCTGTGCTGGCGGACGGCATGGCGCATCCAGGCAAAAGGCGGATGTCGGAAGTCGGCCAGCGCAAACATCTCATCGAACGAGCATCCCAGTTCTTGCGCCAGGGTGCCACGGAAACAAAGGCCCAAGTCGCGCCAGCCGGTGTGGACGCCGTCGCCCGCATACTCCGGGCCAATGTTCAAGCCACCGATAAACGCCACCTGGTCATCGCACACCATGAGCTTGCGATGGTCGCGCAGCCCGGAACGGCCTTCCCCTGGAAGATTAAAATGCCTGAATTCCGCCCCGGCCTTCAAAAGCGGTTGCCAGAAAACCGCCGTCAGGAACATGGAGCCAAAGGCATCTGCCAATACCTGGACGCGCACACCGCGCTCACAAGCAGTCAAGAGTGCGTCCCGAAATGCCTCCCCGTGTTCGCCGGGTTGGATGATATACATCTCCAGCCGGACACTTTCCTTCGCCGCGGCAATGGCCTTCAACATTTCCGTCAAAGCCTGCGCGCCTGTCTTGAGCCAGCGAAAGCCGTCCGCCGTCAGCGAGGCATCCGAACGGACCGGCGCCTTCCATCTTTTTCCCTTCCGATGGAGATGCGGAAAACTCATGGGTAGGATCACCGCCAAAATCCGTCATCATCCAATCTGGGCCAGCGTGACAATTTCGAGGACAAACGTGGAGCCCTGCCCGGGCGCGCTTTTAGCCAGCGAGAGTGAGCCACCCATCATCTTGGCCAGTTGAAAGGAAATCGCCAGCCCCAGACCCGTGCCGCCAAAGCGGCGGGAAATGCCGGAGTTGGCTTGCGTGTAAGGGGTAAAGAGCGCCCCGGCTTGTTCCGGCGCAATGCCGATGCCCGTGTCCGCCAGCACAAAACGCCAGCGCAAGCGCGCACTGCCATCCGTCGCTGCCTCGGGCGCGGCCGCCACTGTCAACGCCACGCTGCCGCTTTCCGTGAACTTGATGGCATTGGCCAGCAGGTTGCTCAGAATTTGCTTCAAGCGCCGCACATCCGTGATGATGACACCCGGCAGGTCCGGATCGAGATCGACGACCAAATCCAAAGACTTAGCCTTGGCAGCCGCGGAAAAGAGTTTGCGCATATCCTCCACCAGTGGCTTCACATCCATGCAGTTTTGCTCCAACTCCAGGCGGCCAGCCTCAATCTTGGAAAACTCCAGGATGTCATTGATGAGCTGTAGCATCTCCTCTCCGGTATTACGCATGAGCGTGACCATTTGCTTCTGCTCGGGGGTAAGCGCTTCATCCTGGAGCAGCTCGGACAAGCCGATGATGCCGCTCAAGGGTGTGCGCACTTCATGCGTCATGACGGCCAGATAGCGAGTCTTGGCCGCACCGGCGGCCTCGGCCGTGTCCTTGGCCAGCCTTAATTCGTTTTGCAAAATCCGTTCGCGGGCAATGCCTAGGCGCAGGTTCCGGTTTAGGCGGTACAACGGCAAAATCCATCCCAGGGCCACCAAGGCGATTATGGATACGCCAAAAAGGGTCCAGTAGAGCTTCATGTAGCTCGGCATCGGGTTGGCGTCGTATAAAAAGCCGTCGAGGTTGAAGTTTCGCGGCAACATTCCAAATTCGGCATATGTATCCACCATGTGCTGCCACCGGCCGGGGTTCATGTAGCCCACCTCCACCAGTTCCGGGTGCATCAGCTCCGCATATTGCTGCGCCTCATAAAGCAGGTATTCACGCGTGTTCCCCTGGCCGTTGTACTGCCGCAGGATGAGATCGACGATTTCCTCCTGGTGCTCCATGGCGTATTTCCAGCCCCGCAGGCTGGCCTCGCGAAAGGCGCGCACGCGTTCCGGGTGGTTCCGGACTTCAGCCTCCGTCGTGAACAGGCAATCGCCATAAAAATCGATGCCGCCGGAACGGGGCACAAAGGTGTAAAAGTCAAAGCCGCGCTGCTTCAGCTTGAAGGGCTCGTCCGCGCTGTAGGCTGACATGGCATCCACGCGACCGTAGATAAAATCCTCCATACTGAAGGTGTGCGGCATCACCGTGAGCTTGGCCGGATCCACGCCCTCATGCTTGAAGTAGGCGAAAATTTCCGCCGACTCCGAGGGAATCATCATCAGCTTTTTGTTGTAAAGCGCCTGCAGGTCTTTGGCCCCGCTGGCGGAACGCGCCAGCAGCACCAGTGGCGAGTGCTGGAAAATCGCCGCCAGCACCACCACCGGTTTGCCTTGGTTGCGAAAAATAAGCAGATCGGAATTGCCCACCCCAAAATCGGCATGGCCATCGATGACCTCCTGGGTGGGGTCCTTGCCCGGGCTGGCTTCAATCAGCGTCACGTCCAATCCGGCGGCACGGTAGTAACCCTGGTCAATGGCTGCATAGTAACCGGCAAACTGGAACTGATGCTTCCACTTCAGCTGCAAGGTGACATGGTCCAGCGGGGGTGCGTCTGCACCCCAAAGCGGTCCGGCCAGAATGAGCAGGCCGAAGGCGGTAAACATACGCCGGATGATCATGAGAAGACGGGCCGGGAAGGAATCCCATGCAAGAAATCCTCGACAGGCCGAGCCGACCTTACAAATGGGCAGGCAATTGGGCAAATGAAATCACCCTCCGGACGTGCGATATAATTTCAAATATTGGGGCACAATCGCCTCCGCCGAAAACTTGGCGCGCGCACGCTGCCGCGCCGCCGCTCCCATGCGGGCACGGCCTTGGACATCGTTAACCAGTGATTCCACTGCCTGGGCCAGCGCCCCGGCATCGCCAAAGGGCGCCAGCAATCCGCAGGCCCCTTCGCCACCCATGACTTCGGGAATCCCGCCCACCCTGGTCGCCACGCTCGGCACGCCAAAAAACATCGCCTCCAGGATACTCAGGCAAAAGCTTTCCGTCTCCGAGGTGAAGAGCCCCACGTCCGCCGCCTGGAGGTAGTCCTCAATCTCGGTCACGCGCTCGCGTACGAGCACCGTGTTTTCCAAGCCCAGCCGCCGTACTTCCGCGCGAAATGGGGTGAAATCGCCCCCGGCCAGCACCAGGAGCTTATATTTCTCCCGAGGTCGCAGGCGGGCAGCGGCCTCGAGCAACAGATCAATCCGTTTAAGGGGTCGCAGGTTCGATGCGTGCAGCACCAGCGTCTCTTCGCGTAATCCGAGCTCTTCTCGCACCTCCATCCGTGTGCGCTTAGGGGCTCGTGGTGTAAAAAAATTGTGAATGACTTCGATGGGCCGATCGACGCCCAGGAGCCGCCGTGTTTCGCGCTCCATAAAAGCCGATACCGTGGTGACGGCATCCGACTGTTCCAGCGCGTGGCGGATGGCCGGGCCATAGCCGGCATCGCGGCCCAGCAATGTCGTGTCTGTGCCGTGCAAAGTTGTGATCACGCGCGGACGAAGCATCGGCGGCAGCATATCGCGCGCGAGAATCGCGGCGGTCGCATGGGGCACGGCATAGTGGACATGCAGCACATCCAGTCCAAAGTCACGGGTGACCTCCGCCATTTTGACTGATAAAGGCAGCGTATAGTCCGGGTACTTGAACAAACCATAGTCATTGATGACTACCGGGTGAAACCGGAGCCTCGGAGAGTCCTGTGGAATGCGAAAGGGGCGTTCGTAACTGATAAAGTGCACTTCATGCCCCCGTTGCGCCAGTTCCTCGCCCAAGGCCGACGCCAGCACCCCGCTCCCGCCGACAGAGGGGTAGCAGGTGATGCCGATTTTAAGCGGGCGGTCGGAATCCATCGGGGTATTGCGGGGAGTTTACAAAAAGCTCAAGGAGTCAAAAACCAAAGCCTCATTGGGAAATAGCGCATTGGCATGGGCGACGCCGGCCCGCATACCATGCACCTTGGCGCGCGCCAGCTGGAATTCGACATAATTGCGGGTCTTCATCTGCGAGGCGTGGGCTTCCATGGCGGCCGTCCAGGCCTTTACAATTTCCGGCGGAGAAATATCGATCAGTAATGGCACGGCGCCCATCGGTTCGGCATCCGGCGTGACTGCGTAAAAAAACAATTGGCGGATGCCATGGCGCGCGAGCTTGCGCAGTTCCCCCACTCCTCCATAGCGGGCCAACCGGGTGGCATCGCGCACGAGCATACCCAGGCGCCAGTGGTCGGGGTGCTGGTTGGGCTCCACCGTCGGCGCCAACACAATCGCCGGTCGGATCCCGCGAATGATGCGGGCGAGCTTGATGGCGTGGGCGGACCGCAGCTCCAGATGGGCATCGCCGTCCAGTTCGAGAAATTCCAGGGTCGCACCCAAAATTCTAGCGGCCTTCTCGGCCTCAGCCACGCGTTGCTGGGGTGTGCCGTTGGTGCCAGCCTCGCCCCGCGAGCAGACCACGCAATGCACAGGCCGTCCGGCGCGAACCTCACGGGCGACTACGCCGCCGCAGCCGAATTCAATGTCATCCGGGTGCGCGCCAAAGACCAGCAAGGGCGCGGTTTTAGACTTCGGTGTAGGCTTCATCGGATTGCTCGATTTCATCGCGGGTGATAAAAGTGATCTCCGGTGTCTCCTCCGGGTGCAAGTATTGTCTTTCCCCCTGGCCGGCCACGTAGTGCGTGCAGTGGATGACCGACTGCATCCAGCGCAGACGTGAGTCGCGCGTGGGGCTGACCTGCTCCTTGGTGAAGGGAGCCATCGGCAGTGTCACGTGGCAGTCCCCGCCTTCGTGCAAAAGCAAGGCATCCTTGGCGCAACGCGCGCGGACGGTCTCCCCCGCGTGCGAGACATCGACAAAATAATCCGCAATTTCACAAGCCGACCGCCGCACCGCCGGATCGCTGGAACGCACGACTTGCACGCCTTCAAGCAGACCCATTGCGCGATACATCTCCAGGCAGAAATCCGCGATGTTCGTGGCCGAAATACCCTTGAAAGCCTCCGCCCAGCGTTTATCCACATAGGCGGGCAGTTGCCGGGCTGTGTTGGCCTGCCAGTCCGGCAGCACCTTTTTGAGGTAAAGTGGCGTCCATTTGCGCTGGATCTTGTTGGCAAAGGCAAAGTTCAGGCGCGCCGCCTCTCCCGTGCGAATGAAGTGCAGGACGGTGTTGGTCTCGCGCGGGTCATGGTCGCTGTCGTGATAGAAGAAGACGATCTCTCCGCCGATTTCCTTCTGTAGGCGGCGGGCCGTGAAAATCTTGGCAGCAAGAAACCGTTTCGGGAAAAACCCGCACGGCTGCTGGCCAAAGCATATGCGGGGCATGCTCATGAGGTGGCGGGCCGGCCCGCGGATTTGCCGACTTGGTTTAGGATGAGCTGGATGACAAAACTAAAAATGATGCACGCGGCCGGCCCCACCAGGTTAAACCAGAGGTAGGAAACATCATGTCGGGAATAAAGCCAGATGACCAATGCGTAGGCCCCAATTGCCCCCCAGAATACCGCCGTGCCACCAATTGATCTAAGAAAAAATGCCACCAAGAACATTCCCAGCACCCCCCCATAAAAAACCGAACCCAAAATATTTCCGGCTTCAATGAGGTTTTCAGCCAGCTTGATCAGCAACGCAAACACCACGGCAACCACCCCCCAAAATGCCGTGAATATTCTGGATGCCAGGACATAGTGCGCATCAGTGCCATCCTTGCAAAGAAGATTTCTGTAGAAATCGACCGTGGTGGTGGAGCCCAGGGCATTCAACTCTGCCGCCTTGGAATTGAGCGCAGCCGCAAACAAGGCGGCCACCAGCAAGCCGATCAAACCGTGGGGAAGATTCTTCAGAATAAAGGTGATGAACACGTAGTCCGATTCATTACTGCTGACTCCCGTCTTTTTCATCACATCGTTCGCCTGCTCTCGAACTGCCAGAGTCCGCTCGCGCGCACTTTCATAATCTTTTCGGGCAGTTTCCTCGGCCGCTGGATTGCCGGAACGACGTGCTTCCATCCAGGAATTCAATGTGGAGTGCTCCAACTCGCTGGCCTGGACGAAGTTGTTTTCAATATCCGCAAAAGTGCCCGCGGGCGCGCTCTGGGCTGCATTGCCCCAGGCGGTTTGGTTAAAATACACCGGCGGGGTTTCGATTTGATAAAAAACGAAAATCAATACTCCGATCAGGATGATAAACAACTGCATGGGTATCTTGCATAATGCGTTGAACATTAATCCCAGGCGGCTTTCACGCAAAGAAGATCCCGACAGGTATCGCTGTACTTGGGATTGATCAGTGCCAAAATACGCCATTTGCAAAAATATGCCTCCAAAAATGCCGGACCAAATGGTGTACCGTTGCTGCAAATCAGTGGAAAAGCTAACTGCATTAATTTTCCCGCCCGAACCAGCCACAGTCAGGGTTTCCACCAGTGACAGGTTGTCCGATAGTTTTTGCACAAGTATGGCGAAAGCGATCAGCATCCCAAAAAAGATGATGTATATCTGGTATTTCTGGGTGAGACTGACTGCCTCGGTGCCTCCAAATACCGTATAGGTGGTTGCAATCAAACCGCAAATGATGATCGTCCAACTCAACGGCCAGCCGAATACAGTCGAGAAGACAATGGCTGGGGCATAAATGGTCAAGCCCGCCCCAATGCCGCGCTGGAGCAGAAAGATGAACGCGCCCAGCAGGCGAGTTTTGGCATCGAATCGCTGGCCAAGATACTCATACGCAGTGTAAACATTGAGTTTGCGAAAAATCGGCAAAAAGACGGCTGAAATGATCACCAACGCCAATGGGGCGCCAAAATAGTTCTGCACAAAACTCAATCCACTCTGGTACCCCTGGCCGGTGGCCGATAAAAACGTGGTAGTGCTGGCCTGGGTGGCCATGACGGAGAGGCCAATCAGCAACCATGGCGTGTGCGCGGAACCCTTGATGTATGTCCGCAGGTCGCGCTGGCCTCGCGTGCGCCACATACCGTAGGCGGCAATGCCAAGCAACGTGCAGCACAACACAATATAATCGAAGATATTCACGAAAACATCCACGTGAGTTTGGTCAACAGCACCACGATCAGCACAAATACCACCAGAACCAAACCATATACCGCGCCCCAACCGCCGGCGGCGAAGGCATCGCGCTTGCCTACGCAATGGCTGAA
>JBEHYY010000014.1:0-76353 GCA_048497935.1 Verrucomicrobiota bacterium
CTTCCAGCTGATTTCGTGGTAGTTGGTGGTGCCGGGGTCGCGGGAGCGGGCGCGGGCCACGCCGATGGGGCCGACCCCGGCGGGGTCGATGGCGAGGTTGTAGAGCGCGGTGCCCTGGTCAGCGGCCGCCAGCTCGGCGGCGTTCACCGTGTTGTCGCGGAATTGCTCTTTCGTCATGCGCAGGTTGTTGTAGCCCATGAGGCGATAAGAGGTGACGCGCTTCGGGTTAAACTCGATTTGCAGCTTCACGTCATTCGCCGCGGGGGAGAGGGCGCCCGCCAGCTTCGTGGCAAACGCGGCATTCACATCGGCCGGGCCGTTCAGGAAGGCATAGCGGCCGTCGCTCTTGCGTGTCAGGGCCTCGAGGGTGGTGTCGTCATAGCCATCCCAGCCCACGCCATAAGCATCCAGCGCGATGCCCGCCTTGCGGTTTTCCTCGACGATGGCCGCCAGCGCCGCGGGGTCGAGCTCGCCAAGGTTGGCGGCGCCGTCCGTCAGCAGGATGACACGATTTTGCGATTTTTCATCATACAGCGAGCGGGCCGTGGCATAGGCGGTGCGCAAGGCCTCCTCCATATTGGTGCCGCCTTCGGGTTCAATCGAAGTGGCCAGCGCCAGGATTTCGTTAAAGCGTTCCACTGGCAGCGCGGTGAGGCGCGCTTGCGGGGTGCGGGCAAAGGTGACGAGGGAGACGAGGTCGCCCGGGCGCAACAGCGAACCCAGGGCGCGCAGCGCGGCCTGCACGGTGGCGGCGCGGTCGGAGCGGGTCATGGAGCCAGAGTCGTCGAGCAGGATGGTCAGGCGCAGCGGCGTGGCGCGGTCGCGTCCGGCGGCGGCCGTCTGGAAGGACACGCGCAGCAAATCGCCGGACTCGATGGGGTTCTGCCCCAGGTCGTAATGCAGCGCGGCGGCTTCGCCCGTGGCCGGCGCGGGATCGTGGTAGCGGAAGGCGTTGAGAAACTCCTCGGTGCGGGTGGAGGCTGGGTCGGGCCAGCGGCGGTTGAGCAGTGCGGCCCGCGCCAATTGGTAGGCGGCATCGCTCACATTGAGCGCAAAGGTCGAGAAGGCGTTTTCCGTCGTGGCCACGGGTGGCGGGAACTTTACCACGCTTGCCGGGCGCACGGCGGACAGGTCCTCAACATTTTTGGCGTTGGCCGGGACTGCGGCTTGCTGCTGCGCAGGAACACTGGGCACGATGGTGCGCACGGCAGGCGCAGAAGGTGCGGGAATGCCATTATTCTGCTGCAAGGCCAGGCCACCAGCTTGCAGGGTGAGATTGCCGGGGCCGAACGACTGTGCGTTGCCAAAGTTGACGGCGCCCCCGGTGATGAGCGTATCCCCCTTGTAATTATTGGTGCCGCTTACCGTGAGCGTACCGCCGCTGATGGTGGTGCCGCTGGTATAAGTATTATTGCCCGTCAGGGTCAGGGTGCCGTCGCCTGCTTTGACGAGTGCGCCGCTGCCGGCGAGGACGGAGGAGAAGGTGGTGTTATTGTCCGCGCTCGAAGTGAATGTAACCGAGCCTGCGGTCATTGTGACATTTCCTGCAAACAAGGAGCTGGGGTTCGAACTCTTGATCACTGTCAGATTCCCACCTTGCATCAAGACCGTGCCACCGATGTAGCCTTCGTTTTCGCTCAACTGCACATTGCCTGGTTGGGCGGTGAAAGGGGTTGGATTATTGCCGACAGTTTGGGAAGCGGAATTATTATTCGGAGAGGCTCCATTAACATTGATGGTCATGACGCCGTTGCCCCTGTCCTCAATGCCAGCACTGGCCTTATAGTTCAAATTTCCACCATTGAAGCTCAAGCCACTGGCATCCTTTGCCCCGGCGCCAATGGTCGAACTGGCGTAGGTGGCGTCGGTGAGGCTCAAAGTGCTGGTGCCGGTTTTGGCAACGGTGGCGGAGCCAAATTGCTGGCCGTCAGAGTAAGAATGAGCGCCTTCCCCCGCTTCTTGCTGTAGTCCGCCCATGGTGGCATTCGTCAGCGAGTTGAACGACAAGGTTCCATTGCCGCTGCTGCCCAAGGCCAGGTCCCGGTTTGTATTCAATCCACGGGATTCGGAATCATCCAAGCCGGTCTGAAAAGCGAAGTTGTTATTGTTTACGGCGACTGTTCCACTGTTAATTGCGGTAGCGCCAGCATAGCTTCCGAGCTGGACGGTGGTGTTGTCAAACTTGGCGGTGACGCTGGATTGGGTTTCGGTGCCTCCAGAGCCTAAAGTTGTGCCATTGCCCAATTGGAGCGTGCCGGCCGTAATGGAGGTGGTGCCGGTGTAGGTGTTGGTGGAATTGAGGGTGGCGAGTGTGCCAGTGCCTGTTTTAGTAATGCCATTGTTAATCTCAAGGACGCCACTGAGGGCCACTTCCTGCCGGATCTCGCTGGGGACACCCGCACTGCCCGAGGCATTATTGGCGGCGCGTGCGTTGGCCCCGCGGGGTCCACCCAGGCCGCCTGCATCAGCCGGAATGTTGCCGAGGGCCAACGCCGCGTTTCCACCAAAGTTGTCGGCAAGGCCATCCGTGGTAATGCCATAGCGGGATGGAGCAGCCGGGGCGGCGGAAGCCGAGGCTGGGTTGGCCGCCAAATTTTCGGCCAGGGATGCGGCGGCGGCCGCCGGCGCCGCGGCTGGTGCGGCGCCGCCCACCGCTCCGCGTCTGCCTCCCGCGGCGACGGCCGGGCCGCCCCGGTTTCGTCCGCCAATGCCACCCAAGGCACCGCCACCTGCGCCACCGCCTTGGAAACCCCGGCCACTACGTTGATTGGCGGGCACTATGCCAGGAGCCGAGTTTAGCGCGGGAGGCGGTGGTGGCGGAGGCGGAGGGGCCACTGGCATGAGGGCGACTTGCGGCTCCGACCCGGAAAAAGGCTGGTTGCCCGGGGGATTGGCGGCTGCATCTGTCGCAAGCATGAGAGAATTTGAGCCGGCGAAGGTGCGGCGGAAGCTTTCCGAGTCGGCATTTTTCAGGTCCGAATCCGTGCTCGAGGCCAAGACAGCATCGGTCGGTTGCTCGCGGATGGGGGTCAGCGTATTAGCCAATTGCGCAGCGGACAAAATTTGCGAGGAAAGGAGCGGCTCCGCTTCTTTTTTATCAGCAGCCGGTGAATTGCCATTTTCCGCCAACAGGGTTGGGGTGGTCCCCTGGAGCGCGGGAGCCTGGTAGTTGCTATAAGACGGCAAGGATTTTTCGGGCAAGGGCCTCCCGCGGGTATCTTTTAGTTTTGCGCTGACCAAGGCGACGTCGCTCTTCGATGCGCCCAAGGTGGCACCGGGTTGGTGGAAAATCACCAGACCCGCAATGAGGATCGCGCAGGCCGCCACAGCCACCATCCGCGCCCAGGCCGGAAAAACCAGAATCTTCGGCGAGGGATTTTTTTCCTGCTTGGCCACTGTCGGTGGTGAGGAAGCTAGCGGGGCATCCGCGGCAAATAATTTCGCCAGACAGTCGGCGCGGTTGGTACTCAGGTGTTCCGGGGCAGGTTCCAACGGCGGCAGGTGGGCGGAGGCGCGTTCATCTTCAAAAGTGTTTTTATAGGCGAGGATGGCCGCCTCGATGCGGCGGTAGAGCGCGGCGAGGTCCGGGTCCGCTGCCAGGCGCGTGCGCAAATTTTCGGCCTCAAATTCCCCGGCCTCGCCCAAGGCCAGCGCCGTGAGACGCGCCTCCAGTTCCTCCCGCGGACTGGGCGGGGGTGGAGGATTGTCGCTGGGCGGGCGCGGATTCATGAGTGGATGCAGTTAAGACGCAGAGAGGAGTGAAAAATTAGGAGAAGAATGGTGTTTCAGCGGAGTCCGGCACGATTGAGTTCATTGCCCAGGGATTTGAGCGCATGGTGGAGGATGTAGCCAACGTGGCCGACGGTCAGCCCCGTGCGGGTGGCGATTTCCTTGTAGGAAAGGTCCTCATAAAATTTGAGGCGCACAATTTCCGCGGCGCGCGGGTCGAGGCGGCGGAGGCGGTCGAACACCAGGCGCGCGAGGCCGGAGGCTTCGAGCCGCTCCACCTCGGCATCGGGCAACGGCGCTGCATCGGCAAAGGCAGTGTCGTGCTCGGTGCGGGAGCCGGCCGAATCGCCATCGCTGGAGGTCGCTTGCGCATCGTAAGAGACGACTTTCTTGGCGGCGCGCAGTCCGGTGATGGCGAGGTTGTGTACGGTGCGGTAAAGCCAGGCTGAGGGGTCGCGCACTTCACCGGTGTTCAGCCGTGGGTGTAAACGCAGAAAAGCTTCCTGGACGCAGTCCTGGGCGGATTCGGCATTGCGCGTCAACCGCATCGCATAGGCAAGCAGCGGCGTTTCCAGCGCGCGAAACAAGTCCTCCAGCCGGCGCGGCGGCGCAGGGGGTGGCGGGGCTCCCGTGGTTGGGGGCGTGCTCTCCATGCAGGGTGGGTGGGGACGCCGACACCCTGGAGCAGGGGCCGGCGTTGGATGCTAGGCTAGTATGACGCGACCCGCGGGGGTTTCTTAGCTCTTTTTCATTTTTTGCCGTTCCCCCCGGCTGGCGAGAGTAAAAATATCATAACTCCCTCCATGACAAATATTTTGCACCTGGGTTCGCGTGCCTCCGATGCAGGGCAATTTGAGGGCACGCCAAGACTATGCCCCTCCCCGCGATTCGCCTGCCAGACGGGTGCAGCCATGCGGTGCGGTGCCTTTTCGAAAGGCAAACCATCCTAAAAACCTCAAACTGAAAAATTATCCGGATACTCACCGGCGGCGTGCAAGGCCTTCAAGGTGGCTTGCACCCCGGCGCGGTCTTCCTGATAGGTTACGCCGCACCATTTGGCCTCGGTGGGCATGACCTTCACGCGCGCACTGCCCTGGACCACAAATTTGCCGATGGTGCCGGGCAGATAGCACTCACTTTTCAAGTCCGTCCCGCGCCCGCGAAGGAAGGCAATGAACTGCCCTTCCAAGGGCGAAAAGATGGCGGGGGTCAGGGCCCAGCAATTCATGGAGACCACGGTGTCAGCGGGAAAGTTGACCACCGAGCCGTCGGCCCGCCGGGTGCTTGCGCCGCCGGCGGCATTTTTCTCCAACGCGGTTTGCTCTTCGATGGAAATGAGGAATCCTTGGTCGTCCACCTTGCATACACCGCGAGCGACGGTGCCATGTTCGGACAACGTCTGCCCCAACCGGTAGCCCACGAGGCCGAATTCCTGGGCGGCAGCGGGCGCGGCGCGGAGAAACTCCGCCAGCTTGCCAAAAGCATCGGCGCCATAGAAATCATCGGCATTCACCACGGCGAACGGATGGTCGAGGTGTTTGCGGGTGCACCAGACCGCATGGGCCGTGCCCCAGGGTTTTTCCCGGCCGGGCGGCGGCTGGAAGCCGATGGGCAGGTCGCGCATCTCCTGCATGACATAGCGCACCGAGAGGCCCCCACGCCCGCCGAGCACGCGGTTGATGCGCGCCTGGAAGGCTTCGGCAAAGTCCGGGCGGATGATGAAGACGATGTCCTTAAACCCGGCGCGCCGGGCGTCAAAAATCGAGTAGTCGAGAATCGTCTGCCCCTGCGGGCCCACGGGGTCCATTTGTTTCAGGCCGCCATAGCGGCTGCCCATGCCGGCGGCGAGGATGACGAGCGAATAAGCCATGGCCACAGGATGGGGGAGAGCGGCGGCGGGCTGAAGCCCGAAATGCGGCGGGGCGATTTTTTCCGTTTTCCAACCGTCGTCTTCTCCGATACACCTTTTTTGTGCCTGTACCTTTGGAAGCCGTGGTTGAGGAACTCCGCCGTTTAAAGGCGGAGGGCGTCACGCGCGTCGCGGTGCAGGAGGAAACCTTGGCTCGCTTGCGGGCGAAAATAGGCGCCAAGAAATCCGTTGCCCCAACTCCAACTGCGCCAACGGCCCGTCCTACTGTTACGGCACCTGCTTTTGAGCCGGAGCCCCCCCAACCCCCGCGCCCGGCCCGCACTGCCGCCGCCGCCGCGGCTCCGGCAGCTAGCCTGCGGTGGGATGGCAAGCCCATCGCTCCTTTGCCGCCACCGCCGGTCATCACCTTGCCCAAGGGCTCCAAGACTGAGCAGATGAACTGGCTGCGCGAACAGGTATTAAAGAGCCCCGTGTTCAACGAACACGTGCGCCCGGGGCGCCAGCTGGTTTTTGGCGTGGGCACCCCCGAGGCGGAGATATTTTTCTGCGGGGAAGGGCCGGGCGCGGACGAAGAACAGCAGGGGGAGCCCTTTGTCGGCCCCGCCGGCCAATTGCTGACAAAAATCATCCAGGCCATGGGCCTTTCCCGCGAGCAGGTATATATCGGCAACGTCATGAAGTGGCGGCCCGAGATGCCGACGGAGTGGGGCAACCGCGAGCCCACGCCGGAGGAAGCCGCCTTTTCCCTGCCGTATTTGCGCGCGCAGATAGCGATCGTGCAACCCAAGGTCATTGTCGCGCTGGGCAACACCGCCGTCACCGCGTTGCTGGCGCTCGACCCCGAGACAACGATGAAGGACTACCGTGGCAAGTGGCACAAGTTCGAGGGTGCGCCGCTCATGTTCACCTACCACCCGTCTTACCTGCTGCGCAATTCGGCGATGTCCGTGAAGCGCCAGGTCTGGGAGCATATGATGCTCGTCATGGAAAAAGCGGGTATGCCCATCAGCGAGAAGCAGCGCGGATTCTTTTTGGCGAAAAATTAGAGATCGGCAGGCCCTGGTTACGTCCTTGCCAGATTACCCATTTTTATCCTTCCAACTTCCGGCTTCCGGCTGCTAACTACTGGCCCATGCCTTTCGACTTCAGCACCGTTCCCGACCGCCGCGGCACCGGCAGCCTCAAATGGCAGAAATATGAGGGCCGCGACATCCTGCCCCTCTGGGTCGCGGACATGGATTTTCTATCGCCCCCGCCCGTGGTGGAGGCCCTGCGCGTCCGCGCGGGCAACGGCATCTACGGCTACACGGTGCCGTCGGCAGAGGCCGTGGCGGCGGTCGTCGAATATCTGCAGCGCCAGTATGGCTACGCCATCAAGCCGGAGTGGATTGTCTGGTCACACGGGCTGGTGCCGGCGCTTAGCATCGCCTGCCGCGCCTTTGCGAAGGAAGGCGAGGGCGTCCTCGTCTGCACGCCCGTTTACCCGCCGATGCTCTCCTGCCCCGTGAACATGGGCCGCCGCCAGATTCCCGTGCCGCTGAAAATCTCCGGTGACAAGTGGGAGTTCGACTGGCCCGCGCTGGAAAAGGCCGTCACGGCGGAAACGCGCGTCTTCATTCTCTGTAGCCCGCACAATCCGGTGGGCAGGGCGTGGTCGCGCGCGGAGCTGGCGCAAGTCGCGCAGTTTTGCGTGAAGCATAACCTCGTGCTTGTGTCCGACGAAATCCATTGCGATTTGCTGCTTGAAGAGGGCGCCAAGCACACCGTCACGGCCTCGTTGGGAGCGGAGGTCGAGGCCCGCACCATCACGCAAATGGCCGCGAGCAAGACGTATAATCTCCCTGGGCTGGCCTGCGCATTTTCCATCATTGCCGACCCCAAGCTGCGCGCGGCCTTTCTCCAGGCGGCGGCAGGGCTTGTCACCGAGGTCAATTGTTTCGGCTACGCGGGTACCATCGCGGCCTTCCGCCACGGCGAGCCCTGGCGGCGCGAACTGCTCGCCTACCTGCGTGGTAACCGCGATTTTCTTTATGATTTTGTGAAGACGCGTCTGGCGCCGCTCACCCTCCTGCCGATGGACGCCACCTACCTCGCATGGCTGGATGCCCGGGCACTCGGCGTGGATAATTTGCAAAAGTTTTTTGAGGAGGCGGGCGTGGGCCTGTCGCCAGGCAGCATATTCGGCGAGGCTGGGCGCGGCTACGTGCGCCTGAATTTCGGCTGCCCGCGCGCCACGCTGGAAGAGGCCCTCAAGCGCATGGAGAAGGCGCTCAAGGCCAGGTAAACCCGCCATGGCCCCGGGCAATTATTTTTCCCACGCGTCGGCGGCGGAGCGTTACGCCAAATTCCGCCCGTATTTTCATCCCACGGCCATGGCACGCCTCGTGGCCTTCACTGGTCGTGCGCGGTTTAAGCACGCCCTCGATGTTGGCTGCGGCACGGGCAACTCCACCCGGGCCCTGGCGGAAATCGCCGACCAGGTGACGGCCATCGACAACGCCCCGGCGATGCTCGCGCTGGCGCCCCGGCTGCCCAGCGTCACTTACCAACTCGCCGAGGCCGAAGCCCTGCCGTTTGCGGATGGAAGCTTCGACCTGGCAACTGTTTTCATGGCCTTCCACTGGTTCGATCAGGGGAAGTTTCTCCGCGAAGCCCACCGCGTGCTGCAGCCACAGGGCTGGCTGCTGATATATAACAACCTGTTTCTGGGCGGGATGAAGGAAAACGACGAGTTCAAGAAGTGGGTGGGGGAGCAGTTCCTCGCCCGCTACATGACACCGCCCCGTGCGCGCAAGAAGCTCACCGCCTACTATGCCGGGGAACATGGCTTTGACCTCGCCGGCCGCGACAAATCCGTCAACGAAGTCGTGATGACCTGTGAGCAGATGGTCGGCTATTTCCTGTCCCAGAGCAACGTCATCTCCAAGGTCGAGCATGGCACTGAGAAACTGACGGATGTGCGGGCTTGGATTGAGGAAGGCGTGCGCCCGTTCTTCACCCAGCCCACCAAGACCATGCTGTTTGGCAACGACATCTGTTATCTGCGCAAACGCGGCTGAATTGGCTGGGAAATGACAGTCTGTGGCGCCCTCATTTTTCAGCGTGCCAGGGGGCGGGTTTTGTGCTCTAATCGACCTTTTCACCCGGTTCCACCCATGAATCCCGTCCTCAAACTCATGCTCGAAGGCGAGTCGCTCTCCACGGCCCAGATGGCCGAGGTGCTGCGCCTGGATGTCGCGCAGGTGGAGAAGGAAGTGACTGATATGAAGGCCAAGGGCATCCTGCTGGGCTGGCGCCCGGTGCTGAATCCGGATTACCTTTCCGAAAATCAGGTGTTTGCGGTCATCGAAGTCAAAATCAGCCCCGAGCGCGAGGGTGGCTTTGACCGCCTGGCCACGCGCATCGCCAAGTTTGAGCAAGTGCGCTCGTGCTACCTGATGTCTGGCGCGTATGATTTGCAGGTGGTGGTCAGCGCGTCCAACCTGCGTGAAATCGCGGCCTTTGTGTTCGAGCGCCTGGCGACGCTGCACGGCGTGGTGTCCACGGCGACGCACTTCATGCTGCGCGCCTATAAGGAGCAGGGCTACCTGCTCGCCCGTGAACACGCCCCGGCGGACAAGCCGGCCGTGAGCGCCTAAGGCGCCGCGCCGATTTGCGGGGTGGGCGATTTTCTTTGAGCCCACTGACGAATTGGCGGAATCCTCCCCCTTTAACCTCCTCCATTCCCATGTCCGACAACTCCCAGCGATTTGTGGCGAAGCACGTGGCCAGCCTGCCCCGGTCAGGCATCCGCGACTTTTTCGCCGTGGTCGCACAGATGCCCGACGCCATCTCGCTCGGCATTGGCGAGCCGGACTTCGTCACGCCCTGGCACATCCGCGAGGCGGCCATCTATGCGCTGGAGCAGGGCAAGACGCACTACACCGACAACCGCGGCCTCATCGCGCTGCGCAAGGCCATCTCCGGCTATGTCGAAAAACATTTCAATCTCTCCTTCCGCCCCGACGACGAAATCCTGACCACCGTGGGCGTTTCCGAAGCGTTGGATATCGCCCTGCGCGCGCTCATCAACCCCGGGGACAAGGTCATCTACCACGAGCCTTGCTACGTGTCCTACCATCCCAGTGTGACGCTCGCGCATGGGCAGGCGATTGCCGTGGCCACCTCGGCCAAGGACCAGTTTGCGCTCGACCCGGATGCCCTGGCCGCCGCGTGGCAGCCGGGCTGCAAGGTGCTCATCCTCAATTTCCCCACCAATCCCACGGGCGGCGTGGCCGACCGCCCGCGCCTGGAACGCATTGCCCGCTTCGCCGTTGAGAAGGACTTGATTGTCCTGAGCGACGAGATTTACGCCGAACTCACTTTTGAAGGCGACCACGTCTCCATTGCCTCACTGCCGGGTATGCGTGAACGCACGGTCTTTTTGCACGGCATGTCCAAGGCGTTTGCGATGACGGGCTTCCGTCTCGGATTCGCCTGCGGCCCGGCGGCGCTCATCGAGGCGATGATGAAGGTGCACCAGTATTGCATGATGTGCGCGCCCATCCTCTCACAGGTGGCCGCCATTGAGGCGCTCCGCCATGGGTGGGACGATGTTCTGCGTATGCGCGAGAAATACCAGCAACGCCGCGATTACATTGTCGCCCGCTTCAACGAGCTGGGGATGCCCTGCCATTCCCCGCGCGGCGCGTTCTACGCGTTCCCGAGCGTGCAGCACTTCGGCCTGCCGTCGATGGATTTTGCCAAACGCCTGCTCACGGAGCAGAAAGTCGCCATGGTGCCGGGCACGGCCTTTGGCCCCGGTGGCGCGGGTTTTGTGCGCGCCAGTTTCTCCACAGGCTATGACCAGATCATCCAAGCCACCGACCGCATCGCCAAATTCCTGGAGACGCTCAAGGCGGAGCAGCCGGCGCAGCCACGCCAGAAGGTCGCGGGTTAAGCTCTGCCATGTCCATTTCCCGTAGCGTGGCCCTTGTCGGCCGGCCCAATGTGGGCAAGAGCCGCCTCTTTAACCGGCTGGCGGGCAAGCGCATTTCCATTGTGCACGACCAGCCGGGTGTCACGCGCGACCTCGTCACCATTCAGGTGCCGGCGGAGCGCGGGGGCTACCTGCTGATGGATACCGGTGGCATCGGCCTCATCCCCGGCTCGACGACGGCGGCGCTCATCAAAGCGACGGAGGAGCAGGTGGACTTTGCGCTGGCGGCCGCGGGCATCGTTCTTTTTGTGGTGGATGCCCACGCGGGTCTGACCAGCGGGGACGAACGCATTGCCGAGCACCTGCGCACCTCGCGCAAGAAAGTCATTCTCGTGGCCAACAAGGCTGATGATTCCAAGCGGGAGTCTGATGCCATGGCGGAGTTCACCGGCCTGGGCTTTGGCGAGGTCATCGCCGTCTCCGCCGAGCATGGGCGCGGCTTGGAAGACCTGCACAGCGCCATCCTCTCCATCCTCGGGCCCGTGCCCCAGGAGGAAAAGGCCGATCCGTTGTCCGAACGGGTCAAATTCGCGCTCATTGGCCGGCCCAACGTCGGCAAATCCTCGCTCGGCAATGCCCTGCTCAAGGACAAGCGTCTTATCGTCAGCGAAGTGCCGGGAACCACACGTGACGCCGTGGCGATTGAATTGGATTATACCACCGCCAATGGCGAGAAGTGGCCCTTCACGCTGCTCGACACCGCCGGATTGCGCCCGCGCACGAGTGTCAAAACCCCGGTGGAGTTCTTTTCCCAGAACCGCTCACACGAGGCGATTGCCGAGAGCGATGTGGTCTTCCTCGTGCTCGATGCCCTCGAGGGTGTGACGCGGCAGGACAAGGTGCTCGCGGGCGAGGTCATCGACCAAGGGCGTGGCCTGGTCATCGTCGTCAACAAATGGGACTTGGCGGAAAAGCGCTTTGCCAAGCAGCCGCTGGAGGGTTACGCCACGCTCGCGGAATTCAAGAAGGATTTCATCCGCGCGGTGGAGCGGCAGTTGTTCTTCACCCCGCAGTCGCCCATTTTGTTCACCTCGGCGCTCGAAGGCACGGCCGTGACGGAGATTTTGGAGAAGGCGCGCGCGCTGTTCACGCTCATGCGCAAGCCGCTGCCCACGTCGCCGCTCAACCGCGTGCTGCGCGACTTCATCGAGGTCAACCCGCCGAAGTTCGCCGGCACCAGCCGCTTCAAGTGCTACTACTCCGTGCAGGTCGCCCGCCAGCCTTTCACCATCCGGCTCTATTGTAATCGCGCGGAAAAGCTGGATGAAGGCTACGCCCGGCACCTGGCCGCGGGCGTGCAGACTGCTTTCAAGCTCCACGGCTGCCCGATCAAGTTTGACCTTGTTGGCAAGCCCCGCCCGGAGCGCCGGCTTTTCCACAAGGATAACACGCTGGGCTTCCGCGCCAAGCAGGCGGCCACGGGCCACAAGCACGCTTATCCGGGTAAAAAGCCGGGTCATGGCAAAGGCCGCCTGCCACGATTGGGGGATTAGGCAGGCGAACGGGGTGGGCTATATATAGGCTGGCGGCACAGGCGGAGGATAATTTGAATGGGAACGAGTTTACCCCCATCCCATTCGAGAAAGACTCTGCCATGAATGCCAAGCCCCTGATCGCTGTCTTGATTGTGTTGTTGCTCGGAACCACCGCTGCCGCCATCGCTGAATATCAGAAAGCCGCCCGCTTGCAGGCCCAGTTGGACAGTCCGACCAAAAATGCCGCCATCGGCGCGACCGGCCCAAAATCATCCACAGCGGCAACCCCCGAGGCCTTGGCTGGAATGCTCAACCTGGGCGGCAAAAATGAAATCGAATCCATGCGCCTCGTGCTGGATTTTGTGGAGCACCTCAACCCCTCCGACGCGCCCAAGGTGTTGGAAGCGTTTAAGAAACTGCCGGAAAGCGCCGCGGCCGAACTTGCGAGAAAAATGGTGCTCGCGCGCTGGGCCGCCACCGACCCGGCCGCGGCCCTGGCCTGGGCCAAGAGTCGCACGATTTTTGATGGCCGGGGCGCGGCGATCGAGACCATTTTCAGCACCTGGGCGGCGAAGGACCCCAAGGCGGCGCTGGCGGCGGTGAACCAGGTGGACGACGCCCGGGCGCGGGATGACATCTACCAAAACATTTTTGCGCGCCTGGCGGCGGCCAATCCCGCGGAGGCGCTGGCCACGTTGCGCGGCCTGCCCGCCGGACAGCAATCGCTCAATGCCTATGGGGAAGTTTTTTATTCCTGGGCTTTGCAGGACCCCAAGGCAGCCTCGGCCGCCGCGCAAAGCCTGCCATCCAGCCTGGCGCGCAATCAGGCACTACAGCAGCTTGCCTATGCCTGGGCGCAGGAAGACCCGGCCAAGGCCCTGGCTTGGGCGGGTGAACTGCCCGCCGGCAACACGCGCACGGGCGCGTTGTTGTTTGCGCTGACCGCCATCGCCAAGGAGGACCCCAAAGCCGGCACCGCGTACCTTGCCACATTGCCCAGCGGCCCGGCCAAGGATTCCCTCATCATCAACTTTGCCGCCAACTGGGCGACGGGCGACCCCACCGCCGCCGTGGCGTGGGCCGACAGCGTGGCGACCGGCCAGCTGCACGACCAGGCTTTGCAAGGCATCCTCGCGCAAATCAGCGAGGCCGATCCCGCGCGCGCGGCCGAGTATCTCGCGCAAATCTCCCTTGCCAGCGTGCGCGACGTCGCCCTGCCGCAACTGGCCTCCGCGTGGGCGCAAAAAGATATTCAAGGCGCGTTGGCCTGGGTGCAGTCGCTGCCCAAATCCGACGCGGATGCCCGCAACCAGGCAGTGCGCAACGTGGTGGGCACGTGGTCACAGACGGATCCAGCCGCGGCAGCCGCCTTTGTCATGACGCTCACCAAAGACCCCAACTTTCGGGGAATGACAGATGTCATCACACAGAATTGGGCCAATGCCGAGCCAGACGCCGCTTTCGCCTGGGCCAAGGCGCTGCCTTCCGCCGGCAGTGGCGCCCAGGCCAACGCCATGCGCATGGCGCTCACCACTTATGCCAATGCCGACCCGCAGGCCGCGTGGGACCTCGCCAAGCAATCCACCTGGAGCCGCAATACCCAGCCGCCCGATGATGGCAACGCGGGCATTCAGACGAAGACGCTGGCCAATATCGTCATTGCCTGGAGCCAGCAGGACCCCGCCGCCGCGGCTGCGCACCTGGCGGATATGCCGCCGGGCAGCATCCTCAATGGCGCCACTGCCACCGTGATGGGCAACTGGATCAAGCAAGACCCGCAGGCGGCTTCCCAGGCTATTGCCGCCATGGCCCCGGGCGCCACGCGCGATAATGCGGTGACACAGCTCATCGCCGTCGAGGGGAAGAATGATTTGCCCACGGCCTTTGCCTGGGCCGCCAGCATCGGCAACCCCGCCGCCCAGAATACCGCTTTCACCAATGTCATGCAGGAATGGGCCAAGCGCGACCCTGCGGCCGCCAGCGCAGCCGTGCAGTCAGCCAACATTACCGCGGCCCAAAAAGCAGCGCTCGCCAATGTGATTTTTCAATTCTCCCAAGCCGGCGCGATTAAGAATTAGCGGGAATGCAGGGGTGTAAAATCTTCTAATTGTGAGAGTTGTGATATTATAAAATAAGTGGAGCAAACGTTGAATCTTGGGGTTTATGGATACAGGCAAATTCACCCTTTCCGCCCTTTGGGTTGCCTCTCCCCATGAATACTCCCCGAACATTATTCGGCGGAATTGCCGCCGTCGTCCTCATTGGCTTGGCCATGGCCCAGGCCCAAGATGTCAATGCCCCCGCTCATGATGTTGGCACAGTTGCCCCGCCACCGCCTCCACCACCGCCACCCCCTCCGGCTGTTTCATCTGTCAGGGGAGCCGCAGCGCGGGGGACGCCCTCCACTTTTCGCCCTACCACCCGGGGGCCTTTGCCAGCCGCCACGGTGTGGACGTCGGAGCAGGCGATGAACGATGCTTTTGTCGTTCAATTCAACAACACGGGTAGTTTTGGGGCCGGACGGATGCCCGCGCCCACCATGCGCGTGGATCCGGGTATGCGCCTAAGACTCACCGATGAAGCGCATATGGACGGCCCTGCCAGTATGTCCACGGGCACCTATCGCATTTACAGCCTGGAGCTGATCGGCATTGCGATGCACGCTCCGCCAGTGGCCTTTGTCGTGGTGCGGCACCGGGACAGCGCCGCCAGCATCAACAACCGCGAGCTGACGGATTTTGAGGAGGAAGCCATCAAGCAACTGCAAGCGGGCAAGCAAATCGTGGACCGATTGACAAAAACAGACCGCCTGATGGTGGGCGCGGTACGGGCCGAGGCCAGCTGCGTTTCATGCCATACAGATGCCAAGGTGGGCGATTTGCTCGGCGCATTTTCGTACCATCTGAGCCTCGTTGACAAGCCGGCCGCATTGCCCCAAACCGCAGCCACGACGACGGCGAAGCCGCCAGCCCATCTGCCGGTGCCAGCACCAATAGCCAAGTAAAAGACGGCCCGCGATTACGGCTGCCAGCCGGAGCGGAAGGTGCCGCCGCGGCGCTGGCGCTGGAAGTAGCCGACGCCATGTTTGCCATGGCGGCCTGGCTGGCCGGGGCCACTGGGGCCATGCCCAGATCGCGGAGAGTGTTCACCACGCGGCGCGTGCGAGGTGCGCGGGGTATGCTCCTGGCGGCCATGTTCCGCGCGGGGCGCGTGAGTATTGGGCCGGGGAGAGTAATGACCATGACTGCGAGGGTGATGCTCCGTGCGCGAATGGGGTTCGTGGCGCGGACCGTGGGAAGCATGGCTGGCCGCCGGGCGATGGGCGGGGGCGGGGCGATGTTCCGTATGCTCGCGGGGCTTGCCGTGCGTCGTGCGGGGAAGATGCCCTCCCTGGGCCGGACGCTCGCGGTGCTCGGCATGGGCGGAGCGTTCCTGATGCTCGGTATGCGCCGGGCGGGCAGAAGCCGCCACTGGGGCGTGGGTCGCACCCGGTGCAGGACGGTCCTGGGCGGGCACATCCATCTTGAGGACGGGAATGGTCTTCTTAATCGCGTGCTGGATGGCGCGCAAGTTGGAGCGGTCGCCCGGCTCGCAAAAGGCAATGGCCTGGCCCTCGGTGCCGGCGCGGGCGGTGCGGCCAATGCGGTGGACGTAGGCTTCGGGCTCGTGCGGCAAATCGTAATTGATGACGAGGGAGATGCCCTTCACGTCGATGCCGCGCGCGGCCACGTCGGTGGCGACGAGGATGGGCGCGCTGCCGGTGCGGAAGGTCTCCAGCGCGCGCTGGCGGGCGGATTGTGATTTGTTGCCGTGGATGGCCTCGGAGCGATAGCCATCGCGGTTGAGGTTCTTCGCCAGTTTATTCGCACCGTGCTTGGTGCGCATGAAGACGAGGACGAGCTTCTGCGGGTTTTCGCTGAGCAACTGGCGCAGGAGGGGGTACTTCTGCCCCTGGACCACATGGATGATGCTCTGCGCAATGCGGTCCACGGTGGGCGTCTCGGGCGTCATGGCCACGCGCACGGGCTTGCGCACGACGCTTTGGGCGAGGCTAAGGATGCTCTGCGGCATCGTGGCGGAAAACAGGAGCGACTGGCGCTCGATCGGCAGTTTGCCGAGGATGCGCTTGATGTCCGGCGCAAAGCCCATGTCGAGCATCCGGTCGGCCTCGTCGAGGACGAGGATTTCCACTTTGTCGAAGCGAATGTGCCCCTGGCTGGCGAGGTCGAGCAGGCGGCCGGGCGTGGCGATGGCGATGTCCGCCCCATGCGCGGCGCGCACCTGGGGCATCTGGCCCACGCCGCCGTAGATGACGGCATGGCGCAGGCGCAGGTATTTGCCATAGGCGGCAAAGTTGTCGCCAATCTGCACGGCGAGCTCGCGCGTGGGCGTCAAAATCAACGCACGCGGAGAGCGCGGGGTGCGCGGCAGGTCATTTTCCGTCAGGCGTTGCAGGATGGGCAGCGCGAAGGCGGCCGTCTTGCCGGTGCCCGTCTGGGCGGAGCCCATGATGTCGCGCCCGGCGAGCAGGTGCGGGATGGCCTCGGCCTGGATGGGCGAGGGATGCAGATAATTTTTTTCGCTGAGCGCGCGGAGGATGGGCGCGGCGAGGCCCAACTGGGCAAAAGTCACGCTGGTAGTGCTGGAGGACATGGTGGTGGAGACGGAGTCGGTAATGCTTTTGCGCGGTCAGGAAGCCAAGGAGAAGCGCCGGTGCGCGCCCCCCATCATGTCGGCATAAAAGCGGGATGGAAACGGGATTCTGCGGCTGGAGGCTACGCCAGGCTCGCCGCCTGCTTGGACTCGCGTTTGCGGTCCTCGGGCTTGAGGAGCTTCTTACGCAGGCGCAGGCTCTTGGGTGTGGCTTCAACGTATTCGTCCGGCGCGATGTATTCAATGGCGCGCTCGAGCGTCAGCTTCACCGGCGGGGTGAGCTGGATGCCCTTGCCTTCGCCCTTGGAGCGCACGTTGCTCAATTGCTTCTCGCGCGTCGGGTTGACGGGCAGGTCGTCCGCGCGCGGATTTTCGCCGACAATCATACCTTGGTAAACTTCGTCGGCCGAGGTGATGAAGAGCTTGCCGCGCTCCTGGATGGTGTCGAGGGCGTAGGAGGTGGCCACGCCGGTGTCGGTGGAGATCAGCGTGCCGGTGAGGCGCGACGTGATTTCGCCCGCGTGCGGCCTGTACTCCAGGAAAAGGTGCGACATGACGCCGCGGCCGTTGGTCAAATTCATCAGGTCGAACTCAAAACCGATGAGGCCGCGGGTGGGGATGGCGGCCTCGATGGTCACACTGTGGGGGTGGGTTTCCATCTGCGTGATGGCGCCCTTGCGAGCGTTGAGCACCTTCATGACGCTGCCGAGGGTTTCCTCCGGCACTTCGAGCCAGAGCGATTCAAAAGGTTCGTGCACGGAGCCGTTGATGTGCTGCGTGATGACCGCCGGGCGGGAGACCAGCACCTCGTAGCCTTCGCGGCGCATCTGCTCGACGAGCACGGCGATCTGCATCGCGCCGCGGGCCGAGACGTAATAGACGCCCGCGCGCTCGGATTCCTCGACATGGATGCTCACGTTGCCCTTCTGCTCGCGGTCCAGGCGCTCGCGGATTTGGCGGGAGGTGACGAGCTTGCCATCGCGGCCCACGAACGGGCCGTCATTCACGGCGAATTCCATGCGGATGGTCGGCGGGTCGATTTCGACAAAGGGCAGGGCGGGCTGCTCTTCGGTGGCGCAGAGGGTCTCGCCGATGTCGACATCGACAAAGCCGGCCAGGCCGACGATGTTGCCCGCGACGCCGAGGGTCGTGTCGTTGGTCTGGGTGCCGCTATATTCAAACACCTTGGTGATCTTGCAGCGCTCGCGCACGCCGTTCTTTTGCACGCGGTAGATCATGTCGCTGGTGGTCACCTGGCCGCTGATGATTTTGCCGATGGCGATGCGGCCCACGTAGTCGTCCCACGCGATGTTGGAGACGAGCATGGAGAAGGGCGCATTGGCGTCCGTCTTGGGGGGCGGAATGTGGGTGAGGATGGTTTCGAGCAGCGCGATCATGTCTGTCGGCTTTTCGCCGAGTTCGCGCATGGCATAGCCGTCGCGGGCGCTGCCGTAGAGGAAGGGGGCGCTGAACTGGTCTTCGTTGGCGTGCAATTCGAGAAAGAGCTCCAGCACCTGGTCGTGGACCTTCTTGGGGTTGCTGTTTTCGCGGTCGATCTTGTTGATGAACACGATGGGGCGCAGGCCCTGCTTGAGGGCTTTGCGCAGCACAAAGCGCGTCTGCGCCTGCGGACCGTCATAGGCGTCCACCACGAGCATGACGCCATCGACCATCTTCATGACGCGCTCGACCTCGCCGCCGAAGTCCGCGTGGCCGGGGGTGTCGACAATGTTGATGATTTTGTCGCGCCAGTGCACCGAGGTGTTCTTGGCCTTGATGGTGATGCCCTTTTCGCGTTCGAGGTCCATGCTGTCCATGACGCGCTCGGCGACGACCTGGTTGGCACGGAAGGCGCCGCCCTGGCGCAGCAATTGATCGACCAGGGTGGTTTTACCGTGGTCGACGTGGGCGATAATGGCGATGTTGCGGATGTTCTGGCTCATGGGAATCGGGCGTCCCACAAGCCCCCCGGATGGGGGCGGAACGCGCTCAAACGGTCAGCTTGGCAGGTAAGTCCAGCCGTGGCGAGAGGAAAACAGCCTAAAATTTCGTAAAGAATAAGTTAATTAAGAATTTAGGCTTCCGCTCCCCGCGCGGTTTTTTCATCCTCATCCTTTTATTGTCACCCCCGCTCTCCTTGCTTTCATGATTACCTCGACCAAATTCCACGGTTGGAATGCCCTCACCCTCGCCACGGATCGCGTGGAGCTCGTCATCCCCCTGGATATCGGCCCGCGCGTGATTTCCTGCTCACTGGATGGCGGCCCGAACCTCTTTGCCACCGTTAGCGCCGAGCTGGGCAAGGATGGCGAACAGGACTGGAAAATCCGCGGCGGCCACCGCCTGTGGCACGCGCCCGAAGTGCCCCCGCGCAATTACCAGCCGGACAACACGCCCATCACCGCCACCAAGCTTGCCGGAGGCAAGGGCTTGCGCGTGAACCAGCCGGTGGAGGAAAAGACGGGCATCCGCAAAAGCTTCACGATTGAGGCGCTCAGCAACACGGATTTCAAGGTCACGCACGTCCTCAAGAATGAGAATATGTGGGCGGTTGAGCTCTCGCCCTGGGCGTTGACAGTCATGGCCCGCAATAGCTACACGACCATTCCCTTCAATAAAAAAGTCCCCCACGGCCAGACCTTGGTGCCTGATTATGCCATTGTGCCGTGGACATACACAGACTTCACCGACCCGGTGTGGGACTTTCACCGCGACTACATCGGCATCCGCGTGGACAAGGGCACGGTGCCGCAGAAACTCGGCCTCACCAACTTCCCCGGCTGGGCCGCCAACTGGCAAAAGGGCGGCACGTTTGTGAAGTATTGGGACGTGAAGACCGGCGTGAACTATCCCGACTTTGGTTGCTCCTTTGAGACGTATGTCTGCGATTTCATGAACGAACTGGAGTCGCTCGGACCCTTGGCTAAGGTGGAGCCTGGCGCCTCGGTCACCCTGGTGGAGTACTGGGGGCTGATTGCCGGCCTGCCCAAGCCCGATAAGGACAGCGTCTTTACCCACAAATTCCGCCCGGTCATCGAAGCCTGGCTGGACAAGGTCGCCGCGCCCAACCGCCGCGCCAAATCCGCCTAGGTTTTCCATCGGCTGCGCACGCTCACCTTCCATGCGCCTCGCTTTCTTTGGCTCTGATGCCATCGCCGTGCCGGCGCTGGAGTATTTGCATTTTGCCGAAGGGGTGGAGCTGGTGGCGGTTGTCTCGCAGCCCAACCGGCCGGCCGGCCGCGGGCGGCATTTGCACGCCAACCCGGTCTCGGCCTGGGCGGTGGCGCATGGCGTCCCTTTGTTACAACCGGAAAAACCCGGCGCCGAGGAAGTGGCCTGGCTGCGCGCGCAGCGGCTGGAGCTTTCGCTGGTGATGGCCTATGGGCACATTTTGCGGCATGAAATGCTGGAGGTCGCCCTGCGCGGCACGTGGAACCTGCATGGATCGCTGCTGCCCAAGTATCGCGGGGCCTCGCCCGTGGAGGCTGCCCTCGTGGCGGGTGACCGCGAAACCGGGGTGTCGCTCATGCGCATGGTGTTGAAGATGGACGCCGGGCCCGTGGCGGCGACTGCGCGAGTGCCGATTCAGGACACAGACACGTCGTCCAGCCTGCGTGAGCGCCTCGCGCAGGCGTGTGTGCCCTTGCTGCAGCGGCACTTGGCGACATTGGGCTCCAGCACCAACAGCCCCACGCCGCAGGATGAGCAGCAGGTTACATTCACCCGCAAGCTGACCAAGGCGGATGCCAATGTGGATTTTTCTGTTTCGGCAAAGGAGCTCGAACGCAGGGTGCGCGCCTTCCAGCCCTGGCCGGGCGTGGCGATCGAGCATCAAGGCGCGGTGTTGAAAGTTGGCGCGGCCGCCGTGGTGGGCGGGGCGGATGAGATTGCGCCGGGCACAATTGTGCACGCGGGTGAGATGGGGGTGGACATCGCCACCGGCTCCGGCTTGCTGCGTTTGCTGACGCTGCAGCGGCCGGGCGGACGGATGCTGCCGGCGGGCGAATTTTTGCGCGGCTACCAACTCGAAGTGGGGGAGCGCCTGGGCAGCCAACCCATGAGGCCCTTGGTGGACAGCAAACCGTTTGGGAAAATCAGTCCAAACTAGGACACCGCAAGGGGCCGCTTTTTTTTGACACTGGCCCGGGAAATGGGATAATGGCACCCCAACCAACCCTTTTGCCATGCCCAGCCTGATATTCACCTTTCGCCAACAATCGCTGCTTTTTACGGCCGCTTGTGTTTTTACCGCCGGCTTGTTGAACGCGCAGCAAGCGTCCAACTACGTCGCGCCGACGACGCCCGCCAATGCCGGCAGCGCCGGCGTGTCGGCGAGCGCACTTGCCAACATGACGGACGACCTCCAGACGCTGCGGCAGCAAGTCGGCCAGTTGCAGCTCGACCTGCGGAATCTCCAGCAGGAAAACCAGGACCTGCGCGCCAAGATCATCAGCCAGGCGGATTTGAATGCCGCCGTGCAAAACGCCGTCGCCAAAAACCGCGATGAGATGAACAAGGCCACGGATCAAAAAGTCAAGCTGGCCACCGATGCCTTGCGCAAGGACATGACCGACGCCATCCGCCAGGCGGTGGAAGCGCTCGCCCGCGACACCAACTCCCAATTGCAAATCCTGGCCAAAGCGATTGGCAAGCCGCCGCCCGTCACCAGCTCCCATGTGACAGCTGCGGACCCCAACCAGCTGCCGCCGCCCAGCAATGAGAACATTTTTGTTTACGTCATCAAATCCGGCGAAAGCCTGTCGAAAATCGCCAGCCGCAACCATGTCACCGTGAGCGACATCCTCAGGGTGAACCCCAATCTGGATCCCAACAAGGTGCGCGAAGGCCAGCAAATCGCCATTCCACTTAAAAACGGCGCCTCCGCCCCGCCCGCCACCACCAACTGACACCCCTTTCATGACTAACCCCAAAAACCGTCTGGGCCGTGGCTTGGGCAATTTGATCACCGGTGGCAAAGGTCCGGCATCGGCTCCTGTTCCGGCCAAAAATGAGCCCGCCTCGCCGCCCGCCGCCCTAGCCAGGGTGGAGCCCAAGCAAGCCGGCCTCGCCGGATTTGTGGAAATTTCCCTGGCGGCGGTCGAGCCGAGCAGCCACCAGCCACGCCGTACATTTGAGGAGTCGCAGTTGCGCGAATTGGCGGACAGCATCCGCTCCGAGGGCCTGATGCAGCCCATCGTGGTGCGGGCAAATGGCGCGAAATACCAACTGATTGCCGGAGAGCGCCGCTTCCGCGCTTGCCAGCTGCTCGGGTTGAAGGTGATTCCCGCGCGTGTGGTGGAAGCCAGCGATGCCTCGGCGGCGGTGATGACGCTCATTGAAAATTTGCAGCGCGCCGACCTGAACCCGATTGAAGAGGCGCTGGGCTATGCCAGCCTGTTGCACGATTTTTCGCTCACGCAGGAATCCACCGCCGAGCGCGTGGGCAAGGCCCGCACCAGCGTGGCCAACTCCCTGCGCCTGCTCTCGCTCGACCGCGAAACGCAGGCTTACCTCGCCAAGGGACTGTTGAGCACCGGGCACGCCAAAGTATTGCTCGGCCTGGCCGACGAGGCACAGCGCACGTTGCTGGCCCGACGCAGCATTGAAAGCGGCTGGAGTGTGCGCGACCTCGAACGCGAGTCGCGCAAAGTGAAGGCGGAAAACACCGTCCGCGCCGGCGGGCGCACCGGGCCGGAGGCCGACAACACCGCCATCCGCGATGTGGAAAAGCGCCTCGCCTCCAAGCTCAACACCCGGGTCGCCCTCAGGCACACGCCCAAACATGGCCGCATTGTCATCGAGTATTTCGGTAATGAAGACCTGCAGCGCATTTTGGATAAATTGGGCGTGGAGACCTAAAGGGCAGGGTGCCATCGTCGCTTTTCAGGCTTGCGGGCGGGTGGGGTAACGCCCATGCTGACCGATTCACCACTTCTTTTCAGGTCTTAGCCATGGGCAGCATACTCATCTCCATCTTTACCTTTATCCTGCTGATTATCTGCGGGTTGATGACGGTCGTCATCCTCATGCAAAAGCCCAGCGCCAATGCCGGCATGGGCGCGTCCTTGGGTGGGGGGGCGGCGGAGTCCGTCTTTGGCGGTGAAACAGCCAATGTGCTGCTGAAGTACACCGTGCGCATTGCGGTGGTGTTTTTCGTCCTCTCTTTCCTGCTCTACATGGCGAACCTCTGGGTCCACCGGAGCTCCGGCTCGCAGAACAGCAATGCGCTGCCCAACCTGCCGGTGCCGGCGGGTGCAGCCAACACCACCGCTCCGGCGGCGGCGACGGCAGCTACGGCCGCCAAGGCCCCGGCCACCACGGCGGCAGCGCCTGCGGCACCGGCGGCTTCCGCCCCGGCTTCCACCGCCAAGAACTAGGCGCACAGCCTGGCTGGCAGGATGTTATTTCGGAACCCGGGACCTCCATCCCGGGTTTTGTTTTGGGAACCATCACGCCCATGAAAACTCGTTTCCGATTCAGCAGTGTGCTGCTGGCCATGTGGCTGGGGTGCGCGTCTTTGGCCTCCGCCCAGCCGCGCCACAGCCCGGAACTCAGCGCGCTGCCCCCCAAGCCTTACACGCAGGACGAGGCCCGGGCGTATCTGGAAAAGTTCCGCCATGCCTGGTTTGGCAGTGATGTGGCGGTGGCGTTCAACCTGGTCCACTATCCACGCCGGGGCGATGAAGTAGTTTATCCCGGCGCTGCCTGGAGCGCGTGGGGTGGGGAGGCCCCCGTTACGCGGGTGGAGCTGCTGCAGCCCGCGGCTGATAAATCGGCCAAGCCTGAACTTTGGCAGTGGGTGCTGCAAAGCGGGCCGACGCCCCATATCTGGGTGTTGGCACCGGGGACGACAGCGGCGGTGGAAGTTCCGCCCGCCCAATGGCGCAAGCCCTTTCTGCCCGGGGTCATCTACACGCCCTTTGATTTGATGGCGCCTTTTCTGTATTGGGCTGATTTTAAATACAACGGCACCGACCGCGTCCTGAGCCGGGGCGTGGATGTTTATACCATGAATCCGCCCGCCGACCAAAAGGCCGCCGGGCTGCTGCCCGTCAAGGTTTACATCGACCGCGAACTTGACGCCCTTGTCTGCATGCAGGAGCTGGACGCCCAAGGCAAGGTGGCCCTACAGTTTGATTTGGACAAAGTGGCCAAGGTGCAAGGCCGCTGGATGTTGAAAAGCTGCAAGCTGACCGACGAGGTCAAGAATGACTACGATATGTTCGTCGTCCAGTCCGCCGCGGTGCCTTCCGAAGCCGCGCCCTTCAAGCTGGACCCGGCGATCTTCACCGCCGCTGGCCTGACCAAGCCCGTGCCTGCGCTGCCCAAGGCGGCATGGACAGGCCTGTGAGGGCAGGGAACCGCTATTTGAGACAGAATTAACAGAATTACTGATGGTGGATGGAAGCGGGTGCGTGCTCTTCAGCGTGCCATTGTTCCATGAGGGCATAGTTTTGCTGCGCCCGCAGCTTGCGCCCTGCGCAAAAGGTGTTGCCAAGCGGGAGGAATTTGCGAGCATGGGCCGTTTCCGTCCCTCCCGAATACCGCTCCATGACACCTGCCTCCAGCGAACCCGGTCTCTCCCTTTGGGCGCGTCAAATCGCGCCTTCGCCCACCTTGGTTGTCGATGCCAAGGCCAAGGCCCTCAAGGCCGCCGGCAAGGACGTCTGCGGTTTTGGCGCGGGCGAGCCTGATTTTGACACGCCGGACTTCATCAAGGAAGCCTGCGCCAAGGCCCTGCGCGACGGGCAGACGAAGTACATCAACTCCTCTGGCCTGCCGGCCCTGCGCACCGCCATTGCGGCGGACTACGTGGCGCGCGGCTTTAGCGACACCAAGGACGCCCAGGTCGTCGTCAGTCCCGGCGGCAAGTTTTCCTGCTATCTCGCCATCATGTCGGTGGTCTCCCCTGGCGACGAAGTCATCGTCCCCGCGCCGTATTGGGTGAGCTACCCGGAGATGGTCAAACTCGCCGGCGGCACCCCGGTGAAGATTTTTGCCGGCGACGAGACGGGCTTCCGCATCCAGCCCGAGCAGCTGCGCAAGGCCATCACGCCCAAGACGAAGCTTGTGGTCCTCAACAGTCCCTCGAACCCCACTGGCGCCGTGTACCCGCGCGCGGAGCTCGAGGCGCTGGTGAAAATCTGCGTTGAGAAGGGCATCTACATTCTTTCCGACGAAATCTACGAGCAACTGGTCTATGATGGCGTGCAGCACGCCAGCCCGGCCACGTTCTCGCCCGAGGCCAAGAAGCTGACCATCACGACCTCCGGTTTCAGCAAACCGTATTCGATGACGGGCTGGCGCCTGGGCATCCTCGTCGCCCCGCCGAAGATTGCCGCCGCCGCCGCCGACCTCCAGAGCCAGATGTCGTCGAACGCCACGACCTTTGCGCAATTCGGCGCGCTCGCCGTCTATCAGCAGCCCGACAAGGCGAAGGCCGCCGTGGCCGGGATGCTCCAAGTCTTCGACCGTCGCCGCCAGCGCCTGTGGAAGGGGCTCAACGCCCTGCCGGGTGTGCGCTGCTTCCGTTCGGAGGGCGCGTTCTACCTCTTCCCCAATGTGCGCGCATTGGGCCTGAGCTCGGATGAGTTTGCCAGCCGTCTGCTTGACGAGGAACTCGTCGCGCTCGTGCAAGGCTCCGCCTTTGGCGCGGACGACTACGTGCGCCTCAGCTACGCCACCTCGGACGAAGTCATCGAAAAAGGCCTGGAGCGTCTGGGCCGTTTCTGCGCCCGCCTGGCCGAAAAGCGCTCACCCGCCGGTGCCCGTGCCTGATTTTTAATAACCCCCTGACCCTCTCTGCAACCGTACCCATGAGCTACCAGAACATCACCCCGCCCGCAGGCGAACGCATCACGATCAACGCCGGGAAACTCACCGTTCCCAACAATCCGATTGTGCCCTACATCGAGGGCGACGGCACCGGGCCCGACATCTGGCGCTCGTCCGTCCGCGTCATCGACGCCGCGGTCGCCAAGGCTTATGGCGGCAAGCGCAAGATTTCCTGGTTCGAGGTCTATGCCGGCCAGAAGTCGTTCGACAAGTTCCAGAACTGGCTGCCGGATGACACCATCAAAGCCTTTACCGAGTACCTCGTGGGCATCAAGGGCCCCTTGACGACCCCTGTCGGCGGCGGCATCCGCTCGCTCAACGTCGCCCTGCGCCAGATGCTCGACCTCTACGTCTGCCTGCGTCCCGTGCAGTATTTCACGGGCGTGCCTTCGCCCGTGAAAAATCCGGAGAAGGTGGACATGGTCATCTTCCGCGAGAACACCGAGGACATTTACGCCGGCATCGAATACGCGGCCGGTTCGCCCGAGGCGCAAAAGCTCCTCGACTTCATCGCCAAGGAATTCCCGAAGGATTTCAAAAAAATCCGCTTTGGCACCAAGCCCGCCGCCGAACAGTTCTGGCAGCAAGTCGGCGCGAAGGACTTCCCGACCGACGTCAAGGTGGGCATCGGCATCAAGCCGGTGAGCTACAGCGGCAGCGTGCGCCTCATCCACACGGCCATCGCCTACGCCATCAAGAACAAGCGCAAGAGCGTGACCCTGGTCCACAAGGGCAATATCATGAAGTTCACCGAAGGCGGCTTCCGCGACTGGGGCTACCAGGTGGCCAAGGAATTTTTCGGCGCGGTGGAGATTGACGGCGGCCCCTGGTGCAAGATTCCCGAGGGCAAGCCGGGCGCGGGCATCGTCATCAAGGACGCCATTGCCGACATCACCCTCCAGCAGGTGCTCACGCGCCCGACGGACTTTGATGTCATCGCCACGCTCAACCTCAATGGCGACTACCTGAGTGACGCCCTGGCGGCCCAGGTCGGCGGCATCGGCATCGCCCCCGGCGGCAACGTCAATTACATCACCGGCCACGCCATCTTCGAGGCCACCCACGGCACCGCCCCCAAGTATGCGGACAAGGATGTCGTCAACCCCGGCTCGGTCGTGTTGAGCGGCGAGATGATGCTCCGCTACATGGGCTGGACGGAAGCCGCGGACCTCATCCTCAAGGGTCTTAACGGCGCCATCGGCTCCAAGCGCGTGACGTATGACTTCGCCCGCCTCATGCAAGGCGCGACGGAGATCAAGTGCTCCGAGTTTGGCACCGCCATCATCGACAAGATGTAAGCTGGCCGGTTCACGTGACGCCTGTCATTGTGTTCCCATGAACAGCGCCCCTGAGCCACGATGGGAGAAGTCCGCCCTGCGGGCGCTCCTCGTGCTTGGCGTGCTGGTCCGCGTCTTTTGGTTCGCCTACAACCCGTCGTTGTGGAACGACGAGGTTTCATTGGCCAACAACCTCATCAAATACGACGTGGCGAAGCTCGCCACGTCGCCGCTGGATGATTTGCAGGCCGCGCCGCCCGGGTACCTCGCGGTGGAGAAGGTGCTGGGCAGCCTGGGGGGCTATTCTGAGCAGTCCTTGCGGGTGTTCGCGCTCGGTTGCGGCATTGCAGCCTTGTTTTTGTTTGCGGGCGTGGCACGGCAGACATTGACGGGACTGGGGCGCGTGGTGGCGGTGGCGCTGTTTAGCCTGGGGGGGCCGCTGATTTACCATTCGAGCGAGGTCAAACAGTACGAAACGGAAGTGCTGGCGACGGTGGTCATCCTCTGGCTGGCCCTGCGCTGGCGGGAAGAACTGACGGGCCGGCGCGCGCTGCTGGCCGGCGGCGCGGGTGTGTTTTGCGTGGGGTTTGCCAATTCTGCGGTTTTCACGGTGGCGGGTGTCTTTGCTGTGCTGGGGGCGGAGTTTATTTTGCGGAAGCAATACCGTCAGGCGGCGAACGCCGGCTTGGCGCTCGTGCTGCCGCTGGGTGTTTTCTTCGCGTATTATCTTACGGTCTTGCGGCATAATCCGAACCTGGCAGCGCTCCGGGCGGATTGGGTCGGTCACATGGCGCCCTGGCCGGTGTCCCAGTCGGCCCTCACCTGGTATGCGCGGACGGTTTTCTTCTCCTGGGATCATCCTTTTGGCCTATCACTCGACTTGGATTTGCCCTTCCTGCCCCAGCGCGCGGCAGTCAAATATGGGGTGGCGTTGTCCTATCCCGCGTTGCTGATGTTTGGCGCGGGAGCGTGGCTGCTATTGCGCCGGGATCGCTGGCAGGGCGCGCTGGTGCTGGCGCCTTTGGCGGTGACGGTGGCGGCATCGCTTGTGCACCAGTACCCGTTGAATGAGCGGCTCATTTTGTTTTTGGCCCCGGTGGTTTACCTCGCCATTGGCCGGGCGGCGGCCTTGGCGGGGGGGGAGTTGGCCGGGGCGGGTGTGCGGGTCGTGGTCCGCGTGGCGACGGCGCTGCTCTTTGTGTATACAGCCGTCAATCTAGGGGCGAAGCTGGTGCACCCACCGCTCTTTGCCGGGGACATGAAGTACTCGCAAATGCGGGAGGGTATGGCCTACATCGCCAGCCACAAGCAGCCGGCCGATGGGGTCAACCTCATGTGGAACACGCGGCGCTTTTACGACTACTACGATTACCGGCTGCATTTGAACTGGAACATCACCGTGGGCACAGACCCGCGCGAGGGAGCCGCATCGGAAGCGGACATCACCGCCGCCGCCGCCCGGCAAATCGCCACGGAGACGCAGGCGCACGGGCGGGTCTGGTTCCTCTTGCAGGATGAACTTTCCTTCCTCCGCTATCGGGATGCCGCCGGCATCGTCCATGACACCGACACGCCTGCCGGGATTGTTTACGAGAAAATTCTGGCTGAGCAGTACGGCAAACAAGTGATTGAAAAGTACAACGGCCACGCCGCCGCGGCGTATTTGGTGGCGCGGAATGCCGCGCCTTAAGATGAATGGCTCAGCCTTGGAGTAGAGCGGGCCATGACCTTCCCGGCTTTGGCGAAGAAGGGCCTCCGGGACCACCTAATTCCAGTCATGTTGCAATGATTCGTTTGCTAGGCGTGTCGAGGACGCCGCGCCTTACCTTTCAAAACCCCGCCGGCAGTTTCATCCCCAGTTCCTTCAGCAGAAAGGCATATTCGTCCGAGGTTTCGGCGATGATTTTATCGGTCGGTTTGCCACCGCCGTGGCCCGCGCGGGTCTCGATGCGGATGAGAATTGGCGCTGAGCCAGCCTGGGCCTTTTGCAGTGTCGCGGCGAATTTGAAGCTGTGCGCGGGGACGACGCGGTCGTCATGGTCCGCCGTGGTGATGAGCGTCGCGGGGTAGCGCGTGCCCGGCCTGATGTTTTGCAGAGGAGAGTAGGCATAGAGAGCCTGGAACTCCGCCGGGTCGTCGGGCGAGCCGTAGTCGCTCATCCAGGCCCAGCCAATGGTGAATTTGTTGAAGCGCAGCATATCCATCACGCCGACGTCCGGCAGTGCCGCGCCAAAGAGCTCAGGCCGCTGGGTCAGGCACGCGCCGACGAGCAGGCCGCCGTTGCTCGCGCCATTGATGGCCAGCTTGGCAGGCGAGGTGTAGTAATGGCTGGTGAGCCACTCCGCCGCGCCGATGAAATCGTCGAACACGTTTTGCTTCTTCAGCTTCATCCCGGCCTGGTGCCAGTCCTCGCCATATTCGCCGCCGCCGCGCAGTGTCGCCACGGCGTAAACCCCGCCCATCTCGAGCCACACAAGGTTCGCCACGCTGAAATACGGTGTCACGTTGATGTCGAAACCACCATAGCCATAGAGTAGTGTCGGGTTTGCACCGTTGAGCTTGAGGCCTTTTTTATACGTCAGAAACATCGGCACGCGTGTGCCGTCCTTGCTGGTGTAAAAGACCTGTGCGGTCTCGTAGTTCGCGGGGTTAAAGTCCACCTTGGGCTGACGGAAGATGGTGCTGCGGCCGCTGGCGAGGTCATAGCGGTAGATGGTGCGTGGCACGGTGAAACTCGTGTACATATAGAACGTCTCCGTGTCCTGCAGCTTGCCCGGGAAGCCGGAGAGGGTGCCGATGCCCGGCAGCGTCACTTCGCGCTGGAGTTTGCCGTCCAGCCCGTAGACCTTGACCTGGCTGTGCGCGTCCTTGAGGTAGGTGCACACAAAGGAGTTGTTTAGCGCGGAGACACCTTCGAGCGTTTGCTGCCCTTCGGGCACGAGTTCGCGCCAGTTGGCCCGCACGTTGTTCAGAAGGTCGATGGCGACGATGCGGCCACGCGGCGCATTGAGGTTGGTCTGGAACCAGAACACCGAGCCGCTGTTGCCGATGAAGGCATATTGCGCGTCAAATTCGTCGAGCAAGGGAGTCACCTGCGCGCCGGGCAGGGTGAGGTCGAGGTAGTAGATGCGGTTGCGCTGGTCGGAGCCGGTGGAGATGTTGATGACGAGGTAGCGGCCATCCTCCGTCACCACGGGGTCGAAGCCCCAGTCGTCATGGTCGGGACGCTGATAGATTAATTTGTCCTCCGCCTGGGGTGTGCCGAGCTTATGGTAGTAGATTTTTTGGAATTTGTTGAGGTCAGTCAGCGCCGCGCCGGGCTTGGGCTCGTCAAACCGGCTGTAGTAAAGCCCCGTGCCGTCCTTGGTCCAGGTTGGGGCGGAGAATTTTATCCATTGGAGATGGTCGGGCAGGTCCTGGCCGGTGCGCGTGTCACGGATTTTCCATTCCTGCCAGTCGGAGCCCGCGGCGGACAGGCCATAGGCCATCAAATTGCCATCGTCGCTCACCACTTCGGCGGCGAGCGCCACTGTGCCGTCGGAGGAAAGCTTGTTGGGGTCGAGCAACACGGTCGGCGGGGCATCGAGCGCCGACATCGTGTAGAGCACGCTTTGGTTTTGCAGGCCGTCGTTCTTGAACAGGAAGTAGCGCCCACCTTCCTTAAAGGGCACGCCATAACGCTCGTAGTTCCAGAGTTTGGTCAACCGGTTGCGAATCGTGGTGCGCTCCGGGATTTGGTCAAGAAACCCAAAGGTAAGTTTGTTCTGCGCCTCGACCCAGGCCTTGGTCTCGGCTGAGTTATCGTCCTCCAGCCAGCGGTAGGGGTCGGCGACTTTGACGCCGTGATAGAGGTCCACCTGGTCGGTGGCGCGGGTGGCGGGGTAGGGCAAGGGCATGGCAGAATGGGCGCAGCCAGCCAGCAAGGCCGGCAACGCCGCGGCAGATATCCAACGCAAAAAGCAGCGCATGGGTGCCACGATAACGGGTTGGGCGGCAGGGTCAAAACATCCCTAAAAATAACGGAATTTTAGGCTTTAACACACTGGGGGAAAACGACTACCGTAGGATGATGCAGGTCTCCGTCATTGTCCCCGTCTATAACGAAGAACGCACGGTTATCATCCTGCTCAAGCGCGTGCTTGATGCGGGCATGAATTTGAAGGAGATCGTCGTCATTGACGACGGCTCCAAGGACTCCACCCGTGAAAAAGTGGCCGAATTGGCCGCAACGGAGCCACGCATCCGCCTGCTGCCCCAGCGGCAAAATGGCGGCAAGGGCGCTGCGCTGCATGCCGGTTTTGCCGCCGCGACAGGCGACATCATTGTCGTGCAGGATGCCGATTTGGAGTACGACCCGGCGGAGCTGCCTGCCTTGCTAAAACCCATTGAAGACGGCGTGGCGGATGTGGTCTTTGGCTCACGCTTCATTGGCGGCGGTGTGCACCGCGTCCATCTTTTCTGGCACATGGTGGGCAACCAGGTGTTGACCCTGCTCTCGAATATGTGCACCAACCTCAACCTCACGGACATGGAATGCTGCTACAAGGCCTTCCGTCGTGAAATTCTCCAGAAGATCCAATTGGAGGAAAAGCGCTTTGGATTTGAGCCCGAGGTCACGGCCAAAATCGCGAAACTGCGGGTGCGTATGTACGAAGTCGGTGTGTCCTATTTCGGACGCACCTATGCCGAGGGCAAGAAGATCGGCTGGAAGGACGGTTTCCGCGCGCTCTACTGCATCGTGAAATACAGCTTTTTCCGGTGAAAGCTTCCGCTCGCCCGCCCTCGCCGGCCGCGAGCACCGTGCGCCCGCGGGTAAGCGGCTATGCCATCGGACTGACGCTGGCCATTGGCCTCTATGGTATCGGGTATCTCTTATGGTTCCTCCAGACGCCGCTGGGCCGCGCGCCGCAGCTGGATGCGGCGGAGAACCTTGCGCTGGCCCGCCAAATTGCCGACGGCACCCTGGCGCATGAGCCGTTTTACCGTGCCATGCTGTACCCGGCGGTGCTGGCCATCCCGCTCAAGCTGGGGCTCCATACGTATGCCTTGCCGGCGTTTGCCGCGCTGCTGGGGTTGTTGAGCCATTTTTTCATCACGCTTGGGTTGGCGCGACTGGCGCGGCAGGTGTGGGACGGCCCCCGCGCCGAAGTTGCAGGCCTAATCGCAGCCGGATTGTGGGGCTTGAACCCCGTGGCGCTCTTTTACGCATTGGACGCGCTGGATGCGGTGCCGTCGCTGGCGTTGGCAGTTTGGGCGCTGGTGGGGTGGTCGCACCCGCGGGCTGGGAAATTCAGCGCCGCCGGGGGAGGGCTTTTGCTGGGCTTGGCGGTGGCCGCCCGGCCGCATTTTCTTCCGTGGGTCTTTATAGCGCCCTTATTGTGCGGATGGCTGGCCTGCCGGTGGAGGTTGCTCTGGTCGGATGCGCTGGCTTGGGCTGGGGCGCTGGCGGTGCTGCTGGCCGTGGGAGGGGTGCAAAAGTATTGGGGTGGGGAATTCGCCATCCTGCCCACGCAAGGCTCCTATAATTTTTACGCCGCCAACAAGGCGGGCGCCAATGGCCGTTACTACGCCCAGCAGGGCTTGTTCACTGACATCGCTCCGGGCGAGAACCCCGCGCGCAAGGAATCTGAGCTTTTGTATGCCAAGGCCACTGCTCAGCAGGGGCCCATCGCAATAGCCGACATGAATGCCTACTGGAATCAGCAGGCACGGGCGCACATCCAGTCGGCGCCGGGTGAGTGGCTTGGTTTGCTGGGGAGGAAGACTTACTATTTATTCAACGATTTCGATCAGTATAACAACAAGACCTACGCCTGGCACAAGGCGGAGTCGCCTTTCCTATGGTGGAACTTGCTGGGGTGGGGGATTTTGCTGGTGCTGTCGGCGGGCATCCTGGCGTTGCGCGGCCGGGGGAAGGGCACTTTGGCGGCGGAGTTTAATTGCCCAATGATTGCGGCGGTCTCGGTGGCATTTTTTACCTATGCGGCAGGTGTGTTGTTGTATTATGCCAGCGGGCGTTTTCGCCTGCCATTGATGGCGTTGCTCTGCCTGCTTGCTGGCGGCTGGGCGGCCTGGCCGGGCTGGGCCAAGGTGGCCCGCGGCAAAATCCTGGCCCTTGCCCTCGCGGTGCCGGTGGCGGCATTTATCACCTTTTCGAATTTCTTTGAGGCGCATGACGAGGCGACATTCATTCAAGACGAATTGCTTTCCGCCAATGCCGCGGCCCAGGTGGGTGACGATGCGGAGGCTGGCCGATTGGCCGAGCAGGCTTTGTTGCGCGATCCCGCCCGCCCCGATGCCCGGCGTATCGCGGTGCTCAGTTATTTTAACCAGGCAGTGATGGACGGCGAGGTGCGCGGCAGTGACACAATCTCCGGCTGGCGACATCAGCTTGAGCATCTCGCCAATGTGAAAACCATGGACGACAGCCTGGCTCTGGCCGCAGGTTCGGCCTATTGGAAAACGGGTGACCGGCGCCAGGCTGAGTTGTTATGGACGGTGACGGCGGGCCAGTTTGGCCCCCGATCGGCTTCCGCGCGGGCATTGCTGGCGGCGCAGACTATTCGCGGTGAAGCTCCCACCGGTTCGCCGGCACCGGATGGGGCGTTAATCGTATTTCTTAAGAAACCCGCATCATCGCCCTAGCGGCGTGAGGCGGGGCGGGCGTCCTTGCGTGCGGCGCACCAATTGGGCGGGTTTTGCAGCTCTGGCTTCAACACACCAATGCACGGCAGGTTGCGATAGCGCTCGGCGAAATCAAGGCCATAGCCGACGACAAAATGGTCGGGAATCGTGAAACCCACGAAGTCGGGCATGGCCTTCACCTGCTTGCGGCGCTTTTTATTAAGCAGCACACAGGTTTGCAACGAGGCCGGCTTCTGCGCGCGGAGAATGCGGGTTACCTTGTCCAGTGTGTGGCCGGTGTCGAGAATATCGTCAATCAGCAGCACATGCTGGCCCGTCAGGTCGAGGCGGATTTGGTCGATGATTTCGGGTTCGGTCACTGGACGGTCTTCGTTCTTGTAGGAGGAGACGCGCACGCAGTCCATGCGCACATACACATTGATTTGCCGCAGCAAGTCCGCCGCGAACATGATGGAGCCGTTGGTGATGCAGATGGCGCTGACTTCCTCCACGCCCTTTTTGCGGTAAAGTTCTGTCAATTGGGTGCCGAGTTCCGCGATGCGGCGCTTGATGTCGTCTTCGCTGACGACGACTTGGGCTAGGTCGCTTTTCATGATGCGTGGGTCGTTGGCGCGGGGCGGCGGTGGTGGAAAGTGTGCATTCCTCACACAATCCTTCTGGCGGGGGGAGTCAAGAATCTAACGCATTGAGCGGCGCATACTTTTGTAACATTTCCCACCGCAGCCTGGCGATTGGTTTTGACTCCCCGGCGATGACACGCACCTTTCTTGGCATGGTCGCTGTGCGTGTCGAAAACGTGGTCAAACGCTTTGGCGCTGTCACGGCGCTGGATGGGGTGAGCTTGGAGATTGAGGCCGGCGAACTGTATTTCCTGCTGGGGCCCAGTGGCGCGGGCAAGACGACGCTCCTGCGCTGCCTGGCGGGGCTGGAGACGCCGGATGCGGGCCGCATCCTCTTTGGCGGGGATGATGTCACCCGCGTCGAGCCGCATTTGCGCCAAACCGGCATGGTTTTTCAAAACTATGCCTTGTGGCCGCATTTGAGCGTGGCTGACAATGTGGGCTTTGGCCTCAAACAGCAAAAAAGGCCACGTGAGGAGATCGCCCAACGCGTGGCCGAGACTCTGGCCATGGTCCGGTTGAGCGACCAGGAAGGTTTGCGCATCCACCAACTTTCCGGCGGGCAGCAGCAACGCGTGGCCTTGGCCAGGGCACTCGTCATCCAGCCACGTTGTTTGTTGCTGGATGAGCCATTGTCCAACCTTGACGCCCGTCTGCGCCAGGACTTACGGCTGGAAATCCGTCGAATTTGCAAGGAAACGGGCCTCACCGCTATTTATGTGACCCACGACCAAAAGGAAGCTCTCTCCCTAGCCGACCGCATCGCCGTGCTCGCTGCGGGCAAAGTCCGCCAAGTGGCCTCGCCCGGGCTGCTCTATCGGCGGCCGCGGGACCGTTTTGTCGCAGATTTCATTGGTGAGACAAATTTTATCGAGGGCGAAGTCCGGAACGCGGATGCCGGTGCCGCCTTTGTGCGCACGGCTTTTGGCGACTTTGAAGGCGCCCTGGCGGATCCGGATTCCCTGCCGGTGGAGGGCAGCAAGGTGGTGCTCTCCATCCGGCCGGAATGCCTGCGCCTGCTGGAAATGCCGGCGGAGGAAAACACGGTCACCGGCCGCATTGGGCAGGTATCCTACTATGGCGAAGTGGCCCATTATGAATTTGTCACCAGTGGCCAGCCCTTGCGCATCTGCGAGCTTAACCCACGCTCGTGGGAAGGCCGCCGGGAGAAAACCCTTTACGCGTACGCTGATCCGGATGATGTGGTGGTGCTGCTGCGTTGAATGTATGCGTATTCGTGGCACAGTTCGACGACGAGGAATGCTGGCTTTGCTGGCGATGATGGCCTTCACCGGCTGCGAAAAATCTGTTGAGCAATCGCCAGCCGCCACGACGGCACCCGCCATTGGCTTGAAGGATGGTGCGAACCGGTCGGTCGCCCTGGCCACGGTGCCGCAGCGCATCGTCAGCATCTCTCCGGCAGCCACGGATATGCTGTTGGCGGAAGATGCCCATGCGCAAATCGTCGGGGCGACACGCTTTTGTGTGATTCCGCCTGCGGATGAAAGCCATGTCCGGCGCATCGGCGGCATGGTGGATCCGGATTACGAGGGGATTTTGTCGCTCAAGCCGGACTTGGTGGTCATCCCCTGGCTGGTGGACAAGACTTTGCAGGACAAGTTGGTTTCCCTTGGGCTGTCTGTGGTTGTACTGCATCCGGAAAGCCTAGCAGGTGTCCTGGCGGATTTGCGGATGCTGGGTGCTGCCACTGGCCACGCGGCGGCGGGCGCCGCCCTGGCCAAGCATATAGAGGACATCTGTGCCCTGACCGAGCGGCGCTGGCATGGAGTGCCCGCTGAAAAGCGTCCGCGTGTACTTATTACCATGGATGGCATTTCTCCGGCCCCGGGTTCTTATGTGGATGACGTACTTATTGCGGCCGGTGGACGGAATGCGTTGCCGCGTGGAAACAAGGCTTGGGTGCAAGTTTCACCGGAAAGTGGGCTGCAAGTGGCGCCGGATATCGTGGTTGCCATTCCTTCGTCCCCCCTGCCGCCAGAAGGAACCGCGAATACATCGCTATTACGGACCGTAACTTTGGCCAATGGCGATGCCTTTTATCACCCTGGGCCGGATTTGGGTGATGCGGTGTGGATGCTGGCGCGAGTCTTGGATCCACCGCGTTTTCCGGAGGCGCAACCACCCGCGACAGGGCCCTGACACAGCATTGCGAAATTTTATTTCAATTTGGCGCCCCGATGGCGCAATTCCCGCCCGGCAGCCCGCAGCACCATTTGACGATAGGTGCCTTCGAGGCCCAATTTGGCGCTTAAGTTGGACAAGTCGATCACCTGCCCTTGCATATTTTTCGGCAAATGCAATTCCTGCAGCCACGTGGTGGCCTGTTTTTTGGCGTCTTTCCAGGACATGATGTGTTCAACATACGCCAGAACCATGCCGAAAATTGGGCGTCTTCCTAACCTGCTGGGCACCAATATAATATACATAAAGATAATTTATTATTCGCGCCTCTGAAAGAACACGGCATTGCGGCACATTGCAATGCATTGCAAAAATAGGGTGCCTATTGAATGATCTTAGCCCCGCGCGACTTCAATTGACGGGCAATGGCCCGCACCACCATTTCACGGAAACGGCCCTTTTGAGGCAGCTCCTTGGTGATCGCGTCCAGATTAATCTCCTGGCCTTTCAGGTCCTGGGGCAGGCCAAGATTTTCCAGCCAGACAGTAGCGTCAGATTTAGCGTCTTTCCAAGACATGTTTCGACAAGCAGCTTATGGGGGAGCGAACTTGCCGAGAAACCCTGGCGCCGGGTGTTAGCGAGTATTTTGCCGTTACGGACCCTGGCACCGGGTTGAAATCAAACTAACTTTTCGCCCGCTGTTTGTCAAAAAAAGAATTGGGGGATTAACTCGTTGTTACTAACGGTGTTTACGCTACATAATTCAGCCTAATCTAATTGATTCCTCCCCATGTTAAACCGGGTCGCATCCTTGCCAGGCTCAGCGGGAGGTGATAGTCTGGCCCGATGGTTAAAAAGGATTCTGGTTTCCGGCGAAACAGCCTGGGGTGGTTCTTTGTGGTCATGGCAGCTATGCTGTTGACTGGCTGCCCGGCATCGTCGACGGCTTCCGCCCCTGTTGCTGCAACGGGTAGCAGCTCTTTTACTGTTATTTCCGCGGATGCCCAGGCTACCACGCTCACGCTTAAGGGAACGGGCTTGCCTGCCCCGGATAAGGATGGCACCCAAGTCGTCAAGGTAGCGGCTGGGGATGCCCTGGTCGGCTATACGGGACACCAAGTACAGGGCGAATTGACCAAAAGCGACGGTGCCTGGCGGTTGGAGGGTATTTGGCCGGCGGACCCGGAGCTGGTGAAAGCCACCACCGAGGCCACGACTCAACTCCGGCGCGATTTGGTTGATCTGGGGCGTGATGCCTACCGCGATGTGGGCGACGGCCTGCCCCCATTCGCGTTCTACAACCAGAATGGCCAGATCGTGCGGCCCGGCAATCTGCGCGGGCAATGGCTGGTCATCAATTTCATCTTCACGCGTTGCACCAACCCCAATATGTGCCCGGCCAACTCGCAGCGCATGGTGCAGCTGCAAAAGGAGGTGAAGCAGGCGAATCTTCCGAACATCACCCTGGTCACCATTTCCTTCGACCCCGAGCATGACACGCCGGGGGCATTGCGCCAATATGCGGATGCGTATGGCATGGACCTGGCCAATTTCCAGCTGCTCACCGCTCCGCCGGAGGAGATGAAAGAGGCGCTCCAGCAATTCGGCATCCTCATCAAGCAGGAAAACGGCACCTTGGTGCACTCCATGGCGACGCTTATCGTCAGCCCGGAAGGTCGGATCACTTACCGCAAACAGGGCGAGTTGTGGACGGTAAAAGAGTTTCTGGATCGGTTGACGCCCGCTTCTTCCCCCAAATCCTGAACCCCGTATGCGCTCAGCCCTTCAGATAGGCTTGCTTACCGCGGTTTTTGCCGGCGGCTACTTTGCCTTGCGCGCCATGCCGGGCGGCAACTGCAATTTTTTGCATTATGAGCAGACGGTGGTGACGGCGGATGGCCTCCAGTTTTGCGGCTCGGGCGCGGCCTATTTTGTGGATTTGGAAAAATTGCCGTTCCCGGTCACCGTGGATCTGGCTGCCGACCACGATGCGTCACCGGGAATGGAGGCCCATTACCGACTGAAGCTGGAAATTGCCGGCAACAAGGATCCTATCCAGCCTTCCCAGCTGGCTGAATCCCAAACGCGCAAGCTGCACCTGTTGCTGGTGAGCGCCAATCTGGAGGACTACCAGCACATCCATCCCGAGCCGGTGGGCGACACCGGGGAATGGACCTTTGCCTTCACCCCGCATAACGCCGGAACTTACCGCGTCTATGCGCAATTCATCCCCACGCTCTCGATGCGGGAGATGATCGGCGAAACCAAAATTTCCGTCCCCGGCCAGGAAGGCGCGGCCGTGCATCGTGGTCTCGCACCGTATCAGGACGATGGCTATAGCTACACACTGGAGGTGCCCAAAGGGCAGGCTTTGCTCAACACCGACGTGATTTTGACGCTCACCGTGCACCGGGCTGACGGCGGCAAGGTGGAGTTGCAGCCCATCATGGGCACGCTGGCGCACATGGTGGCATTTGACCCCGCGCGCCATGGGCTGGCGCATCTGCACCCGACGCTCACCGGCCACGAAACGGAGCCCCTGCAGCCATCACTGGCTTTTCAGATTAATTTTGCGCAGCCCGGCCATTACCGACTCTGGGCCCAGGTTAAAATCAACGATCGCGAACGTTACGTGCCCTTCGATTTGGATGTTCCCACTGGCGGTTAAGACCGCTTGTTGGGTTAACGTTTGCCGGCCAGCCGGTATTCGGTGGGCTCCGCCGGGTTGCCGATGCCGGCGGCTTCGTCATAAAAATTGAAGGCGGCCAGTTGCTGGCCGTGTTTGACCTCAAAGGGGTAAGGGCCGTGCAATTTATCGCGCCATTGCTTCATTTCCATCAAGTCGGCGCCGAGCATACTGGCCATGAGGATGTGTCCCGGGTTGCAGCAATTGAGGATGCGCTGGGCCAGATTGAGTCCCGAGCCGGCCAGGTTGGGTCGCCGGTTGATGTCCTCGATATCAAAGGCGATGCCGGAGCAAATGCCGATGCGCAGCTGGGTTTTTTCCCCGCCATAGGAACGGTGCAGCTCGCAGGCCAGCTCGAGCGTGCGCTCGGGATAATTGTCCAGGCAGACAGCCATGCCGTCGCCGGTGGGCAGATAAATAATCCTCGGCTTGGGCTTGGTCTTGAGGACGGCACTGTCGGCGACAATTTTGGTCAGCCAGTTGATGGCATTGCGCTGCTCGGCGGCATCTTTCTGGGAGTAGGCGACCAAATCGATGAACAAAATATGCCAATAGCCGACGGCATCGGATACTATCTCAAGAGGGTCCATGGCGCGCAATCGCCCACGAGCTTGGCAGGGAGCATCCGCTTGTCCAATGCAATTTTCGACAGCATGGGGCGAATCTGAAATTCTGGCCTTAGCGCCCATTGCGCGGCCAGCGGGCTTCGGGTACCGGCTGGGGCATGAGATCAACCGTCACAGCGCTGACAGCGGCGTGTTGGCGCAGGGCGCGGTAATCCGGAAGTTTGAGGGAGATCTTGGACGAGGCGGGCAGCTCCAGCTCCAACAATTGGCCATTTTGCTGCTGAAATGAAACCAGTGTGGCAGTAGTGCCGGGTTTCTCGCGGATTTGCGCCGCGAGCAGACGCAAGAATTCTTCAGCGCGCGGCTCGGAGTGCAGGATCCATTGCACGCGCTTCAGCAGGATCGGCACCTTTTCCTCAATGCCCGCAATTTCCTGGACCGTGAGCCGGTTTTCGTTGCGAAATTCATCATGCCGCACATCACCGCTGGCCACCACGGCGGCGCCGTCCACCAGCTGGTTCTGGTATTTCTCATAGGTGTCGGAAAAGGCGTTGGCCTGGAAGTTGCCGCGCCGGGTGGCGAGGATGAAGGATGCCCACGGCCGGTTGTCCCGCTTCGAGATGCGCTTGACGACGCTCGTCACCACGCCGCAGAGGCGGAAGGGCGTGCGGTCTTTGAGTGTCGGCAGCGTGGTTTCGGAGACGGTGTCGATAAAGTCGTCCAACCCCGCGAGCACATTGAGCGGGTGGCCGGAAGTGTAAAAGCCCAGCAGTTCCCGTTCAGCCTTAAGGCGTTCGGCAAGGGCCATGATGGGCCCGGTGGTGTTCACCCGCACGGTATGCGAGCCGCCAGGCTGACCCTGGGTGCCGCTAGAGGAGCTACCCAGCGCATCAAAGAGCGAGCCTTGGCCGGCGGCCCGATCCTTTTGATGGGAGGCAGCGTCAGCCATGAAACTATCGAGCGAGTCGAGCAGGTGCTGGCGGTCGGCCTTGGTGAAATCAAATGCTCCGGTGCGGATCAGGCATTCTAGCACGCGTTTGTTGACAGCGCGACCATCCACCCGGCGCATGAAATCGGCGAAATCCGCAAACGGGCCCTTGGAATCGCGCTCTTCGAGGATGATCTTTGCCGCCATGTCACCCACACCTTTGATGGCGCCGAGACCGAAGCGAATGGAGCCGGGGGCGGCGGCGCTGGCGGTGGGCGAGAGGTCGGGCAGGGGGGTGAAATTTTCCCGCGACTGGTTGACGTCGGGCCCCAGCACGGCGATGCCGAGGTTGGCGGCTTCCGCCACAAAGTGCGCCACCTTGTCCGAGTCGCCCAGTTCGTTGGACAGCACGGCCGCCATGAACTCGACCGGATAGTTGGCCTTCAGGTAGGCCGTGCGGTAGCTCAGGATGGCGTAGGCCGCGGAGTGCGACTTATTGAAACCGTATTGTGCAAATTTTTCCAACAAGGCGAAGATGTCTTCCGCCTGTTTGGCGGGAATCTTGTTGGTCTTGGCGGCCCCGGCGATAAAGACGGTTTTTTGCCGGGCCATTTCCGCAGCGTCCTTTTTGCCCATCGCGCGGCGCAGAATGTCGGCACCGCCCAGCGAGTAGCCCGCAATGCGGCGCGCGGCATCCATCACCTGTTCCTGATACACGAGAATGCCATACGTCTCACGGCATACTTCCTCCAGCAAGGGGTGGGGGTATTTGATGGAGGCGGGGTTCTTTTTGCCGGCAATGTACTCAGGGATGAACTCCATCGGCCCCGGGCGGTAGAGCGCGATGAGGGCGATGATTTCGTCAATATTTGAGATGGAGAACTGGCGGCACAGGTTCTGCATCCCCCCGGATTCGAGCTGAAACACGCCGATGGTGCGCGCCTCGTTCAACAATTGGAAAGTCCGGGCATCGTCAAAGGTCAGGGTTTCGACATCAAACTTGGGTTTTTCGCGGGTGCGGCGCACATTATCCTGCGCATCGGCCAGGACGGTCAGCGTCTTCAGTCCGAGAAAGTCCATCTTCAGCAATCCGAGCTTCTCCACCGGGTCTTTCGGGTACTGGGTCGTCAGCGCACCTTCCTGCAGGGTAACGGGAATAAGCTCCGTCAGCGGCCGGTCGGCGATGATGATGCCGGCGGCGTGGGTGCCTGAATTGCGCGCCATGCCCTCGATAACCTGGCCTTGCTCGATGATCAGCTTGGCGATGGGGTTGACCTTGTACTCTTGCTGTAGCTCGGATGACTTGGCCAGGGCGTCGGCCAGGGTGATGTTCAGGTCATCCGGCACCATTTTGGCAATGCGGTCGGCCTCGGCGTATTCGATGCTGTTCACCCGCGCCAGGTCGCGGACGATCATCTTGGCGCCAAAGGTGCCGAAGGTGATGATGTTGGCCACGCAGTCCTGCCCGTACTTTCCGCGCACATACTCGATGACCTCACCGCGCCGCCGCATGCAAAAGTCGATATCGAAGTCCGGCGGCGAAACGCGCTCGGGGTTCAGAAAGCGTTCGAACAGCAGGCCGAAGCGCAGCGGATCAATATCGGTGATTTTCAGCAGATAGGCCACCAGGCAGCCGGCGCCGGAGCCGCGGCCCGGGCCGACGGGGATGCTTTGTCGGCGCGCCCAATCGATGAAATCCCAGACAATGAGGAAGTAATCCACAAATCCGGTTTTTTCGATGACGCCGATTTCGAAATTGATGCGTTCAATCAGGTCCTTGCCAAAACCCGCGGGCCGGCCGGCCACAGCCGTTTCCGGCTTGCTGGCGTCCACCCCATAGCGTGTCTGCAACCCGCCGAGGCACAATTCGCGCAGGTATTCCGTGTTTTTGGGATAACGGGCCTTCAGCTCCACCGGCAGCTTGAAAACCGGGTAGTTGTTTTTACCGAAGGGCAGTTGCATGTCGCACATCTCGGCGACGAGCATCGGCTGCAGCACGCTGTCGGGCACCTCGGCAAAGAGCTTTTCCATCTCTGCGCGCGATTTGAGGTAGAATTCCCGCGTGTCAAAGCGCATCCGGTCCGAGTCGGCCAACTTGGTGCCGGTCTGGATGCACAGCAGGGCGTCGTGCGGGGCCCAATCGCCCGCATTGACGTAGTGCACGTCATTGGTAGCCACCGTCTTGAGTTTGAACTCCTTGGCCAGCTTGAGCAACCCCGGCAGCACTTTGCGCTGGTCGGCGATGCCATGGTCCTGCAACTCGATGAAAAAGTGGTCCCGGCCAAAAATTTCCACCATTTTGCCGCAGGCGGTGCGGGCGTCCTCCCACCGGTCTTGCATGAGCATCTGGGGTATCCAGGAGGCCAGGCAGCCGCTGAAACCGATGAGCCCTTGCGCATGGCGGGCCAGCATCTCCAGGTCGGTGCGCGGCCGGTAGTAGAAGCCCTTGGTGTGGGCATCGCTGATGAGTTTCGTCAGGTTCTGGTAGCCGGCAAAATCCCGGGCGATGAGGCCCATATGATACATATGGTGCTTCGACCGCTCGGGCTTTTCAGTGCGGGCATGGTCGATAACGAGGTAGGCCTCGCAGCCGACGATGGGCTTGAGGCTATGCTTCTTGGCCTCGAGCATGAAATCCACCACGCCGAACAGGTTGCCATGGTCGGTGATGGCGATGGCGGGCTGGCCGAGCTCCTTGGCACGTTTGCACAATACGTCAATCCGACTGCACCCATCGAGCAGGCTGAAGTCGGTATGGACGTGAAGGTGGACAAAGGTGGAATCAGCACCGGCCATGCCTCAACGTTGCCCCACCCATGCATCAGCGCAAGAAAAACCGCACACCTTTTACCCTTTATCCCGCCCGCTGTTTAGTGGGGTATCATTTGCTAAAGATGGGGGTGGTCATGTCGTGAAAATCGTCCATGTAGTCCTCGGCCTTCCAGTCGGGCGGGGCCATTGAGTCCGGCAGGCGCTTTTCGGGGGGGATTTTCAAAGTTTCTTCCAGACCGCGGATCCAACCCCACATCAGTTCTTTTTGCACATCGGGCACACCATTGGGCAGGGTGGGGTAGAACTTCAGCATATAATCATAGGCCTCTTGGTCGCGGTGCATCTGGCGCAGCAGCCGGACATAGCTGCGGGAGGCCAGGAAGGGGACGCTCGTCACTTCTGAGGCCCGACGGTACATTTCCGCCGCCTTGGGCAAGTCGTGCAGCCGGGTTTGGTAAAGTGTGGCGAGGTCCCAGTAAAGGCGGTAGCTGTTGGGCACAAATCGCAGGCCACGCTCCAGGAAATCAACCGCCCGCTCGGCTTGCGTACGGTTGATTTGGTTCATCTCAGCCTCGGTGGGAGGAGGCCCCGGCTGCCGCAGACGCCAGGCGGGAATATCGAGCCCGATCATGCTCGAGCCTTCATCCCAGAACATGAGGTTGCCGGGGTCCATGGTGGCAGCCAGCGCGAGGGAGGCCTCCGTATTGGCGCGGTCTTTCTTCTCCCAGTAGTCGTAGCCTTTGATCCACACAAAATCCGCCAGAATGGAGCGGAAGCCGCCCAGCACCCCCAGCAGCATTCCTTGGCCCACATTTTCCCCCAGGTCCTTAAGATTGAGGGCGGGCTGCCGTGAGCGGACTTCCTGCCAGACGCTGTTTTGCAGAGGTTGGAGGAGGAGGCCGGTGCCAAACAGCACGATTACGCTGACGGCCAGCGGGCGGCCTTTGCGCCAGAACCAGGAGCTGCGGTCGATGGCCATGGCAAAGTCGGCGGGTTATATTTCGCGGTTGCGGAAGCTGTACACCGCCAACGCGAGGAAAACCAGAACGTAAACCGCGCCATAGCCCAGCGCCTCCAGGATGGCGCTGTAGGCCACGGGCACCTTCGCATGAAAGATCAACAGGTCGCCCACGGAGAACAACTGGAAGTTGGGGAACAAGAGGCTCAACAGTTTGGCCAGCCGCTGCAGCGGGACCACGGTGATTTGCTCCACCGAGTCCTTGGCGATGTACTGCAGCTGGCAGATGAGGTACATGAAAAACGAGATAACCACGCTGAAAAGATTGGTGTTGGAGTAGCTCGCCACCAGCATCGTTATGGCCGCCAGCACGTTGAACTTTACCCACTGAATCAGCGCATCGAGGGCGAGGCCGCCAAACTGCACTTTCAACGTGTCGGGAAACTCCGAATCGGCTTCTTTGGACAAAAAGGCCTCGTGCCAGCGATCGACCAACTGCCCTTCCCGCCACCACAAGTAGAGGCCCAGAGCCAGGGTCAGCACCGCCACAAACACCAGCATCAGCAACATCACCCCGAGCAGCTTCCCCGCGATGAAGGACCAGCGCCGCACGGGCTTGGCCAGCAGGGTGAGAGCCGTGCGGTTCTCAATCTCGCTGAAAAACAACTGGGCCGTGGCCACGATGGCCAGAATGGCGCCGAAGAACTCCAGCCCGCCCATTCCAAAATTGGCGATGAAGCGCAACTCCGAGTAGCCGAAGTCAAATTTCCGGAAAAAACTCGCGCTGCCGATGAGCGCCAGCATCAGCACGAGCACAAAATTGAAAAAGCGCTGGCGCACGGCTTCGAGAAACGTCAGCCGCGCGATTTGCACGATATGGCTGCAAGCCTGCCTCATGGTCGGCCCTCCTTTGCTTTATCCGCCGGGGCGCCGATTTTCTCGAGAAAGAGTTCATCCAGGGACATACGCGAATCGCCCACGCTGCGCAGTTTGGCGCCGTGGCGCGCCAGCACCGTTTCGATTTCCGACCGCAGGGCCGGGGTGAAGTTCTGAATGGCCAAATTGCTCAGGCCTTCCCGGCGCAACAGGTCGGCCACTTTGCCTTCCGCCACGAGGTGGCCTTGATTCAGGATGGCCACGCGGTTGCACACATCCTCGACCTGGGCGAGCAGATGGGAGCACAACAACACTGTTTTCCCCCGGTGGCGTAATTCGATGATGAGCTTGCTGATGGCTTCGGACCCGATGGGGTCCACGCCAGCCGTGGGCTCATCAAGGATGACCAAACGCGGGTCATGGACGATGGCCTGGGCCAGGCCCACGCGTTGCAGCATTCCTTTGGAGTAGGTGCCCACGCGCCGGTCAGCCGCCTGGGTCAGCCCCACCAGTTCGAGAACATCGCTCACGCGGCGGGTGCGCTCGCTTCTGGGTACTTGGCAGATGTCAGCGTAATAGGCGATGAGTTCCCGGCCCGTCAGAAAACGGTAAAAATAAGGGGACTCGGGCAGATAGCCCACCAACCGGCGCGCCTCCACCGAGCGGCTGGGGAGGCCAAACACCTCGCATTGGCCTTCGGTGGGCTCCAAGAGCCCCAGGATGATCTTCATCGTGGTGCTTTTGCCGGAGCCATTGGGGCCCAAGAGGCCGTAAACCTCATTGTCCGCGACCGTGAACGAGAGGTTTTCGACCGCCCGCAGCTTCACCAAACGCAATCCCAGACGAAAGTCCTTCGTCAGGTTTTTGATGCAAATGGCGGGAGTGGACATGGGGCGGGGTGAATCAGCCAATCTGGAAATCACGGTATTCAGCCGGCCCGGCCAGTGTCGCAACCGTGGTTTCCTTGATATGGTGCTGCATCTGCGATTGGATTTCACGCAGAAATTCCTGCACTTCAGTCTCGGCGCCCTCGGCGATCATTTGCACGCGTCCATCCTCGAGGTTGCGCACCAGGCCGGTGACGGTGTAGCCCAGCGCAATCTGCCGCGTGGTGTAGCGGAAACCCACCCCTTGCACACGGCCGGAAAAATGCACCTCAAGACGGAAAACAGGTTGGGCCATGGCTGGGCAGGTGGAAATCAAACCGCCAATGTGCCCAAACCCCTGCGGCGGGACAACTCAATTTGAAGGCCTGCCCTCTTCAGGCTGGGTTTCCCGGGGTTCTTTTCCCTCATCGGGAATAAAAGGCGCCAAACATTCAGAATAGGCTTGGCAGGGGAGGCCGACCCTGATTTTTTCAAGGGTTTCCACCATGGTGAGGTAACCAAGTGGCCAAAGGACGCTGACTGTAAATCAGCTGGGCTCTGCCCTTCGGGGGTTCGACTCCCTCCCTCACCACCATTTTGATAATCAATAGGTTGCGAGTATGGCTGCGAGCGGCTGGTGTCGCCCAATTCGCGCTGTCAGGCGACTCCCTATTTAATACTAGCTGTTCACTGCGACTTCGGTTTCCACCCAACTGGCTTGAATCGGCTTACCGAGGTCCATGGGTGCCAGACTGGCGACGGTATTAAGTAGCTCCGGCTTGAGCACTTTCAGCATCGCATAGCGCAAAGCATGGGCCTTGCGCCGGGCGGGCCTCACTTCGCCACGATCTCTTTGGATGGGAATGATGGGTAGTACCCAGGTGCCATCAGCTTGCTGGGTGCCGCTGCATTCCGACCAGAAGACATCATACTGCGCATGGAATTCCTTAAAACTTCCGCAGACATGGTTGGCGTCGCCCACGGCGTGGATTTGGTGCATCCCCCAGGCGTCGGCCATGGTTTGCAGACACCACAGGGCCAAGGCCTTGGGACGCAGGCCATGCAGATCCGCGGTGACGCGTTTGATGAATTCACGGGTGCGCAAGTCGCGCTGCGCCTGGAGTCCACCAATCCAGATCACTCTTTTCCCGCCTTCCCGGCCCAGGGAAAAAGTCAAATTCGCCAGGGATAAGCGGGCCTGCCGGTCAAAGATGTTCAGGGTAAGCTCGCCTTCCTTTTCAAATGCCTCGTGGACGATGAGCCGCACTTCAATCACCCGGACGGGCAAATCACCCTCCCGGGCGGCAGGGGGGGATTCCAACGGCATTGTGAGCAACGTAAGGCCGTGGCGGAAAATTTGTTCCGCATGGGCTGGACGAAACAGCAATGGCAGAATCTCATAATGGGCAAACAACGCCTGCCGCCTCTGGGCGCAGGACCAATCCTTGCGCAGGTAGTTTCGTTGGAGTTTGAAGGCCAGGCGCTTGTTCGCGCGGTAGAGCGGCAGCGTGTCCGCCTGCATCAGTCGTTGCAGCCAGATTTTGGTCAGACGCCAGCGCCAAAATCCGCGCAGAATGTAGCGCGCCCGGTTCCATGCACATTTGCGCGAACCCGGAGGATGGATGGTCTGCGCGGCCTGCCAGAGTTCCTGCCAGGCGGCCAACGGCGCGGGGGGTGAATCCATCTCCCATTTTACCAAAGGCGCTGCTTGCCGACCATTGGGCCCGGGCGGTAAATATTTTAGTACGCGGTCTTAGGCAAACCCGTTAGGTCAGGCCCTGCTGGTTGGCCTCATACCAGCGCACCGCCTCACGCAGCAACTCGCTCACATTGGTCAGGCGTAGCTTGTCCTTGATGTTGGCGCAATGGGCCTGCACGGTTTTCATGCTGATTTGCAAATCCGTCGCAATGCGCCGGGTGGTAAAGCCCTGGCCGAGCAGCCGGAAGACGTCCAATTCACGGTCGCTCAACGGGTCAGTGGTGTCGGCGTGGACTTTGACCTGCCGCCCGACCAGGCGCGCGGCCAGGCGGGTCAGCATCGGCTTGCTGGCATAGATTTCGCCGGAGTTGACGGTACGGATGGCGGTGCAGATATTGCGGGTGTCCTCGCCCTTCATGATGTAGCCACTGGCCCCGGCGGACAAGGCGCGTTCGAGATAATTGACCTCCTCATGCATACTCAAGACAAGGAGCGCCGTTTTGGGGTAATAGTCGGAAAAGTCCTTGAGCAGGTCGAAGCCGGAACGTCCCTTCAAGGTCAAGTCGATGATGGCGACATCAAAGCTTTTTTTCTCAGCCAGCGCCATGGCGGCACTGGCGCTTTCCGCCAGGCCGGCCACCTCAATATCCACCTCGTTGCGCAGCATGGAGGATAATCCATCGCGCACAAGGGGATGGTCATCGACAATGAGGACGCTGATGCGGAAAGGAATCATGATGGGGTGGGGGTGGGTTGTAAGGGGGCGAGGGGAATCACGCAAACCACTTCGGTGCCCTCGTTGGGGGCGGAGCGGATGGTCAGGCGACCGCCAATAAGCTCGGCCCGATGCCGCATGATGCGCAACCCCATGCCGGGACGCGAGGTGGGCGCGGCTTGCAGGCCGATGCCCGTGTCCCGAATGACGAGTTCCAGACCGTTGGGATGGCTGTTGAAGTGCAGATCAATTGAGGCGGCGCCAGCATGGCGGGTGGCATTGCGCAGGGCTTCTTGCGCAATGCGGAAAAGATGCGAGGCGACGGAGGCACTGGCGACTCGCGGCTCCCCGGTGACATGGTAGGCGCAGGCCACGGTGCCTTGTCGCTGGGTGGCAAAGGCCAGTTCCTCGAGCTTGGCGGACAGCTCCTCAGGTTTGACTTCCGCCAGCAACAACCCTTGGGCCAACTGGCGTACTTGGGCGATGGCTTCCTCAATCAGCTTGACGATGCGCCAGGCGTTTACCGCGGACTCCCGATTGGCCGCCAGCCGCGCGGCTTCCGTTTGTGCGACCATGGCGGTGCCGGTCAGGTGCTGGCCCAGGGCGTCGTGCAATTCATGGCCGATGGCATTGCGCTCGCGCTCGCTGATTTCGAGCAATTCGCGCTGCAGGCGGTCGCGTTCGGCTGAGGCGTTTTCCAGCGCGGCCGTGCGCAGCAGCACCAATTGCTCCGATTCCCGGTAGAGAATCATGAACGTATGAAGAAAAAATGTGAGCGCGATGAAGGCGAAGAGGCCGATCAGGGCATTCCAGGAAACGGCCACGAGGGAAACGGGGGCGTTGTTGGCCAGATCACCACCAATGGAGAAGGCGAAACTTGTGAAGCTCACCAGCAAGCCGCCCCGCAGGCCGAACCAGGCGACAGCCAGCGCAATCGGCAGCATATACAGCATTTTGAAGGAAATTTCATAGTCGGTTGTATAATCAACCAGTCCGATGAGCACCGCCAGGCTGGCTACAATGGCGAGCCGCATACCCGGGGTGTCGGCCAGCCCGGCGGTCAGGCGCGTCATCATCCACACCGTGAATTGATCAAGGGACCGGACGGCGGGCCTAGCGTTCGGGTTGGTCATTGTAACCGCGAGAGGGGGAGGGGGCAGTGTCACTCGCCTTCCTGATTTATCGGCAGTCGCCACGGTAAATGAAGCCCGGCAGCTGGCGACCTGGGACACAGGCATAAAAAAAGAGGCCGGGCTTGGAGCCCGGCCTCTTTGTGCAACCCGCTTGGTCGGGTTTAGCGGGTGTAGAACTTCTGCGAGCCGAGGAAGCACTGCTTGCCGCTGTTCTTGTCCGTGTAGTACACGTCGCAGCGATAGGTGTGCGTGCCCTTGGCGGTGGCGAAGTTGCAGGAGTACTGGTCGTTGCTGCTGATCTTGTAGCCGTTGGTCTTGGCGTTGCAGGTGTACACCACCGGCGTGCTGCAGGAACCGTTCGACTTGATCTCGTAGCAGACGACTTTCACCGTGGTGTCATCGCTGTACTTGCAACCGTTGATGTTGTCCCAGGTGTTGTTCAGGCAGCTGGAGCTGCTCTGCACGTTGCCGTACACGCAGTTCACATAGCCGTAGTTGCCCCAGCAATTGCGCGAGTCATTGTCCGAGTTATAGTAGTCGGAATCGCAATTCTTGTAGTAGCTGTTCCAGTAGTTCGTGCAATTGGAGCCCGTGTACTGGATGTGGAAGGTGAAGGGCAGCGTCTTGCCGCCGGTCTGGTAGGAGCCACAGGACCAGGATTGCTCCCAGTTGATGTTGCAAGGCGTCGGCGTGCAGTTGCTGTTGCTGCCCCAGCTGCCCCAGTTCCAGGAGCTGCCCCAAGAACCGCCCCAGCTGCTGCTGCTATCGCAGTTATTCCAGCCCCAGCCCGAGCCCCAGCCGCTGCCGCAGCCGCTCGGGGGAACGACCTTGAAGGTGTTCGTGTCCGTCGCGGAGACGCCGCCGCTGGTCGTCGTGGCGACCAAGGTGTAGGTGCCCGTGGTCGTGATCTTCAGGTTCACCGTGCCGTTGGCGGAGACGGTGTTCAGGCCGGTCAGGCTCGTGTAGGTCACGGGCTGGCCGTTCAAGGTGAGGGTAAAGGTGCTGAGCGTGCTGCCCGGCGTCGTATTGCCGGTGACGCTGACCTGCACCCAAAGCGGGCAGGCCGAGGTGCCGACCGTGTACTGGGCGCCATCCGTGGGCTTCACAATCGTGATGCGGGGGGTGGGCGTCGGGGCGACGACAGTGATGGTCTCCGAGGTCGAAGCCGTGCCATTTTGGTCCGTCGCGGTGACCGCGAGGGTGTACACGCCAGGGGCGGTGACCACGAGTGTGCCATTCGCCGTAACCGAGGGCTTGCCCAAGGTGGTGGTCGTGACGGAGACCGGGTTGCCATTGAAGGTGACGGCCAGGGAGGTCACGCCGCTGGTGGCGGTGCTGTTGGAAGTGAAGGCATCGGGAATCGACAGCGGGCAGCCATTGCTGGTCAGCGTGTAGGTCGAGTTGGCCACCGGCTTGGTGATGGCGACTTTCAAGGTGCTCGTCTGGGGCGTCTGTGTCACGATGGTGATGACTTCCGAGGTCGAGGCCGTGCCGACATCATTCGTGGCCGTGACAGCGAGGGTGTGATTGCCGCCGGAGGTGAAGGTCAGGTTCGTGGAACCGGTGGCCGTCACGGTGCCGAGGCCGGCCGAGGTGAAGGTCACAGGCACGCCGTCCATGGTGGCGGTCAGCGCCGTGATCGGGCCACCCGTGCTGGAGCCGGTGAAGGTGAAGGGAACCACCAGGGCCGCGCCGCCGGTCGTGTAAGTATAGGTGGCATTCGGGGCCGGGGTGTTGATGACGACGGTGGGCGGCGGGTTCGGGGCCTGCACCGTGAGGGTGATGGTCTCGTTCGTCGTGGCCGTGCCAAAGTCGTCCGTGCAAGTCACGGCGATGACGTGGTCGCCCGCGGTGGAGAGCACCAGGTTGGCGGCGCCGGTGGCAACGAGGTTGCCAATGCCGTTCGTGGTGATGGCAATGGGCTGGCCGTCAAACGTGGCCGTCAGTGTGCGCACGCCGCTGTACTGGCTGGTGCCGGTGAAGCTGAAGGGGACGGTGACCGAGTTGCCGGGCGTCGTGATGTAGGTCGAGCCGGGGTCCGGGGTGTCGATCGAGACGGTCGGAGGACCGGAGACAACCTGAACGGTGATCTGCACCGCGGCGGTGGCCGTGCCGACGGCGTTGGCGTCGTTGGCGTTGATGGTGTAGATGCCGGGGGTGGAAGCCGAGAAGGTGCCGGTGGCGGTCACATTGGTGTTGGGCACGCCCAGACCATTGGGGGTGACGCCCAAGTCTTGCGTGACAACGTTGCCGGTCGGGTCCGTGTAAGAAATCGTGGCGTTCATCGCCGTGAGGGGCGAGCCGTCCTGCGTGGTACCGACGAGCACGTAGGGGATGTCAACCGCCGGGCCGCCAGCCACCCAGGTGTACACCGTCTGGTCAACCGGCTGGTTGATCGAGATGATCGGGCCGTTGGGGGAGGCAATGCGGGCCGCCGTGACGTTGATGAAGGCGCCCTGGTCGTCCACCGCGGCGGGGAGACCCTTGGGGGTCAGCATCGAGGGCCAGCCACCAGTCGAAATCTCATAACCAAAGCTGCCAGCCCAGGCGCCATCCGGAATGTTCACATTGACGGTGACGGAAATAGTCTGGTTCGGGCCGGTGAAGGTCAGCACGGGCACCGCAGAGGCGATCTGGTTGAGGAGGGGAATGCTGCCCACGAGGCCGCCAATCAAGCCGGTCTGCAACGGGGTGTACGTCACAAAGCTCAGGGCCTTGGCGTTCGTCACGTTCGGGGGAGAGGTGAGGACCGTGGTGTTGAGCGCGACTTGGGAGACGACGCCGACCGGGAAGTACACCGGGGAGGTGATCTGCAAGGTGTACGAGGTCGTCAGGGGCATATTGCCCTGCACGATTTGGCGCGGCACGCTGTACAGCACGCTATTGGTCGTCACCGCATGGGCGGCGGGCGCGGCGAACAGCGCGGCGGTGGCGCCAAGGGCCAAAGCGCGCAAGGTGGAAATGAGGCGGAAGGAGTTGAACTTGATCATGGCTGGTGATGCGTACGCAGAGCGGAATTCGAATTTAATGCACTCATGTTAATCCACGTTGAATCTGGGGTCAAGCCCCCATGAAGGTTTATAGGGTAAATTACTTGTAAAATTTTGCCCGTTTTTGACCCCCCCTTTTACACTCAAAGTGGCTCTAAAAAGAAACATTTCTAACGTGATTATAGGTTAGGTTTTCATCGTATTAGGGTAGGTCCCATGCTTCATATTTATATTTAACCCAATAAAAAAGGCCGAGCTTGGGGCTCGGCCTTTTTGTGGGAAACGGGGCTTACTTAGTAAGTAAGATGGGCTTGGGCCCAAGTGGAGGGCACGGCGGCGTCAAATGACGAGCAGATGTAGGTCGCCAGCGAAGTAAGATCGCCAAAGGCCAGGCCGGTGCGGTTGCCCGCGCCGCCAAGGATGCTTTCGAAGGTGGCTTGGGCTTGGAGGAGGGTGCGGCCGTCAAAGCAGGTGCCGGTGCCCTTGATCTTCAAGTTGGCGTATTTGCTGCCATTATAGTCAATGGCGAGGCGGCAGCCAATGACTTGGGTGCCAAAAGTGCCGGTGCTGGAGGAGGCCGGGTCAACCAAGTCCACCGTCAGCGCCGCTCCGCTGCCCTTGTTGGCCTGCATGAAGCTGGAGCAAACCGAGCTGCCGTAAACCTGGACAGTGGTCGTGGTGGTAGTTTTGTTTTTACCGGAACCGGTGGTCGTGGTGATGTACTGCGTCTGGTTCACAAAGCGGATCGAGTAACCGTTGCAATCCGCGATGCCGACTTCCAAGCCTTGCGGATACTGGCGGTTGAACCACTGCACAAAGGAGGCAAAGTTGGAATTTGTGCCGGCGAGGCGGATGCCCCAGCCACCGATTGTGTAGGTGGTGAAGTCGCCCGTCTTGAACGGCGTGCCGGGTGCGTTTTGCACCACCACGGTGAAGCTCTGGGTGGCAAGGGCGGTGCCAACGGCGTTGGTCGCGGTGACCTTGAGATTGTAGGTGCCGGCGGCCGTGATGGTGAGATTGGTCGAACCCGTGGCCGAAATCGTGTTCAGGCCGCTGGTTGAGAAGGTGACCGGCACGCCATTGACCGTCGCCGAGAGAGCGGTGATGGGGGTGATGGTGCTCGAGCCGGTGAAGGTGAAGGGAACTGTCAAGTTGCCGCCCGAATAAAGGGTGAAGGTGGCATTGGGCGCCGGGGTGTTGATGACCACGGCTGGCGGGGATTGCGGCGCGACCACCGTGACAAAAATGCTTTCCGAAGTTTCCGCAAAGCCGTTCGCATCCGTCGCCGTCACATCGAGGACGTGTTCACCGCCGGTGGTGATGGGCAGAATGCCCGTGCCGGTGGCGGTCAGATTGCCATAACCATTCGGGGTGAAGGCCACAGGGACACCGTCAAGCGTGGCGGTCAGCAGGGTGATGCCGCTGTATTGGCTGATACCCGTGAAAGAGTAGGGGATGTCCAGCTCCGTTCCCGCCGTCATCGTATAGGTGGAGTTGGGAGCCGGGGACTTGATCGAGACTGTCGGTGGCCCCGCCATGACTTGGACGGTGATCTGCGTGGTGGCGCTGGCGGTGCCGACCGCATTCGCGTCGTTGGCATTGATGGTGTACACACCGGGGACGGGGGCATTGAAGGTTCCCGTGGCCACGGTCGTCGTATTGGGAACGCCCAAACCAACCGGAGAGAGCGTCATATTCTGTGTGACCGTCGCACCATTGGCATCGACGTAGGTCACGGTGGCATTCATCGCGGTCAGCGCCGAGCCGTCGAGGGTAGCGCCATCGATTTCATAAGGAATATTCAGCGAAGGATCGCCGGCATACCAGGTGTAAACCGTCTGGTCCATCGGCTGGTTGATCGTGATGACCGGGCCATTTGCCGAGGCGACGCGGGCGGCGGTGACATTGATGAAAGCGCCCTGGTCATCGACCGGAACAACAAACCCTTTGGGGCTCAGCATGGAGGGCCAGCCGAAGGTTGAAATCTCGTAGCCAAAGCTGCCGGCCCAGGCGCCATCCGGAATGTTCACATTGACGGTGACGGAAATAGTCTGGTTCGGGCCGGTGAAGGTCAGCACGGGCACTGCCGAAGTAATCTGGTTGAGGAGGGGAATGCTCGCCACGAGGCCGCCGACCAAGCCGGTCTGCAACGGGGTGTAAGTGACAAAGCTCAAGGCGGTGGCGTTGCTCACATTGGCCGGAGCAGTCAGCACCGTCGTGTTCAAGGCAACTTGGGAGATGACGCCGACCGGGAAATACACCGGAGAGGTGATTTGCAAAGTGTAAGAAGTCGTCAGCGGCATATTGCCCTGCACGATTTGGCGCGGCACGCTATAGAGCACACTGTTCGTCGTGACGGCGTGCGCGGTGGACGCAGCGAGTAGCGCGGTGGCGACACCAAAAGCAAGAGCGCGCAGATTGGAAACGAAGCGAAGGGTGGTGAGCTTGTTCATGACGAAATATTCCAGTGGGCTGGGGACTTCTTAGGGAACGCCCTCAAGATTATCCCGGGAATTTCTGGGGGCAAGTCCTTACCTCAATTTTAGGGTAAACAACGTGTAAAATTCACCCTAAAAACACGCCCGGAATAACCTACTATAGCATCGGTATAATTCAATTATACCACTCACGTTCAATGTCTTATGAATTTAAGACAAAGCAATAACGTAGAATAGCTAAGGCAAGGCCCTGCCGTGTCACCGTATCACTATTTGACGTTGGTGGAGACAACGCTCTTGCGGCGGCGCCACTCACGCAGGAGGGCTAGGGCGCCCAAGGCCGCACCCGCCACCACCGTGCTCGCCTCGGGGGCAGCGCGGAAGGGCACCACTTCACCGGTGCTCAGGATAATGGCGTGGAAATTCGTGCTCTGGGCCACGCCGTCGATGGTCGGATTCACAAAAATAATCTCGCCCAATTGGCCAGTGTAAGAGGTGCCTTGCAAGCCGGCCGAGGAGGTGCCGAAGTACACTTGGTCGGTGCCGCCACCGGCGTACAGGCCGTTCCAGCTATTAATATAGAGAACGGAATCGCCGGCCCAGGTCTTCGCGCTGCTGTCCGTGAATTGGATGACGTTGCTGGTGGCGCCCAAGTTGAGGTTGGAAGTGGCGGTCAGCGTCAGGGTGTTCAGGTTTTCGGTGATGGAGGAGGCCGCGGCATTCGTGCCCCAGGTGCCGCCGTTGAGCACCATGTTCACGCCGTTGCCAATGTTCTCGCTGGCGTCGCTGAGCAGGGTGCCACCACTGTTGATGGTGATGGTGCTGCCGCTGACGGCCACCGTGCCGGCGTTCTTGTTCATTTCCACCGTGCCGCTATTGATGGTCGTGGTGCCGGTGTAGGAATTCGAGGTCGAGCCATTCAGCACCAAGGTACCCGAGCCGTTCATCGCCAGACTCAGGCCATTGTTGATGGTGCCGGAGACCGTGGTCGTGCCGGCCCCGTTAAAGGTGAGGGTGGCGGCTGTGGCGTTGGTGGTCACGTTGCTGCTGATCTGCAGGCTGCCCGCCGTGGTGTTGATACTCGCGTTGCTGGCCACGGTGATGTTGTTGAGCGTGCCATCCCACACGTTGGCGCCCGCGAGGCTTTGCAGCGCGCCATCCGTGCCGCTGACACCGTTGCCATTGAGCACCAGGGTTTCGTTGGAGACGGTGACGCCGCCTTGCAGTTGCAGTTTCGCGCCGCTGTCCACCGTGGTGCCTTCGCCCAGGCTGCCGTCGGCCGCGCCGAGGGCGCCGATGTTGCCGGTGACGTTGGCCGAGCTGCTGGCCTGGATGTTCAACGTGCCGGCCTGGACTTCCGTCGTGCCGGTGTAGGAGCTGATGTTGCCGTTGCCGGAAAGCACCATATTGCCCGCGCCCGCCTTGACGATGGAGCCACCGGAGATGAGGGCGCTGATAATCAAGTCGCCGTTGACGTTGCCGCCCGAGGCGACCGTGAAGAGGTTGGTGGCGTTGCCGACTGAGTTGGAGAGATTCAAATTGCCATCGATCACCGCGCTCAAGGCGTTGGACAAAATGGTGGTGTTGCCCGTGACCGTCAAAATGCCGAGGTGGGTGGAGTCCAGGCGGGTGTCGATGTAACCCGAATTCATGGTCAGGTTGGCAATGGTCTGGTCCTGGCCATCGACGAAGAATTTGCCATCCGAATTGATGATCACATTGGAGGTGGCAGCGATGCTGTTGCGCTTCTGGTCGAGGACGGAGCCATTGCTCATCTGCAGGATGGCCGTGTTGCCGGAGCCGATGCCGTCACCAATGATGATGTTGCCGTTGATGGCCTCGTTGCCGACGGGCTGGGGCGTGCCGTGGTCCACGGTGTCGAGCACCAGGGTGCCGTTGGTGATGTTGGTGGTGCCCAGATAACCGTTGCCCGGGGAAGAGTAGATGACGGTGCCGGCCGTGCTGATGGTCACATTGCCGGTGCCGGTGATGTTGGCCGCCACGTTGACGGTGGTGGTGGCACCGCCGACGATGGTCAGGTTCTTCGTGCCGAGGGCCAGGGTGCTGCTGTAAACATTGTCGTCACCCACGGTCAGGAATCCGCTCGCGGTGCTGCCGCCGCCGATGCTTGCATCGCCGGCCAGGGTCACATTGCCCGCCCACTGCGCGGTGCCGTTGCCGTTGACGAGCGCGCCGCCACTGCTGATGCCCGTGCCGTTGATGGTGAGCATGGAGCCATTGCTGCTGCCGGTCAGGAAGCCTGCGCCGGAGGTGTCAAAATTATTGTCCAGCTGCAAAGCCGCGCCGCTGGCGACAATCACGCTTTTGGAGGCACTGCCGAGGGCGTTGTTGCCGCTGGCTTCGAGCAGGCCGCCATTGATGTAAACGTTGCCGCTGAAGGTGCTGCCGGCGTTGGTCAACACCAGGTTGCCCGAGCCGTTCTTCGTCAGGCTGAAGGCGCCGCTGATATTGCCACCGACCGTGAGGGTGCTGGCGGTGGTGGTCAGGATGATGTTGCCGTTCATCGCGACATTGCCGGTGCCCATGTTCAGCGTATTGCTGCCCACGAAGGTAAAGTTGTCATTCCAAATCTGGCCATTGTTGTTGGCCAGGGTGGTGGCCGTGTTTGCATCCAACGAACCACCGTCGATCACGAGGTTGGAGGCCGTGGCGCCAAGCGCGGTGGACGAACCGACCGTCAACGTGCCCGAGTTCAAATAGGTGTTGCCCGAGTAGGTGTTCGTGCCGTTCAAGACCAATTGGCCCGAACCCGACTTCGTCACGATGGTGCCATTCGAGCCGTTGTTGACGATGTTGGCGTTGATGGTCAGGGCGCTGGCGCTGTTCTGGATGATGACCAGTTCGTCATTGGCGCTGGCCTGGCCCTGCAGGCTGCCGTTGGAGATGGTGAAGGTATTGGTGGCGTTTGAGGACATCAGGATGCCGCCGGCGTTCATCGTCAGCGCAAAGCCGCCGAGGTTCAGCGTCGTCGCGGTGGTGCCGTTATAAAGGAGCGTGTTCAAGCTGCGTGCCGCGCTCATCGTGATGCCCGAGGAGATGCGCAGATTCTGCGTGGCCGCCCACGTGTTATTGGCCGTATTGTTCACATAGCTGGCGGCGGCGATGGCGGTGACGTTGCCGGCGGTAAGGTTGGCCCAGTCCGTGCCGCTGACCGTCATGTAGGCGATGCCGTTTTGGGTGACGACATTGTTGGTCGTGGACATCGTGCCGTTGACATTGCCGGCGACGGGCTTGACCACGTTCACGGTGCCGCCAGCCTGGCGGGTGACGGTGCCCAGCTTGATGAGCAGGCCGGTCGCGCTGCCCACAGCCATGCTGCCGGAGATCGTCGAGTTGCCCGCGGCGATGGTCGTGGCGCTGAAAGTCTGCGTGTTGGTGTCGCCAGTGCCCGAGACGCCGATGATGTTCAAGGTGCCGCCGGAGAGGGAGAGCGCGGAGCTGGCATCAACCACGCCTACGGTGTTGTTGCCCTTGGTGCTGAAGTCGAGCGTCAGGGTGCCGGCCGTCACACTCGTGGTTCCGTTGTAGGTGCTGGTGCCGGTGAGCACGAGGTTACCCGAACCGGCCTTGGTCAGGCCGAAGGTGCTGGCGCCGTCGGTGATGACGCCGCCGACAGTCAGCGTATTTGCATTCACACTTACCGTGCGGGTGGCGCCGAGGGTGACACCACCGGTGCCCATGTTAAGATTGCCCGTGCCGATGAAGGTGAAGTTGCCGTTCCAGTTCTGCGGGTCCACCGTGGTGATATTGGTGTTGGTGACGGTGGTGTCCAGATTGCCGCCGGTGATGGTAAACGTGCCATTGTTGCCAAACACACCGGTGGTGGCCGTGCCGTTGTTATTCAGCACCAGCGTGCCGCCCGCGAGGGTGGTGACGCCGGCGGTGCCGGTGCGCGCGCCACTCAGCACCAAGGTGCCGGAGTTGACGGTGGTCGTGCCGGTGTAGGTGCTGGCGCCGCTCAACGTTTCCGTGCCACTGCCATTCATGGAGATGCTGCCAGCGCCGCTGAGAATGCCGCTGTAGGTGTTCGCACTGCCCAAAGCGGTATTGAGCGTGACGGCCACGCCCGCAGGCGTCGTATTGTTGATGGCCAGGTTGGTGCTGCCAGCCAGACCGCCCAAGGTCGCATTCGTCAAGGTGCCGAAGCTGATGGTGCCGCCCGTGTAATTGAGCGTCGAATTTTGCAGGGCCACATTGCTGCCGAGGGTCAGCGTGCCGGCGGAGACATTGGTGTTGCCGGAGTAGGTGTTGGCACCACTGAGGACGAGGGTACCCGAGCCGGCCTTGCTGAGGCTGTAGCCGTAACCGCTGTCGGAAATCACACCGCCGACGGTCAGGGTGCTGGCGGTGACGGTGAGGGTGATGCTGGCATTCAGCGCGACATTGCCGGTGTTCATGCTCAGCGCATTGCTGCCGACATAGGTCCAGCTGCTGTTCCAAGCCTGGGCATTGTTGCCGGAAAGGGTGAGGGCGGAGCCGTTGGTGTTGTCCAAGCTGCCGCCGTTGATGGTCAGCAAGCCGGTGCCCAGCGCGCCGGCCGTCTTGATGGCCAGGGTGCCGGTGCTCAGGATGGTGCCGCCCGAGTAAGTGTTGGTGGCATTGAGCACCCACTCGCCGGTGCCACTCTTGAGCACGGTCGTCACGTTCGCGCCGGTGCCCGAATCGCCAATGACGAGGTTGAAGGTGTTGGTCGAGGTGTTGCTGCCGGTGAAGGTGATGTTCGCCGGGTCCGAAGAACTTGAAAAGACGACCGCACCGGTGTTGCTGAAGGTGAGGGTATTGGTGCCGGAGGCATCAATCGTCGCGTTATTGGGGCCGACGGTGAGCAGGCGGTTCGTGGAGGCCGCCGTGCTGCCCACGTATTGCAGGGTGCCGCCGTTGATGATCAAATTCGCCGCCGCGGCGCTGGAGCTCCCCAAGCCGCTGTTGGTGCCGCCCGCGTTGATGATATTGACCGACAGGGTGCCGCCGTTAATGACGGTGCCGCCGCTGTAGGTGTTGTTGCCGGAGAGCACCAAGTTCCCCGAACCATTCTTCGTCAGGCTGAAGCCGCCGCCGCCGATGACACCACCGATGGTCAGCGTGCTGGCGCTGGTCGTGATGGTGCGGCTGGCGCTCATGGTGACGGCGCCGGTGCCCAGATTCAGGTTGCCCGTGCCCACGAAAGTGAAGTCGCCATTCATCGCGATCGGGTTGACCGTGGTGACGTTGGTATTGGCGATCGTTGTGTCGATGCTGCCGCCGTTGATGGTGAAGGTGCCGTTGTTGCCGAGTGCGCCGGTCGAGGCTGAGCCGTTGGTGTTGATGACGAGGGTGCCGGCATTCAGCGTGAAGCCGCCGGTGTAGCCACTCGCGCCGGAGAGCACTAGCGTGCCGGCACCGTTCTTCGTCAGGCTGAAGGCGCCGCCAATGGCGCCACCCAAGGTCAGGGTGTTGGCGCTGACGGTGACGGTGCGGCTGGCGGCCAGCGTGATGGCGCCGGTGCCCATGTTCAGGTTGCCCGTGCCGATGTAAGTGAAGTCGCCGTTCCAGTTCTGAAGATAGTTGCTCAGCGTGGTGGTGGCCGCGGTGGTGTCGATGCTGCCACCGTTGATCTTCAAGTTCGCATTGGTGGCGTTGACGGCGCCGAGGGCGGCGGCACTGTTCAGTACCAAGGTTCCGCTGTTCAACGTGACGAAGTTGGTGGCGTTGGTGGTGAAGGTGTTCGCGCCGCTGAAGATCTGCGTGCCATTGCCGCCGATGTTGATGGAGACATTTGTGCCGGAGAGGGCGGCGTTATAATTGCCCGAGTCATACGTGCCCGTGTTCAGGGTCAGGGCGAAATTGGTGGGGAGGGCGAGGGCGGTGGTACCGGCCAAGCCGCCCAGAGTCGCATTCGTCAGCGAACCGAAGCTGATCGTGCCGCCCGTGTAGTTCAGGGTGGCATTCTGGAGGGACAAGTTGGAGTTCAGCGTGAGCGTGCCGGCCTGCATATTGAAGTTGCCGCTGAACTGGTTGGTGCCGTTGAGGGCGATGCCGCCCGCGCCCGTTTTGGTGATGCTCAGGCCGTTGGACCAGGCGTTGCTCGTGCCGTTGTAACCGTCGGTGATGTTGCCGCCGAAGGTCACCGTGTTGGCGGTGACGGAGATGGTCGCATCATTGGCGAGGAAGACATTGCCCGTGCCGAGGTTCAGGTTGTTGCTGCCGACAAAGGTGAAGTTGTCGTAAATGACGATTTTGTTGTTCGTCGCAATCGACACCGCGGTGGCGCCGGTGTTCAGGTTGCCGCCGCTGATGTCAAAAAAGTTGTTGATACCGAGTGAGGAGCCCACACCCGCCGTGCCGTTGTTGGTCAGCACCAAGGTGCCCGAGGTCAGGTACACATTGCCGGACATCGTGTTCTGGCCGGACAAAGTCGTGGTGTTCGCGCTTTGCTGGTAGAACTCACCCGAGCCGGAAATCACGCCCGCGAAGCTGGCCGTGCCGTTGCCGGCGATGGCAAGGGTGAGGCCGTTGTTGTTGAGCGTTCCGTTGTCAACGAAGGCTGGGTGGCTGGTGGCGTTGCCGATCGTCCATGTCTGGGTCGTGCCCTGCAGGACGGTCGCTATATTCGATCCCAAGGTCAGACCGACGGTGGCGTTCGACATATCGATGCCGCCGCCGTTCGCAAAAGTCGCATTGCCGATGTTCAGGGTGCGGATGGCGCCCGTGCCGTTGATGGTCAGGGCCGCGCCGGGATTCAAAATTTTAAGGCCACCAATCGTCATCGTGCCACCGAGGGTAAGCGCGGCATTGCCCGCGGCCAGCGTGCTGTCGATCGTGCCGATGTACGTGGCGTTGACACCCAAAGGATTGCCACCGGCGCCAGCGGTCGAGTTGGTCCAGGCGGCCGTGGTCTCGAGGGCGGTCGTATTGTTCGCCTTGAAAATCGTCGTCTGTGCGGTTGCCGCCGAGGCCAGAAACACCAGCACGAACGCCGCGATGCCCACGCAGAAGAACATGCGCAGGAGTTGCTCGCGATTTTGGCGGAAATAGTTCATGGATGGCTGGTGCTTTTATCGGTTATTTTTCGCGCTTCCTTAGCGGGGTTTACCGCCCAACGCAGGTTGCGTGAAAAAAATGATTTTCGCTCGAAGATAATGATTTGAGCTGGGGGGAACAACCCAAAATAGGCCAATTAGCAGGTTTTTGACCAAAAGGGTCCTTTTTTACCAAGTTTTTAAAGATGGCGAGGGGCATTTAGCCCTTGGGCACCCGGCGGTAGTGGCGAGGGGGTTGGCCCACCACGCGGCGGAAGCATCGCGTGAAGTAAAACGGGTCGGAAAACCCGACTTGACGGGCGATGTCTGAGACGGGGTTGGTGGTGGTGTCGAGGAGCTCACAGGCCCACTGTACTCTCAAACGGTTGAACCAGTCCATCGGACTAAAGCCTGTTTGTCTGCGAAATAATACCGTATAATGGGGTACGGAAAGACCTGAGTGGTTTGCTAACTCGCTGAGGCGCAAGGGTTCCGCCAATCGGCCTTTCATCCAGGCGATGGACGCGGCCACGCGCTCGGCCGCAGACTGCGGGCCATCCTGAGCGGGGTTTTGACGGGCGGCGGTCGCCAATGCCGAGCGTAAAATGCCGCCGGCGGCAGCGAGATTGGCGGGGGTATACCCATGGTCCAAGTGCCCCCAGATCGCCCCTATGCGGAGCGTTCCGGCCACAGCTGGCGTGAGTTCTAAGATTCCGCCCTCCAAGGGGATATGTAATAAATCACGCCAAGCGTCCACCTCCTCACCCTCGAAGTGCACCCACTCGATGGTCCAGGGGTCTCCCTTGGCTGCGCCGTAGGTATGGGGCCGGTTTGCTGGCAACCAGGCCACTGTCCCAGGGGAGATGGCTTGGATTGGGCGGCCTTCCAGCCGTACCCACCCGTTGCCCGCCAGGCAGACAATCAGCAGATTTGTGGTTACGCCTTGATTTCTTTCAATATAATGTGATTTTGCATTTGGAAAAATACCCGCATCGGTCACAAACAATCCCTTGATTAAAGGATGGGTACGGACCCGCTCGCGGATGAGATTGGGCACCACCACGAGCCGTTGGCCCCGGAACCCATGAGGGATGCGTTTTGAGGCGGGCATATTATCATAATAATGTACAGGTATTTCACCAAACAATCCAGCTAATTTGGTTTGGCTTCCATCATAATAATATACCTACTAAGGCCCTCTTACCCCCTATGCCGGCCGTCACCGTCCAGCGTGCTCCTTTGGTTTTGCCCACCTACCTGCCTGGCACGCCTGAGCGCAACCCGATGTTTTTGGAAAAGCGGGTCTATCAAGGCAGCAGCGGCAAGGTCTATCCGGTGCCTTTCATCGATAGGATCGCCTCGGAAAAGCGTGACCAGGCGTGGGACGCTGTGACACTGGAGAATGAATTTGTAAAAATTGTCATCCTGCCGGAAATAGGCGGTCGCATTCATGTGGGACAGGATAAGACCAACGGATACGATTTTTTCTACCGTCAACCCTCAGTCAAACCGGCATTGGTGGGGCTGGCTGGACCCTGGATGTCCGGAGGGGTGGAGTTCAACTGGCCCCAGCACCACCGGCCGGGTACCTGGATGCCCGCGGATGTCCAGGTCGAACACCACCCGGAGGGAGCTATCACCGTCTGGCTCAGTGAGCATGACCCCTTGAACCGGCTCAAAGGTATGCATGGGGTGTGCCTGCACCCTGGTCGGGCCTATGTGGAGCTAAAGGTTCGAGCCTATAACCGCACCGCCCAAGTGCAGACCTTTCTCTGGTGGGCCAACGTGGCCACCCGAGTACACGAGCTTTACCAGTCATTTTTCCCGCCCGATGTTTATTATGTGGCCGACCATGCCAAACGGGCCATGAGCGAGTTTCCCCTGTGTGCAGGACGGTATTACGGGGTGGACTACCGGGGCCGGGGGAGGCAGGGGGTCCCGGCTTCCGAAACGCCTGGGCAGTTTGTTCCACCTCCCGGCCGATATGCAGCCAACGACTTGTCTTGGTACGCCAATATTCCGGTGCCCACTTCTTATATGTGCATGGGCACCCGGGAGAATTTCTTCGGGGGTTACGACCATGCCCGGCAGGCCGGGGTCATCCATATTGCCAACCCGCACATTTCACCGGGCAAGAAGCAATGGACTTGGGGTAACCATGAGTTTGGCTACGCGTGGGACCGCAACCTGACGGACCTTGATGAGAAAAGCGAATATGGCCCCTACATCGAAATCATGGCCGGGGTGTACACGGATAACCAACCGGACTTCTCTTTTCTCATGCCGGGTGAGACCAAGACTTGGAGCCAATTCTGGTACCCCATCCAGAAAATGGGGCCGGCTCATAAGGCCAATCTTGATGCCTCGATGAGCCTTACGGTCGTTGGGCGGCGGGCGAGGGTGGGGGTGTCTGTTTCCCGGGCTTTCCAACAACCTCAAGTTACACTTACCGCCAAGGGAAGCATCCTCGAAGTCTGGCAAGGTGAGCTTGCGCCGGGGCGGTCTTTGGTGGAAGACTTTGAACTGCCCGCCGGTCTGCGCGAGACGGACTTGCGATTGACTCTCTCGGAAAATGGCCGGGAAGTTCTGGCGTATGCCCCTCGGCCTCGAGTGCAGGGCAAAGTGCCGCCCCCGGCCACAGAGCCACCCCTCCCCAAGGATGTCCGCAGTAACGATGAACTCTATATAACTGGGCTGCACCTTGAGCAGTACCGCCATGCCACCCGGATGCCGGAGTTGTACTGGCGTGAGGCCATCCGGCGGGACCCCGGTGACAGTCGATGCCATCTGGCTATGGGCAAATGGCATTTGCGCCGGGGTGAGCTCGAATCTGCCGAGACCCATCTGCGCGCCTCGGTTGAGCGGCTGATGCTTCGCAACCCCAACCCCTATGACGGCGAGGCCTATTATCAATTGGGCCTGACTCTTCGGGAGCAAGGCCGGCACGACGATGCCTATGCAGCCTTATACAAGGCAACTTGGAATCATGCCTGGCAGGCTGCCGGCTACCATGCACTGGCGGAGCTCGATTGCCGCCGCCGGGATTGGGCCACGGCGCTGGAGCATCTTGACCGGGCCTTGCGCGCCAATACCGACAACCTGCGTGCGCGCGATTTGCGCGTGCTCGTACTGCGCCGTCTAGGCCGGGGGGAGGAAGCGCATACGCAATTGCGTGACACGCTGGCACTTGACCCCCTTGATTGGTGGGCGCGCGACCTGGCGGGGCAGACCTTGGCTTGTGACACGCAAGTGCGACTCGATCTGGCATTGGATTACTGGCGGGCTGGATTGCTGGATGAGGCCGTCGCGGTGCTCACTCCGGCGCAGCCCGAACCGGCTTCCGGCACCGCGCCCTTGGTGCACTATTATCTCGGCTGGCTTCAGGCCCAGCTGGGTGAAGCTGCCGCCGCAAAAAAGCATTATGCCGCCGCGGCCAAGGCATCGCCGGATTATTGTTTCCCCTGCCGTTTGGAGGAAATCGCCATTTTGCAGGCCGCCATGGAAGCCAACCCCGCGGATGCCCGCGCGCCCTATTATCTCGGCAATCTTTTCTATGACCGCCGCCGTTTTGCCGAGGCCATCCGCTTGTGGGAAAAATCCGCGCGATTGGATCCCGCCTATTCGGTGGTCTGGCGCAATCTCGGCATCGGCTATTTCAATATCCTCCAGCAGCCGAAAAAAGCGCTCGCCGCCTACGACCGCGCCTTCCGGGCGGCCCCGGGCGATGCGCGCGTATTCTACGAACGCGACCAGTTGTGGAAACGCCTCGGCCGCGCGCCGGCTGACCGCCTGCGCGAGCTCAAGGCGCACCCCTGGCTGGTCGAACAGCGCGATGAGCTGACAGTGGAGCTTTGCGCGCTCCATAACCAGACGGGCCAGCCGCAGGAGGCGCAACGCCGCGTCGGCGCCCGGCAGTTCCAACCCTGGGAGGGCGGGGAAGGGCAGGCCCTGGGGCAGCACGTGCGCACGCATCTCCTGCTCGGCCGCCAAGCATTGCGAGCGGGCAATGCCGTGAGTGCGCAAAAATATTTCTCGGCCGCGTTGGAGTCTCCCCGCAATCTCGGGGAGGCCAAGCACCTGCTGGCCAACCAAAGTGACATCCATTACTGGCTGGGCGAGGCGGCCGCGGCATTGGGTGATCGGGCTGCAGCGCGCAAGCACTGGGGGAACTCGGCCAATTTTCGCGGCGATTTTCAGGAAATGAGCGTCCGCGCCTATTCCGAAATGACCTATTACTCCGCGTGCTCGCTGGGCCGTTTAGGGCGCAAGGCCGCGGCCGCCAAGCTCCTGCGCGAGCTGCTGGCTTATGGTAAAAAGCTCGCCAAGACGCCGGCCAAGATCGACTACTTCGCCACCTCACTGCCAACCATGCTGGTGTTTGACGACGACCTGCAACGCCGCCAGCTCATCACCGCCACCTTCCTCCAGGCACAGGCGCTCCTCGGCCTAAGCCGCACCGCCGAGGCGAAAAAGCTTTTGGATAAAGTCCTGCACCTCGACCCCAACCACGCCCTCGCCGCGGATTTGCGCGGCGGCCTGGCCTAACCCCCAACCCCATCTGCCATGATTACCCCTGCTTCCGCCAGCTCCTCAAATCTCAAGGCCGAGTATAACGTCGGCTACATCACGCTTATCTCCTTCGTAGCGGCCATGGGCGGGCTCTTGTTTGGCTACGACTGGGTGGTGATGGGCGGCGCGAAGCCTTTTTTTGAACCGTATTTTAAAATCGATCCCACGACCATGGTCTCCGGCTGGATCAATAGTTGCGCATTGATTGGCTGTTTGCTGGGGGCCATGACCGCAGGTGGACTGAGCGACAAGTTTGGCCGCAAGCGGTTGCTCATCCTTTCCGCATTCCTTTTTATTGTCACTTCGCTGGGCAATGCTTTTTCCGACAGTCTAACTGTTTTCGTCGCCTGGCGAGTGCTGGGAGGCGTGGCCATTGGCCTGGCCTCGGCTTTATCGCCCATGTACATCGCCGAGATTGCGCCGGCCCAGATTCGTGGCCGACTGGTTTCCATCAACCAATTCACCATCGTGGTGGGCGTCCTGGCTGCGCAGATTGTCAATTGGCGGATCGGCCATGGCTTGCCGCCCGATTCGACGGCGGATTATATCATGGGGTCCTGGTACGGCCAGACTTGCTGGCGCTGGATGTTTGGGCTGACGGCGGTTCCCTCCGTGCTGTTTTTTCTCGGGATGTTTTTCGTCCCGGAAAGCCCGCGTTGGTTAATCCGGGGCGGGCTGGTTGAGCGCGCGCGCGCCGTATTGGCAAAGATCGGCGGCGCAGTTTATGCCGATGCCGAAATAGCGGATGTGCAAGCCACGCTCAGGGGCGAGGAAGCTCAGCGCGTGCGTTTTGTCGAGCTTTTGGCCCCCAAGATGCGCAAGGTTCTGCTGCTGGGCATCGGGCTGGCCATGTTCCAGCAATGGTGCGGCATCAATGTCATCTTCAGCTATGCCGAGGACATTTTCAAGGGCGCGGGGTACAATGTTTCCGATGTCTTGTTGAACATCGCCCGCACCGGCGGAGTAAATTTGATCTTCACCTTTGTGGCTTTGGGCGTGGTGGACAAGCTGGGCCGGCGTCCGTTGATGCTCTTTGGCGCAGCCAGCCTCTCGGTTATTTATGTCGTGCTAGGTTATTGTTACCATGCGCACGTGACGGGTCTGCCCATGCTGCTGTTGGTATGCTCGGCGATTGCCTGCTATGCGATGTCGCTGGCGCCGGTGACCTGGGTGGTCATTTCCGAGATTTTCCCCAACCGCATCCGTGGTGCCGCCATGTCGCTGGCGGTGGGCGCGTTGTGGTTTGCGAGCTTCATTCTTACCTTTACCTTTCCAATCCTGGAAGGCCGGCTTCATTTGTCGAAAACCTTCGGTCTTTACGCGGTCATTTGTGTCCTGGGCTTTGGATTCATCCACCTCAAGCTGCCTGAGACCAAGAACAAGACCTTGGAGGATTTGGAGCGCGAATTGGTGGATAAATGAAACCTGCCGGGCTGTAGGCGGGTCGGAGCCTTTTGGGGTTGAAAGCCGGGGCGGTTTGCGTTGCCCTGTTTTTTCAGCTATTTTCCTTCCATGCCCACCGCCTCACGCCTCGGCGATTTTTCCCGGCTTCGGCCGGAAGTCCGGCTGACCGCCTGGCTGGCCCTGGGGCTGGCTGTGTTGCTGGTGTGCGACCAGGTGCATTATTGGAGCACGCGCGAGGATTTCAGTTTTGGCTATTTGGTGCCGGTGTTTGTCGCCTATGTGTTGCACGACCGCTGGCCGTTGCTGAAGGCCATCCTGCTGGGCGAAGATGGCGACGCGACGGCTCACGGCCAAAATTCCCGTGCGGGTGCGGCCAACTTTTTTGCCGGATTAGTGGTGGCTGCCAGCCTGCTTTTATTTTTATTCGGCGGCCTTTTGCGCGCCGTGACCGGGCCCGACATGGATTCCGCCATGGCCTTGGCTTTGGGATTGGCGGGGTTTGTCCTGGCCATGGGCTTTCTGGTTTCGCAGACGGATGCGCAAGGGCGGGCGGTGACACTCCCCCGGCGCTGGCGGGTGGTGACGCTGTTGGTGTTTCCCGCGCTGGCCTGGATGGTTTCCGCGCCCATGCTGCTGGCGTTTGAGACCCGGGTGAAACCCGTTTTGCTCGAATGGGTGGTGCGCATTGTTTCGGGACTCTTTGGATTTCTCGGCTTCTCCGTGCGACGGGAGGCGAGCGTGCTCATCCTGCCCCATGGGGAAGTCGGCGTGGCGGATGCGTGCTCCGGCATCCGTTCGCTGACGGCGTGCCTGTTTGCGGGCTCTTTTCTTTCCGCGGTGTTTTTGGACAAATTCTGGAAGAAAATCGCGCTGCTGGGCCTCTCGGCGGTGCTGGCGTTTGGCATGAACATCGTGCGCAGCCTGTTTTTGACTGGGTGGGCCTATGCCTATAACCAGACGAACTTCAGCGCGCTGGATGCCGATTTTTGGCTCAACCCCGAGTACTTGCCCAAGCTCGATGCCGCAGGCCAGCCGGTGTTGAACGCCGCCGGCCTGCCCGAGAACATCAAAAACCCGGCCTTCCACTTCATCACGGTGCACGACTTTGCCGGGTATGCCGTGCTGGGTTTGACTTTGGCGGGATTGTTGCTCCTATTGCCTTTGCTCAACTATAAAATCAAGTTGCCCGAGGACGAGCCCTCCGCGGCCAACCCGCCTCCGGCCGGGCCATCATCGTCCTCCACTGTTTCCCGCTCATGAAAATATTGATGATTTCCTCCGAAGTCGCGCCGTTTTCCAAGGCGGGCGGCTTGGGCGACGTGGTGGGCGCATTATCCAAGGAGTTGGTGGCCGCCGGGCACGATGTGCGGGTGGTGACGCCGTTGTATGGTTTTCTCAAGCCAGGGCCCTCCTGGCGTGCCTTTTCCGGCGCCGTGAGTGTTCATCTTGGCTATGGGCGCGAGGAATTTTGCCGTGTCTGGCAGGCGACACTGCCCGGTTCCGAAGCGGAAGTGGACTTCATTGAATTCGGGCGCTACTTCAACCGCGCGGGCATTTATGGCGACAATGGCGGCGCGGGCTATACCGACAACCCGGAGCGCTTTGTTTTTCTCACCCGCGCGGCGCTGGACTGGTGTTTTGCCAGCCAATGGATACCCGACATCGTCCATGCGCATGACTGGCCGGCGGCGCTGGCGCCGGTTTACCTGAATACCGTGGATCGTGCCGGTCTGCTGGGCCGCGCCGCAAGCGTGTTTACCATCCACAACCTCGAGCATCAGGGCTACAGCCCCAAGGGGATTCTGGATTTTGCGGGCCTGCCGGGGTGGTTGTTTTCCGCCGACAATTTGGAGAGCTTTGGCCAGGTCAACTTCATGAAGGGTGGTCTCTACCATGCGACCAAGCTGACGACTGTGTCACGCCATTATGCCCAGGAAATCCAGGCCCACGCGGGCGGCTGCGGCCTGCATGATTTGTTGCGCTTCCGCGCGGGCGACCTCATCGGCGTCACCAACGGGATTGATTCCGCCGAATGGAACCCGGCGACTGATCCACGCCTGCCGGCCCGCTACAGCACCACGGACCTCAGCGGCAAAGTGGCCTGCAAGACGACGCTCCAGCAGCGTTTTGGCCTGAACCAGCATCCCGCTTCACCCATCTTTGCCGCGGTGGCGCGCCTCTATTCGCAAAAGGGGCTCGATTTGCTCGCCGCCATTGTCCCTGACTTGATGAAGGAAATGGACGCGCAGATTGTCATCCTCGGGGCGGGCGACCCGGCTTTGGCGCAGACCTTCCGGGACCTCTCGCACCATTACAGCGGCCGGGTCGGCGCCTTTATCGGCTATGACGAGGGCCTGGCCCATCTTATCGAGGCGGGCGCGGACTTTTTTGTCATGCCGAGCCGCTTTGAGCCTTGCGGCCTCAACCAGATGTACTCCCAGGCCTACGGCACGCCCCCCATCGTGCGCGCCACGGGCGGACTGGTGGACACCGTGGAGCCCTACCAGGAAGGCAAGGGGCTGGGCACCGGCTTTTTATTCCAGGAACCTTCGGCCCGCGCCTTGCACCAGGCCATCGCGCGCGCCTATGAAACCTACACCGAGCGCCCGGCCGACTTGCTGGCGCTGCGCCTCAATGGCATGAAACGCGACTTTTCCTGGAGCAACAGCACCAAGCAGTATGTGAAGATTTATGAATGGGCGTTGGGTGCCCGCCGGGGTGGGTGAGGGGGCGGGAATGCCGGCTGGCAGCCGGATTACGGGATTGCGATTTGGGCTTAAGATTGTCACAATCAGGTCGCTCAAAAGTGACAAGAATAAGAAACAGGGACGCGGTGAAATGACATCCCCCGCGGCTCGTGGGTCATGCTTTCCCTACCCCAGAACATTCCAGATTTTCCATCTCGGCGAAATGCCGGCCGGTGGGTGGCGTACTTGTTGTATATAGGTATTGTGCTGGGCGGTATACATCAAGCTCGCGCCAACAACCCGGGCGGGTTCACGAATCTGGTGTCCACTGCGGTGACCACCGGCACCGAGTCCTACGGCAACCATACGGACCATTATCTCGACAATGGGATTTTGCATGTCGATGTGGCCTCAAACGGCAATGTGGAGTCCATCAAGTATCTCAAGCCGGGTTCTTCCGGCACACCGCAGGCCAACGGCGTCCAGATGATCAGCCAGTCAGGTGTTTCCACCGGCGGTTTTGGCAACCACTACTACATCTATTATTATTTTTACCCCGATGGCAGCCAGGACAGCGCCTACCTGGGCACCACGACAAGCGGCACCAATGTCGATTTGGGCTACAAGCGCACCTATAACCCCAGCACCAACCTTGTCGCGGTGGACATGGAGATCCACTACGTGCTGGGCCAGGGTAACACGGCGTTGTATGTGTATCTGGTCGCCAATCATCCCACGACGTATCCCCTGTGCAATATTGCCTTCATCCAGATGATCTGGCCGGCGGCGCACGACTCCGTCAATTTTCTCTGCGAAAAAAGCTACATTGATACGGTGAAAACCGGCCTGAGCCTCAATGGCACGCAGCTCAACCGCATTTCCCTGGAGCCGACTTTTTCCGACATCACCAATTCCATCAACGTCAACGGCCTGCCCAAGGAGATATTCCAGCTGACGACCGGCTTTTTCAACGGCCAGCTGCTGGGTAAATATTCCTACACCTTTGACTACCCCAAGCCGGCCACCTGGGGCCGGGCCAGCGATGTCAACCACGTCGGCGAATGGGTCATCAACGCCAGCAAGGAATACATGAACAACGGGCCGACGATGTGCGAATACAGCCACGGCGAAGGGCTCATGTACAACAACATCGTCAGCAACCATTACGACAACGTCGGCATCACCATCGCCGCGAACGTGGCATGGACCAAGACTTTCGGCCCCTGGGCTTTGTATTTCAACAGCCAGAGCACCGGTGATTTGGGTTGGCAGGATGCCCAGGCCCAGGCCGCGGCGGAGCAGGGAGCCTGGCCGTATTCCTGGCTGAGCAATAGCGCCTATGCCACAGCTGCGCAGCGCTCCACCGTCACCGGCCATCTCGTCATCAACGATGCTTTGCGCCCCGGTGCCAGCGCTGCCGGCGCGTGGGTGGGCCTGGCGGCGCCGGATTCCGGGGTGGAAAATGCCTCCGACAATTGGCAATTCCAGGCGGCCGATTACCAATACTGGACACAGGCCGATGCCAACGGCAACTTCACGCTCCCCAATGTCCGCGCCACGGATTCCTTCGGCCATGCCGCCGCCTACCGGCTCTACGCCTTCAGCGCGGGCACCAGCAACACCACCGGCTGCGTGGGCGAGTTTTCCGCCGACCCGGGCGCGCTGACCGCCGGCGCCACCAAAAACCTTGGCACGCTGACGTGGAACGTCTCCCACTTGGGCGCGAGTATGGTGTGGCAGATCGGCATCCCCGACCGCACCGCCGCAGAATTCAAGCACGGCGACGAATATGCCAAACCCAATTTGTGGGCGAATTTCTCCACCGAGTTTACGAATCCCCTCGAATATAACATTTCCGACAACAACTGGGCGACGGCGCTGAACTATGTGCATTCGGTGGACAACGTCGGCGCCTCTCCCTGGAAATGGCATATTAACTTCAATCTCACGTCGGTGACCACCGGCACCTACTGGCTCACCATCGCCTACGCCGCGCCAAGTTCAATCCAGGTCATCCGCGTGAATGACGATTCCACGGTCTTCACGAGCTTCACCCCCGCCAATGCCGACCCTGGGGCCACGACGTATATCCGCCAGGGCATTCACAGCAAATACGTCGTTGCGCACATCGCCATTCCCTCCAGCAAGCTGCGCACCGGCGCGAACACCATCACCCTTGACCATGAAGTGCACAGCAACCATGGCACGGCCTGCTTCATGTATGATTATATCGACTTGGAGGCTCCGCCTGTCGCGCCCGGCCCGCCGTCTTCCGGCCGCAGCATCACCTGGAGCAATTCCCCTCCAGCCAGCCTCTGGGACAACGGCTCGACCACCAGTTTCCTTGTGAACGGCTCCGCCACCGCCTTTGGCTCGGGCGATGCCGTGACGTTCGACGCCTCCGGCTCCAACGCCGCCAACATCGCCCTCAATGGCACGCTGACGCCCAATCAGGTCAACGTCTCTGGCGCCAAGAGCTACACCTTCGCGGGCAACGGCAACCTCAGCGGGGCCATGGTGCTCACCAAGTCCGGCACCAGCACGCTGACGATTGCGCCGACGTTGATTAGTCTGAGCAGCTGCGGGCTGACGGCCAATAATACAACCGTCACTGTGCCAGATTCATCGAACCTTTCGCCGGGCATGGTGGTTTCCATCAATTCCGCCAACATTGTCGGCATACCCGATGGCGTGAAAATTGCCAGCATTACCGACAGCACCCACATTGTCCTCACCCAAAACGCAACGCGGGCCAACACCACAGCATTGAATTTTTCATCGGTGAACACTTATTCCGGAGGCACCGTGGTTACAGGGGGTACTTTGGCCATGGGTAGTGTAAACGCCAACGAAGCTGGACTTGGCAATGGCACGGTCACCTTGGATGGCGGGACCCTCACTTTGTTCAACTGGAACGGCAATAATAATGGCCTTCCAGGGTCGGGTACGTTCTCGAACAGCATTTTGGTTTTGAGCACCGGCACGGTGTTTTCCGCCCAGCGCAACACGATCTCCAGCACCGTTTCTGGTGGTGGCAACCTGACATTGAACATTCCATTTATCCGCACAGATGTTACAGGCGACTGGTCACAATTTTTCGGTCAGCTGAATGTCGTCACGTCCAACAGCAGCATGACTGATTTGCGCCTGGCTTCCTCCAATGGTATGCCGCAGACGGCCATTAACCTCGGCAACAACACTGAAGCTTATTTCACGGGCATTGTCAGCGCCAATGGCACGACCATTAATCTCGGCGCGTTATCGGGTGTGGCCAACACCATCCTCAAGGGCGGACCAACGGCAGGCCGCACACTTACATGGAACGTCGGCGGCCGTGGGACGGACGCCACTTTTGCCGGCAATATCGTAGAATTTGGCAACGGCACCGTGAGCAATACCACCATCACGGCCATTAACAAGGCCGGCATTGGTACGTGGACGCTCAGTGGTAATCTTTTGTATAACGGCAACACGACCGTCACCGCGGGTGTGTTGATGCTCAATGGCACGTTATCCAACAACGCCACGGTCGAGGTGCTTAATGGCGGCACGTTCACGCTGTCGGGCAATGGCAGCATCACGGCTGCGCAAGTGGTGGTCGATAATGGCGGCACACTCAATGGGAAAGGGACGATTAATGCCCCTTTGTTCAATAACGGCGTGGTAAGCAGCGGGGCAGGACAGACTCTTGTCTTCAACGGCAACGTGACCAATAACGGCTATATGTATTTCACGGGTGGCACATCCTTTGCCAGCAATGGAACCTTCACCAACAATGGCATCCTCGACCTCATCACTGGCGCGCAGGGCCTGCCGGCCAACTTTGTCAATCATGGCACCATCCTGTTCTCCGGCACCGTGCAAATCCAGCTCTGCTGGTATGCCGGCGGCCAGTTTAACGTCATGCTGCAGTCTTACTCCGGGCACAGTTACCAACTCCAGCGCAGCGATTCCCTCGCCGTCCAGAATTGGCAGAATATCGACACCACGCAACCGGGGATAGACGACGTGCTGACACTCATTGACACCACGGGCACTGCGGGCACGCTTCGTTTCTACCGGGTGCTGATGAATCCCTAGGCTACCGCCGGCGGCGGTGCGGCTTGCCTTTGGGATGCCGGGGGCCATGACGCTGGTCATCACGGCGGCTCGGGCGCGGCCCATGGCGAAACTGTTTATTGCGCTCGGCCATCGCCGGGGTCACAAAATCTTCCGCGGGGGGTATGCTGCCTGCGCTGGCAGCAGACGCGCCTTTCGCCACCCGGAAGTCAATCTGCCGCTTGAAGCGGTCCACGCGGAATACTTCCACGGGGATTTCCTGCCCGAGTGTGAACCGCCGCCTGGTCCGCCGGCCGATGAGCCCGCGCCCGTCATCCGTGATGGTGTAGAGGTCATCCTCCAGCGACGACAGCGGCACAAAGCCGAAGGCCATGGACTCACGGAGCTCGATAAAGAAACCGTGGTTGCGGATGTCGGTGATAAGGGCTGGGAACTGCTGCCGCGGCGTGCGCTTGGCTTCGCGTTCGAAGAACTCGAGCAGCTTCAACTTGACGGTCTCGCGTTCGGCGTCGGTGCTGTTGCGTTCGGTCTGGCTGAGGTGCTTGGCCAGCGAATCCAGCTCGGCCTGGTTGTAGCGCACGGGCGGCGCACCTGTGGCAGGGGCGCCCAGCCTCGCCAGGTAGTTGTCGTAAATGCGGTGCACCACCAAGTCCGAATACCGCCGGATGGGCGAGGTGAAGTGGGTGTAAAATTTCTTGAAGAGACCGTAGTGCCCGTCCACCGAGGCGCGGTAGCAGGCCTGTTTGAGGCTGCGCAAGAACTGTGTCTTGAGCGTATGCCCCTGCGGGTGGTGGCGGATCTTCCCCAGCACCCGTACGATTTCCTGCCGCTGGGTCAGGTCGCCCGTCATCACGCCAAAGGTGGCGAGCAAATCGCGCAGCTCCGCCAGGCGTTCCGGGTCCGGCTGGTCATGCACGCGGGAGAGGAAGGGCAGCCCGGCGTCGAAAAGCGCTTTGGCCACGACTTCGTTGGCCAGCAGCATGAACTCTTCCACCAGCTGGTGGCTTTCGTCGTTTTCAATCAACTCCAGCCGGTCGGCGTAGCCATTTTCATCGGTGAAGATTTTCACCTCGGGGAAATCGAAGTCGAGGCTGCCTTTTTCCATTCGCGCCCGGCGCAGGGGCAGGGCGATGCTCCAGAAGGTGCGCACGGCCTCGCGCAATTCCACCAGCTCCGTGTCGGTCAGGCCTGACAAGGCGCGTCCCGTGGAACCGGTGGCGTGGGCGGGCGGCAGCGGCAGTGCCCGCAGCGCATTGAGATCGTCTTGCTTTAACAGCGCGTAGGCTTGGCGGTAGGTCAGGCGCTTGCGGCTGCGGATGACGGTGTTGGCAAAGCGCGTTTGGCGCATCTTGCCGTTGGCGCCAAAGGTGACAAAGACGCTTTTCGTCAGCCGGTCCTGCGCTTCCACCAGACTGCACAGCCCGTTCGACAGCGCGTGCGGCAGCATGGGGATGACGCAGCCGACGAGATAGGTCGAATTGCCGCGCGCGCGCGCTTCCTTATCCAAGGCCGTGCCGGTGCGCACGTAGGCGCTCACGTCCGCAATGTGGATGCCCAGGCGCAGCTCGCCACCGGGCAGGCGCTCGAGCGACAGGGCGTCGTCAAAGTCCTTGGCATCGTCCGGGTCGATAGTGATGGTGAAAATATCACGGATGTCCTCGCGGCCGGCACGGTCGCGGGGCCGCACTTGAGGCGGGAAGGCGGCGGCCTCGTGCGCCACTGGCTCCGGAAACTCCGGCTGCAGGTGGTATTTGTAAAGGATGG
>JBEHYY010000015.1:0-75792 GCA_048497935.1 Verrucomicrobiota bacterium
CATGGCTGCTATTGCCGCCGCCCTGACCACGATGACCGCTCCGGCGATTGCCAGCGCTCAGCCCCTGAAGCCGGTTGCGGTTGCCTACCATGACCGCTTACCGAAGTCCTCAAGAAGGGCGACGACGTCGAGGCCATCGTGCTCGATGTGGACACCGACCAGCAGCGCATCTCGCTGGGCATGAAGCAGCTCACCCAGGATCCCTGGGAAGAGATCGACCGCTACTTCCGCGTCGGCGACGTGGTCAAGGGCAAGGTTTCCAAGATCACCAACTATGGCGCGTTTGTCGAACTGCAGAACGACATCGACGGCCTGGTGCACGTGTCCCAGATCAACGAGGACCGCGTGGAGAAGATCAAGGACGTGCTCAAGATCGGCCAGGAAGTCACGGCCCGCGTCATCAAGGTCGACCACAACGAGCGCCGCATCGGCCTGTCCATCAAGGCCGCCACCTACGATGCCTCGCAGCTGGCCGCCGAAGTGGCCGCGTTCGATCGCATCAAGGGCGAGCAGGAGCTCACCAGCCTGGGCGACATCCTCGACGAAGCGACGAAGTAAGCCTCCCGCCCTTCATCATTCGTTTGCAAAAAGAGACGGCCGTCATGGCCGTCTCTTTTTTGTTTTTAATATGCCTTACTCTCCCACCCGGATGATAGTGGAGGACGAAGGCGGGGTCTTCATCGGATCGACCACCGGGGAAACGAGCGGCGAATTCGTGGGCGCAAAACTCAGCGGCACGATGATGGCTCCGCCGTCATTGCGGTAAAAATGCGGGGCGCTGGGCCCGAGGGAAAACAGGTTTTGCGAGGTTTGCGCGAGCAGCGTGCGCCCGTTGCGGGTAAATTGGTAGATGGCATTGGCCTGCACGGGGAGGCTGACCTCTCCCCGGTCGTTGGAGGTTCCGGCGCGCACGCCCGGCCCCGCCTCCGGGTACACGACCACCATCACACCAGGAACTGGTCCGCCTGTGCCATCGACCACGCGCACGGTGGCGACGCCGCCCGCCTCCTTCTGCGTGGCCGCGGAAACCGCGGACGACCCCGAACTGCACGCCACAGGCCCCACGCCAGCCAAAGCCACGAAGGCCGATAGATAAAATTTGCGCAAAACGTTTTTCATGAAATCTTACGCCATCAGCCTTTGGGAGCGGGCGGCGTCAGCAGGACCCCGGGCTCGTTGCGGAATTTCACCCGCAGGTAAACCGGCGTGCCGGGGGCGAGGTTGTATTCGCGCAGCATCCAGTCGCGCACAAACTTCTCCACGGCCTCATGCGCGGTCGGGAAGTTCTGTGGCAACTCCATACCCGCGCGGCGGTCGAGCCGGCCGGTGAGGTCCTTGAGCAAATTGTCCTTCAACTCCGCCCCACTCCAGTTCGCCCAGCCGTTGGCGCTCTTGAGCTCCATCTGGCTGGTGTTGACCGTGGGCTCCAGCACACGCAGCTCCGGGGCGATGATGTCGCCCACCACGCCTGCGGGCGTCACCTGCACGCTCAAATCCCAATTGCCGGTGAGCGCGATGTAATAATGGTAGGTGACGGGCACGCGCAGCTCCGCCGTCGCGGTGCCGAGCCAGGAAGCATCCTGGGTGTTGAAAATCTCCGTCGTTTGCCGCTCCGCCACCAGCATCCGGCCTTTTAAATCCGGCTGCATGGAGTCTATATGCTCGACAAAACTTTGGGTGACGTGGTGCTCGGAGATCGCGGCGACCAGTTTGTCCATGCCCTGAGCGATACCCGAACCGACGCGCGCGGCCTGGTTGACGGGGTTGCACTGCTGGAGCGCAAACGCCACCAAGCCGCAGCCGGCCACGACCATCACCGCCAGTGGCCAGCCAAAAAACGGGGCGCCACCGCCTTCAGACTGGGGAGCCTCGGGAGGGTGCGCCGGCCCGACACTGGAGGGCGTGTCATCCATGGCTGGGAAAGATAAATTACCGGCCCCTTGGACACGAGTAGAATTTCGACACAACCTTTTGACAACAAAACGGCACGGCAACTGCATCTCTGTTTTCAATAGATGTACTAACGGTGAAATCCTATTGACGCGGCTCACCACCCCCTTAGCCTTGCCAACAATGTCTGCCAAAAAGCACCGCTCACGGATCGCGTTAGGTCTCGTCGCGGTTTTTGCCGTTGGCCTCGCCCCGGCCGCCCGGGCGGACATTGTGCTCAGTGACTTCAACGCCTTTTCCACGCAGTTGACCCCGCCGATGTTCGCCACCTGGCACAATGGGAGTGACGATCAATACACCCAAGGGGCAGGCTTCATCAGCATCGCGCCGGTCGGCGGTGGCAATCCCACAGGCAATGGCTACTTCCTGGCTGCCCTGCCGGGCAATGCCACCGTGGATTTCAGCAGCGTGGGCAATCTCTCTCTCACCGCCCGGGTGGATGCCGGCAATGCGGATATCGGTTTCAATATCGTCTTGTGGGACAACACCAACACCCAGCAAGCCTATGCCAGTTTCCTGACAGAAGATTTTTCGTCCAATTTCTCCACCCACCTTTCCGAACTGGTCGTCTTTGGCGACAGTGTGGCCCATATCACCTCGTGGAGCATCGGCGGCTCGGGCGATGCCTCCACCGATGCCTTTCGTTTCAGTTTTGGCGACCTCACAGGTCCGGCCGTCGTCCCCGAACCTTCCACTTATGGCGGACTGGCGGCGCTTTTGGCGACAGCAATGGTGGCTGCCCGCGAATGGCGGCGGCGAAATTTTGTATCAGTCAAGTAGCAGATGGTGTTGCAGTTACACTACCGCGCTCTCCGGCCAGTTGACAGGTAAACTATATTTAGACAGACTGGCTTCTTGACAGTAACGCAGCCTAAGCCTCCCGGGTGTTCAAGCCCGATGGCGCGGGGGACCCAATGCCTTGATGTTCAACATCTTGGCCGGGGCGCAGGAGAGCGGGAAACCGCTTTCCGGGCCACTTCTCAGGCCTAGCCCGTCAGCTAACCTCGTCGGCAGTGAGAAGGGTGATTGGTGGAGCGCACTTTGCGCCACCACGGTTGCCCTTAACAGCGTTTGCACGGAACTGTCACCGTGCAGGCAACTTCAGGGCAACCAGTTATGATTCGCCGCAATTCTGCGACGCGGTTCGTAAAAAACCTCGTCATAGGCAAAGAACGGGACCTGCGCGAGCAGGGCCTTTTTCACAAAGTATCGCTTGTCACGCTGCTCGCGTGGATCGGCCTCGGGGCCGACGGACTCTCCTCCTCCTGCTACGGCCCGGAGGAGACTTACAAGGCATTGCAAAGCCACCCGCAGCTGGCGCTGCTGGTGGCGGCCATGTCCGCCGTCACCATCGTGCTCATCTGCATGAGCTATTCGCAAATCATCGGCGCGTTCCCGACCGGCGGCGGCGGCTATGTGGTCGCCAGCCGCTTGCTCTCGCCCACGCTGGGCGTCCTTTCCGGGTCGGCGTTGCTCATTGACTATGTGCTCACCATTTCCATTTCCGTGGCCAGCGCGCATGATGCCTTTTTCAGCTTTCTGCCGGCGGGATTGCTGGACTGGAAGCTGCGCAGTGAAATCGCGGGCATCATCCTGCTGACACTGCTCAATCTGCGCGGCGTGCGCGAGTCGGTGATGATCTGGGTGCCGGTGTTCTTTGTGTTCGTGGCCACGCATTTCTTTGCCATCCTCTATGCGTTTGGGACCCATGCGCAGGGGTTTGGCTCGCTCGGCGGCGACACGGCCACGGCCTGGCATGGCGCTTCGGCGGAGGTGGGCCTCTTCGGCGTCATCGCGCTGCTGCTGCGCGCCTACAGCATGGGCGCGGGCACCTATACCGGCATTGAGGCGGTGAGCAATGGCCTGCCGATTTTGCGCGAACCACGGGTGCGCACCGGCCGCCGCACCATGGTGCTCATCGCACTCTCCCTCGCCTTTGTGGTGGCGGGCCTCATCATCGCCTATCTGCTGGTGAACGTGGATGTGAGTCAGACGGCCGGAGGCAACAAGACCCTGAACGCCGTCCTGCTGGAAAGCCTGACTGCCGCGTGGCCGGGTTGGCTGGGGCACAGCTACGTATGGGTCGCCTTGGCCAGCGCAGGCGCGCTGCTCTATATTGCCGCCCAAGCCGGCTTTCTCGATGGGCCCCGCGTGCTCGCCAATATGGCGCTCGACCGCTGGATGCCCAACCGCTTCACCGCGTTGAGCGACCGCTACGTCACCCTCAACGGGGTGTTGCTCATGGGCGGCGCGGCCTTGCTGGCCTTGGTCTTCACCCGCGGCGCGGTGACTCTGCTCGTGGTGCTCTACTCCATCAATGTGTTCATCACCTTCAGCCTGTCCCAAATCGGCATGGTGCGGCATTGGTGGCAGGTGCGGGCCACGGAACGCGCCTGGCGGCGCAAGCTGCTGGTCAACGCCGTGGGCGCGACACTCACGTGCCTCATCCTCGTCATCATGATTGTGCAGAAATTTGGCGAAGGCGGCTGGGTCACCCTCGCGCTGACGATCGGCCTGGTGCTGGTCGCCTTTGCCGTGCGCCGGCACTATGACAACGTGCGCCACCAGCTCAAGCGAATGGACCATCTCCTCGAGGCTGCCCAACTTCCGCCAGTGCCCGGCGCGAACGAGTTTGCGCCCCACTCTAACCGCACAGCTATATTCCTCGTCAATGGCTTCAATGGCCTGGGCCTGCATACGCTCTTTGGCGCGATGCGGCACTCCGGCGGCGGTTTCCGCAAAATCGTCTTCGTCTCCATCGGCGTGGTGGATGCCGGCAACTTCAAGGGCGCGGACGAGCTCACCCGCCTACAGGAGCACATCCACGCCGAGGGACAAAAGTATGTGGACTTCGTGCAGGCGCGCGGCGGCCAGGCCGAGGCCGTCACCGCCATTGGCCATGATGTGCTCGGTGAGCTGGAGAAACTCCTGCCGGGATTAGCCGCCAAGAATCCCCACGCCATGTACTTCAGCGGACAACTCGTATTTGAGCGCGAGACCCTCATCACCCGCTGGCTGCATAACTACACAGCGTTTGCCATCCAGCGGCGCCTATTCCTGCACGGACTCCCCTGCGCCATTGTTCCCATGCGCGTGGGCGACGCTCCGCCAGCGGGTCTGGATGCATCTTCTGTGGCCTAACCGTCACCCCCAACCACGCCGGCCGCGTCCCTAAGTCGAATATCGCCCGGCGTGCACCGATTTTACACTCGAGGCACGCCGGGCGTGACGACCCGTAGTTAGGAGCCACAAGGTGCTAGTCATCCCAGTCTGTCCTCCAAAAAATTACTATCATTTCGAACCGTTTGTTTTTTTGCTTGGATTTGCTCATTTTTGAAATAAGGTGCTGGGGACTTTACCCTACTTCCAGCTCACCAATGAAACTCCACACCTTCTTCCTTTTCCTCGCTTCAGTGACCGCCGGGGCCTCCTCGCTGTCTGGGCAGACCATCACCATCCCCACCCTCACAGTGGATCATATTTCCCATAGCTTTGGTTCGAACCAGGCTTCGGACCTGCTGGCGTCGGGAGACGGCGTGGGTGGTTCCGTCACCCTGCCGAGTGTGACAATTGAGCCGGGCACCTACAATGCCATGACCTTCACCCTCCAGGCACCCGTGGGCCAACAGTTCAAGATCTCAGCTGTCAACGGTGCTTCGCCCACCTTTTTGATTAATTATTTGATCGGTGGCAACACGACAGGCCTGACGGGTGCCACCACCAAGACCCTCAATTTTACCAACCTGTCCGGCAATGTGCCGTCCTTCGATGTGACGGGCTACTCCACCCCGTCCGGCCTGGCCTATTACATGGATGGTGGCACTAACGCCACCCCCTTGGATTGGTATTTCACGTCCTTCACCTACTCGCTGACGTTTCCCAACATCACCTATGCGAGTGAGACAATTTTGAATCCCACGACCACCTCCAAGATCCGGGGCATGCAATTTGGCGCGGTTGACAATGCGCCGAGTGGCGGGTGGGTCACATTGGTGCCGGCAGTCGCCATCCCCGAGCCCAGCACCTGGGCGCTCGGCTTGGGAAGCGGCGCGGGCCTCCTAGCGATGCTGCGCCGCCGCCGGACCACCGCTTAATTGGTCTTTTCCTATTACCCAGCACTAAGTCGCTGGGGAGGGGGCAAGCCCTCGCAATCCCCCTGCGATTGACAAAACCGCCTGTTTCTTGCTTGATGGGGGGACAGCTACTTAGCCTAAACCCGCCCGGTGCTCCCCGCCGGGTGGCGCGGGGAACCCAAAGTCTTGATGTCCAACATCTTGGCCGGGGCGTAGGGAGGCGGGAAACCGCCGCCCAGGCCACTTCTCAGGCCCAGCCCGTCAGCTAACCTCGTCGGCTTTGGGAAGGGTGATGGCCGTGGAGCGCCCAGGCGCCAGCGGTAATCGCCCGAGGAGACAGGCCTGCGCCGTGCTGTCCGGCGCCGGTCTCCATTCGGGCAAAATCATCCATGGTCAGGCGCAATTCCGTAACCAAGTTTGTAAAAAACACCGTCATTGGCAAAGAACGCCAACTGACCGACCGTAAGCTGTTCCACAGTCTTTCGTTGGTCACGCTACTGGCTTGGGTCGGCTTGGGGGCGGATGGACTGTCCTCCGCCTGTTACGGCCCGCAGGAAGCCTACAAGGCCCTGGGCGACTATACCCCCCTGGCCGTCTTCATCGCTGTGATGTCGGCCATGACGGTCGTCATCATTTCCGCCAGCTATTCGCAAATCATCGGGGCCTTCCCATCCGGCGGTGGCGGCTACGTGGTGGCCAGCCGGTTTCTGAGCCCCACCCTGGGCGTCATCTCGGGCTGCGCGCTGCTCATCGACTATGTGCTGACGATTGCCATCTCCATTGCCAGCGCGATGGACTTTATCTTCAGCATGCTGCCGTCGGAGTGGCTGCACTTCAAGCTGGGGGCGGAAATCGCGGCGCTGCTGTTCATGTGCCTGCTGAATTTGCGCGGTGTGCGCGAGTCCGTGCTGGTCATGCTGCCGGTGTTTGCCATCTTTCTGCTGACGCACGTCGTGGCGGTGCTGTATGCGTTTTTCACGCATGGGCATGAGCTGCTGTCCATCGGCAGCCACACCATGGAGGCCGTGCACACCGCCTCTGCCGCCAAGGCGGGGATGTTTGGCGTGCTCGCGCTGCTCATCAAATCGTACAGCATGGGTGCCGGCACGTACACAGGCATTGAGGCGGTGAGCAATGGGTTGTCGCTGCTGCGCGAGCCACGGGTGCGCACCGGCCGCCGCACGATGGTGCTCATGGCGCTGTCGCTCTCCGGCATGGCGGCCGGGTTGCTGGTGGCGTACCTACTGGTGAATGTGGATGTCGGGCTGACGGCCAACGGCGCCAAGACCTTGAATGCGGTGCTGATGGAATCGTTGACGAGCACCTGGCCCGGCTGGCTGGGGGGCACCTTTGTCAAAATCACGCTGGTGTGCTCCGCCGCGCTCTTGATCATCGCCGCGCAGGCGGGCTTTCTCGGCGGGCCGCCGGTGCTGGCCGCCATGGCCATGGACCGCTGGATGCCCAACCGCTTTACGGCGTTGAGCGACCGCTACGTGACCATTAATGGCGTGCTCATCATGGGCGGGTCCGCTTTGATTATTCTGCTGTTCACGCACGGTTCGGTGTCCCTGCTCTTGGTGCTCTACTCCATCAATGTGTTCATCACCTTCAGCCTCTCGCAACTGGGCATGGTGCGCCACTGGTGGCAAATCCGCCTGACGGAAAAGAGCTGGTTGCGCCGCCTGGCCATCAATGCCATCGGCCTGACGCTGACGACCTTCATCCTCATCGTGATGATTGTCGAAAAATTCACCGAAGGCGGCTGGATCACGATGGTGATGACAGGCGTGCTGGTCAGCTTTGCTTTTGCCGTGCGCCGACACTACGACGAAGTGCGCACCCAGCTCAAGCGCATGGACTTCATCCTCGAGGCCGCCCTGGCCCCGCCGCAACCCGGCTCCCGCGAATTTGCCCCCACCTCGAACCGCACCGCCATCTTCCTTGTCAACGGCTTCAACGGCCTGGGTCTGCACACGCTCTTTGGCGCGGCGCGGCTCTTTGGCGGCGGCTTCAAGCGCATTGTCTTTGTCTCCATCGGCGTGGTGGATGCCGGCAACTTCAAGGGCGCGGATGAGCTGGATCGCCTCCAGGCGCACGTCAGCGGCGAGGGCAAAAAATACGTGGACTACATCAATGAGCGCGGCGGCCAGGCCGAATCGGTCACCTCCATCGGGCGCGATGTGCTGGATGAGCTGGAAAACATCATCCCCGACCTGATGAAGAAATACCCCAACGCGGTGTTCTTCAGCGGCCAGTTGGTGTTCGAGCAGGAAACCCTCATCACCCGCTGGTTGCACAACTACACCGCTTTCGCCATCCAGCGCCGCCTCTTCCTCCACGGCCTGCCCTGCGCCATCGTCCCCATGCGCGTGGAAAATGCCTCGGGGTAGGAAGTGGCCGGGCCGAGAGCCAGCGTCGCCTGCGAGGATTATAAACAACTTCGGGCATTATACTGGCCGGAATTTTGGTTTCATGGGATACTGCGGGCGATAGCTGCTCTTCCATCCGCTAACACATTCTATCTCCATGAGCCTTTTCACCCCGGCTGGCCCCATCCGCGTCAATATTGTGGGCCGCGATTTGCAGTGTCTGGTTTGCGACCATGATTTGTTCTGGGAGCGCGAAGCGCAACTGAACACCGCCGCGGCCACGTTCTTCAAGTTCGACTGGGCCAATGCCACCGGCAAGTGCCATGTTTGCGCGAAATGCGGCTACATCCACTGGTTCCTGCCCCAGTAAGCATGAGCGGGGCATAATTCTCGGACTGGGAGAGCTGGCGCCGTAATGGGCTTGAATGTCGGCGGGCCAGGGGTGAGAATGGCCATCCCCATTGCAACCCCCTTGTAGCCCCATGAAAGTGAGCCTGCGCCCCCTTGCCTTGTCATTGATAATTGCCTTGGCGCTCTGCGCCTTGCCCCAGGCCTTGGCGGCCGCCAACGAACCCGCGCCCGTCACCATGACAATGAAGGGCCAGCCCGCCAAAGTCGGCGATTATGCGCCGGCCGATGCGGACAACCTCGTGCTCGACAATGGCCTGCTGAAAATCACGTTCGGCAAGGACGCCATCAACGACTACAGCGCGACGTCCATCATCGTCAAGGGCACGGAACTGGCGCACAACCTCAACGGCGTGCAGCCGCGCGACCAGAATGCCCAGCGCACCTTCTACCACGACTACAGTGGCAGCAACGGCATTCTCCGCGCGAAATTGATCCGCATTTTCGAGAACCAGCCCTACCGCGTGCACTTTGCCATCATCGACAACACCAACCCCTACCTCGAAGACCATTTTGTCATGCTGCCGGGCGAAAGCGGCATCCACCCGTATGTCATCATCCGCAGTGGCGGCGGCGGCGAAATGCGCACCATGTACCGCTTTGACATGCACATCTTCGACCACACGTGGACGCCCGAGCGCATGGACCAGCAGATTTCCTACGCCTACCTGCAATCCATCTCTGACGCCGGCAATGCGGGTGACGAAACCTGGCGCCTGCCCGCGAACAACCCCATCGGCCTTCCGGCGGGCAGCATCTACACCAAGTACAATTGGTGCCTCTACTATGCTGAAGCCCCAATGTTTGGCCACTTGGGCCACGGCTTTGGCGCATGGTTCATCCCCGTCAGCAATGAATCCTACGCCGGTGGGCCTTTGCGCCAGGACTTGGCCGTCCACCAGGATGCCCTGATTTTGAACTACCTCGGCGGTGGCCACCTCGGCTCCGGCGGCACTGCCGCAGGCCGCAATGGTGAAAAGCTCCACGGGCCGTGGTACGTCTATTTCAATACGGGTGATACGTTGGACGCCATCGTTGCCGATGCCAAAAAGACGGCCTTCGCCGAGCAAAAGAAATGGCCCTACCAGTGGATGAATGACCCGCTTTACCCCACCAAGCGCACAAACGTGACCGGCCAGTTGACGCTCAGCCACGACCGCAAGGCCTCGTATGCCTACATCATCCTCGCGCAACCGGGCAATGCCGCTGGCGGCCGGGGCGGACGTGCAGGGGCAGCGCCGGCGGCAGCGGTTGATATTCCCACAGTCAGCGCCAATGCCTTTGCCTTTGGCCAGGTTGACCAAGCCGCGGCTCCGACCACCACAGGCGGACGCCGGGGCGGGCGCGGCGGGGCGGCAGCGGCACCGGCTGATGCCACGACTTCGACTCCTGGCCCCCGCCAAGGGGCCGGGCCCAACAATGGCGCGGTAAACGATCGCGCCAGCATCATTGCCAATCAGGGCGGTGACTTCATCTATTACGTCAAGGCCGATGCTGAGGGCAAATTCACCCTCCCGGCCGTGCGCCCGGGCACCTACACCCTCTATGCGTGGGAAACGCAGGGCGCCGTCACCCAATCCTTTGCCCAGGACAATGTGGTCGTCTCCGGTGACACGCTCGACCTCGGCAAGATTGTCTGGGATGCCCCCTACCACCCCAATCTCGTCATGCAAATCGGCAAAGCCGACCGCATGGCCGGCGAATTCAAATTCGGCAATGGTCCGCGTTCGGCCACCTGGCTCCAGGAAGTCCCCGCGAACCTTACCTATACCGTGGGCCAGAGCGACCCGCTGAAGGATTGGTACTACGCGCAAAAGACCGGCGTGTGGACTGTCAAATTCAACGTGAGCAAGCCCATCACGGGCAATGGCTACCTCACCGTGGCGATTGCCGGCGGTGGTGCGAGCGTGCAGTTTGCGCTCAATGGCCAGAATATCGGCAGCCTGAGCTATGGTGACGATGCCTCCGTCCGCCGCTCGGCCAACCGCAGCGGCCGCTACGCGCGCAATGAATACACTTTCCCGGCCTCGGCCTTCAAGGTCGGTGAAAATACCCTCACCCTCACCTGCAACGGCGCCGGCATCATGTACGACACCGTGGTGCTGGAGTCGGATTAGCCCCGTTTGGCGCCGCATTGTTGGCCTCCCATGTCTGCCCTCCTCTCCCGCCGGCACTTCCTCATCCGCGGCAGCATTGTCCTCGCGGGTGCCTCAATGGCGGGCTGCGCTTGGCGGCCGGAGCAGACCCAGGCCGGCCAGACTGCCTTGGGCCAGAGCACTAGCGGTCCGGCCTTGCGCTTCGGCTTGGTGACGGACATCCACTACGCCGACAAAACACCCGCGGGTACACGCATCTACCGCGATTCGCTGGAGAAAATGCGTACAGCCGTGGCGGCTTTGAATGCCACCCCGGACCTTGCTTTTGCCGTGACGCTGGGCGATATGATCGACACCCCGACGGCGCCGGACCTGACGCCGGCCAATATCGCCGTGGAGACTGGCTATCTCAAGACCATCGAAGCGGAATGGGCCAAAGTCGCCGTACCGCGCCATTACGTTCTCGGCAATCATTGTGTCTATACGCTGACCAAGGAGGAGTTCTTCGCCAACACCGGGGCCCGGCGCGCGCCGTACTCCTTCGATGTCCCTTATCGGCAAGGTGCGGGGGCGCTGCACTTCGTGGTGCTCGATGCTTGCTTCAAAGCCGATGGCACGCCCTACGCCCGCCGCAACTTTGACTGGCGAGACACCAATCTCCCGGCCGCGCAAGTAGCGTGGCTGGCGGAGGATCTGGCCCGGACCAAAAACCCGGTAATCATCCTCGCCCACCAGCGTCTCGATGGCGCCCCGGGCTCGGCCGACTCGACCATTAAGAACGCCGCCGAGGTGCGCCCCATCCTGGAGAAATCCGGGCGCGTGCTGGCGGTGTTTGCCGGGCATTCGCACCAAAACTTCCTGACCACCGTCAATGGCATCCCCTACTGCGTGTTCCGCGCCATGGTGGAGGAAGCCGGCGCGCCCAACAACGCCTTTTGCACAGTTGATGTCTTTGCGGACCACTCCATCGCCGTGCGCGGCAGCTTCCGCCAAACCAGCTATGACAGCCTGATGCAGCCTACCGCCACGCCGACCGCTGTTTAAAAAATCTGCCTCATACCCTATCCGTCTTGTGAAAGCCGCCGACCCAACCTCGACGAAGCATCTTTGGCTGCTCATCACCGTGTCTGCGTTGGGCTATTTTGTGGATGTGTTCGACCTGCTGCTGTTCGGCGTCGTCCGGGCGCAAAGCCTGAAGGACTTGGGCATCACCGATGAGCAGCAAATCCGCGACCTGGGGCTGCAATTGTTCAACTGGCAGATGGGCGGCATTCTCCTCGGTGGTTTCGTCTGGGGCATCATCGGCGACAAACGCGGGCGGTTGTCCGTGCTCTTTGGCTCCATCATCCTCTATTCGCTGGCCAACATTGCCAACGGTTACGTGCATTCGGTGGCCATGTACGAGCTCTGCCGGTTTGTGGCGGGCTTTGGCCTTGCGGGCGAGTTGGGTGCGGGCGTCACGCTGGTCAGCGAGTGTATGTCCAGCCAGCGCCGCGGCTGGGGCACAATGCTGATCGCCACCGTGGGCGTGCCAGGGGCTATTTTGGCGGCAGTCATCGGTGCCAAGTGCGACTGGCGCCTCGCCTATCAGATTGGCGGCGGCATGGGGCTGCTGCTCTTGCTGCTGCGGCTCGGTGTTTATGAGTCGGGCCTCTTCACCTCGGCCTGCGAGGCGCCCGTGGCCCGCGGCAGCCTCTTCCTGCTGCTTTCTTCCTGGAAGCGGGCTGGACGCTTTCTTTTGTGCATCGCCTCCGGACTGCCCGCCTATCTCGTCATCGGCATCCTCATTCTCCTCGCCCCAGAATTTGGCAAGGCGCTGAAGCTCGACCCCTTGCCAGTGGCGGGGACGGCCATTTCCATCGCCTACGCCGGGCTGACCCTGGGCGGCATTCTCTGTAGCGGCCTGAGCCAGTGGCTGGGCCGCCGGCGCCCGGCCTTCATTGCTTTTCATTGCCTCAGCCTCGTGGGCATCCTCATTTATCTTTATTGGACGCCCGCAGGGTTGACGGGCTATTACGCGCGATGCTTCTTCCTGGGCGTCGGCGTGGGGTACTGGGCATTGATGGTCACCAATGCTGCTGAGCAATTTGGGACGAATCTGCGGGCGACGGTGACTACCGCAGTGCCCAACCTCGTGCGCGGGGCGCAGATCCCCATCTCCTGGGCCTTTACCTACGCGCGCGGCACCTCCTTGGGCATCCTGCACGGCACGGCGCTGGTCGGGCTGGTCTGCGTGGTCGTTGCCATCGCCGCGATTTATTTCTCCCGCGAAACCTTCGGCCTCCCCTTGGACTTTCTGGAAGACGATAAAGCGTAGCCGCTCAAACCGACTGCGCCGGGTGGCCAGTGCAAGAATGCCCCCACCGAGACTTGAACTCGGATTAACGGTTTAGGAAACCGCGGTTCTATCCAATTGAACTATGGGGACGGCTTTTGCCGTTGATTATGGCCCAGGCCACCCCAGCCCGGCAAGAATATCCCCCGCCCCCTTCAGACCTCCACTTGATGGCAGGGGTTAACAAGGAGGCTTCCGCCCCCATCTCATTCCGGACCAACAAAAACGCCGGGGCTTTGGAGGCCCCGGCGTTTTTTATTGTACAGCAGCTAGGCTGTGCGGTTTAGCCCTGGCGGTTGCGCTTGCGGCGTAGGCCCATCAGCAGCATCGCCCCGCCGAGGATGAGGCCCCAGGTGGCCGGCTCGGGCACCAGGACGTATTCCAGTGTCTTGCCGCCATTGGCGAAGATGAAGTAGCTCAACGCGCTCGCGCCTTGGGAAGTGCCCGAGTTAATGGCCGTGAACTGGAAGCCCAACGAGCTGAAGTCGTTGTTCGCGTTGATGAGCGTGTACGTCTGCGGGGTGCCGGCGCCATCGAAGTAGCCGGTGCTCTGGAAGTCGAAGGTGATGGTCGGGTTGGCCTGGCTGGTGGTCAGGTTGCCCAGAATGTTCAGGACGTCCGCCACCGTGTCGACGCTGCTCAGGTGCCAGGCCAGCGTCGTCGCCGTCACGTTCATCGTGAGGTCGCCGTTGATGGTCAGGTTGGCGAAGTGGGTCGTCACGTTGCTGGAGACCGCGTTGGCGATACCCGGCGAGACGCCGCCACCGTTCACCTGCACGCCGCCGGTGATGGTGCCATTGCCGCCCAGCACCGCGCCGGAGGTCGTTACCGTCACATTGGAGGTCAGGTTGCCATCCACCACCAGGTTGCCGGCATTGATGCTCGTGCCGCCCGTGTAGGTGTTGTTGCCGCTGAGGACCAGCGTGCCCGTGCCATCCTTGGAGAGGTTGCCCGTGCCGCTCACCGTGCCGCTCACCGTGGCGGTGTAGCCGTTGGTGTTGATCGAGGAGGTGCTGCCCGCCAGGTTGAAGTTGGCCGACGTGGTGAAGTTGGCGCCAGCGCGCAACGTGCCGCCGTTGAGGTTCAAGGCCGCGTTGCCGGAGCCGGTCTGGATGGCATTGGTGCCACCAACTTGCAGCGTGCCGCCGTAGTTGAGGTTGAGCGTGCCCGTGGAGTTCAGGCCCGACGCCACCAGGAGGACGCTGTTATTGGCGATGTCCACTTCACCACCGCAGAGGATGGAAAGGTTGCCGATACCGTTGCTGCCGATGACGAGGCCGCCGTTGCCGAGCTGGAGGACCGAGCCGTTGCCGCTGACGGAAACCGTGCCGTTGGAGCCTTCCTCGCTGCCGAGGTACATCGCAATGCCGTCACCATCGGAGCCGTTGCTCGTCAGCGTCGCGCCGTTTTGGATGTAGAGGGAGGCGGTGCCATTGCGGCCCACCAGGACGGTGCCTTCGTAAGCGTTGTACTGCGAGCCACCGTCAGTCAGCGTGACGACGCCGGTCGAATTCGTGGCATTGGCAATAATCAGGTTGAAGCCATCGCTGTCGGTGCCGAGATTGCTCAGGACCGCACCGTTGGCCACTGTCAGGTCGGCCGTGCCGGCCTCGCCGACAATCAGACCGCCATTGGCATTCAGGGCGGAGCCCAAGTCGGTGACGAGCACCGAGCCATTGCCACACACGATGCCGAGGGTCAGAAGCGTGGTGTTAACCACACCGCCGTTGGCGACCGTCAAGTTGCCGTAGCCAAAGGTGCCCAGGCCGAGGCCCGAGGTGGTGAGGGTCGAGTTCGTATCGGTCACCGTGATGGTGCCGTTGGCGAAGGCGCCCGCAGAGATGGAGTGAGCCACCACCGTGCCGCCGTTGGCGACCGTCAGGTTGGCATCGCCATGTTCGCCGACATCCATGAATTCAATCGCATTCAAGGTCGAATTCGCGCCGGTGACCAGCACGCTGCCCGTCGAGCCGCTGCTCTGGGCGATGTTGACGTAGGTGGCATTGACCGTGCCGCCGTTTTGCACGGTCAGCGTGCCGTTGCCGCTGCCGCCCACGGCGAGGTTGCCCGTCACATCCAGGATGGAGCCCGCGTCGGACACCAGCACGGTGCCATTGCTGCCTTCGCCTAAGCCGATGGTGGCCGCAAAGGTGACGTCGGTCGGGTTGGTGATGTTGGCCACGTTGACATTGCCGCCATTGGTGATGTTGAGCGTGCCGTTGCCGGAGTCGCCCACCACCAAGGTGTCACCGAGGGTGATGATGGAACCTTCGCCGTCCACCGTCACGGTGTCGTTCGAAGATTCATAGCTGGCCACAATCAGCTCATCCGCCGTCACGTTGCCGCCATTGATGACGTTCAGGCTGGTGGCCGTGACCGGGTGGCCCACGTAAATGTCGGCGCTGGGGCTGTAAATGCTGCCACCATCAACCGTGAGCGTGCCGCCATTGACGTTCGTGTCGCCCGCGTAGGTGTTGTTGCCGGTGAGGGTCAGGGTGCCGTTGCCGCCCATGACGGTCAGGCCGCCGTTGCCCGTGAAGCTGGAGCTGACACCAACCGAGTAGTCCTCCGTGTCGATGGTCGCACCGAGGTTGCCAATCGTGAGGCAGCTGAGGTCAACGATGAAGTCAGCGTTGTCATCCGCGGCGATGAGCTTGCCGCCGTTGATGTGCACGGCGCTGAAGCCGTCACCGCCCGAGATGCCGAACGCCGTCAGCGTGGCAACATTGCAGAAACCATTAATGGACAGCGTGCCTTCGCTGTCTTCAAAAAGACCCAGCACGACATTGCCCGCGGAGACGGAGCCGCCGTTCGTGATGGTCAGGCTGCCCACGTTCTGGTAGCCGACGTTGAGGTCGCCGTTTTCGATATTCAACGCGGAATTGACACCGGTCACGAGCACTGAACCGGTACCATTGACCGCGATGGTCAAGCCCGAGTCAACAATGTCCGTGTGCTCCGTTGCGAGATTCATCGTGGCACCGTTGGCAACAGTCAGATTGCCCGTGCCATTAAAGCCCACGAGAATGGAACTGTCCGTGTTGACAACCGTGCCCTCATCGGTGGCCACCACCGTACCTTGCGAGCCTGCATTCCGGCCCACATAGACAGACACGCCGAGAACGTTATCGGAAGAAATCGAGGCGCGGCCACCGTTTTGCACGGTCAGGTCGGCGGTACCGTTGGCACCCACCACCACCGCGCCGGACTCAACCGTCAGGCTGGAGCGGTTCCCCGTGGTTTCCTCAATGCCATCAACCGTCAAAGAGCCGTTGCTGCCCTCGTTCAGGCCGAGGTACAGGCCAATGCCGTTCAAACCGGTGTCAATGATGTCCAAGCTGCCGCCATTGTAGAGGGACACCGTGCCGTTGCCGCTACCACCAATGGCGAGCGCGCCGTTCACCACCACCATCGTCGAGCGGGCTTCGAAATCGGCGTTGGCGCCGGTGATGGTCACATTGCCATTCGAGCCTTCATGGGCGCCAATGACGGCCACCACGTCGGTCTCGGTGCCAGCGCCCGTACCCAGGAAGCCGCCGTTCGAAATGGTCACTGTGCCATTGCCATCGTAACCAATCGCCAGCGTGCCGTTATACATGAACAACGAGGAGTTGGGATCGCTGATTTCCATGCTGCCGTTGCTGTCGCTGTGCTTGCCGATGTACAGGCCCACGCCGTTTTCATCGTAGCCATAGGTGTTCAACACGCCGGCGTCGGTGATGTTCAGGTCGCCGGTGCCGTAGTCACCCACGCGCACGGCGCCATCATTGATATTCAACGTGGCGTTCGCGATGGCAACCGTGCCGTTGCTGCCCCCGTGGCGGCCCACGTAGAGGGACACGCCGCGGTCGTCGGTGCCATTGAGGGTCACATTCGCGCTATCGGAAATGGTGAAGTAGCCGGTGCCGTAGTCGCCCACGCGCACAGCGCCATTGTCAACCGTCAGGATGGATTCCTCACCCTGCACGATGAGGCTGCCGATGCCGCTTTCATCGCGGCCGATCGAGATGCTGGCGCCGTTTTCGCCCACGCCGCTGATGTTGGCCGAGCCGCCGTTGGCCACCGTCAAAGTGGCGTTACCGTCGAGGCCGATGATGAGGGCGCCTTCCGAAATGCTCAGCATGGAGTTGCTGTCCTGGACCGTCACGTTGCCCGTGCCCGTGCTGTTGCGACCGAAGACCGCGTCCGGCGCGCTGACAAAGCCGCCATTGGAAACCACCAAGGTGGCATTGCTGGTGTCGCCGACCGTCAGGGTCTCGGAAGCGATCAAGCTCGAGTAGTCGCTGACCTGGATATAATCGCTGTTATAGAGACCGGAACCGAAGGTGACCTCGTTCGCATACACGCTGGCGCTGTTGACGATATAGAGATCCGCTTCCGTGCCGCCGACATAGAGGTCACCGGAGGACTGCGTCTCATTGCCGATATTGCCACCCAGCAAAGCATCCACCCACAGGGTGCCTTCGGAGACGATGGTGCCGCCGGTGTAGATTTCGCTGTTATTCAGGAACAAGGTGCCTTCGCCGGCTTTCTCGAGCGAACCGCTGCCGGAGAGCAAGCCGAGGAGCGTCGCATTCAGGCCGTTCGTGTCGATGACGTTGGAAAGGTCGAAGCAGTTGGCGAGCGTGATGTTGACCGAGGTGCTCAGGTCGCTGTTGATCACGCGAATCCGGCCGCCATCCATGGTGATGGAGTAGTTGCCGCCGATGCCGATGCCGTTGATACCGCCGATTTCCAGAGTACCGGAGTTGGAGAGCGTCAAGCCACCGGTGCTGGTCTCGCCGCCGAGGGTCAAGGTGCTGTTAATCGACACCAGGCCGTCGTTGGAAACTTCCAGCGTGCCGTTGCCGGCGGTGCCGATCTGCGCATTGGTGCTGACATAGAGGCTGCCCGAATCCGTGACGAGGATGCTGCCCACGCCCGTGTCAGCCGTGCCGGAGGTGATGTAAGAAACCGAGACGTTACCACCGTTGGACACCGTCAGGGTGCCATTGCCATGGTAACCGACATCCATGCCGCCATCGACGGTCAGCGAGGAGCCCTCGCCATCCACCAGGAGGGAGCCGGTGGAATTGGCCCAAGTGCCCACCGCAACATAGGTGGTGTTGGCATAGCCGCCATTGGTGATGTTAAGGGTGGCATTGCCAAACAGGCCGACCGTAATGGCGCCGCTGTCCACATTGAGCGAGGAGCCCTCGCCGTCCACCGTGGCGGTGCCTGTGCTGTTGCCGAAGTAGGCCATCACAAAGTCGCCGCGCTGATTGAAAGCACCGCCGTTGCTGACGGTCAGGGTGGCATTGCCGCCATAGCCGAGGTAGCTGGTCAGGCCTTCAGAGCCCACGGTCAGCGCCGAGCCCTCGCCATCGATGAGGATGGTGGCCGAGGTGTTGGCGTTAAGACCGGCGTACAGGCTGGCCGAGCCATCGTTGTCATAGATGTTGACCTGGCCGCCGTTGGTGATGTTGAGCGTGCCGTTGCCGGAGTGGCCGATGACCAACGCCGAATTACGGATGGTCCAGCCCGCAGCGTAGGCCGCCGGGACGATGCATTCGTCATTTTCCAGGCCCATGACGTTCACCGTGCCGTTGCCGCCTTCGTTAAAGCCGATGATGGCGCCCGCATAACCGTCGCCAGTGCCCAAACTCACCACGGAGCCGTTGTTATAGAGGTTGAGGGTGCCGTTGCCATTGTTACCCACGATGGTGGCGCCGTTCTCGATGGTGAGAGAGGAAGCGAAGCCGTCCACCGTGACGTTGCCATAGCTGCCGTCATGGCGGGCGATATCGAGCGTGATAGTGCCGTCATGGTCCACATTGCTGAGGTAGAGCGTGCCGCCGTTTTGCACGGTGAGCTGGCCCTGGCCGTAGTCACCCACGCGCACGCTGCCGTTGGCGATGTCGAGCTCGGCGTTGTCGATCACCACGTTGCCGGAGCTGCCTTCATGGCGGCCAACATACAAGGTCACATTGCGGGAATCCGTGCCGTTGAAGCTGACGAACGCGCCGTTGGCGATGGTCAACTCGCCCAGGCCGTAATCGCCCACGCGCACGGTGCCGTTGTCAGCGACGAGGACGGAGCCTTCGTCGGTGATGACCACGTTGCCGTAGCTTTCGGAGCCGCGACCGATGGAGAGGGCCACACCGTTGTCGTCATTGTTGGCGAGGATGGTGACCGAGCCGCCGTTTTGGATCGTCAGGTAGCCGGAGTTACCATTGTCACCCAGCTCGATATACGTGCCGACCGTCAAGTTGGAGCCGGAGTCGGTGACCGTCACCTGACCCTGGCTGTAAAGGCCGGCGTAAAGCGCGCGGGCGGAGGAAGCCGCGCCGCCATTGGCGATCGTCAGATTGCCGTAGCCATCATCGCCGATATAGAAGCTGCTGCCGGTGGAAAGTGTGGAACCGGTGTCGGTGACGAGGATGTCGCCCGCGCTGTTGTTGTTTTCCGAGTAACCAACCGCGATGTTGTCGCCGACCGTGACATTGCCGCCATTGGCGACCGTCAGGTTGCCGTAACCGCTGTCGCCCACGACCAGCGTCGAACTGAGGTTGAGGGTGGAGCAAATGTCCGTCACCAGCACATAGCCGATGGCGGTGCAGGATTCGCCGATCTCAAGGGAGGTGCCCACGACCTTGCCGCCGTTGGAAACCGTGAGGGTCGCATTGCCGACATCGGCGATGATCATCTCATCATTGGCGTGGAGGCGGGAGCCGCTGCCGTCAACGAGGACATAGTCATTATCGCCGCGGTGGCTGGCGACGGTCACTTCGTCCGCATACACGCGGCCGCCATTGAGGATGTTCAACGTCGCGGATTCGCCGCTCAATTCGCCGACATACAAGTCGCCGGAGGAGACGCACCAGCTGCCGATATTGCCGCCGAGTTCGCCATCCACCACAAGGGTGCCGCCATAAACATTGGTGCCGCCGGTGTAAGTCTCGTTATTGGCGAGGTACAAGGAGCCGTAGCCTTCCTTCTGCAACGTGCCGGAACCGCTGAGCACGCCCGAGAAGGTCGCATCATATTCGTTGGTGTCGATGATGTTCGGCAGGCCGAAGCAACCATTGAGGCTGATTGCGAGGGAAGTCGTCAGATCATTGTCGATGACGCGGATGCGGCCGCCGTCCATGTTGAAGGCATAGGTGCCTTCGCCCGCAGCGATGCCATCTTCACCACCCACTTCGAGCGTGGCATTGTTGGTGAGGTTGACCGTGCCAAAGGAACCCAAGAGTTCTCCCAACATGACGCCGCCATGGGCGATCACCGTGCCGCCATTCGTGGCGGTGAGGGTGCCGTTACCCAGGTTGCCGACCACCAAGAGAGCGTTCGAACCCGGAGCCGGGGAAGCCGGATGGAAGGGACGACCGCCAACCGTCAAAGTCGCATTGTCCACCAAGACCAGGCCTTGCGAAGCGGTCTGGGCGACACCGATGATCAAGGCGCCGCCTTCATTGCCATCCTGGGGCTGAATGGTGACCGAGGCGCCATTGGCCACCGTCATGGTGCCGGTACCATTATAACCGACAAAAATGCTGCCTTCGTCCACGGACAAGGTGGAGTTGGCGTCCGTCACGGTCAAGACGCCCACGCCAGTGGAAGTCAAACCGAGGGTGATGGCCGAGCCACTGTCGTCCCAGCCATTGGAATAGAGGGTGCCGCCATTGGCCACCGTGATCGTGCCGTTGCCGGCGTCACCGATGACGATGCCGTAGCCTTCATTAATCACATTCAGGCTGGAGCCGTTGTCCGTGATCAACACCGTGCCATTGGCGCCGCCGTTGGCACCGATGATCAGGTTGGCGCCGTCGTCGGTGTAGCTGTAGTTGTCATAGCCATCGAGGTTGACCGTGCCGCCGTTTTGGACGGTCAGCGAGCCATTGCCGGACTGGGCGATCAACAGCGCGCCGCGGCCACCTTGGTCATTGCCGACCAACAATTGGGAACCCGAATCGCTGACGGTGATGGAACCGTTGCCGGATTCGTTCAAGCTGACATAAAGCGCAATGCTGTTTTCATCCGAGCCGGAGATCTGCGCATAGCCACCGTTGTAAATGGACAAGCTGCCGTTGCCGGAGTGGCCCACAATGGTGGCGCCGGTGAGAAGTTCGCCGCCGCCGACATAGAGCGTGGAGCCTTCATCCTGGACAACGATGGCGCCATTGGCGCCTTCGTGGCGGCCGATATCGAGCGCGATGCCGTTGTCATCGGTGCCATTCTGGGTCAGGGAAGCGCCCGAACCGATAAAGATGGTGCCGTTGCCGTAGTCACCGACGCGGGTCATGCCGCTGTTAACGTCCACATTGGCGCCGTTGTCGAGATAGACATAGCCGTAACCGGTTTCATGGCGGCCGACGTAGAGGGCGACGTTGCGGTCATCGCTGCTGTTGAGCTCGATCGCAGTGGCGGCGTGCACCGTGAGATAACCCGAACCATAGTCACCCACGCGTGTGGAACCCTCGTCAACCGTCAGGGAGGAGGTTTCGCCGCTCACGAGCAAATTACCGGTGCTGCCCTCATTGCGGCCCAAGTCGAGCGCCACACCATTGTCAGCGGTACCGCCGATGTAAAGGGTGCCACCATTGGTGACGGTGACATTGCCGTAACCGCTAAAGCCGACATACAGCGCGCCGTCCGAAGTGACAGTGGAACCCGCCACGTGGCCGTTCGGAGTGATCACCGGAGCTTCGCCCGTGCCGCCATCGATGAAGAGATAGCCTTCGCCGTTGCAGTAATAGCCGAGGTAGGCGGAAACACCGTTGTTATCCACACCTTCGAAATTCACCATGGCGCTATCGAGCACGGACATATTGCCGTAGCCATGCGAACCAATGATGGTCGCCGCGGCCAATTCGCCCACCGTGAGGCTCGAGCCGAGGCCCGTGACAGTCACGTAGCCGCTGCCGTCGCTGGTGGTGCCGAGAATGAGGCTCTGGCCGTCGCCGTTGGTGCCGGTGATGTTGGCAAAGCCACCGTTTTCGATGCTCAGGTGGCCTTCGGCGTTCATGCCGATGACCAACGAACCATTGGTAACATTGAGCGTCGAATCGGAGTCGGTAATCTGCACGAGGTTGCAGTCGTTGTAATAACCAATGGCCAGACCGATGGAAGCGCCGAGGCCCGCGCCGCCGGCGTTCACCGTGCCGCCGTTGGACACCGTCAAGTTCGCGCGGCCGCTGTAGCCGACGATCAGGGTGCCGTTGGTGACGTTCAGAACAGAGCCTTCGTCCGTGACGTTGACGACGCCATGGTCCAGCGCCGCATAGCCGACATAGAGGCCGGCGCCTTCAAAGCAATTGGCATAGTCCGCATTGACGATACCGCCATTTTCGATGTCAAGGTAGGCGTGGCCGCCGTTGTCCACCACGATGGTGCCGTTCTCGACTTCCAAAGTCGAATTCGAGCCGGTGACGAGGACGTGGCCGGTGCCGCTGGAGCGGCCGATGTAGAGGCTGACTTCGTTGCTGTCGCGACCGTCCAGGAACGCCGCGGCGCCATTGGCGATCGTCAGGTTGCCATGGCCGTTTTCGCCCACGACGGTGGCGCCGGATTCCACGGAAAGGCTGGAGTGGACGGTGATGGTGAAGTCACCTTCCGTCACGTCGAAGCTGTCGGAAACCGTGATGTCGCCATTGCCATTGCGGCCGCGGCCAACATAGAGGCCGATGCCCTCGGTGCCCTCATTGACTTCCACGACACCACCGTTGGTGATGTTGAGCGTGCCGGTGCCCCAATTGCCGACCACGAGCGCGCCGCCGTTGATGTAAAGAGTCGAGTCTTCGCCGGTGACCGTCACCGTGTTGTTGCTGGACGTGCCGTGCCAGCCGATATAGGCGCCAAAGCCATGGTCCTCATCCGAACCGCTGACGGTGAGAATGCCGGCATTGCTGATGGTGACCGTGGCATTGCCGAAGTCGCCAAAGACGGCCGCGCCGTCCGTGGTCACATTGGCGCCATCGACCGTCAAGGTGCCGTTGGAGCCTTCGTTCTGGCCCACGTACAAGCTTACGGAGTTTTCGTCCGAGCTGGTGATGGAAACATTGCCGCCGTTGGAAACGGCCAGGGTGCCCGCGCCATTGTAGCCAACGACCACACTGCCATTGCTGACGATGAGCTGCGCAGCTTGTTCCGTTTCAAGATCATAGTCGCTCACGCTGACCGAGCCGGTGGCATTCGCGCCATAACCAATGTAGAGGCCCACATTGCCGCCGTCATTGCTTTGGCCGTCCACTTCCACCAACGCGCCCGAGAAGACGCCCAAGGTGCCGTTGCCATTATAGCCGACGGCCAAGGCGCCGTCATGGATGCTCAACTGCGAGCGAGTGTTGGATTCGGATTCGATGCCGGTCACGACGACGTTGCCGCCGCTGCCTTCGTTGGCGCCCACATATAGCGCGATGCCCGCGGTGCCGACGGTCACATAACCGCCGGTGTCAATCAGCAGGTTGCCGTAGCCATTGTTACCCACCACGATGGCGGCACTGTCAACCTGCAAGGTGGACTGCGCAAAGGAGCTGCAGCCATACTGCAACGCACCCGAGATGGTCACGTAGCCGGCGCTCTCTTCATTGGCGCCAAGGACGACGCCGAAGCCTGCGTTGTCATGATTGGCGACAAACACGTAGCCGCCGTTCGAAACGTTAAGCAAACCATTGCCGCCATTGCCCACCACGAGGGAGCCGTTGGCGAGCGAAAGGAGGGAGGCCGTGCCGGAATCCGTCTCCACATCCTGGACGTTCACGGAAGCCGAGGAGCCCGAATTCTGGGCGATGTAAAGACCGACGCCATTGTCATCCGTGCCGGAGACAGCGATATTAATCTGGCCACCGTTGCTGACAAACACATCCGCGTTGCCGCTAGCGCCAACCACGAGCGCGCGGTTGACCGTCCAGGAGGAACGTGTGTCAAAAGCGCTGTTCACATCGTAAACGGAAGCCGAACCGTAGGAGCCGGCATCGTAGCCGAGGTAGGTGCCCACGTGCGTGCCGTCCACACCCTCGCTGCGCACCAAGCCACCCTGGTTAACGGTCAAAGAGCCGGAGCCGTCATAACCCAGGATCAAGGGAGAACCGGTTACGGTGAGTGAGGAGCGGATGCCGCTCTCGGACTCAATGCCCAAGACGCTGATGGAGCCGGTGCCGGACTGATTCAAGCCGGCGTAGAGGCCGAAGCCGTTGTTGTCCGAAGCGCTGACGCTGACATTGCCACCATTGATGATGCTCAAAGAGCCATTGCCGCTATTGCCCACCACCACCGAGCCATTGACAAAGGAACGGGTGGTGCTGGTGTTCGTGCTGCTGACGACGTCGCGCACCGTCAGGTTGCCTTGCGAGCCCTCGTTGTAGCCGAGGTAGGCGATGACCCCGTTGCTGTCAGGAGTGGTCAGAACCAAGTTGCCGCCAGCGGACAACACCATGTCGCCTGAGCCGTTATAGCCGATGACGAGGACACCGGTGTCCAACTGGAGGGTCGAGGTGACGTTGGAGCAGAACTCCATGCCCGAAATTTCAAAGTTGCCATAGGAGCAGCTATTATAGCCGAGGTAGAGCCCCACCCCATTGGAGTCGGCGCCGGAGATTCCAACGAAACCACCGTTGCTGACCGTGACAAACGCCTCGCCACGCTTGGCGATGACCACGGCGCCGGAGTCCACATACAAGGCCGAGGATACATTGCCATCGACACCGTTGAGGTTCACACCCGAGATAAGGATGCTGCTGTTGCCGCTGCTGCGGTTGCCAGCGACCAGGGCAAAGCCGTTTTCATCCGTATTGCTCACTTCAACGTAGCCGCCATTGGTGACGCGCACATTGGCATAGCCGCGGTCGCCAAGGACAAGGCTGCCATTGTAAACATTCAAGGCCGAGCGGAAGCCGGTGGTCGATTCGACGCCATCGACAAACAAGTCGCCTTGGCCGTCGGAATTCTTGCCGAAGTAGGCGGCGACGCCAGCTTCGTTGGTGCCGCCCAAGTTCGTCACACCGCCGTTTTCAATGGACAGTTCACCGAAACCATTGAGGCCGAAGACCGCGGGACCATTGTCCACTGAGAGCGTGGAGCTGGTGTTCGAGCCCAGCTCGACATTGCTCACGTGGATGGTGCCATTGCCGTCCGACTGCAGGCCGACCACCAGGGCGTTGCCGTAGCCGTTCGTGCCGTTGGCGGAGAGGCTGGCGCCGTTGGTGATGGAAACATTGGCCGTGCTGTATTCACCCACCACCGCCGCGCCGCCACTGACGGTCACAAGCGAGGTGAGGTCGCTGACATAAAGCGAGGCGCTGCCGCCGGAACCGAGGTAGAGCGCATTGCCGGACTCATCGGAGCCCGAGAGCACCAGGCGCCCACCATTGGCCACGCTGACGGAAGCGCTGCCGCCGTTGCCAACGATGGCGGAGCCGCCACTGACGATGACCTTGGAGCAGAAGTCCGTGATATAAAGATTGGAAGAGCAAGCGAGGGCCTGGCCGATGACCAGCGCGGTGCCGGACTCGTCGCTGCCGCAGATGACCAACTTGCCGCCATTGGAGACCGTGACGTAGCCCGAACCACCGTCGTCGATGATGAGCTTGCCGCCGGTGACATCCCAGCGGGAACCGGAGCCGGTGATCGTCACGTTGCCGGTGCCGGAGTTGCCGTTATAGCCGCCGACATAGGCCGCGGTGCCCGACTCGTCGCTGCCATCCGTCTTGAGGTAGCCGCCGTTGGTCACCGTCAGGTTAGCCGTGCCGCAATTGGCGACCACGAGCGCACCACTATAAATGTAGAGCGAGGAGCCTTCGCCATCCACCAGGACCGTGCCATTGCCGCAGGACATGGCGCCGATGACCATCGAGACGCCAGCGTCTTCCTCAATCGTCGGGCGAATGGACTGGATATAAACGGAGCTGCCGTTGGTGATGTTGAGGGCGCCCACGCCCTTCTTGCCGATGGAGGCATAGACGGCATCGAGTTCACTGCCGCCCATCACGTTGACCGTGCCATTGGAATAGCGGCCGCCGCCGACAATCAGGTCGGTGGTGCCCAGGAAGTTTTCGCAAATGATGGAGAGGGAGGCCGTGACGCACCAGCCGCTGGCGACATTGGTGGCGTCCGAGACATTCACTTGGTCCTTCACCACGACCTCGCCACCATTGACGGTGAGGCCGCCGAGTTCAGCGAAGTCATTGAACGTGAGGGTGCCGGTGCTGATCTTGCGCAGCGTGCCGTTGCCGGAAATGCTCGTTCCAAAAGTGATGTTGTAATCGTTGGTGTCCACCGTGACGCCATTTTCACCGAGCGCCACTTCGCTTTCGCCAAAGCCGGAAAGGAAGTGATTATTGTCATCCGTGGCGCGCAACGTGCCGCCATTGAGGTTCAGCAGCGCGGTGCCGTTATTATCACCACGCATAATGGCGTAGGCTTCCAGAACACCACCGGTGAGGTTGACCGTGCCGTTGCCGTCGTCCGTGCCGCTGATGACGACATTGCCGTCGCCCACGCTAAAGGTGCCGCCGCTGATATTCAGCGTGCCGTTGCCGGAATAGCCGATGACCGCATTGCCATCCTCGACGGAGACATTGCCGCCGCTGAGGTCATAAGTGCCATTAGTGAGGCCGGTGCCGACCACGAGGTGGCCGTTCTCGACGGTGACATTGCCGCCGGACTGGGTGAAGGAGCCATTGGCCACCACGATGCCGCCATTATCCGCCGTGAGCGAAGAACCTTCGCCACTGACGGTGACGGTGCTGTTGTTGTCGATTTCCAAAGCGACATCGGCGCGATAATCACCATTGAATTCGGCGCTGCCACCATTGCTGACGGCGAGCGAGCCGGCATTGGCCACACCCACAACCACCCCACCCTGGGTATAAAGGGTGCCATTGGCATCAACTGTCACCGAGCCGGTGCCATTGGCGCCGGCATTGATGAGGAGGCTGTTGCCGTTGTCATCATTGCCGTTAAATTCCACATCACCGCCGTTGCTGATGTTGAGGCTGCCGGCGCCGCCGTTACCGACGACAACCGCGTTGTTCGTGACAAACAGGGAGCCATTGGTGTCCACCGTGACCGTGCCGACAGTGTCATTGCCATCGGCGATGACGAGGGCCGGCTGGGAGCCATCGAGGCTGTTAATAATGGTGACGGAGCCGCTGTTGGACACCGCAAGAGTGGCGGTGTCATTGACGCTGGCGGTCACCGAGACGGTGCCATTGACGCCAAGGGTGGTTTCGCTTTCGTTGCCGTCCACGGCAAGGGTGCCGTTGGTGACGGTCAGGCCGCCGACCGCGCCATTAAAGGCATTCAAGCCGAGGGTGCCACCATCAATGATATTCAGCGTGCCGTTGCCCGAGCTGGTGCCGAGCCAGAAAGCTGTCGTGCCTTCGGTGGAAATGGAGGAGGTGGTCTCATCCGCAAACGCGGCATTGACGCCACTGAGGTTGCCCTTCACCTGGAGGGTGCCGCCCGCGAAGTTGATTAGATTATTGCCAGAACCCGTCTGGATGGCATACGTGCCAGTGGATTCCACAATCAAGCGGCCACCGCTGCTGAGGTTGATGGTGCCGCTGCTGCCGTCAAAGACCGCCAGCCACAAAGGGTTGTCATGGTTGGTGATGCTGACGGTGGCGCCGTTGGAAACGCTGAGGCTGCCCGCGCCTTCAATGCCGAGGATGACGAGCTGGTCCACCCCGGGAACAGGGAAGGTGGGAATAACTTCCTGGGCGTGGATCGTCAAATTGGTGAACTCGCCGTCAACATTGATGGCACCCGTGCCACCTGAATATTGGCCCGCAACCAGGTAGCCCACATTGTTGGCGTTTTCCATCTGCAAGGTCACCGCTGCACCATTGGAAACATTGAAGGTGCCGTTACCATTCACCCCGACGAAAATCGAACCCTGATCGGCATTCATTATGGTGTTATTGTCCGTGATGGTGAGCGTGCCGTTGCTGCCGCTGTTGAAACCAAGATAAATACCCATGTTCGCGTTATCGTAGCCGGACTGGTGGAAATAACCGCCGTTGGCAACGGTCAGCGCGCCCGTGCCGTCCACGCCAATATAAGTGGCATAGCCATCGTCGGTGATTTGCAAGGTGCTGTTGGTGCCGGTGACGTACACCGAACCGTTGCCGGTTTCCTGGCGGCCGATCATGAGCGTAGCGCCATCGCTGGAGTGATCTTCTTCGTCCCACCCGCTCAGGGAAAGGAAGGCGCCGTTGTAAATGGTCAAATTGCCGGTGCCTTCGTCGCCGACGATGGCGAGGCTGCCTATATTAAGTGTGGTGCCGGTGTCAGCGAGGTTAATGGTGCCATTGCCATTGCGGCCGCGGCCCAGATAAAGGCTGATGTTGTCCGTGCTGTTGGTGGTCACCGTGGCATTATTGTCGATATTCAACGTGCCATTGCCCCAGTTGCCGACCACCAAGGCGCCATTATTTAAAGTGAGGCTGGAGTTGACGCCGCTAAGGGAGACCGTGCTCGTCGAGCCGCCGTGCCAGCCGATGTAGGCGCCAAAACCGTGCGATTCGTCCGAGCCATCTACCGTCAGCGAACCGCCGTTGGTGATGTTGACGGTCGCGTTGCTGTAATTGCCAAACACGGCTGCGCCGTTGAGGTACATGGAGGCGCTGTCGATCGTCAACGCGGCAGCACCATCACCAGAAGCCATCTCCAAGGCGACACGGTTGGCGTTGCCGCCTTGCAATTCAACATGGCCGCCATTAAGCACGTTCAAAGTGCCGTTGCCCTCGTTGCCGATAATGAGCGCGTCGTCGGTGACGGTGAGGCTGGAACCTTCGCCAGTGACCGTCGCCACGCCGGGGCCATCCGAGTAGGTGCCGATTTGGGCCGCGGAGGCCCAGACGTTACCACCACTGGAAACTGTCAGCGTGCCATTGCCGCCTTCATAGCCCACAAAAAGCGTGCCGAACGTGGTCAGGGTGGCGTTGGTGACGGTGACATTGCCGTCGCTGCCATCAGCTATATAAATGGAGCTGTCGGTGGTAGACACTGAACCGCCGTTGGACACCAGCAAGGCGCCCAAGCCGTCATCGCCCACATAAAAAGTACCTGCCTGCAGCGTGGAATTTACGCCGTCAACTGTCACGGTGCCATTGCCGCCAAACTCGTAGCCGATGGCCAATCCTTCAGTGATTGTCACATTGCCGCCGTTGGCAATGGAAAGGAGGCCCGAGCCGCTGTAGCCTACTTGAGCCCCGCCATTCACATACAATTGGGAGCCGGTGTCATTTACCGCAACCGTGCCATTGCTGGCCTCATTATAGCCGACGACCAAACCGCCGAGCGAAGCGGAGGCGCCATTGACGATCGACAACGCACCGGTGTTGTTACCACCGACAGTCAAGGACCCGGCGGTGAGGTTCGAGCCACTATCGGTAATGGTGACTGCACCCGTGCCGTCTTGGGCAACGATCAAAGATTCATCGACATAAAAATAGCCGCCATTGGAGACGGTGACCGAGCCGTTGCCGCTGTAGCCAACGTTGCCGGCTGAAATATTGAGTGTCGAACCCGCGTCTGTGATCACCGCCGCGGCATTGCCGCCGGATCCAATATAAAGACTGCTGGCCTGGATATAGCCGGAGTTAGTCACATTAATGTTGCCCTGGCCGGATTCGGAATTGCCCGCATAGAGAGCGCTGGCATGCACCGCGCCATTATTGCTGACGTTGAGTTCGCCCGTGCCCGCGTCGCCGACCACGATACTATTATTGGTTGTATTGACCGTCGAATTCGTGCCGCTGACGCTAATGTTGCCATAGGCGCCCTCCTGGCTGCCAAGGATGACATCCACGTTGCCGGAAACCTTGCCGCCGTTGGCGACCGTCAAGGTGCCCACGCCGGCGTCGCCGACCACGATGTTTCCGCCATTTGCAGACAAAATCGAATCGACATCGGTGACCAGGACGCTGGAGGTCGAAGTGGCATTCTTGGCGATGACCACGGCTTCGCCGCTGTCCAAGCCGGCGGTGGCCTGCTGATAAAGGCCCGAACCACCGCGGATCTCGGCGGTGGCATTGCCGGAGTCGCCAATGATGACGCTGCCGTTGGTGACATTAAGATTGGCGTAGCCGTTCTGGAAAAGCGTGCCATTGGAGCCTTCGGCCACACCCGCGGCCACGGCCACTTGGTTGGCATCCTGGCCATATACATTAATATAGGCTTGGTTCTGAATGGTGAGGCAGCCGGCGCCATTGACGCCCACCACGAGGGAGCCATTTTGCAGCTGGGCGGTGGCGTCCGTCCCCGTCACGCTGAGCGAACCGGTGCCGTTGACACCGTAGCCAATATAGACAGCCACGCCCGCGCTGTCGGTGCCGACAGAGTTCAGCAAGCCACCGTTGGAGATGCTCAAGTTACCGGCGCCATTGACACCCACCACGGCAGCGCCGTTGGAAATCTGCAAGGTGGACTGGTGGGTGCCTTCGTCACGAATGGTGACATTGCCCACCGAGCCATCTTCATGGCCGAGGGTCAGGCCAAAGCCGTCGGTGTCGGCCCCGGTGGTGGCGACATCGATGAGGCCTTGTGAGGTGATGGAAACATCGCCGTTGCCGACATAACCCACAACCAAGCCGCGCGCGAGGGACCAAGTCGAGGCGTTGGTGCCGTCATTGCCATCAACCGTGACAGTGCCGAAGGCGCCGCTGTTCTGGCCGACATAGGCGCTGACGTGGGAGCCATCCGTGCCGGAGGAAAGAACCTGGCCGGTCGAGTTAATCGTGAGGGAGCCATTGCCGCTGCCGCCGATGACGGTCGGGCCATTGTTGGTGGAAAGTGTCGAGCGCAGCGTCGAGTTGTACGCGCCGGTGACGGTGACGCTGCCATTGGAGCCGCCGCTGTTGCCCACGAGGATGCCGTTGCCGTTGTTGTCCGAGGCCGACACGGAGACATTGCCGCCGTTGGCAACCGTCAGCGAAGCATTGCCCTGGTCAGCCACCACGAGAGCACCGCCGTTGACGACGATGGAGGAGGCTGTGGAGCTGTTAGTCTCAACATCGGTCACCAAAACCGTGCCATTGCCGGTCGAGCTAGCACCCAGCGTCAGGCCAAAGCCATTGCCATCCGAACCGCTGGCCACCACCAGGCCGCCGTTGGCAACCGTGAGGTTGCCGGCGCCCGCGCCACCCACGGTGGTCACGCCCTGGACCGTCCAAGTCGAAAGATCATTGACCGCCACGCGGCCGAGGGAAGAACCGTTCTGGCCCAGCATCGCATTGCTGTCGCTGGTGAGGTTGGACGCGCCCTGCAAAGTCAGTTGGTTGGCCGCGCTGTTATTGCCCTGGCCGACGACGAGCGAGCCCGTGAAATAGGAACCGGTGGAAATGACGGAGACATTGCCCGAGGCCAGGTCGATGACCGTGGCGATGCCCGCGGTGGGAACGCCATTGTTCCAGTTGGAGCCCGTGCCAAAGTCCGTGCTCGTCGCACCCGTCCAGTTATCCGTGACGGAGGCCTGCACCGAAAGCACGCTGGCGACAGTGAGCGCGAGCGCGGCGGCGAGGGTGGAAATGGACAACGGCTTTCGCCACTTTCGCGCACTGGCGCACGAGCGGGCGCGAGGGGCGGAAGGCGTCAAGGAGGCCGGTTGATTATGCGTGGAGACGAGCGAACGCGTGGAGGACATTTCCGGAGACATTAAGGTTGGTACTTAAACACCTGGCAGAGAACCCTAAGAATAGGGTTTTTTTACGAATTTTGGAAGCAAATTGTAAATTATTCGTCAGCAAAGGCTTTAGCACTTTTTGGCATTAGGGTTAAACCCCCATTTTACCTCTATTACAAACGTGTTTTGGGGTAGTTAAATGAGGCTATTTAGGCGAAATGTAAATGTGTCAAAAGGGAAATATTCGCCCGAGAACAAGCTTTGTCGCGCAAAACTGAAAAACGAAAGGGGGTGCGGCCCGGTCGGGCCACACCCCCTTAATTCGAACGTGGAACGTCCGATATTTAGCTGACCTCAGCCACGGTTTCGCCTTCAGCGTGCGCTTCCAGCGCTTCGCCACCCAGCGTCGTGATCTTGAGTCGGCGGTAGGTCGGCAGGCCGGTGCCCGCTGGGATCAAGTGACCCATGATGACGTTTTCCTTGAAGCCCGTGAGGTGATCCGTCTTGCCCAAGGTCGCGGCATCGGTGAGGACGCGCGTGGTTTCCTGGAACGAAGCGGCCGAGATGAAGGACTCGGTTTCGAGCGAGGCCTTGGTGATGCCAAGGAGGATCGGATCGCCTTCCGCGGGCTTGCCGCCGGCTTCGCCGATGCGCTCATTGGCCTTCATGAAGTCATGGCGGTCCACCTGCTCGCCCCAGAAGTATTCGCTGTCACCCGGATCGGTGACACGGATCTTGCGGAGCATACGGGCGATGATAATCTCAATGTGTTTGTCATTGATGGTCACGCCCTGTACGCGGTACACCTTTTGAATCTCGGCCAGTAAGTATTCCTGCACGGCGCTCGGACCAAGAATTTCGAGGATTTCGTGCGGGTCAGCCGGACCTTCGGTGAGGTGCTGGCCTTTCTTCACCACGTCGCCCGGGTGCACGATGATGTGCTTGCCGTGGGGGATGAGGTGCTCCTCGGAATTGCCGGTCTGTTCGTCCGTGATCAGCAGGCGGCGCTTGCCGCGCAGGATGCCGGGGAAGGAAACGGTGCCGTCAATCTTGGCCATCTCGGCGGCGTCCTTCGGGCGACGGGCCTCGAAGAGGTCCGACACGCGGGGCAGACCGCCAGTGATGTCCTGCGTCTTGGAGACGCCGCGTGGGGTCTTGGCCAGCAAGCCACCGGGCTGGATGACGTCGCCGTCGTTGACCACGATTTGCGCGGCCACGGGAATGGCGTGGGTCGCAATGACCTTGCCCTTGGGATCCTTGATTTCGATCTGCGGGCTGAGGTCTTCCTTGTGCTCGATGACGACCGAGCCGGTGCGGCCCGAGGACTCGTCGAGCTCGCGCTTGACGGTGACACCCGGGATCATGTCCTTGAAGGACACAGTACCGGCCTTTTCGGCGAGAATGGGGATGTTATGCGGGTCCCAGCGGGCGAGGATTTCGCCCTTTTCAATCTTCTGGCCATCGTTGCAGAAGAGCACGGAGCCGGCGACGATGTTGTATTCCTCCACCTCGCGGTCCTCGCCGTCGAGGATGACGACCATGCCCGTCTTGTTCAAAACGATGTTGGCGCCTTCGGCCGTCTGCACCATGCGCAGGCTGCGGTAGGCGACCTTGCCGCCGACACGGACCTTGATTTCCGGCGTCTTGAGCACCTGGCTGGCGATGCCGCCGATGTGGAACGTACGCATTGTGAGCTGTGTGCCCGGCTCGCCAATGGACTGGGCGGCGATGATGCCGACCGCGGAACCGGCCTCGACGGCGCGGGTCGTGGCCGGGTCAATGCCGTAGGCCTTGGCGGGAATGATGTTCTGGCGCATATGCGTCAGCGGCGACATGACCTTCACGCGGTCGATGCCCGAATCCACGATCTGGCGGGCGATGACTTCGGTGATGGGCTCGCCGTTGGCCACCAGCAGCTCAGACGGGTTGAGGGGGTTCGGCACGTCGTCGCTGGAGTAGCGGCCGGTGATGCGGTCCACGAGGGGGACGATTTCTTCGTCACCTTCAAAGATGGGCTGCTTCCAGATGCCGTCGCGGTTGCCATCATCCTGCGAGGCGGTGACCACGTCCATAGCCACGTCGCAAAGCTTGCGGGTGAGGTAACCGGCGTCGGCAGTCTTGAGGGCGGTGTCGGCGAGGCCCTTGCGGGCGCCGTGGGTCGAGATGAAGTACTCGAGCACCGAGAGACCTTCGCGGAACGAGGAGAGAATCGGGCGTTCGATGATGTCGCCGGAGGGCTTGGCCATGAGGCCGCGGGGACCGCACAACTGGCGCACCTGGGCCTTGGAGCCGCGGGCACCGGAGTCCATCATGACGTAAATCGGGTTCACGGTCTCGCGTCCGCCATTTTCCTTGAGGACGTTGAAGATGTACTTGCCGATTTCGTCGGTGGCGGCTGTCCACACTTCGACGATCTTATTGTGGCGCTCGCCCTCGGAGATGATGGCCTTCTGGTACTGCTGCTCGATTTCATCAATGCGCGAGCGGGCGCGCTTGATGACCTCGGGCTTCTCGTTCGGGACGATCATGTCCACGATGCCGATGGAGATGCCGGCCTTGGTGGCGGACTGGAAGCCGAGTTCCTTGAGTTTATCAAGTGTCTCGACGGTCTTCTCCTTGCCGGTGAGGCGGTAGGTGTTGAGAATCAAATCGCCCAGCTTGGACTTGACGACGGGCGAGTTGACAAAGCCGATGCCCTTGGGCCAGAGCGTGCTGAAGATCACGCGGCCCACGGTGGTGACGAGGACTTTCTTCTCCTTGTTGCCGTAAATCGTGTCCTTGCCGTAGTTCGGGTTCACGTAGCGGATCCACGTGTGCTTGTTCAACGCGCCCTCGGCCTCGGCAAAAAGGAGGTCGGTGACGTTGGAGAACAACTGTAGGCGGGCGTGCTTGTCCGCCGGGTGGCGCGGCTCGAGCGTCAGATAATAAGAACCCAGGACGATGTCCTGCGACGGCGTCAGGATGGGCTTGCCGCTGGAGGGCGAGAAGATGTTGTGCACCGACATCATGAGCATCTTGCACTCCATGACGGCTTCGATGGACAAGGGGACGTGGACGGCCATCTGGTCGCCGTCGAAGTCGGCGTTGTAGGCCGTGCACACGAGCGGATGGACGCGGATGGCATCGCCTTCAATGAGGATGGGCTCGAAGGCCTGGATCGAGAGGCGGTGGAGCGTCGGCGCGCGGTTGAGCAACACCGGGTGGCCCTTGGTGACTTCCTCGAGAATGTCCCAGACTTCGGGCGAGCGCTTTTCAATCATCTTGCGCGCGCCGCGGACGGTGTGCACAAAGCCGAGCTCCTTGAGGCGGCGGATGATGAACGGCTCAAACAAGATGAGCGCCATTTTCTTCGGCAGGCCGCACTGGTGCAGCTTGAGCTCGGGGCCGATGACGATGACGGAGCGGCCCGAATAGTCCACGCGCTTGCCGAGCAAGTTCTGGCGGAAGCGGCCCTGCTTGCCCTTGAGCATATCGCTCAGGCTCTTCAGGGGGCGGTTGCCGGCGCCGGTGACGGCGCGGCCATGGCGGCCGTTGTCAAACAACGCGTCCACGGCTTCCTGCAACATGCGCTTTTCGTTGTGAATGATCACCTCGGGCGTTTTCAGCTGGAGGAGATTCTTCAGCCGGTTGTTGCGGTTGATGACGCGGCGGTAAAGGTCGTTGAGGTCCGAGGTGGCGAAGCGGCCGCCTTCCAGGGGGACGAGCGGACGCAGGTCGGGCGGGATGACGGGGATGACGTCGAGCACCATCCACTCGGGGCGCGTCTTCGAGGCGATGAAGCCCTGGACGACCTTGAGGCGCTTGGCGACCTTCTTCTTGATCTGCTTGGAGCGCGTGCCGTGCATCTGTTCCTGGAGCTCGCCGACGAGGGGCTCGAGATCCAGCTTGGCCATCACGTCCTTGAGGGCGGCGGCGCCCATCTTGGCGACGAAGGCGTCTTCACCATACTCGTCAATGGCCTGCAAATATTCCTGCTCGCTCAGGAGCTGCTTGGCTTCGAGCGGGGTCTTGCCCGGGTCAACAACCAGGTAGTTCTCATAATAGATGACGCGCTCGAGGCTGCGGGCGGTCATGTCCAGCATCAGGCCGAGGCGGCTGGGCATGGACTTGAGGAACCAGATGTGGGACACGGGCACAGCGAGCTCGATGTGGCCCATGCGCTCGCGGCGGACGCGGGCGACGGTCACTTCCACGCCGCAACGGTCGCAGGTGACACCCTTGAACTTGATGCGCTTGTACTTGCCGCAAGCGCACTCATAGTCGCGCACCGGGCCGAAAATACGCTGGCAGAAGAGGCCGCCCGGCTCGGGCTTGAACGTGCGGTAATTGATGGTCTCCGGATTCTTGACCTCGCCGCGCGACCACGAACGGATGGTGTCAGGCGAGGCAATCGAGATGGAGACGGTGTCGAACAGCTGCTCCTTCTCGCCCCCGAGGACTTCGCGGGCTTCTTTTTCGGTGTGGTTGACAGTGGCGGTGCTCATGGCAAATGCGGGAAACAGAATGAAGAGGGAAGGTGGAAAACCGGCGCGGGGCCGGGAACTATGTCGTGACGCTCAAGGGGACGGACTTGAAGCCCAGCGCATCCTCCGTGCCCAGACGAATGTCGAGGCACAGGCTCTGCATTTCCTTGATGAGGACGTTGAAGGATTGCGGCGTGCCGGCGGAGAGCGAGTTGTCGCCCTTGACCAGTTGCTCGTAAATCTTCGTGCGGCCCTGCACGTCGTCGGACTTGACGGTGAGCAGTTCCTGCAGCGTGTACGCGGCGCCATAGGCCTCGAGCGCCCAGACTTCCATTTCGCCGAAGCGCTGGCCGCCGTACTGGGCCTTGCCGCCCAGCGGCTGCTGGGTGATGAGGCTGTAGGGGCCGACGGCACGGGCGTGAATCTTGTCCGCCACGAGGTGGTTCAGCTTCATCATATAGATGTAGCCCACCACAACATCGAGGTCGAAGGACTCGCCAGTGCGGCCGTCATAGAGCTTGGTCTTGCCGGATTCCGGCAGCTTCGCGTCCTTGAGGTAGCCGCGGATCTGCTTCTCGGCGATGCCGTCGAACACGGGGGTCGCGAGGAGCAGGCCGAGCTTTTTGCAGGCCCAGCCCAAGTGCGTCTCGAGCACCTGGCCGACGTTCATGCGCGAAGGCACGCCCAGCGGGTTGAGCACGATTTCAATCGGCGTGCCATCCGGCAGGAACGGCATGTCTTCCTCGGGCACAATCTTGGCAACGACGCCCTTGTTACCGTGGCGGCCGGCCATTTTGTCACCGACCTGCACCTTGCGCTTGGTGGCGATGTAAACTTTGACGTTCTTGACCACGCCGGCATCGACGAGGTCGCCGCTTTCCACGCTGTCAACCTTGCGCTGGCGCTCGAGTTCGAGGTCGTCGAACTTGTGCTGGTAGTTGTCCACGATCTCCATGATCTTGATCTTCACGGGGGAAGGATCGATCTGGATGTTGCGGGACACACTGGCCAGGCGGCGCAGAAGCGTCTTGGTGATCTTGCGGTTGGCGGGGATGATGACTTCCTTGGTCTCGGCGTTCAGCACGTCGAGGGGAATCTTTTCACCCAGCAGAATGTTGGAGAGGGCTTCGGTGAGGTCCTCGCGCAGCTTGTCGGCCTGGGCGCGGTATTCCTCGTTGATCTTCTTTGTCTGGCGGCGGCGGTCGGAGGGGGAGAGCTTCTCACCCTCGCGGTCCACGCGGGAGGAGAGCTTCACATCCATGACGATGCCGGCCACGCCCGAAGGGACAACCAGGGAGGTGTCCTTCACGTCGGCGGCTTTTTCACCAAAGATGGCGCGGAGGAGCTTTTCTTCCGGCGCCAGCTCGGTCTCGCTCTTCGGAGTGATCTTGCCCACGAGGATGTCGCCCTGCTTCACCTCGGCGCCGACGCGGATGACGCCGTCGCGGTCGAGGTTCTTGAGCGCTTCCTCGCCGACATTCGGAATATCGCGGGTGATTTCTTCGGGCCCGAGCTTGGTGTCGCGGGCGGCGACTTCATACTCCTCGATGTGAATCGAGGTCAGCACGTCATCGCGCAGGAGTTTCTCGGAGAGGAGAATGGCGTCCTCAAAGTTATAGCCGTTCCAGGGCATGAACGCCACGAGCAGGTTGCGGCCGAGGGCGAGTTCGCCCATGTCCGTGCCGGCGCCGTCAGCGATGACCATGCCTTCCTTGACCTTCTGGCCCTTCTTGACGATGGGGCGCTGGTTGAAGCACGTCGCCGCGTTCGAGCGCATGAACTTGCGCAGCGGGTACACGTAGATGTCCTTCTTGGCGTCGGTCTTGAGTTCCTTGTCGTTGCGCGAATGGATTTTGCCATCGGGCGTCGTGACGATGCGCGTGGCCTCGACAAGGGCGACAATGCCATTGCCCTCGGCGACGACGACCGTCTTCGAGTCGCGGGCGACGCGGCCTTCGATGCCGGTGCCGACAAAGGCGTTCTCCGTGCGCAGCAGGGGCACGCCCTGGCGTTGCATGTTGGAGCCCATGAGCGCGCGATTGGCGTCGTCGTGCTCGAGGAAGGGAATCAGGCCGGCGGCGATGGAGACGAGCTGCTTGGGCGACACGTCCATGTAGTCCACCTGGGAGGGGTCGGCTTCAAACACTTCGTCGCGGCGGCGCACGGTGACGCGGCCCAGGAGCTTGCCGTTCTTGTCCACTTCCGAATTCGCCTGCGCGATGGTGTGGTTTTCCTCCTGGTCGGCGGTCTGGTACTCGACCTTGTCGGTGACGCGGCCGTTGTCCACCTTGCGGTAGGGGGTTTCGATGAAACCGAATTCGTTGATGCGCGCGAAGGTGGACAGCGAATTGATCAAGCCGATGTTCGGGCCTTCCGGTGTTTCAATCGGGCAGATGCGGCCATAGTGCGAGGGGTGCACGTCGCGCACTTCGAAGCCCGCGCGTTCGCGGTTCAAGCCACCAGGCCCGAGGGCCGAGAGGCGGCGCTTGTGCGTGAGCTCGGCCAGGGGATTAATCTGGTCCATGAACTGGCTGAGCTGGCTGCGGGCGAAGAAATCGCGGATGACCGTGCTGAGCGCCTTCGGGTTGATGAGCTTCTGCGGCGTGATGGAGTCAACGCTCTGGTCATAGAGCGTCATGCGTTCCTTGACGAGGCGCTCCGTGCGGGCCAGGCCGATGCGGCACTGGTTGGCGAGCAGTTCGCCCACGGTGCGCACACGGCGGGAGCCGAGGTGGTCGATGTCGTCGATGACGCCCACCCCACCCTTGAGGCGGCACAAATAGCGGGTGGCTTCGACGATGTCCTCAAAGCCGATGGTGCGCTGCTCCAGATCGGTGTTGAGGCCGAGCTTTTGGTTGATCTTGTAGCGGCCCACGCGACCGAGGTCATAGCGCTTCGGGTCCTGGAAGAGGCGCTTGAGGAGGTTCTTGGCGTTGGCGGCGGTCGGGGGTTCACCCGGGCGCAGGCGCTTGTAAATGTCCTTGAGGGCTTCTTCCTCGTTGTGGGTCGGGTCCTTCTTGAGGGCGCGGATGATGGCGCCGTCGTCCACCGCGGTGTTGATGACCTTCACCTCTTCGATGTTGGCCTTCTCGAAGCTGCGAATGATGGTCTTCGTCAGCGGCTCAAAGGCGCGGGCGAGCACGACGCCGCGTTCGGCGTCCACAATGTCTTCCACGAGGACGAGCTTGGACACATCGTCCATGGCCAGGGCCTTCTTGGTCTTCAGGTCCTCGAGCTTGTAGAACAAGTTGAGGATGTCGAAGTCCGAGCCAAAGCCGAGGGCGCGCAGGAGCGTCGTGATGAGGAACTTGCGGCGGCGGCGGCGGCGGTCGAAATAGACGTAGAGAAGGTCGTTCTGGTCGAACTGGACTTCGAGCCAGGTGCCGCGGTCGGGAATGATGCGGAAGGAGAAAAGCGTCTTGCCGCTGGTGTGCGGGGTGGCTTCGAAGCAGATGCCCGGCGAGCGGTGCAACTGGGAGACGACCACGCGCTCGGCGCCATTGATGACAAAGGAGCCGCGGTCGGTGATCATGGGCAGCTCGCCCATGTAGATTTCCTCGTCGGTGGAGACATCCTCCTCGCGCAGGCGGAGCTTGACGTAGAGGGAAATGGAATAGGTGGAGCCTTCACGGATGCACTCCATCTCCGTGTTCTTGGGGCCGACCAGGTTGTAATGGACGTACTCGAGCGTGGCGCGGCCGTCATAGCTCGCGATGGGGAACACCTCGCGGAACACGGCTTCGAGGCCCACGGGCTTGCGTTGCGAGGAGGGCACTTCCTTCTGCAAATACTCGAGGAACGAGTTGACCTGATTTTCAATCAGGTTGGGCGGGGGAATGACTTCCCGCAGTTTGCCGAAGTTCTGGCGCTCTTGGACGTGGGACGACATGGTCAAGCCGGGTTGGAGGGAAAACGCTGGTGGGTGGGAAAAATCGGGACGGGGCGCTTAACAGGAAAACGCGGCCCGGCGGCCCTGGCGTAATGCCAGGGCCGTCAGGCCACGGAAATAAATCGCAATGGAAATGCTCAGGCTTGGGCGAAAGGTTACTTGATCTCGACCACCGCACCGGCCGCGGCGAGCTTCTTCTTGATGTCTTCGGCATCGGCCTTGGACACATTTTCCTTGAGCGTCTTGGGGGCGGTTTCGACCAGGTCCTTGGCTTCCTTGAGGCCGAGGTTGGTGACCGCGCGCACTTCCTTAATGACGCCGATTTTGTTCGCGCCGGCATCCTTGAGGATGACGGTGAACTCGGTCTTCTCCTCGGCGGGAGCGGCAGCGGCGGCGGCGGCGCCACCAGCGGGGGCGGCGGCGGCAACGGCCACAGGAGCGGCGGCGCTAACGCCCCACTTGGTTTCGAGGGTCTTGACGAGACCGGCGATTTCGATGACGGACTGATTGCTCAGCCACTCGACGACTTGATCCTTGGTGATGTCTGACATGTTGGGTGTTTCCTTGAACGGTCAGCGCCCGGAAGGGCAATTAAGGACACGTTGTCCCTGACTTGGTCCTTTGGAGGTTAGGTGTTGGTTGAAAAAAGAAGACTTACGCCGCGGGAGCGTCGGCTGGCGCGGCCTTGGCTTGCAGCACGTTGAGCATACCTTGCGGGACGCCCTGGAGGACGCGCACGAGGCCGGTGGCCGGGTTGTTGAGCAAGCCCAGCAACTGCGCGCGGAGGGCTTCGACGCTCGGCAGGGTAGACAGGGCTTCGATGTCCTTCGTCGTCAGACGGCTGGAACCGAGCACGCCGCCTTTGACGGGGAGCTTTTCCTTGTCCTTGAAATATTTGACGAGGATCTTGGCGACCTCGCTCGGGTTGCGCCCGCCGACGACGATGGCCGTCTGGCCGAGGAGCCAGGAGCTTTCCAGGTCCGGGAGCTTGCGCTCGCGTGCGGCGACGTTGAGGATGCTGTTCTTGACGACGTGGTACTCCGCCTTCTGGGCATTGAGGGAGGCACGCAGGTCGGCGGCGTCGGCGACGGTCATCTTGCGGTAGTCGGCAAGGAACACGTAGTCGGACTTGCCGAGGTGCTTGGAGACTTCGTCAACGAGGAATTTCTTTTCCGGGCGCATGGGATTAAAGACGTTGGTGGTTTAAAGAATCTTAGAGCTTGCTGTATTCCGACGGATCGATGGGCAGGCCGGGGCTCATCGTCGAGCTCAGCGTGAGGCTCTTGATGAACTTGCCTTTGATGGACTCGGGCTTGGCCTTGCCGAGGGCTTCGAGGGCCGCGGCGGCGTTCTGCGAAAGGGCCTCGGCGGTGAAGGAGCGCTTGCCGACGACGATGGCGACGTTGGCGGTCTTATCCATCTTGAACTCGACACGGCCGGCCTTGACGGCTTTGACACCGGCCTTCACATCGTCCACCACGGTGCCCGACTTGGGGTTGGGCATCAGGCCCTTGGGGCCGAGGACGCGGGCGATGGTGCGGACGGACTTCATGGCGTTGGTCGTGGAGATGGCCACGTCGAAGTCAAACCAGCCGTCGGAAACTTTCTTCATCAGGTCGTCCAGGCCGGCAAAGTCCGCGCCAGCGGCGAGAGCCTCGGCGGGATTTTCCGTGAAGACGAGCACGCGCACCTTGCGGCCGGAGCCGTTGGGCAGGGCGACGGTGCCGCGCACGGTCTGGTCGCTCTGCTTGGGGTCGATCTCGAGGCGGGCCTGGAGCTCGACGGTTTCGTCGAACTTGGCGGCGGGCAGGCGGGACAACAGGCTGATGGCTTCCGTCAACGGGAGGGCCTTGGCGAGATCGGCGCTTTCGTGCGCCTTTTTGAAACGTTTGGAGAGCTTGACCATGGGAGGAGACGATTAAAGGTGGAAAAAAATTAACCTTCGACGATGATGCCCATCTGGCGGGCGGTGCCGGCGATCATGCGCGAGGCGGCTTCGAGGTTGGTGGTGTTGAGGTCCTTCATCTTGAGCTGCGCGATTTCGAGGACCTGCTTCTTGGTGACCTTGCCGACCTTGTCGCGGTTGGGCGTCTTGGAGCCGGAGGCGATGTTGGCGGCCTTCTTGAGCAGGTTGCTCGCGGGCGGCGACTTGAGGATGAAGGTGAAGGACTTGTCGGCAAACACCGTGATGACGACGGGCAGGATCATGCCGGCCTGTTCCTTGGTGCGGGCGTTGAAGTCTTTGCAAAAGCCCATGATGTTGACGCCGTGCGCGCCGAGGGCCGGGCCGACGGGCGGCGCGGGGTTGGCGGCGCCGGCGGGCAGTTGCAGGCGGATGATACCGGTGATTTTCTTGGCCATGGAAAGCGAGGGTTAGGAAATGAGAGTGGGTGGAGGAGGAAGGGTCTAGCTCTGCTCGGTCTTTTCGACCTGCCAGTACTCCAGCTCCACGGGCGTGAAGCGACCGAAGATGGAGACGGAAACCTTGAGCTTGCCGCGGGCGGGATCGACTTCGTCGATGCGTCCGGTGAGGTTGAGGAAGGGGCCGTCGGTGATTTTGACTTCCTGGCCGACGGTGTACTCGATCTTGGGCTTTTCCTTGCCCTGGGCTTCCTGGACCTGGCGGATGATGCGGTCGATATCCTCCTGCTTGAGCGGGATGGGATGCTCGTCGCCGATGAAATTGATGATGCCCTGCACGCCGCGCACAAAATACCACGGGCGCTGCTGGACTTTACCGTCCGCATCATACAGGCGCATCTTGATGAAGACGTAGCCGGGATAAAACTTGCGCACCTTGGTGCTCTTGCGGCCGTTCTTGATTTCGGTGACGGTTTCCGACGGCACCAGCACTTCGAGCACGTAGTCGCCCATTTCCTCGACCTGGGTGAATTTGTCGAGATACTGCTTCACCTTGCCTTCCATGTTGGAGAAGGTCTGCAGCGCGTACCAGCGCGGGTCGGTGAGCGACTGCGCGGCGGACGTGGAACTGGTGGCTGTTTCAGGCATGGAAGTGGGGGTGGTGGGGCTTAGCGGCCGGCGGCAAAATGCGAGAGGGTTTTGATGTCCTCCATGAAGCAGAAGTCCGCAATGGCGACGAGGGAGCCGAGCAACAGCACCGTGAAGATGACCAAGACTGTGGAATCACGCAGCTCGAGCCAGGTGGGCCAGGTGGCTTTGCGCAGCTCCTGCATCGTCTCCTGGCCGAAGTGGGCAAGGCGGCGGAAGGGGTTGCTTTGGGGGCTGGAAGTGGCGGCCATGGCGGGAATTGTGCGTTTTTGGTAGAGATAGTGTCGCCGGCAGGGCCCTTTTCAGGGGGCCCGGCCGGCTGGACTAGAGAGACTGGCTGAAAATGGCAGGGGCGGAGGGAATCGAACCCACAACCAACGGTTTTGGAGACCGCTACTCTGCCAATTGAGCTACGCCCCTGTGATTACTTGGTGATTTCGGTGACGCGACCGGCACCGATGGTGCGGCCACCTTCACGAATGGCGAAGCGCTGGCCCTTTTCCAAGGCCGTGGGCTTCTGCAATTCGACATCGATGGCGAGATTGTCGCCCGGCATCACCATTTCGACGCCCTTCGGCAGGGAGCAGACGCCAGTGACGTCAGCCGTGCCGATGAAGAACTGCGGGCGGTAATTGGTGAAGAACGGCGTATGGCGGCCACCCTCATCCTTGGTGAGGACGTACACCTCGGCCTTGAAGTTGGTGTGCGGGGTGATGGTGCCCGGCTTGGCCAGAACCTGGCCGCGGGAGATCTGCTCTTTTTCCACGCCGCGCAGGAGCACGCCGACGTTTTCGCCCGCGCGGGCTTCGTCGAGCAGCTTGCGGAACATTTCGAGGCCGGTGACGGTGGTCTTCATCGTATCCGCGAGGCCGACGATTTCGAGTTCCTCGTTGACCTTGACTTTTCCGCGTTCGACACGGCCCGTGGCGACGGTGCCGCGGCCGGTGATGGAGAACACGTCTTCGATGGCCATCATGAAGGGCTTGTCCACATCGCGCACGGGCGTCGGGACATCCTTGTCCACGGCGTCGAGGAGGTTGCCGATGGCCTTGACGCCTTCGGGCTTGCCTTCGAGGGCCGCCAGGGCGGAACCGCGGACGATGGTGGTGTTATTGCCGTCAAACTTGTACTTGGTGAGGAGGTCGCGGATTTCGAGCTCCACGAGGTCGAGCAGATCCGGGTCATCGAGCAGGTCAACCTTGTTCAGGAAGACGACGATGGCGGGAACGCCGACCTGGCGGGCGAGGAGGATGTGCTCGCGCGTCTGGGGCATGGCGCCGTCCGCGGCGCTGACCACGAGGATCGCACCGTCCATCTGGGCGGCGCCGGTGATCATGTTCTTGACGAAGTCGGCGTGGCCCGGGCAGTCGACGTGCGCATAGTGGCGCTTCTCCGTCTCATACTCGACGTGCGCCACCGCGATGGTGACGATCTTGGAAGCGTCGCGGACGGTGCCGCCCTTCGCGATATCCGCGTAGGACTTGAAGGTGGCCAACTTTTTGTCGGCCTGGACCTTGAGCAGCGCCGTGGTCAGCGTCGTTTTGCCGTGGTCGACGTGGCCGATGGTGCCAACGTTGACGTGGGGCTTGGTACGATTGAAGGATTCTTTAGCCATGGTAGATTCGAGTCGAGTGAGAGGAGAGGTGGGTTTGGGCGCAGTGTAAACCTTCCGTGGAGCCCCCGAGCGGATTTGAACCGCCGACCTCGTCCTTACCAAGGACGCGCTCTGCCAACTGAGCTACAGGGGCCCGCCGAAAGGGATGCCCAGTTGCCCGGGCGTTTCGTAGGGAAAGGGTCTAAGGTAACAATATGCCAAAACCCGTCAAGCCCTTTTTCGCGCGCTCACGCGAGCATTTTTCAGGCCGCTTTATAGGCACTGAATAACGTTAACAAGATTAGATTATCATCATTTTTTGCCCGTTTGTCAAATTCTAATGCTACTAATAGACTGAAGAGCATGGAGGGGGAAGCCGATGCTGATGTATTGCCTAAAGGGTGGAAGGCCTTTTAACTGCCCCAACCCCCTCCAATGCTCATGAACATGACCCCGCTTGCCCGACTGGTTGCCCTAGCTTTTGCCACCGTGTGCCTGGCGGCCACCGCGGTAGCGCAACAAGGTTCGCTGGGGGGCGTGCAGGCCTCGAATGTCAGCGGCGCATATGTCCAAGTGGTTCCCGCCGACAGTGCCGCCGCACGCGCCGGGCTGCGCGCCGGCGACCTCGTGCTGCAAATCAATGGCATTCCGGTGGCCAGCGTGGAAGATGTGCAGCGGCAGCTGCAAAGCACCAAGCCCGGGCAGACGATTCAGCTTGGCCTGCTCCGGAATGGGCAAGCCATGAATTTACCCGTGACGCTGCAAGCCGCCACCGTGGCCACCGCGCCAGCCGCCCCCGCCGCCAAACCGGCCGCCCCCGCAGCCAAGCCCGCCGCCGCAGGTCCGATTGCCACCGGCCTGTATCTGCGCACCACGTATTTTGCCGGCTCGCTCTCGCTCAACACGATGTATTTTGGCCCGAGCAGCCGCGTGGTCATCGATCCGCCGCATGGTGTCGATCCCTTGAATATGGATGCGGAAGCCAAAGAGGCGCCCGACCGCGTCGGCACCTATACGCTGCAGGGAAACACGATTCACATCACCTGGGCCAACGGCAAAACCGCCGATCTTCCGGTGGAGTTTGAAAATGGCACCATCTCGGCCTACGATGGCGGGCTGCTGACGAAGGCCGAGGCATACCCCGCCAATAAGCGCCTGGCCGGGACTTATGCGTGGGGTGCCTCGACCACCAATGTAAGCTCCGCGCGCACCATCCAATTTTCCGCCGATGGAACCTATGTGATGACGACCCTGGGCGGCATCCGCAGCATTCCGGGGAACAACGGCTCCGCGCAGGGTACGGAAACGGGCACCTACACGCTCGGAGGCAACACCTTGACGCTGCACGCCGCCAATGGCCCGACGGCCACCCATACCGTCATGCCGTTCAACACGGCCATCGACCCGGCAAAAGCCGTGTTGGGCGACGAGCATTTGATTTTCGACAGCATCAGTTTGGTGCGGGAAAAATAAATCCGACCACTCCAGCCAAACCCCGGTTAGTTTGGGCATTGCGCGCGAAACAGAGATTGTTTTGACTGCGCTCCCCCCCACCCCATGAAAACGATCCCGCTTGCCAGTGTGCTGGCCCTTGCCCTTCTCACCGCGTGCCTGACCGCCGCCGATGCCCCGACCGCCTCCGCCCAGCCGGGCGCCAAAGGCGGCGAACCAGTCTGGAATTTTGAAACGCCGATCAAGACGGGTGAGGTCATCGACCTTTTCCCCGAAGGGGTGCCGGGCTGGAAAGACATCGGCCCGGAACAAGTGCAGGGCACCACGTATTCGAACATCAGCAACCCGCGCCTCATTTGCTATCCGCCGCCGGTGGGCACGCCGTCCGTGGGCACGGCGGTTATCTTTAGCGCGGGCGGCGGCTATGTGCACGTGGCGGGGCCGGCATCCTTCAACAATTGGTTTCACTCGATGGGCATCACCGTCTTCGCGCTCATCTACCGTTGCCAGGAATTCGGCGCGCCCGCCCCGCAGCAGGACGTGCTGCGCGCGGTGCGCTTTGTGCGCTCGCACGCGAAAGAGCTGGGCATCGACCCGAATAAAATCGGTGTCGTGGGCAATTCGGCCGGCGGCCATGTGACGGCCAGCGCCGCCACGCTGTATGACGACCCCGTGGGCAAGACGGGCATCGAGTTCGACAAAGTCAGCGCGCGGCCGGACTTCGCGGTGCTGAATTTCGCGGTGTTGACGATGGAGGCGCCCAATGCCCACGCGGCCTCGAAGCAGGCCTTGCTGGGGCGCAACCCGACCCAGGAGCAGATTGACCTGTATTCCGTGGAAAAGCACGTCACGGCCAACACCCCGCCGACCTTCCTCGTCCACAGCGAGCAGGACACGACCGTCAAACTGGAGAACGACATGATGTTCTACGCCGCGTTGCGCAAGGCGGGCGTGCGCGCGGAGCTGCATTTGTACCCGGATTCGCCGCATGGCTCGGGCCTGGGCGATGCCAACGGCCCCACAGCGCTGTGGCAGAAGCTCTGCACCGAGTGGATGCGCTGGAATGGCTGGGCGCCGAAATCGGATGACTCGATGATGCGCATCCAAACCCGCGCGGAAGTTGGCGCCGGGCGCGGTGGCGCGCGCGGCGGGGCACCCGGCGGCACCGGCCGGGGTGGCCGGGGCGGGCGCGGCACGGCAAATTCCGCGCCGACACAAGCCAACGCGGCGACGCCGGAAGCGAGTGCCGCCACCGGGAATTAATACCAGCCGTTAGTCATTTTTGGGTGGAGATGCCTGAGCCCTCTGCGCATGGCCCGGCAAGCCCCTCACCGTGCAAACAGGCGCAGCAGCTTATAGTATATCTGCAGAAAGGATTTTTCCGCATGAAGCTGCTCAACGGAAGCGGTGATCTTAAGCGCGGAGCCCCATGGGAAACAGCGGTAGCCGGGTTCCCTCCGCTACACCCTGCCGTTAGCGCAGCTTATTCCAGCCTGCCATTCTGCCTGGCCTGGCGATTGCGCACTTGCCTCGGGAGGGAGGAGGGTTTTTTATGGAGGTGTCCCTGCCCCAGCACGGCCCCACCCCGGCCGTGAAGCCCCCCACCCCCTGAATCGGAAAGTACGTCACCCATGACAATCTCCCTGCCCACTCGTGCGCGCAGTTTGTTTGCGCTTGCCCTCGTTTCCGCGGCTTTGGCCGCGCCGACCCTGAACGCCCAGGACATCGTCGTCGCCAAGCCGGACGCCAAGTATGGCGTGACCATCACCGACGAAGGCTCCAGCTACCTGCTGAACAACGGCATCGTGGCGGCGCGCGTCCGCAAGAACAGCGGCGAGCTCATCGGCCTGTTCTATAAGAACGTGGACCGCGCGGGCCACGACCAAGGCGCCGTGGGCCCGTGGGAGCAGGATCCCTCCGGCGCGGCGGCGTCCGGCGGCCTGACGAATTCCATTTCCATCGACCCGGCCAAGAACAATGGCGAGCGCGGCGAGGTATCCATCAAGGGTGTGACGGGCGGCACCGTCACGTTGACCCCCAACGCCCCGGGTGGCGGCACGAACTTTGACCTCGAAATCCGCTACGCCATGGGGCGCGGAGACAGCGGCGTGTATGCCTATGCGATTTACAGCCACCCGGCTTCCTATGGGCAGGGCCAGATGGGCTCGGAGAGCCGCTTCATCCTGCGCCTCAACCAGTCGTTCAACTGGATTTCGACCGACAAGGACCGCAATATGCTGCAGTCCGGCCCGCGGGACTGGGGCAACGGTGTCGTCGTCCACGCCAAGGAGCAGCGCATCATGGCGACGGGGCCGTACAAGAATTCCGTCGAGCACAAGTACACCTACAACGCCATCCAGTTCAAGGCGCCGGCGTACGGCTGGTCGAGCACGAGCGAGCATGTGGGCGTGTTTTTCATCAACCCCTCCAACGAGTATAACAGCGGCGGCGCGGGCAAAAAGGAGCTGATGGCGCACTACGGCGACAATGAGGACCCGGACCCCATCGTGCTCAACTACTGGAAGGGCAGCCACTACGGCAGTTCGGATCTGAGCGTCGCCGCCGGGGAAGAATGGAACAAGGTCATCGGCCCGATTTTCGTGTACGTGACCTCCCTCGACAAATTTGCGCCCACCACGCAAGCCGAGCTGGACACCCTGAAAGCCACCGAAGGCGACCCGAAAATACCCGACTCGTGGACACGCAACCAGACGGCGCTGTTCATGGACGCGCTCGCGCAGGCGAAGAAGGAAGCCGCCAAATGGCCGTATGACTGGGTGCAAAGCCCGGCCTATGCGCACAAAGACCAGCGCGGCACCGTTTCCGGCAAAGTCGTCCTCAACGATCCGTATGCGCCGAAAGGCACGAGCACGGCACTGCCGAACCTGACCATCGGCGTGGCGTACCCCGACCCGGCAGGCCCCGGCAACGGCGGCGGTGGCGGTTTTGGTGGCGGCCGCGGCGGCCGGGGCTTTGCCTACGATGCCAAGCACTATGAATTCTGGGTGACGGGCAATGACGACGGCACGTTCACCATCCCGAACATCACGCCGGGCAACTACACGCTCCACGCCTGGGCGGACGGGGTGCTCGGCAACCTGACGGTCGCCAACATTACCGTCGAGGCCGGCAAGACCGTGGACCTCAAAAATGTGGAGTGGAAGCCGGTGCGCTATGGCACGCAAGTGTGGGACATCGGCACCCCGAACCGCAATGCCACCGAATTTTTCAAAGGCGACGCCAAGAACTACTGGCTCTGGGGCTGGCCGCTGCGCTACGCGCTGCTGTTCCCGAATGACATCACCTACACCATCGGCAAAAGCACGCCGGCCAAGGACTGGTTCTTCGAACAAGTGCCGCACGCGACGGACTTGTCGTTTGTGAACCCCCTCGCCAAGGACCCGGCCAACCAGCCCTTTGGCTGGATCAACGCTTACTCACTGGCGGAATATCCGCAGACGGACCAGTCCGGTCCGTGGCGCATCTTCGGCCGGGGCCGCGCGACGACCTGGACCATCAAATTCAACATGGACAAGGCGGCGCAAGGCGTGGCCTCGCTGCGCGTGGCGCTGGCTGGCGCGGACGGCGGCGGCGCGACCGTCGCGGTCAATGGCCAGGATGTCGGCCGCATCGCCGCCACCGGCACGAATGCGCTGCGCTACAACACCGTCGAAACGGTGTGGCAGGAGCGCAATGTGAGTTTTGACGCCTCGGTGCTCAAGGCCGGTGAAAACGTGCTGACCATCACCGTGCCGGCTGGCGAAGTCACCTCCGGCCTGGTGTATGACTACCTGCGCCTGGAGTTGAATCAGAATTACAAGCTCGACGGCACGCCCATCACGCCGTCGAAATCGTAAACCGCTCCCGGCGCGGGCCGCCGGACCTCCTCTCCTCCTATGAAAACACCCTTCCGCCTGGCCGGGCTGGCGGTGGTCTTGGCGTTGGCTGCGGTTGGCGCACAGACGCCCGCGGCCGCCCCCGCCACCGACTCCACTGACGAGGCACCCCAAACGGATGCCCAACGCGTGGCCTTGGAGAAAAATGCCAGCGACGCGGCTCGCACGGCGCAGGCCCAGATTGAAAAGCTGAACCCGCAGCACCTGCCCGCCTTTCCCGGCGCGGAAGGTTTTGGCGCGCTGGCGACCGGAGGACGCGGCGGAGAGATTGTGCACGTCACCAACCTGAATGATGCCGGGCCGGGCTCCTTTCGCGAGGCGGTGGGCAAACCCAACCGCATCGTGGTGTTTGACGTGGGCGGGGTGATCAAGCTCGGGAAGGAAGTGACTGTGAGCGACAACCTCACGCTGCTGGGCCAGACGGCGCCGGGCGAGGGCATCTGCTTTGTGGACAACAGCGTCTCCCTCAGCGGGCACACAAACATCATCGTGCGCTACCTGCGTTTCCGCGAGGGCATCAAGGCCGACGCCGGTAAAAAATCACTGGGCATGGACCGCAGCAGCAACATCATCATCGACCACTGCTCCATCGAATGGGGACGGTGGGACGACCTGGGCATCACCGTGGGCAGCACCACCATCACCGTGCAAAACTGCATCGTGGCCGAGGCGATCCACCAGCAATGCTTTGGCGCGCTCATCGACACGGTGACGAATGTGTCGTTGAGCCACAACCTGTGGATGAGCAACGAAAGCCGCAACCCGAAGGTCAAGGGCACCATCCAGTACATCAACAACGTCGTCTATAACTGGGGCGGCACGGGCCTGTGCGGCGGCCATTCGGCGGCGGACCACAGCCTCGACGTCATCAGCAACTATTTCATCAAGGGGCCTTCGTCGAACAACCAATATGCCGGCCAGTTCACCAAGACCGACCATGTCTTCCAGCAAGACAATCTCACCGACCTCGACCGTGACGGGAAACTCAACGGCGTGCCGGTGCCGGTCGAAGGCTTTACGGACAAGGGTGGCTCGCCCACGTTTGTGTCCGCGGCGGCGATGCACCCGCTCATCCCCGTGACCACGCAAACCGCGGAGGCCGCCTACCGCAAAATCGTGGCGGACGCCGGCTGCGCGCTCCACCGCGACGCCACGGACCTGCGCCTGATTGACGAACTGACCTCCCTCGGCACCAAAGGCAAAACATTGCCGCAGGAGCCAAAGGCGCCCGTGGGCCCGAATGGCAAGGCGAACAAGAATGATCCCGTGTACGTCGCCGCCAATGCCAAGGTCATCGCCATCGCCCAAGCCCTGTGCGACACGCTCGGCGAACTGAAAGGCGGCCCGGTGCCCCAATTCCCGGCTGATGGCGCGAAGCTCGCCCCCTCCGGTTATGCCACGATTGAAGTCTATGCCAACGGCTTGGTGGCGCCGTCAGCGGCAAAATAACCCCGCCCCCCTTTCATGCAAACCCCCGCCTTGCCAAGGAGCGGTGCAGGGCCTAGTTTTTAATCCAATGACAATTTTTCTCAAGCGCGCCGCGCCCTTGGTGCTGATCGCAGCCCTGGCTTTTGGCGGCTGGTATTATTTCCGCCCGGCTCCGGAAGCGGCGCCCGCCACACCCGCCCCGCACGCGGCGCCGATGGCCCTCAAGGCAGCCGAGCCCAAGGTCACAGCCAAGCCCTACCCCTTTGCCACCTCCGTGGTGTCCGGCGCAAAGCTGGGCGGGAAAGATGCCGTCGTGAAATTCGTGCAGGATGGCTATGAGGTGAAGGTGGCCAGCCAGGCGGAAGCAGCGACCTTCAAGCAAAGCCCCGCCCCGTATATGGCCAAGATCACCGAGGCCTACAAAACCGCCAAACCCTGCCCGCTCACCGTCTGCCCCGTCATGGGGGACCCGCTGGACGCCGATGCCTACGCTTTTGTGTATGAAGGCCGCGAATTCAAATTTTGCTGTGATGCCTGCATGGATGATTTTGAAAAGGACCCGGCCAAGTTTGTGAAAGTATGGGATGACGCCGCAGCCGCCAAAAAATAGTCAACCCCAGGTGCTGCCCGGCACGCCGAGCCCCGGGCCCGTGAAGCAATTGTGAAACTTGCTCACGTTTTGTAACGTTATTTATTTGCTGGATTGGGGAAGCCGTCCCCAGTTAGAATCTGGCCGTCCGCTATGCGTTGCCTCCCCCGTTGGACTGTCTGGGCATTCTTGCTGACCACGGTATTTGCCCGCGGCCAGGACAACGCACCGCTGCATTGCCAGCCCGGTCCGTGGGGCCGCATCACCTACAGCTACCTCTACCTCGCCCCGCCGGACACCATCCTCGACGAATTCCCCATGCCCGCACCCCAGCCGCGCTGGTGCTTTGCGGGCCGCACGATGGACTGGGTGAAGGTTTTTCTCGCCGGCGCGGGCTTTGACAGCGCCACGGTCGAGCGCCTGACCAACGATCCCCGCAGCGCCGCGGATGAGGAAGGCGTGATCACCCTCTTTCCCACCGAGGCCGATGTGATGGCCCCCTCGACCACCAACCGCCTCACTTTGTACCGGGAATTGGCGAAATACACCCAGAACCCTTACTTCCACGACCCGGTCTGCGTGCCGGATGGCGATGTGGACAATTGGCTGCGCGATTCCGGCATTCCCAAAAACGTGATGGAGATCATCCGCAAGCTGGTTTACCGCGACGGCGAAGGCTACTTCTTCAGCGATTTGCGCCTGATCCTCAAATACACGGATTCGGACACCGAGGCGCGCCACTGGGTCAAGGCGCTCACCCGCGTGCGCGCGGTCATGGCGCAGCTGCGGCTGGAGCCGACTGACGACCTCGCCCAACTGCGGCGTTACTGGAGCGCCGATTTTCACCGCACGGACTCTTTGCCAATCCTAGAAGGCGCAGTCCAAGTGCCCGGTGGCTCCAGCCTCGACCTGGCGCACCTGCTGCCGCCCATCCCCCGGCGGCTGGCCTACAGCTACACCTCGCCCGACATCGAGCGCACGGGCCAGACGCCGAACTGCCACTGGACTTCGCTCAACTTCTTCAACTACACCCGACAAAACATCCTGCTGGACCTCAAGCTCGCCACCAGCCACGTGCTGGACAATTACGAGCGTGTCTCCCCGCCGTATGCCTTTGGCGATGTGCTCTTTTTCCTCACTGCCACGGGCGACGCCTATCACTCCTGCGTCTTTGTGGCGGACAACCTGGTCTTCACCAAAAATGGCGAAAACCAGATCATGCCCTGGCTGCTGACGCGCTTGGAGGATGTGAAGCAGCTCTACGGGCGCGAGCCGAACTACGTCATCCAAGGCTTCCGCCGCAAATGGCCCGAGGGGGGTTGAGGGCACCAACCCTTTCAGAATTCGAGGCATTTTGCCGGATTGCGCTTTGCCGGGAATGCGTTAGAGAGGAGGGCTTGCTGCATGGCTTTTTGGGAATACCTCCGCCGCCGCTTGTGGGTGCTGCCCCTGTTTGTGACGCTGGCCTTTATCGTCACTGACACGGTCATCCACCTGGGCGTCACCTACCGCGTCAGTGAACGGCGGATCTTCACCGCGCCCATGCCGGCCGGGGATTCGCCGACCGACTATCAGTTTGAGCAACGCGACATCATCCTGCCCTACACTGGCATGGACGGCTACCACTGGGTCATGCAGACCCAGGATATGCTGGCCAAGGGCGAAGAGCGCGTGCGCTCGGTGAACTATGATAATTACGATGGCGTCGCCAAGGGGCGGGAAGTGCACTGGAGCTCGTCCTTCCGCTGGTGGGTGGCCTTCCTCGCCTGGATTGACCACGAATACCTCGGCACGCCGATGCCCATCGCCATCGAGGAAGTGATGCCGTTTGCCAATACGCTGCTCATCACGCTGCTGCTTATCCCGCTGATGCCCTTTGTCACCCGGCGGTGCGGGCTGGGGCCGGCGTCGTTGATGATCCTGGGCATGGCGGCCATCCTGCCGCTGTATGAATCTTTTGCCGAAGGGAAAAGCGACCATCACGGCCTCGCGGCGCTGAACACCATGCTCACGCTGCTGTTCCTCCTGGCGGGCGGCGCGGGCTGGGTGCGCACCCAACCGGCGGAGGGACTGGCGGAAACTTCGCCGTTCCTCGCGTGGCTGCCGGACCGGGCGCTGGCCAAGCGGTGGTTTATCGCCTCGGGCATCGTCGGCGGCGCAGGCTTGTGGATCAGCACGGCCTCGGAAGCCCCGGTGTTGGCGGAAATCGGCCTGGCGGCGCTGGTCGCCACCGGCTGGCTGGGTTATGGCGTGAAGGATGATGAAGCGGCGCGGCCCGACCCTTCGCTATGGCGCGTATGGGGCTGGGCCGGCGCGGCGACGAGCGTGTTCTTTTACCTGTTGGAATATTTCCCCTCCCATTTCGGCCTGCGCCTGGAGGTGAACCATCCGCTCTACGCCGCGGCCTGGGCAGGCGGCGGCGAGATCATGTACCGCGTCTGCCGCTGGTGGAATGGCGGCAAGCTCGCCGAAGCGAAGCGCGAGTGGCTATGGCTGGCCCTAAGCGTGCTCGGCGTCATCACGGCGCCGGCCTTGATTTTCTTTTTTGCGGACAAAGTGTTCTGGGTGGCGGATAAATTCCTGTTCCTGTTCCACGAAGACTACATTGCCGAGTTCAAGGACCTGCGGCGCTACATCGACCCGATGTATTCCGGCGGCACCTCCAAATATATGCTGGCGGTGCTCAACCCGGTGTTTTTGCTGACGGTGCCGATGGTGGTGTGGATGTGGCGGCAACTGCGCGCGCCACTGCTGGTGGTGGCGGCCCTGGCGCCGCTGGCGTTTGATGTTTTTCGCATCGCGATGTTTGCCAACCCCGCCACGCGGTCCCACTACCCGCTTACCGACTTCCCCCCGCAATTCCTCGCGGGCCTGGTGGTGACGGCGGTGGCGGTGCTGTGCCTGGTCAAAGCCAAATGGGAGAAGAACATCCTGGTCACCGCGCTGGCCGCGGCCCTCGTCATCTACGATATGCTCCTGTGGTCGTTCCAGTCCTGGATGGAGCATAATTATCAGGCGGGCCCGGCGGATTTTTATTTCTGGCCGCTGATGTCGATTCCGCTGACGATCATCGCCGGATTGCTGTTCCTGTGGGACCCCTGGCCGGAATTCCCGCGCCCAGCCAAGGCGCTGATGCTCCTGTCGCTGCCGCCAGCGGTGCTGACCTTCGCGCTGGCGATGCGCGAGATGCGCTGGATGGAGCAGGATTACTCCCTGTGGCTCGCCACGCTGGTGGGCGCGGCCATCATCCTCGGTCGCATGCGCGGGTACCGTTGGCCTAATTTATCACTGGCCTTGATCATGGGCCTGGCCGTCCTCGTTCCGCTGCAAGTGGGCCTGACGCTGGCACCCTCCTTCCTCAGCACGCCCACCACCCGGTGGATCGGGGCCAACTGGCTGGATTGGCTGCCCTGGGTGGCCGGCCTGACGGCGGCGGCCCTGGGGCTCTGTGTATTCCGGCACGGCCAAAGCTGGAAAGCGGTGGCTCGCACTTTTGTCGCAGTCGTGTTCCTGGGCGCGGTGTTCCTGCCTTCCGCGGCGCTGACGGTGCGGGACTGGCCGGCCTGGGCCGGGGCCACGCCGATCTCGGACACGGAGCTGATGGAGATTCTCACCCGCGACTCGGCCCAGCGCCTGCGCGCCCGGCTGGGGCCGGAGCCCGGCGTGGTTGTCAGCGGGCCGACGACGACCACGTGGATGACTTACTGGGGCGGCTTCTATGGGCTGGGCACCCTGTATTGGGAAAACCTCGAAGGCCTGAAAGCCGATCGCGACATCTACGCCGCGCAAACCGCCGACGAAGCGCTGAAATTGATCAAACAGCGCGGCGTGACCCACATTGCCATTTACTCCTGGGACCCGTTCTACAAGGAATACGCGCGCCTCGCCATCAACAAATCGCGCCCGTACAACCCGGATGAATACAATGTGGAAAAGCCCTTGCGCGAGTGGCTGGACCGCGCGGGACTCCTACGGCAAACCAAGAGCGAGGTCGAAGATGAAAAACCCCTCCTGGCGCACGCCTTCCTCTATAATCTGATCGAGACCTACTCCGTCCCGACGTGGCTGCGCCCGATTTATTATCCCATGCCGGCGGACCGCAGCCTGCGCGGCGCCTACATCCTCACCTTTGAGGTGGCCCCCGAGCAGACGCCGGAGGAAGCGGCGGTGCGCATGGCGCAGTTTGAAATCCAGCGCAATAACCAGCTGGAAGTCATCAAACAACTCAACCAGGCGTTAAGCCTGCACCCGGACTATCTCCCCGCCCTGATTTGCGCCGGCATCTTTGACACCATTCGCGGGCGCAACGACGAGTTTGTGCCGCTAGCCCAAAAAATCCGCGTCCTGCTGCCACTGGCCGGCTCGCTGAATCTTTCCGACAGCATCGACCTGGCCACGGTGTTTGTCCTCGCCCATGATGATGCCGCCGCGAAGCACCAGCTGGAGCTCTGCCTCGACCCCAAGCTTTCCACCGCGCGGGAACTGCGCCGCCTGACGAGCGACCAACAGTACCATTTCATTTCCTTCCTGCGGCAAACCCGCCTCGAGTATGCCCGGCCGGGACTGTACAATTTCGTTCTTGGGTTGCTGCCGACCTCGCTGCGTTCGCTAAATTTCATTGAATCCGGCCAGACGCTCAAGCAAAGCAATCCCGCCAAGGCCATCGGCGAGTTCCGCCGCGCGCTCGTGTGGGATCCGGCCTCGCCGCAGGCGTTGCGCGAGTTGGCGCGCCTGCTCGCCACGACGCCCGAGGAGAAGCTGCGCAATGCGCCCGAGGCGCTCAGCCTGATTTTGCAATCGCGGGAAAAGGAATCCGCCCCGAACTTCGATTTACTGGATGTGCTGGCCTGTGCCTACGCCGCCAATGGTAAATATGACCTGGCGGAAAAAACGGAGGCCGACGCCATCCAGGCGGCACAGGCGGCGCGCGTTGACTCCCGCATTATCAACAACCTGCGCGTGCGGCAGGACCTGTTCCATAACCACCAGCCCTACCACGAGCAGCCGGCGGCATGAATTTCCTTAAGAAGCTGACCAACCACTGCCGGCCACGCTGGTGGGTGGCCGCCTTGGCGGCGATGGTGGCATTGGTCGCCGCAGACACCGTCTATCACGGCTGCCTCACCACCGAGTTGACGTGGGGCGACCCCCATAACCTGCCGGAGCCGGACAGTGCGTCACTTAGTGGCTACGCGAACAACGAGCATGTGCTCATCCTCCCCTATCAAGGGATCGACGGCTACCACTGGATCATGCAGACCCAGCAGATGCTGGCCGGGCGCGGCGCGCGCATCCGCACGGTGGACTATGACAATGCGCCGATGGGCCGCGAAGTGCACTGGGCTTCCGGGCTGCGCTGGTGGATGGCGGGGCTGGCCTGGGTGGACCACGCCTATACCGGCACGCCGCTGCCGTTCGCGGTCGAGGAAATCGCGCCCTACGCCAGCACCTTGCTGGTGGTGCTCCTGATTATTCTGGTGACGCCGTTTCTCGCCCGCCGCCTGGGCTCCATTCCCGCGGCGCTGTTTGCCTTTGGCGCAGTTGGCGTCGGGCCGTTTTACGAGTCCTTCACCGAAGGCCGGCTGGACCACCATGGGCTGGCGGCATTGAATGCCCTGCTCACCGTCTTGCTACCCATCGCAGGCGGCGCCGGATGGGTGCGCATGGAAAACCCCAAAAGCAACCCTGCCGCCGCTTTGCGCGATTGGCTGCCCAGCCATGCGCAGGCGCGGCGCTGGTTCATCGCGGCGGGCATCGTCGGCGGCGTGGGCTTGTGGATCAGCACCGCCTCGGAAGCACCCATTCTCGCAGAAACAGGGTTGGGCGCCTTGCTGGCCACCGGGCTGCTGGGCAGCGGCTACCGGCCGGAGGAAGGCGCGCGGCCCGACCCCTCGCTGTGGCGCATCTGGGGGTGGAGCGGCGCAGCGGCGAGTGTGTTTTTTTACCTGCTCGAATATTTCCCCTCGCATTTCGGCCTGCGCCTGGAAGTGAACCATCCGCTTTATGCCCTGGCGTGGGCGGGCGGCGGGGAAATCATTTATCGCACCTGCCGGTGGTGGAACGGCGGCCAGCTGGCCGAAGGCCCGCGCGATTGGGCGTGGCTCGCCTTTGCCGGCGCGGGGCTGACGGCCATTCCCGCAGTGTTGTTCCTGGCCTCGGAAAAAGTCTTCTGGATCAACGACCATTTCCTGTGGGTGATGCACACGGACTACATCGTGGAGTTCACCGACCTGTGGCGATTCCTGAAAAGCCAGTGGGATGGCCAGCAATACTGGCTTTTTCTCTTGTTTGGCAATCCGCTGGTGCTGTTGATGGCGCCGCTCTTATACTGGACGTGGCAGCGCAAGATCCCCCGCGCCGTGCGCGCGCTGCTGCTGCTCGGCTTGCCGGCCGGGCTGATCACGTTCGTGCTCTCGATGAAGCAAGTGCGGTGGACGGAGCTTAACTACAGCGTGTGGCTGGCAGTGCTGGTGGCCGTGGCACTGGCGCTGCGCCTGCGCGATGATTACCGCTGGAACTGGCCGCGACGCGCGCTTGCCGCAGTGCTGCTGGGCTGGGGCCTGTTTGCCAGCCCGGCTTATTTGGTGAAGACCTGGATCGTCACCAAGGGCCAGGCCACACCCTCGCCCGTCGAAGTGCTGGAGCAAATTGCCCGCGATGCCTCCTACCATCTGCGCGCACGGGTGGGCGCGGCGGACGACATCGTGCTCAGCGGTCCGACCAGCAGCACATGGCTTACATACTATGGCGGCTTAAGAACCGTGGGGACCTATTACTGGGAAAACCTGGCGGGGCTGAAAGCCGCGGCCAATATTTACGGCGCGACCTTCAAGACGGCCCCCCCGCTGCTCCAGGCCCGGGATGTTTCACATCTTGTGGTCTTCTCCTTTGTCGATATGCCGGAGGAATATGCCCGGATTGCGCGTGGCCTGCGCGCTCCTGATCCCGCCCCCCAGGATGCCTTTCTGGTGCAGTTGCAGCGCGGCGGCCAGGTGCCCACGTGGCTGCGCCCCATCTCCTATCCGCTGCCGGAGGAATTTCGCAAGAATGTGTCTGTTTCCCTTTTTGAATGGGCGCCCCAGCAAGCCGGCGCGGAAACCCTGGCCCGCCTGGCCCAAATGCAGATGAATGAAGGCCGCAACCCCTCCGCGCTGAACCTGCTGCGCCAGGCACTGAGCTATGACCCTGCCAATCTCCCCGCGCTAACGACACTCGCGCGTCTGCAACTATCCACCAACGCCCTCGCGGACTTTAACAACACCTTCCAGCAATTGCGCATCCGCGCGCCGCTGGCCACCCAGCTAGAATTGGGCGACCGGCTGGACCTCGCCACGGTGTTTGGGCGCACGACAGACCAGGCCCAGTTTCGCGAACAATTGCAACTGGCCATACGCGCCGCCAACAGCCGGAACCTCGGCCAACTGCGTTCAGACTCGTTGTACAATCTGCTGTACCTGGCGCGGACGAGCGGGCTGCTCGCGCAGCGGCCGGCCCTCTGGCCGGTGGGGCTGAACCTGCTGGGGCCGAACCTCCGCCTGCAATTGCTGGCGCAATCCGCGGATTTGGAAAAAAACAACGGCCACCCGCGCGAGGCACTCCGGCTTTTGCGCCAAGCCGAACAGCTTGCTCCGGATAATCCCCTGCTGCTCGGCCAGCTGGCGTTATTGCTGGCCACTTCGTCCGACGCCACCGTGCGCAATGGCCCGGCCGCCCTGGCCCTGGCGCGGCGAGCCTACGAACTCGACAAAGAGCCGCACGCCGAAATGATTGACAGCCTGGCTTGTGCGTATGCGGAGGTTGGTGACTTTGCGCAGGCGGTCGCCTTCGAGGAAAAGGCCATCGGCCTCGCCACTTCCACCAATGCCGCGTCGCTGCTGAATACACTGCGGATACATTTGGGGTTGTTCCAAAACAAGCTGCCTTACCGGCAATAAGGGCGGCCCGGGACCAAAACTATCGCTCGCGGTTTGGCAGATTGCGGTTATAGTGTCGAAAGCTTGCGAAGCCATCGTCACGGTGGCGCCCTTTCCCATGAAAACCTTTCCGTCCCTGCTGCTGGCCGCTGCGCTCGGCGGCCTTGGTTTTGCCGCGGGCTACGGGTATGGCCACCGACCCGGCGCCCCCACCGTGGCCACGAGCACTGGCAAACCCAAAAACATTCGTGGCGCCTACCGCGCCATTCTCATCGATGGTGCTTCCGACGCCAAGGTGGATTGGCCAACGCTGCTGAAAACCAGCAACAAGGTGGACCCCAACCTGCTCGACGCCTGGGCCCGCAACCTGACCCCGGCGGAAATCGCCGCCACCCTGGAAGACTTGCGCCTCGAGCCCGCCAACCAGCGGCGCGACGACTTGATGGGCGCGCTGTATAAATCGTGGGCCGAGCAGGATCCCAAATCATTTCTCAACGTTACCGGCGACATCCCCATCCCTCGGTTGCGCGAAGGCGGCATCACTGCGGCCCTCAAATCCTGGGCGGCGGAAGATCCGGCCGGTGCCTTGCAATGGATCAAGGACCATCCTGGCACCGCCTCCGCCGCAGCGGAGCGCGAACGCTACGCCGCCGCCATCGCCGGCTATGCCATGAATGATCCGCTGGCCGCCGTGGCCGCCGTCGGCCTGCTGAGCGACACCAACCCGCGCGAGCGCGATCTCAAAAGCACCGCGACCAAGGCTTTGGCTGATGCCCTCGCCGAACAGGGCCGCTTTGTGCAAGCCGCTTCCTTTTTCAGCCACTTGCCGGAAGGCACCACGCGCGATGATGCGTATGCCCAGCTCGCCAAGCGTTGGAGCGAGACAGCCCCCCTCGACGCCGCCAACTGGGTCGAAGGTCTGCAAAACCAGCCGCAGCTCAAAGCCGCCATGGGGGTCGAAGTCGCCAAAACCTGGGCCGAGCTCGACCCGGCCGCCGCCGCCAGCTGGGCGGCCAAGATTGATTTGACCCCCGCCACCCCGAATAGCGCCGCCAGCACCACCAACGGCCAACTGCTGGCCACGGCGGTGCGGTCGTGGACGGACTACGATCTCGATTCCGTCGGTGAATTTCTCAACCAACTGCCCAACTCCGCTGCGAAAGATCCCTCCGTCGCCATCTTTGCGCTGCGCGCCAGCCAGGAGAATCCGGAGGATGTCTTCCCCTGGGTCAATTCCATCAGCGACGACTCGCTGCGCCTGCGCCTGACGGCGGTCGTGGCGCTCCAATGGATGCAGCAGGACCAGCCTGGCTTCAAAAAATTCCTCGGCGACAACACCATCCTCAGCGAACAGCAGAAGGATATGCTGATCAATATGCCGCCCCAGGCGCTGGCCAGCCTGGCGCAATTCAACTCGCTGCTCGGCGGCGGCGACTCGGCGCAAAAAGTCCTGGAAACCGCCATCATCAAGGAGCGCACGGAGTCCAGCCAGAATGTGACCACACCGGGGAATTGAGCAACCGCGCGAGCTAAGGCTGGGCCGGAGCCGGATCAATCAGCAGGGCCGCCGATACCGGGCCCGTCTTTTCATTGCGATACTGCCAGACGACTTTTTTGTCGGGCGTCACTTCAAAGACATCCGGCTCACCCTGGAAATTGCTGATGACCGTGTTGCCGTTGGGCAGGCGCTGGGCCGTGCCCAGATAATGCAGTTGAAACCCCGCCGGCAGGTCGGAAGCCTTAATCGTCCAAATGATTTGGGCGTTTTTATCAAACTCATAGGCTTCGGCGCCATAGCCCGCGGTGACCAAGGTATTGCCATTGGGCAGGCGGAAACCGCCATTGACGCCGGGGTTCTTGGCGGGCGGCACGGTGAATGTCCGCAAGATTTTGCCTTCGGCATCCAACTCGCGCACCACGGCATCCGAACCATAGGCGACCAGATACGTACCCGCCTCCGTTTTGCGCGCGAGCCGGAATTGCTTGTGGGTCGGCTGGGTGGACTCCAGCTTGATTTCATGCGCCACCGTCAGGTCGCGGTTGATTTCAAAAAGCCGTTTCGAGCCACACTCGCAAATGAGCACGCGCTGGCCTGGCAGCGGCTGGCAGGAATGCACCTCCACGCCAGGGCCCGCTTTGTATTCCCACGTGGTGGCACCCGTGGCAGGGTCAATCTCGCGCACACCGCCGCTGAAACTCGCCAGGATATGCCCATCAGGCAACAGCCAGCTGTCCTCGCCCTTGGCGCCCACCGTGTATTCCCCGGCAATTTCGCCACCGGGGCCGATTTTGTAAACCTTCCCCTGGATGGGCGCATGAAGCAACAGCGTGTGTTTGACGCCACTGGCTGAAACCACGCCCTCGGGAATGACGGGTTTGGCCGCGGCTTCGGGTTTGGCGGTTGATTCGGCCTTGGCCGTGGACTCCGGCTTGGCGGCAGGCGTCTGCGCCTGGGCAATGGCGACAAGGGCGCCAACCAACAAACTGAATGTCACACCCTGTCGAAAATGGATTTTTGGGGTAATCATGGGGTAACCTCATTAGGGAAACTGCGGGGTAAGGAACACGCAACCAGCCTAGCCCACCACCCCCGCCCGGCAACTTCCAAAATGCGTGTGATTTGTCATCTTCCCTGATACGTTAATAAGCCAAGTCGGTCTGTTGAAAACCCGGATTTGACGAGCAATGCCTGCTGCCTTTATCGTGGCGGAATGTCTTTTACCCTCGGGCTGGACTATGGCACCAACTCTGTCCGCGCGCTGGTCGTGCGTTGCGCCGATGGGCGCGAACTCGGCGCCTGCGTCGTGGACTACCCCAGCGGCCACCAAGGCGTGCTGCTGGATGAACGCGACCACAACCTCGCCCGCCAGCACCCGGGCGATTACCTCGTGGGGGCGGAGCAAGCCGTGCGCGGCGCGCTGGCCCAAGCGGCGCAGAACGACCCTTCTTTCCGCGCCGACCAAATTGTCGGCATTGGCGTGGACTCCACCGGGTCCAGCCCGCTGCCCGTCGATAAAACCAACACCCCGCTCGCCCTCGACCCGAAATTCAAGGACAACCTGGCCGCGCAATGCTGGCTGTGGAAGGACCACACCGGCCATGCCGAAGCGGCGAAAATCACCGAGCAGGCCCGCGCCCTGCGCCCGCAGTATGTCGCCAAGTGCGGCAACACCTATTCCTCCGAGTGGTGGTGGAGCAAAATCTGGCGCTGCCTGAACACGGCCCCCGAAGTTTTTGACGCCGCGTATTCATGGGTGGAACTGGCCGACTGGGTGCCGTCAGTCCTGGCGGGCGTGCGCGACCCCAAGGCGGTGATGCGCGGGGTGTGCGCCGCAGGCCACAAGGCGATGTATGCCGAAGACTGGGGCGGCCTGCCGGACAAGGAATTTCTCTCCGCGCTGAACCCCAAACTCGCCGAGTTGCGCGACCGCCTTTATAATAAGGCCTACGACGCCTCGACGCCCGCGGGCAAGCTGTGCGGCGAATGGGCCAAGCGCCTCGGTCTCAAGGAAGGCATCGCCATCGCCATCGGCGAGTTTGACGTGCACTATGGCGCCATCGGCTGCGCGGTGGAGGAAGGCGTGCTTGTCAAAGTCATCGGCACCTCGACGTGCGACTGCGCGGTAGTCTCCGCGCAAAAGACGGTGGCGGACATCCCAGGCATCTGCGGCATTGTCAAAGGCGCAATTCTGCCCGGTTATTACGGCATCGAAGCCGGGCAATCGGCCGTGGGTGATATTTTCAAGTGGTGGGTCGAGGTGGTATGCCAAGGTGACGCTGCGCTGCACGAGCGCCTGACTGCCGAGGCCGCGCGCCTGCGCCCGGGCGAAAGCGGCCTGCTCGCGCTCGACTGGAACAACGGCAACCGCACCATCCTCGTGGACCAGCGCCTCACCGGCCTCCTCCTGGGCCAGACGCTGCACACCACGCGTTCGGAGATTTACCGCGCCCTCATCGAGGCCACCGCCTTTGGCGCACGCGCGATTCTCGAACGCATCGAGGAGTACGGCGTGCCTGTAAAGACGGTTGTGTGCGCCGGTGGCATCGCGGAGAAAAACCCGCTGCTCATGCAAATTTATGCCGACGCCACCGGACGCGAGATGCGCGTGGCCCGCTCCGCCCAGGCCTGCGCGCTGGGCTCGGCCATCGCGGCGTCCGTCGTCGCCGGCGCGCACCCCGACTTTGCCGCCGCGCAAAAGGCGATGGCGGGCTGGAAGGACGTGGTGTACAAACCGCGCCGCGCCGAAAAGGCCGCCTACAACAAACTCTACAAGCTCTACATGAAGCTGTATGACAACCTCGGTGATGTCCGCAACGTGAACCTCGGCCAGGTCATGAAGGACTTGCTGACCATCAAGGAAGCCGCCGCCCGCTAACCGGGCGACCTCCATCAATTTCCAATCTCCTTATCTATGTCCCTCCTCCCGAAAAATCTCGAAGTCTGGTTCCTCGTCGGCAGCCAGCATCTCTATGGCGAAACGGCGCTGAAAAAAGTCGCCGCCAACGCGCAAGTCATCGCGCGCGCCCTCAACCAAGCGGAGGAGCTGCCGCTGAAGGTTGTCCTCAAGCCCGTGCTCACGCGCCCGCACGAGATCACACAGATCATGGACGAGGCGAATGTCGCGCCCAACTGCGTGGGCCTGGTGGCGTGGATGCACACGTTCTCGCCCGCGAAGATGTGGATCACCGGGCTAAAGAACCTGCGCAAGCCCCTCGCCCACCTGCACACGCAGTTCAACCGCGACCTGCCCTGGGGCGACATCGACATGGATTTCATGAACCTGAACCAGGCCGCCCATGGCGACCGCGAGTTCGGCTTCATCGGCGCGCGCCTGCGCCTCGACCGCAAGATCATCGTCGGGCACTGGTCGGACAAGGATGTGCTGGGCCGCCTGGGCGCGTGGATGCGTGCCGCCGCCGCATGGCACGACTGGCAGGGCGCGAAGTTCGCCCGCTTTGGCGATAATATGCGCCAGGTCGCCGTCACCGAGGGCAACAAGGTCTCGGCGGAGATTGCGTTTGGTTTTTCCGTGAATGGCTTTGGCATCGGTGACCTGGCTGCGAAGGTCAACGCCGTCAAGGACGCCGCGGCCGACCGGCTCTGCGCGAAATATCAGGAGGAATACAACGTGGCCCCAGAACTGCGCAAGGGCGGCGCACGCCATGAGTCCCTGCGCCAGGGCGCGAAAATCGAGCTCGGCCTGCGCGCATTTTTAGAGGAAGGCGACTTCAAGGGCTTCACCACCACGTTTGAGGACCTGCATGGCCTGCCGCAACTGCCCGGCCTCGCTGTCCAACGCCTGATGGCTGATGGCTACGGCTTTGGCGCGGAAGGCGACTGGAAGACGGCGGCGCTCGTGCGCGCATTCAAGGTCATGGCTGATGGCCTGCCCGGCGGCGCATCCTTCATGGAGGACTATACCTACCATCTCGAGGAAGGAAACCGCAAGGTCCTGGGCGCGCATATGCTGGAAATCTGCCCGAGCATCGCGGCCAAGCAGCCCTCGCTGCAAATCCACCCGCTCGGCATCGGCGGCAAGGCGGACCCCGTGCGCCTTGTCTTCGACACGCCGCCGGGCGATGCCGTCAATGCCTCGCTGATCGACCTTGGCAACCGCTTCCGCCTGCTGGTCAACGAAGTCACCGCGGTCAAGCATCCCGCGCTGCCCAAGTTGCCGGTGGCCCGCACGGTGTGGGACCCCAAGCCCGATTTTGCCACGGCCTGCGCGGCCTGGATCCTCGCCGGTGGCGCGCACCACACCGTCTTCACCCCGGCGCTCACCCGCGAGCACGTGGAGAACTTTGCCGACATCGCCGGCCTGGAATACTTCCTCATCGCCGACGGCACCACGATGTGCAAGGCCAAGCGCGAACTGCGCTGGAACGAGCTGTATTACCACCTCGCGCCGGGCCTGGGTTCGGTCTAAAATTGTGTCCATGAAGAAATACAACGCCATCCGCGAGGAATGCTGCGAGGCCAACCGCACCCTGCCCCAGACGGGGCTGGTGGATCTGACGTTCGGCAATGTGAGCGTGCTCAACGAAGCAAGCGGCGTGTTTGCCATCAAGCCCAGCGGCGTGCCGTACGAAAAGCTGAAGCCCGCGGACATGGTGCTGGTGGACCTCGAGGGCAAGATCGTCGCCGGGAAGCTGCGCCCCTCCTCCGACACACCCACCCACCGCTGCCTGTTCCGCGCCTTCAAGGGCGTGCGCTCCGTGGTGCACACGCACTCGCGCCATGCCGTGTCTTTCGCGCAGGCGGCGCGGGAAATCCCCAATCTCGGCACCACCCATGCGGATTATTTCGACGGTCCGGTGCCGCTCACCCGTGCGCTGACGCCGGCGGAAATCTCCCGTGACTATGAATGGGAAACGGGCAACGTCATCGTTGAACGTTTTCGCGATCTGCAGGCGCTGGATGTGCCGGGCGTGCTGGTGCGCCACCACGGTGTGTTCACCTGGGGGCCTTCGGCCAAAAAGGCGCTGGAGACGGCGCTGGCGCTCGAAGCCATCGCGCAAATGGCGCTGTGGACCTTGCAGCTGCAGCCCGCCATGCCCAACATCCCCAAGGCCCTGCACGAAAAACATTTCCGCCGCAAACACGGCGTGTCGGCCTATTATGGGCAGAAGTAAACGAGGGCGGCTTATTTCAAGCCCAGCCACAGCAGCAGGTTGAGCCCCAGCGCAAAAAGCAGCGCGCCGAGGAAAACACAAACCGGCAGCGTCAGCACCCAGGCCAGCATGATGTTGCGCAACGTGCGCGCCTGCAGGCCGGAATGGTTGGCCGCCATCGCCCCCGCGATGCCCGAGGACAAAACGTGCGTGGTGCTCACCGGCAGGCCCAGCCGGTCCGCCGCCAAAATCGTGCCCATGGCGACAAGCTCCGCGCTGGCGCCCTGCCCGTAGGTCAGGTGGGTCTTGCCGATTTTCTCGCCCAAGGTGGTCACGATGCGCTTCCAGCCAATCATCGTGCCGCAGCCCAGCGCCAAGGCCACCAAAGCCTTGATCCAAATCGGAATATACTCGGTGAGGCTGATGGCATGGGCGCGGAAATCCTTGGCGGCAGTCCCGGCGGCGGATTTGGCCGCCTCGGTGCCGGATTTGGCCAGCTTGTTGAGCACCGCTGAAACGAGATAAAGGTCCAGGCGCAGACGCCCACGCTCGCCCGGCGGCACCTCCTGCAGGGTATGGACATTTTTCAGACGATTAGAAATATCTCCGCAAAAGAACGCCAAGGCCGTGGTGATGGACTGGGTCGGGGCTTCATCCCGGGCGACATATTCCTCCAGGATGGGAACGGCATTTTTGGGCGGAGTGGCCGCAATTGAGGAAGGCGCGGCGAAATCCGCCGCCAGTCGTGAGGCGTCCACCGCGAGGGCCTGCACCTCGACGGGTTGTGCATCCATGCGCAAGGCGAACGACGCCGGGGCCAGCCCGATGACGATAAGCAATATCAGACCCATGCCCTTCTGGCCATCGTTGGAGCCGTGGGCAAAACTCACGCCCGTGCAGGTGAAAAGCAAAAGTCCCCGCACCCAGTGCGGAGGCGGGGCCTTGCCCTCCGGCGGACGGTACAGCAAGGGTTGACGCACGAGCTTTTTGAGCAAAAGGAACAAAAGCGCCGTGAAAACAAATCCCACCAACGGCGAAACCAGCAAGGAGGCGCACACCTGACGCGCCTGCCCCCAGTTCACCCCGCTGCCCGTCACCTGCGTATCCAAGAGAGAGTTCGCCAGCCCGACGCCCAGAATGGCGCCGATGAGGGTATGGGAACTCGAGGCCGGCAATCCCAGATACCACGTTCCCGCGTTCCAGAGAATGGCGGAAGTCAGCAGTGCAAACACCATTGCAAACCCGGCCCGTGAACCGACATCGAGCACCAAATCCACCGGCAATAACTGCACTACCGCAAAGGCCACCAGGCCGGATGAGGCCAGCACGCCGATGAAATTCCACAATCCGGACCAGATCACGGCCACCACGGGCGGCAGCGAATGCGTGTAGATCACCGTGGCCACCGCGTTGGCGGTGTCATGAAAGCCGTTGACGAACTCGAAGCTCAGCGCCAGCCCGATGGCCAGGACGAGGAGCGTCAGCGTCAATGCAGTCAAGGTGGGATCGTGCGGCACGGCGGGGAGCGGAAGGCAGCATGACGCGGCCTCCGGCGGCCTGACAAGCGCGGATACCGGGGCCGGGATAGGCTCGACATCGGGCGGTGCCGGGCAAAGAATTTTTGCAGGATTTGCCCGCCGCGAAACGTGTAGTGGATGAAGGAACACCCACACCATCATTCTCCACCATGAAACTCGCCTCCCTCCTCCACCCTGGCCTGCTGTTGGCTGGTCTCTTGCTCGCCACTCCCGCGTTTGCCGCCCAAAACACCGGGCCCCTCGCCACCGAGGCCAGCAATGCCGCCTTCAGCCTCGAAGTCCGCAACGGCAACATCATTGAAAATGGCAAGCCCGCTGGCCGCGCCACCGTGGGCTCCCTCGTTGACTACATTGGCAAGCAATACAGCAACTTTTCCGTCGTGCTCGGGCCGGGCGTGGCGGACGTGGCCATCAATGACGTGGTGCTCCATCTCAAGGATTTTCAAAATTATGTGGTGGGGGTCGCCATCGTCAAAAGCGCGAGTGAGCCGCTGACCATCCATAGTGATCCGAACACCTATCTCGTTTCTCTGGAGCGGAACGATCCGCCCCGCCAGCTCGCGGTGTTCAATCTGAGCACCTACCTCAACGCGCCCGCCAGCCCCGACGAAGCCAACAAGTCCGGCCCCGACCGGGTCAATGACCGGCTCAAGTCGCTGGAAGCAATCATCATGAGCACGATCCAAGATCTTGGTTCCGACAAATCCGCCCCCAAGGTAGGCTTTCAATTTCACGGCGGTGCGAACCTGCTGGTCGTCACGGGCAATTCGCTGGCCCTGGACGTGAGTGACAAAGTCATACGGGCGCTGCTGCACCAAGATGCGGCACCCGCGCACTATTCAATGGGGTTGGATTGGGCCAATGGTCGCGCCCAACCCATATTGAAGACAACCCAAAGCCTGACCTCCACCGACCCGTTCAGTTCCCAGAATACGGTCAAACAAGAGTACGACAGCACCGTCAAACAACTTATCGACGCGAGAAACGCCCTTCGCGGAATAAAAACGACCGACGGGTCCTCCGACGAAACTCCCTCCAAACCTTGACCCCCTCGTCGGCCAACTCCCTCACTTTCCACCTCGGCTTGACCCAAGCGCCGCCAGTGGACGGTCTTTCCCTGCCGGAGCGGCCCATGCCGCCCCCGGCAGTGGCCGTGTTGACCCGCCGCCTCGCCAACGGGGAGGAGGCGGCGTTCAGCGAGTTTCACGCCCTTTACTTCGACCGCCTGCACCAGTTCCTTCTCATCGTCGCGCGGGGCCGTGAACAGGAAGCCCGCGAGGCGTTGCAGGAAACCTTCATCCGCGTCGCCCGCAAGGCCCGACCCTTTGACGACGATGAAGCCTTTTGGTGCTGGCTCAAGGCCGTGGCCCGCAATGCCGCCCGCGACGCCGGCCGCAAACAAACGCGCTATGCCGCGCTGCTCGAAAGCTTCTCGTCCCTGCTGCGCCCGGCCGCCGCGCCCCTGCCGAGAACGGACAGCCTGGCCTCCGTGCTGCGCGACTGCCTGAGTGAACTCACGACCGAGGATCGTGCCTTGGTCGAGGGCAAATACCTGCATGGCTTCACCGTGGCCGAGCTGGCACGACAAACAGGCCTGAGCGACAAGGCCATTGAATCCCGCCTGGTCCGCGCCCGCGGTGAATTAAAAACCCTCGCCCTGAACAAACTCCGCCAACCATGAACCATCACCAGCCAGACGACCTTTACCGTGAGCTTTTCCACGACGAGGCCACCGGCGCCGCCCGCGAGCAATCACTCGCCGCTGGGCTAACCGCGCTGCGTCAGAAGCGGCGCACCCGGAGGATGCAGGTGACGGCCCTGGCCACACTGCCGGCCCTACTCGCCGCGTCTCTCTGGACATACCATGCGCAGGCCGACCATTCGGATACTGCGGCGGTGAAAATTGCCTCGTCCGCAGCCGTGCGGCCCAGCCAGCCGGTCATCGCCCTGCCGCCCATTGAAAAAATCTCCGACGACGAATTGCTGGCCCTGTTGCAAAATGAAAACATCGCGCTGATCGGCACGCCCGGCCACCAGGAGCTGGTGGTGTTCGATGCGGCTGCCCCTGGAGTTTAGAGGCCGCCCACCCCGCGCCGCGCCTTAGAGATTAAAGCTCTCGCCGCAGGAGCAGCTGCCCTTGGCGTTGGGATTGGAGAACTTGAAACCGCCGCCAATCATCTCGGTGGAATAATCCAGCTCGGTGCCCTTGAGGTAAAGCGCGCTCTTCGAATCCACCAAGACCTGCGCGCCCGCCGAGTTCACGAGGATGTCGCCGCGCTTCAGCTCGTGGGTGAACTTCATTTTGTAGCTCAGGCCGTTGCAGCCGCCGCCAGTGATGGCCACACGCAGGAACTCGCCCTGGTTTTCGCGGGCAATCAGGTTGCGGGTCTTTTCCCCCGCCGGAGGCGTCAGGCGGATGAGTCGCTCGTCGCCGACGCGGACGCCCTCGGGCAAAGTGATGGTGAGTGCGGACATGGCTACCCGGGAATTTTCCCCGATTCCCTCCCGTTTGTCAAATCCCGCCCAAGCTTCCTAGCGCCCGCGCAGGACACGGCAAAGGTTGATGCCATCGCCGAGCGGCAGCAGGACCGACTCGACCCGGGGGTCGCGCGCGAGCTTGCGGTTCAGCGCATCAATGGCGCGGCCCGCGGGGTGCACCGGCTTCGCTTTGCGGCCCAAGCGTCCGCCCCAGAGCATATTGTCGAAAAGCATCAATCCGTTTTTCCGCATATGCGGCAGGAGCAGTTCGTAGTAGCCGTCGTATTCCGGCTTGGCGGCGTCGATGAAGGCGAAGTCAAATTTGCGGCCACGCTCCAATTGCCGGAGCGACTCCAGCGCGGGCCCCAAGCGCAATTCGATTTTTTGGGCCACACCGGCCTTGGCCCAATATTTGCGCGCCACGTCCGTCCATTCCTTGCTCATGTCGAGGCACAACAGGCGGCCGTCCTTCGGCAGGGCCCGGGCGACATAAATCGCGCTGCAGCCGGTAAAGGTGCCGACTTCGACGGCTTCGCGCACGCCCAAAGCGGCCGCGAGCAAGGTCATGAAGGCGCCTTGGTCGGGCGGAATCTGCATCGGCGAATCTGCGCGGAATTTGCGCTTGGTCTCGGCGCGCAAGGCCTCCACCACTTGATCCCGGCCGATGCTGCGAAACTGCACCAGGTAGCGGTACAGGTTGTCGTTGAGCGCGGTGTACTTCAGCGCCTCGGGCAGGTTGCGGCGCGCGTGCCAGGGTTGGGCCTTCATGAATTACTTGGCCTTGGGGGCGAGCAAGTCGCGCACGTTGAGGGGGCGGGCGTCCTTCCACAAGCCTTCGAGGCTGAAATAACCCCGCTGTTCCGGCAAAAACAAATGCACCATCAGCTCAAAGGCATCGACCACGAGCCAGCCGCTGTCATTGCTGTATTCGACGCCGGCGAGCGGGGCGTTCAGCTCCTTCAGCGTGTCTTCAATGGCCAGGCGCAGCGCCTTCAGGTGCGGCGCGGAAGTTGCCGTGGCGATGACAAGGTAGTTGGTGATGGACGACTGCCCGGAAACATCCATGACCCGGAGCTCCACCGCCTTCTTGTCGTCCAAAGCCTGGCAGCAGCGCTGCAGCAGGCGTCGTGATTCAGCTTCGGTAACAGGCATGGTGGAGAAAGGGCGCGGGCAGGGAAAGGTGGAGGGATTAGCGGTAAAGCTTCTTCTCTTCAATGGCGGCGGCCACGGCACGCGGCAACCATATTTCCATCAACTCGCCGGCCCGGCGGCGGCGGCGGATGTCCTCCGCCCGGGCGGGATGCACGGCACCGGCCAGGTGGTGCCAACGTACCGATGCCGTAAGCGCCGCGGGTGGCGCGGCTGGGGAAGAACCCGGCCGGTCGAGCACCGCGAATTCCACCATTTTCGCCAGCTCCGCCGGTTCACGCCAACGGTCAAGCTGGCCAAATTGGTCCGCGCCGAGTAGCCAAAACAGCGTGGCCTTGGGCCAGGCGGCGCGTAAGTGACGCACGGTATCAACCGTGTAATTCACCCCGCCAGCGCGAGCCTCCATGTCGAGCACACCCAGACGCGGGTCGGCGGCTTCGGCCACCGCGAGGCGCAGGAGGTCGAGCCGGTCTTCCGCGGTGGCCGAGGGCAGTTCATAGCGCAAGGGGGCCTGCGCTGCGGGAATAAAAAACAAATGGTCGAGATGGAGGTCCGCCAGCGCGGCTCGCGCCACGGCGAGGTGCCCAAGATGCACGGGGTCGAAAGTGCCGCCAAACAATCCCACCCGGGCGGCCGGACGGGAGAGGGCCGGGAGGCCGCCAGCCTCCGGCCGGGCAGCGGATGAGGCAGCGCCAGCGCTCTTAACCATACATTTCGCGGATCATGGGGCGCAGGATGGAGCCGAGTTTTTCCAGCGCGCGTTTTTCGCGCATGGAAACCTGCTGGTGGGAAATGCCGATGCTCTGCGCGATGTTCATCAATGTTTCGGCTTCATGGCCGGCACCCAGGCCATAGCGGCGCATGAGCACCTCGCGCTGTTTGTCGCTCAATTGGTTGATCATGTCCTGCACGATGCGCAAAAGTTCCTGGCGGTTGAGCAGATCGCGCGGGTTGGGCGTGGCCTCGTCGGGCAGGGCCAGCGGGGCACCATCAGCCGGGGTTGGGTTGTCGAGCGCCACGCGCGGCTGGAGCAAGGTGCGCTCCGGACGGGCGGGGGCGGGCTCGCCGGGCTTTTCATGGCTAGCCTCGCGCAGGAGCTGCGACGCAAGGTTCACCGGCACATGAACGGGGAAGCGTTCGCCCAAAAGATAATTGCGGATGGCGCGGGTCACCCACTGCTGGGCATAGCTGGCAAACGCCGTCGTGCCCGCATCGACCTTGTCAATGGCGTGCAGGAGGCCGAGGCAGCCTTCCTGCGTGGCATCGGCGCGCTTGGTCGGGTCGTAAACCAGGCGCTGCGCGAGCTTTTCCGGCAAATCGTGGTGGAGAATGTACAGGCGCTCCTGCGCTTCCTTGTAGCGGCGGTGCTCGACGTGGATGGCCAGCTGCAACTGTTCGCTATACACCGGCCAGCGCGCGGCACTGAGGGGATTGTCCGGATCCAGCCATGGCAGCTCGGCTGTGGCGAGGCCCCAACTTTCGGCCAGACGGCAGGCGCGATGACCAGGCAGCATCCCACGGTAGCTGGACAAGACCCAGAGCAGCAAATCCTTCTTGGCCTCCAGCATCATCGAATCCACCAAGGCCCGCAAGCCGATGCCGCGGCGCGGCGGGGGCAGGCCGAGTTGCTTCAGCCCTTCCTTGAAAAATGGCTCGAACTCGGGCAGGTGCATGGCCCAATCAAGGCGCTGGCGATGGCGCGTGATGGCCTGGCGGGCGGTCCGCTCCTCCGTGGTTTGCGGTAAATGCGGGGTTTCAGCCTCGAGGGCAGCGGGTGCGACCGGAACCGGAACGATTTCGGAGGGCGCAGCCGGCACGTCGTCGGGGGTACGAGCGAGAACCGGGGTCTTGGGGCAGACTCCCATAGGACTATCCTATACCCATCCTGATTTATTGCAAATGGAAATTCGCTCGCGGGTGGCGCAAAAACCTGTAAAAGAGAGACCTGCGCATCCATGGCTTCGACTGCGGGTGCAGCAACACCGGCGCACCCCCCGGGTGGCGGAATGGCAGACGCTACCGACTTAAAATTGGTTGGCCTAAACGGCCGTGCGGGTTCGAATCCCGCCCCGGGGACCCGGTTGGGCTTAAAGCACCGTGGCTTGACTCGGGGGCCCATCTTTGGTTTATTCGCCCATTGGGGCGTGGTTAGCATTCCTAACGGTTCTAAGCGCGCCCCGGATTACTTCCATGTCCGCACCTTCCAACACTCCGCCGGCCGAAGGCCTCGAACGCGAACTCATCGTGCAAAACAAGATGGGGATTCACGCGCGTCCGGCGGCCATGATGGTGCGCGTGTCCAACAAATACAGCGCGGCGGAAGTCTGGGTGGAGAAGGATGATGAATCCGTCAACGGCAAGAGCATCATGGGGTTAATGATGCTGGCGGCGGGCAACGGCACCAAGCTGCGCTTCCGCGTGAGCGGCACGGGCGCCGAGGAATTGCTGCGCGAGATGGAAGCCCTCTTCGCCCGCAAGTTCGAGGAGGCCTAAGCCCCCTAGTCTTTCGTCCGGCCCTTGGTGGTCGGCGGCTGGCACGCACGCAGACCCCCGGCCATGAACCCGGCCAGGCGCTGCAACATCGGTTCGAGGTTGTCGCTGCTTAATTGGCGGTCGAGCCCGGCCTGCCGCCCATGCCAGGCCAGCGCGCCGAGCATGGAAGACATGAGGAAATAAAACTTCCAGTCCACCTCGACCGGCGTTGAGCCGGGGAGGGCCTCGCGCAAGGCCTGGCGAAACACGCGCCAGAACTGGTCGAGGCTGCGGCGGTTCAGCTCCTTGCTCAACGAGGGCGGCACATTGATCGCCCGGCCCACCATGCGCGCCACCGTCAGGCAGGAGCCCTGGCTCTGGCTGTGGTCAAAGGCGTGGGAAATGGGCATGACCATCGCCTCGCACAGTTGCTCCAAGCACAGGGGCTGGCCGGCGGGAGTACGGGCGCGGGCAGCCTCGAGCAGGCGCACGCGTTCGGCGTTGAGCGGCGCGAGGCGGCGCTGCATCACCTCAAGCCACAGCTCGCGCTTCGAGGAAAAGTGGTAGTTGACGGCGGCCAGGTTGACCCGCGCCTGGCGGGTGATCTGGCGCAGCGAGGCGCCTTCATAGCCGTGCTCGGTGAACACGCATTCGGCGGCGCGGAGGATGCGCTCGCGCGTGGCGGCGGTGGATTTGCGGGGGACGGGCATGGCCGGTATTTCAAATAGGTGTTTAAAACAATTCTGCCAAAGGGTCACCCTGTAGGCGACAGAAAATTTCCGCAAGATGAAATCTTGGTTCCGGCGCGTTCTCATGGTAGAAGCTGCCCCTTCCCCTTGTGATGAAATTCTGCCGCCACTTTCTGACCCTGTTGTTGCTGGCCGTGGGCGCCCATGGGCAAGCCCCGGCGCTCGGGGGTGTGAGCCTGCCGGGTGGTTCCCCATTTGCCGCACCCACGCATACGCAGTGGGAGGTGCTGGCGGAGGCCGCCGCCGCCGCGCCAGGCCAGCCCTTCTGGGCAGCCGTACGCGTGAAGATTGATCCGCCCTGGCATATTTACTGGATAAACTTCGGCGACACGGGCGAACCCACGCGCATTGAGTGGGAATTGCCGCCGGGCTGGAAGGCCGGGTCCGTCCAATGGCCCATGCCCCAGCGCCAGCTCGTCAGCACGTTGATGGACTATATTTACGAAGGCACCACCCTGTTCCTCACTCAAATCACCCCGTCGGCGGATTCAAAGCCCGGCAGCACCGCCACGCTCAAGGCCAAAGTGCACTGGATGGAGTGCGCGGATGTCTGCCTGCTGCCCACGGACAAAACGCTTACGCTGGAATTACCCATCGCCGCCACGATGCAGGCCAATGACACGGCGCAGGCGTTGCTCGAGGCGGCGCGCGCCGCCCTGCCCCAGCCGGCGGCGATGCTCGATGTCACCGCCTGGCGGCAAGGCGAAATGCTGTACCTCGGCTTCACTC
>JBEHYY010000016.1:0-74728 GCA_048497935.1 Verrucomicrobiota bacterium
GCCTGCGCGGCCAGGGCTCGAATGTCTCCATGGGCACGGAACGCTGGCTGACGCTGCAACGCTACCGCGCGGCCAAGAATGTGCCACTGGCCCCCGGGGTGACCCACCCGGCCACCGTGGCGGCGGCCCAGGCCCTGCGCGAGCGGGGCTACCGCATCGCGGCGCTGACGCTGCGTGGGTCGCCGGTGGACCTTGCCGAGGTGCCGCTGGACAAGCCGCTGGCACTCTTTATCGGCACGGAGTTGACTGGCCTCAGCGATGCCGCCCATGAAGCCGCAGATTTGAATGTGAAACTGCCGATGGAAGGCTTTGCGCAGAGTTTCAACCTCTCGGTCTGCACCGCGGTGTGCCTGTATGAATTGACGCACCGGTTGCGCGCCCCGAAAAACAAAATATCCTGGATGCTGCCGGAGGAGGACAAGCGGCGGCTGTTCTTCGAATGGGTGCGGCGCGATGTCGTCGGCGCGGATGAGTTGCTGGCGCGCTGGACAAAGTAAAAAGGGCGGTATAGGGTGCCTTTCCCCCACCCCCCTATGAACACCCCGAAGTATTGGTTGTGTCTGTCTTCGCTATTTGCCTTGGCCCTGCCCGCGTTGAGCGCGGCCGACGCCCCGGCCACTCCCGCCGCCAGCCCGCTTACCGCGCCCAGCGAATGGGTGGACCCCCAAACGGGGCACGTGCTGGTGCGCCTGTCGCAAAAGGCGCCGACCGCGAGTATGTACTTTCACCAGAACGGCTACACACCCGACGGGAAAAAGTTGCTGATTTTCGCCCCGGAAGGCATGGCCACCGTGGATTTGCAGACGCGCAAGATTGACGTGCTGGTGCCGGGCTACCGCGCGTTGTCGATGAGCCTGAGCAACGGCATCGAAGTCAGCCGCAAGGAGCCGGTGGTGTACTACACGCAGAACATGGATGGGCAGAACACCGTCATCGCCATGAACATGAACACGCATGAGTGGAAAAAAGCGGCGGTGTTGCCGCAGGGGGCGGTGCTCGGCGGCCTCACCCCCGATGACAAGACCATCATGGGCATCCGCAATGTCAGCGGCGGGAAGCAGATTTACACCGTCAATCTTGCCACGGGGGAAACCAAATCGTTCTTCCCCAGTGAGGACGGGCTGAGCCACGACAATCTGAACCATTTTGAGACCTCCCCCACGGACGGCAACCTGATGCTCTTTGCGCACGAGGGCACCTGGTCCCAAGTGGACCGTATTTGGACAATGCACGCGGATGGCACGGGCCTGAAGCTCATGCACACGCGCTCAATGCCCAACGAAATCGCCGGACACGAATTTTTCAGCCATGACGGCAAATGGGTGTATTACGATTTGCAGACGCCGCAATCAGGCGTGTTCTGGATCGGCGGCGCCAACGTGGCCACGGGCGAGCATGTGCGCTACCCGATTGAGCGCGGGGAGTGGTCGGTGCACTACTACGTGTCGTGGGATGGCAAGAAATTCCTGGGCGATGGCGGCGGCCCCAACAGCGTGGCCAACCGCAGCGCCACCGGCAACCAGCACTTTGACCCGCCACAAAACGGCCAGTGGATCTATTTGTTCACCCCCACCGGGGAATACACCACGCTCGACGTGAACGGCGAAAAGGTGAAGGTCGGCAAATTGACGACCGAAAAGCTCGTGGACATGAGCAAGCACGACTACGGCAATGGAGAGTCCAGCCGCGTCGAGCCCAACAGCACTTTTACGCCGGATGACAAGTGGATCACCTTCCGCTCAAACATGGAAGGCGCGCTGCACACGTATGGCGTGGAAGTCGCCAAGGCCACGCCCGACGAAATCAAGCGCATCGATGCCGAGTGGGCGGCATACAAAGCCGCCGGGGGCCAGACGGCGCAGCCGAAGTAAACTAGAAGCCCTTGATTTTGAAAAGGCTCGTCACGGATTCGTTGCCGTGGATGCGCTGGATGGCGTTGCCCAGCAGCGGGGCGACGGACAGGACGGTAATGGGCAGGCCGCGCGTGTCAATGGGCGTGGTGTCGGTGGTGATGAGCTCGTCCAGCGCGCCACTTTTCAGGCGCTCAAAGCCATGCTCATTGAGCACCCCGTGCGTCACTGCGGCGCGGACACTGGCGGCGCCGCGCTCCTTGAGCAGCTTGGCGGCGGCGGTGAGGGTGCCGGCCGTTTCCGTCATGTCGTCGATCATCAGCACGTCCATGCCTTCCACGTCGCCAACGAGATTCACGGCCTCGACTTTGGTGGAGGACACGCGGCGCTTGGCCACAAACCCCGGCGGCCCCACGCCCAGCATATCGGCATAGGCGGCAGCCATCTTCATGCCACCGACGTCGGGCGAGATGACGCTCAGATTCTTGAGCTTCTTGTGGTTCTTGAGGTAGTCGTAAAAAACGGGCGACGCGTAGAGGTGGTCCACCGGGATGTCAAAGAAGCCCTGGATCTGCTGGGCGTGGAGGTCCATCGTCAGCACCCGGCTGGCACCGGCAGCCACGAGGAGGTTGGCCACGAGCTTGGCGGTGATGGGCACGCGGGGCTGGTCCTTGCGGTCCTGGCGGGCATAGCCATAAAAAGGCAGCACGGCCGTGATGCGGTCGGCGGAGGCGCGGCGGGCCGCATCAATCATGATAAACAGCTCCATGATGTGATGATTGGCCGGGTTGCAGGTGGACTGGATGATGAAGACATCGCCGCCGCGGATGTTCTCATCAATCTTCACAAACGTCTCGCCATCGGGGAAGGCGGTGACGGTGGCCTGGCCCAGCCCCACACCGATGTGCTGGCAGATGGCCCGGGCCAGGGTCGGGTTCGAGTTGCCGGAAAATATCTTGAAGGAGGGGCCGTTCATGCGGGTACGTGCAAGGACATAGGTGGCGCAGCCGTGGACAAAAGGCAACAACCGAGTGACACACCGGGGCCGCGCCCGGCAAAATCCAGCCAACGAAAGCGCGCGGGGTTATGCCTCCACCGGCGCCCGCCCCTTCAGGCACGGCGTTTGCCGTCGCCCCCCAACTGCGCAAGGGTGTCCTCCAGTGAGGACACCCGCTTGAACAATTCGGGCAGGCGCGATTTGAGGACGTGGACTTTCTGCGCAATCATGTAGGGCATGGCGGGGCTGTCGCGCACGTAGCTCTTGGGCTCCAAATCGTGGGTGACGCCCGCCTGAGCGCCGATCATGGACTGTGCGCCGATGCGGATGTGGCCGGTGAGGCCGGCCTGGCCGCCGATGACAACATAATCCTCCAATGTGGTGCTGCCGGCGATGCCGACCTGTGCGGTGATAAGGCAATGTTTGCCAATGACGACGTTGTGGGCGATTTGGACGAGATTATCGATCTTCGTGCCCTCGCAGATGCGCGTCTCATTGATACGCGCCCGATCGACAGTTGTATTCGCGCCAATTTCCACGTCATCCTCGACGACCACCCGGCCGATTTGCGGGATTTTTTCGTGAATGCCCTTGTTGGTGTCGTAGCCAAAACCATCCGAGCCGATGACCACGCCCGAGTGCAGGCGCACGCGGCGGCCCAGCGTGCAATAGTCCATGACAGAGGCATGGGGCATCAGCCAGCCATCGGGGCCGATGATGGCTTCGCGTCCGACATAAACCTGCGCCTGCAAAATGGTATTGGCGCCAATTTGCGCACCGGCCTCCACCACACAAAGCGGGCCGATATGCGCGGTGGCGTCCACCTTTGCGCCAGCGGCGATCACCGCAGTGGAGTGGACGCCGGGCGCAGGCCGGGGCCAGAGCAGGCGCTCAATCTCGCGGCAGACGCGGGCCAAAGCCAGCGAGGGTTTTGCCAGGCGAATGAAGGCCTGCCCGGCAGCGGGATGGCCCTCGTAATCCTCCGGGACCAAGATGACGCCCGCGGCGCTGCCCGGAACGTCGGCCTTGTATTTCAAATTGCCGAGAAAGGCCAAGTCCGTCTTCTTCGCCTGTTTCAGTGCGGCGATGCCGGACACGGGTTGGGCAGCGGTGCCCTCGACCCGGCCTTCGCCGACGAGGCGCACAATGTCATCTACATTATAAGCAATGCGCACGGAGGGCAGAATTAGACAGCCAGGGAATGAGTGCAAATGAAAACGGCGTCTGCGCAAAAGTCGCGCAGACGCCGTTTTCGGAATTTCCAGGGTTAACCGGAAAGATTACTTGGCAGCGCCCGTGGCCTTGGCCGGGGCAGCCTTGGACTCAGCCGGAGCGGCCGGGAGGTTCGGCATCGGCGTGGCGCTGGAAGCGGCGGCCTTGTTCAGGCTGTCACGGACTTCATTGGAGATATCGTTCGCGTCTTCGCTGAAGATGACGGAGCTGATCATGCCCATATTGGCCTTGTTGAGGACGAGGGCGGCCTTGCGCTTGGCGGCGATGGTGGCGACTTCAGCGCGAATCTTGTCGAGCTGGGTCTTCACGAGGGTTTCCTGGGCCTGCTGGATGACGTTGTTGCTCGTCGTCTGGAAGGTCTGGATGTCGCGGCGCTTGGACTCGAAGATGGCGGCCTGGTCGCTCGCCTGGCGCTTGAAGGTCTCGCGCGCTTCGGGCGTATTGACCGGGTTCTCAGCCTGCTGCTGAAGGCCCTGGACCTTGTTCTGGAGGTCGATGATGACCTTGGTCTGGTCATTCAGGTAGCCATTATATTCGTCGACCGCGCTCTTCATTTTGGCGATCTCGGTTTGGACTTCGGTCAAGCCGTTGAAAACGTTGTTCACGTCAATGACCAAGACAGCGTTCTGGCCGTGGGCGGGCAAAGCCAGCGCACAGGCAAGGAGGATGGGGAGGAGGATTTTCTTCATGGTGAACGGTGAATTAAGCAGGTTTGATAGGGGTTGCGCCAGCAAATAATTGAAGTGATACGAGTACCGCTTCCGGAGGACGGGCTGAGCAGGCCGTCACTCCCTAGCACTCTCACAACCAGGAGGAGTTCCGAGTCGCTTGAGTGATGACCACATTAGCAGATTGCGGGAAATTGTCTTTCCCAAAATTGTCATAAATTCGTCACGGCCCCGGACCCCGGCGCGTCGCTGCGCGCGAGGAAAACCGGCTTATTTTCCAGGGCGTAAAATCTTGCGCTCCTTGAGTGTGGCGGGATGCGACAATGTCTTTTGCAAAAAAGCGTGGCCGTGCTCCACCGCATCGACCAAGCCCGCGCCCAGGGCGAGTTGCGCGGTGATGGCCGCAGCAAGCACGCAGCCGCCACCGTGGGTGTCCACGCCTTGCACGCGCGGGGAAGGCAGCCGGGCGCGCACACCTTCCGGGCCGGCCAGCACATCAAGCACCGGGTCCAGCGCGAAGTGGCCGCCCTTGAGCAAAACGGCGGTGCCGAATTGGCGGGCGAGCGCAATGGCGGCGTGCTCCATGGCAATGGGCGTCGAGGCCGGCCGGTGGCCGAGAAAAACCGCGGCCTCGTCAAAATTCGGCGTGACCAGCGAGACATTGGGCAAAAGCCGCTGCGTGAGAATCTGCAGCGCGGCAGGCTCCAAGAGCATGGCGCCGGAGCTGGAAATCATCACCGGGTCCGCGACCACGGGAATTTTATTGGCGTTGGCGGTGAGAAATTCCGCCACGGCCTGGATGATGCCGGCATTGAGCAACATCCCGATCTTGATTGCGCGCACGGGATAAAACGCCAGCACCTGGTCAATCTGCGCGCGTACGATGGCGGGCGGCGCCGGGTGCACCGCGGTCACGCCAACATGGTTTTGCGCGGTAAGCGCCGTGATGGCCGTGGTGCCGTAAACTCCGCAGGCATTAAAAGTAAGCAAGTCCGCCTGCACGCCCGCGGCTCCGCCGGAGTCGGAGCCGGCGATGCTCAAGGCTGCGGCCAGAGGCGTTGCGGCGGCGGCACTCATGCTTCCGGCCAGTTGAAGCTGGTCTTTATGGCGACGTCGGGATGGAGGCTGCGGTGCACGGGGCAAGACTCCGCGGCCTGGCGCAGGCGCTCGCGCGTCAATTCATCCGCGGGGCGCGGGAAATTCAAATCCACCTCCAGCTGGGCGATGCGGCGGGGCGGCGGCGTCATCTCCTTGCGCACCTCCATCTTCAAGCCAGCGAGATCATACCCGATGGTGCGGGCCTGGATGCCCATGACCGTGGCCATGCAGGTGAGCAGCGCGGTGGCGCACAAGTCCGTGGGGGAGAATGCCTCGCCCCGGCCTTGGTTGTCCTTGGGGGCGTCCGTCTCCAGCACGGCACCGGAAGGCTGGTGCACGGCGCGGCAATGCAAATCGCCGAGATATTCAGCAGTAATGGTTACCATACCCCTGTAACCATAGACACCGCACCCGCGACGCTCAATAATTACTTGCTGGTGGAAGCGGCCGGCGCGGTGGCGCTGGCCGCGGGTTTGGCGGCGTCAGCCTTGGAGGGAGCAGCAGCCTTGGCCATGTCGTCCTCGATGAATTTTTTGACCGCAGCCGCCTGCTGGTCGGGCACAGCCTTGAGGTCGGCCCAGACGATCTTGCCGTCCTTCACCAGGAAAGACTGGCGGTTGCCCAAACCGGGCACGCCAAAGGCGGCGTAGATTTCGCCCTTGGGGTCGGCCAGGAGCCCGAAGGGAAGTTTGTACTCCTCGACAAATTTCTTCTGTTGTTCAGCGGTGTCGTGGCTGACGCCGTAGATGGTGAGGTGCAGCTTGGTCAGGTCGGCAAAAGCATCGCGCAGCGAGCAGGCCTCCGTCGTGCAACCCGGGGTGAAGGCCTTGGGGTAGAAATAAACCAGCGTGTAGCCTTTTTTCAGGGCTTCGCCGAGGTCAACGGTCTTGCCGTCCTGGTTGGTGGCCTTGATGGCGGGCGCCGCCGCACCGACGGCGAGGGGCGTCGCGCCACTGGCGAGACCGGCGAGGCATTGGAAAAGGAACGTGAACATGAGCAGCGAGCGCAGACGGGGGAGAGTTTTCATGAGTGGGGATTCCCAGCGTAGTTCATTCATCGATGAAAGCAAGCCCCAGCCAACCCGGTCAGACACTTGCCAAAGACGAGCCCCACCCTTTGCAAGGCCTGAAATTACTAGCCAAAGACCTGAGTCTAATAAATACTGGGCATCATACCCAACTCTATGAAAAACCTCCACAAATTGGCGTGGCTGATTCTGACGGTCATTGTCCTTTCGGGGTGCCAAGGATCAACTTTGGTGCGAGTGGTTGATGGATATACTGGCGAAAAGCCAATCAAAGGTGCCAAGGTTACGTTTCGCGATTATCCCATCGGGGTAACCAGACTGCCTGGCGAAAGATATACCAATGAAAACGGCGAGGCGATTTTGCCCGTCTCGATTTATAGCAAAGACTTTTGCGTGCAGGCCTATAAAGATGGCTATAATGAATCCATTATTGGCGGATTCGCAGCGGACAAACCCCAAACAGCCGTGCACTTGAAAAATGGCGTTTTGATTATCCCATTAATTCCACTAACCTACCCCTACCCCCAATTAAAGAAGTTTGGTATCACGCCGCTAACCCTGGGGCCTTCGCCCACTGCCAGTGGCATACCCGCAAACTTGATAACACTGCCGCCCATTCAAGGAATTGCCAACCCGACCGCCCCGTAGCTCAACCCTTGGGCTTCTTGCCATCGACCGCCCACATGGGGGATTCCTTGGAATAGTCGGACACGAGCTGGGTGGTGCGCTCGAGGCGGGTGGCGAGTGTTTTGATTATTTTCGCCACAATCTCCGGTTGCTCCTTCATCAGCAATTCGAGCGGCTGGGATTTGATCTTGGCCAGCTTGACAGTGCCCTTGGCCTTGATGGTGCAGGTGCGCGGCTTGCCCAGAATGTCCGCCATCTCGCCAAAGATGGTGCCGGGGAACATCATGGTGGTGAGCTGGACCTCGTCCTTGTAAACTTCCACGGCGCCGCTAAGGAGCACGTAGAAAAAACCTCCGGCATCGCCCTGCTTCAGGATGGTCGCACCGTGCGGAAACTCAACTTCTTCGTTAGCCATGGCTAAAACGAGAACATACGCCCGTTTGGCTTAGACGTCAATGACATCGTCGTCCCGGCGCGCGGAAGGCGACTTGGCCTTGGGCTGGCCCAAACCGCGCGTGACACTGACGAACCGCCGCCGGCCCAGCCAGCGATTGGCGAGGAAAGACACTATGCTGACAATCAAAGCGCCCCAGAAGGCCGACCAGAAATTCTCCACATGGAACCCCGGCACCAACTGCCCGGCGAGGAGGAACAGCACGGCGTTGATGAACAGCAGCCCAACCCCCAGCGAAAGCAGCACAAAAGGCAGCGCGAACAATATCAACAGCGGCTTGAGGACAATATTGAGCAGGCTGAGCACCAGAACCACCAGTGCGAGCGTGCCCAGGCCATGGGGCCCCAGGGAATCCTTGCCCGTGTAGCTGATGCCCTCCGACAAATTGGCCGCCAACACCACGCCCAGGGCGATGATGAACCAACGCGCAAGAATGCGCCACGCCGTGTCGCGCTCGCGACTGACCATGAAACCGCCAAGCTGGGCCATGGATGGAGCATGGCGGAAGAACCCGGGACTTAGAAGTCAGAAATTATCCCCGGGCTTGCGTGGCCTTGAGCTGCCGCCAACGCTCCAGCCGCTCGGCAATGGCCGCCTCCGCGCCAGCGGGATGCGCGCCAGGGTCATAGAGCCTCAGGTACTTCTCCAGATAATCCTGCCCGGAAATACCCTCGGGAAATTCATGGCTGTATAAATAACCCTCGCCTTGGCCGAGTTTTTTGTTCGTCACCGTATGGCTGTCGCGCAAAGCCATGGGCACGGCCTGCACGGGTTCGCTCTTCAAGGCCTCGCGGGCGGCACCGAGGGCGCGGGTGGCGGAATTGCTCTTGGGTGACGTGGCGAGAAACAAGGTGGCATGGGCGAGATTCAAGGCGCACTCTGGCAGGCCGACCAGTTCGCAGGCCTGGAACGCGGCCACCGCCACGGGCAGGCCGCGCGAATCGGCCAGGCCAACATCCTCGGAGGCGAGAATCACCAGCCGCCGGGCGATAAAACGCGGGTCTTCGCCGCCTTCGAGCATCTTTGTCATCCAATAAATCGCGGCATCCGGGTCGCCCCCGCGCACACTCTTGATGTAAGCGGAGGCCGTGTCGTAATGCTCGTCCTCATTGGCATCATAACGAATGCGGCGTTCGCGCGCAAAAATAGCCAGGGCATCCTCGGTGATTTCGCCGCCGAGGGGCTGGCCAAGCGCCAGGGTCTCCAACGCATTGAGGGCGCGGCGCAGATCGCCATCGCACAATTTCGCCAAACCGAGGAGCACGGCATCGGCTGCGCGCACGCGCAAGTTGCCTAGCCCGCGCGAGGCATCGTCGAGCGCCCGGCGCAACACCCGGGCGACGGACTCCGGCGCAAGCGGCTCCAGCCGAAACAGGTGGCTGCGGCTGAGCAGCGGCGGGATGACGTAGAAGCCCGGGTTATGCGTGGTCGCGCCGATGAGGCGGATGTTGCCAGCCTCGACATCCGGCAGCAGCAAATCCTGCTGGGCTTTGTTGAAGCGGTGAATTTCGTCGATGAAAAGGATGGTCCGCTCGTCGGGCCGGGCGCGGGCCAGGCGGAGCTCGTCCCGCAACTCCGCCACATTGGAGAGGACGGCATTGATGCGCACAAAACGACTGCGTGTCTCGCGGGCGATGACCTCGGCCAAGGTCGTTTTGCCACAACCCGGCGGACCGTAGAAAAGCAGGCTGCCAAAAGTGTTCGTCCGCACGAGGCGCGGCAACAAGCTGTCCTCGCCGAGCAGATGCTCATGGCCGATGACTTCCGCCAGCGATTGCGGCCGCATCCGCACGGCCAAAGGACGGGGCGCACCGCCGGGCGCGGGAGACGCTGCTTCGCCGGAAGCCCCCACGACACGGGAGGATTCCTCAAAGAACGATGACTGCAGCGATTCGGCCATGGAGTGACGAGAACCTTTTAGGGTGCAGGCAAAAACCGCTGGCAAAAGGGGAAGCTGACCGGCACCACCTCGCCCACTTGGGTGAGCTTGCCCGTCGCCTGATCAACCTTATAGGTGATGGCCGAGTTTGAGTCCTGGTTGGACGCCACCAGCCAATGGCCGGAGGGGTCGAGGGTGAAATTGCGCGGGGTCTTGCCCTGCGTGGGGATGTGTTGAAGGAGCGTCAGCTTGCCGGTGTCTGCTGCGACGGCAAAGACAGCCATGCTGTCATGCCCGCGATTGCTGACATAAAGGAATTTCCCGCTCGGGTGCAGCTGGAGTTCCGCTGCCGTGTTGGTGCCCTTGAAATCCGCAGGCAGGGTCGAGATGGTCTGGACTTCCGCCAACGCGCCCTTGGCGGCATCCCAGGCATAGACGCCGACGACATTGGCAATCTCATGCGAGACGTAAACAAATTTGCCATCCGGTGAAAAAATCACATGACGGGGGCCGGAACCCGGTTTGTCGCTGAACCAAGCAGGGTCATTGGGCGTCAGCTTGCCCGTTTTTTCGTCAAATTTATAGACATAGACACGGTCGAGACCCAAATCCGCGGAGAGGACAAAGTGGTTGGATGGGTCGATGATGATCGAGTGCGCGTAGGCTTGCTGGGCGCGGTCGGGCGTGACGCTCTTGCCCTCGTGCTGGTCAATGGCCGTGCGCTCCCCGAGAGAACCGTCCGCCTTGATGGGCAGCACAATGACGTTGCCGCCGTTATAATTCGCCACCAAGGCGAAATGGCCGGTGCGATCGAAGCTCAAATAGGCGGGGTTGGGGCCGCCGCTGGGCTGGCTGTTGAGGAACTTGAGCTTACCCGTTTGAGGGTCGAGCTCGTAGGCACTAACCTTGCCTTCGCCGGGAACGCCCGGGCCAAGGGTATTGACCGTATAAAGGTGCCGGCCATCCGGGTGCACGCGAAAGAAAGCCGGACCCACCGCCACTTGCATGAGCGCGGGTTTGGAGAGCGCGCCAGTCTCCGTGTTAAAATGCGCCAGTGAAATACCCTTGTCCGGCCCTTGGTCGCGGGTGCCGAAGTAAACAAGCACGTCTGCCGCAGGCAACGCCGCGGGAACGAGTAAAATGGCCGCAAGGGCAAGAAGGCGAAGGCGTGGGGTAAGCATGAAGGACTAACCTACCCCGATGGCCGCGGGATGCAAAAAAATAAGCGCAGGGCCCGCCCTTTTTTGACAGGTTTTTGATGGATTTAAACATTCCAGCCATTTGACGTACCCCGGAAACGGGGATAAATTAATCCATGATTCACCTTGCACGATGGTTGCTGGTCGCAGCTGCGATACTACCGGCGGCGTGTCACACGCCGAGCGCCGACATCACCACGGTGCAGGACAGCAAATACCCGCTCAACCGGGGGAGCAAAATTGGTTTCCTCGATGAACAGCAGATTCCCAATCTGAACGCGCGCCTGGCCACGAAGCTGAGCGAGGAACAGATGCGGCGGCTGGGGTTCACAATTGTCCCGGCCGCGCAGGCAGACTACGTGGCCCATGCGGATGAAGTGCCACGGGACATTGCCGTGGTCGAAGGGCCGACGGGGCCAAGCTTTGGAACCGGGATCGGGGGCGGCAGCGGCGGCCTCTTTACCGGCGTGGGGGTGGGGGTGCCGCTGGGACCCACGCAGGCGGATGTCATCCACCGCACAGAGCTGGATGTCACGGTGGAGACCACGGCTGAACCGAAGCTCACTGTCTGGCAGGGCAAGATCCTGGCCGACACGGAAGACCGCACCAAATACACCAGCAACTTTTTCCGCGCTTTGCTTTCGCGCATTGGAATGACCTACAACGGCACCATCCGGTTGAACCGGGAGGATGAAGTTGCACCCAAGCCGTAAGACTGGCAGAGTGACGGTATGATAAAGCTATCTCTGTGGGCGGGGCTGGGGATGTTGATGGCCGGGCTGGCGGGCTGCAACCACCCCTATGCACAACTGGCGACACAACAAGACCCCAAGTATCCGGCCGGGCCGGCCAGCAAGATCGCCATGGCCGAAGGCTTCAACCCGCAGACTGTCAACATCGCCACCCGGCTCGCCGGTGAAACCATCGAGGGGCAGATGCGCGCCTTGGGATTCCACCTCGTCCCCGTGGCGGAGGCGGACTTTGTGCTCTCCTTCAGTATTGCGAACCAGGATGTGTCGCAAAGCTACACGGTCAGCGTGCCCACGATTTCCAACATGGTCGGCAGCGCGGGCGACCATCCGGTCTCCGGCACGGTGTTTGGCAATGAAGTGGTGCCGCAGACCCGCGTGGTGAACATGACCTTGCTCAAGCTCTGGCTGGAGCGCACCCATGACCCGAAGGTGGAAATCTGGAGTGGGACCATCTCCGCTGAAGCCAATGAGGTGCAACAATACCGCGCGCCGTTTTTCCGCGCCCTGCTGGAACACGTAGGTGAAACGACCTCCGGCGCCGTGCAGCTGGATGCGGAAAAACCGGCGGGGAAGTAGGATAGGATGGAATACCCCCACCCGGCAAAGGCTTGCCAGCGGGGGGCAGGGTGTCGTAGGCTGACTGTTCGCGCACGTGGGGGAAGACGCCCCATGGCCAAAGACGGGCTGGTAGCTCAATGGTAGAGCAGTGGCCTTTTAAGCCATTGGTTCGGGGTTCAAGTCCCCGCCGGCCCACCAATTTCCACCCCCACCCTGCCCCGCGCCGTGCATTTTTTTGAACTCACCCGGGCGGAGGCGCGGGCCTTGGCGGCCCTGCTTTTAATTGCCGTGGTGGCGTTCCTGGCGGGTAATTGCTGGCTTTAGACTACTTCTTCCGCGAAGAGGTCTTCTTGGCTGTGATGCGGTAACGCTTGCCGCCCCGCGCGGGCTTGGGGACACCGGCGGAGCCATTTTTCAGCGCCTCAATCTGGTCGCGCAAAATGGCGGCGCGCTCGAACTCCAGCTTGTTAGCTGCATCGAGCATCTCCTGCTCCAGCTCGGCCAGCACGACGGCCACTTCCTGATCGCCATGCGCCTCAGCCACACTGACGGGGTCGGGGGCCGTGTCCGAATAGGCATGAAGACTTGTCTGCGCACCACGGGAAATGCCGCGGGGTGTGATGCCGTGCTCCTTATTATAGGCCAACTGTTTTTCGCGCCGGTAGGCGGAGACGGCCATGGCACGCTTGAGCGAATCTGTCATCACATCGGCATACAGAAGCACGCGGCCCTGCTCGTGGCGGGCGGCGCGGCCGGAAGTCTGGATGAGGCTTGTCTCGCTGCGAAGGAAGCCCTCCTTGTCCGCATCGAGAATGGCGACCAGCGCAACCTCCGGCAAGTCAAGGCCCTCGCGCAGCAGGTTGACGCCCACCAGCACGTCAAACTCGCCCGCGCGCAGACGGCGCAGAATCTCCACCCGCTCCAGGGCATCGATGTCGCTGTGCAAGTATTCGACGCGGATTTTGGCGTCGCGCAGGTAGGTGGCGAGGTCTTCGGCCATGCGCTTTGTCAGTGTGGTGACGAGCACGCGCTCGTGTTTTTCCACGGCGGCCTGGATTTCGCCGAGCAGATTCTCCACCTGACCGCGGATGGGGCGCACCTCCATCGGCGGGTCCACCAGCCCGGTGGGGCGGATGAGCTGCTCCGCAATGACCGCGGAGTTTTGCAGCTCGTACGGCGCGGGCGTGGCGGAGACGAAAACCGTCTGCCCCGTGACCTGGGAAAACTCCTCGGCATTGAGCGGGCGGTTGTCGAGCGCGGAAGGCAGGCGGAAGCCGAAGTCCACCAGACGCAGCTTGCGCGAGCGGTCACCAGCGTACATGCCGCCAATCTGCGGCACGGTGACGTGGCTCTCGTCGATGAACAACAAGTAGTCCTTGGGGAAAAAATCAATCAGGCACCAAGGGCGCGAACCAGGGGCGCGGCCGGAAATGGGGCGCGAGTAGTTCTCAATGCCGCTGCAAAAACCCATCTCCGCGAGCATCTCAAGGTCGTACTCGGTGCGCATACGGATGCGCTGGGCTTCGACGAGGCGGTTTTCGCGCTCAAAGAACTTCACGCGCTCCTCCAGCTCCGCGCGGATGCTGCCGATGGCGGACTGCAGCTTGTCGCGCGGAGTGATGTATTGATTGGCTGGATAGAGATTGAATTTCTCCAAGGGCGCTCCGGTATGGCCCGTCAATGGGTCGAGCGGGCGGATGGACTCGATGACCGCGCCCCAGAACTCGACGCGGATGGCGCTTTCCATATAAGCCGGGAAAATATCCACCACTTCGCCACGGGCGCGAAACTTGCCGCGCTCCAGGGCGATGTCGTTGCGCTCATAGAGATTGCCCACCAGACGCTCGAGCAGGGACTCGCGCGGAAACTCCGCGCCCGGCACGAGCGGGATCATCATGGCGCGAAAATCCTCCGGCGAGCCGAGGCCGTAAATGCAGGAAACGCTGGCGATGACAATGACGTCCCGGCGGCTGATAAGCGCACTGGTGGCGGAGATGCGCAGGCGCTCAATCTCATCGTTGATGGACGAGTCCTTCTCGATATAGGTGTCCGTCTGGGGGACGTAGGCCTCGGGCTGGTAATAATCGTAATAGCTGACGAAGTATTCGACCGCGTTATCCGGGAAGAACGCCTTGAACTCGCTGTAGAGCTGCGCCGCGAGAGTTTTGTTATGCGAGATGACGAGCGCGGGCCGTTGCAGCCGTGCCACCAGGTTGGCCATGGTGAAGGTCTTGCCCGAGCCCGTCACGCCGAGCAGCGTCTGGTAGCGGTTATTCGCGCGCAGGGATTTTTCCAGCGCGGCGATGGCAGCGGGTTGGTCTCCCGTGGGCTTGAAGCCGGCCTGGAGGCGGAAATCCATCCCCACACACAAACGCACCTCCGGCCATTTGGCAAGGGGCGCGCGTGAAAAACCGCTGATTAGCCGCCAGCCGACGCGAACGGCTTACTTGCGCGTAGCCGGGGCGGCGGGCTTGGCGGCCTTCTTGTCCTTGTCGAGCACGTCCTGTGCTTCCTTCAGCTTGGCCAGGTAGTCCTGCATGTTTTCGATTTGGGCGGCCTGGTCGCGCAGTTTCTGAATATTGTCCATGGTGTCCGTCTCCTCCTTGGAGGGATAGACCATGCCCGGGGTGTCAGCCGTGCGCTTGTTGTAATAATAGCCCGGAATTTCCGGCGCCGTGAGGCCCGTGCGCAGCATGGTGTCCTCGCTGACGACATCGCGGTAGCTGGCGCCGTCGTTGCTGAGGGTGCGCGCGGTGACAAAGATGATCAAGTTGTTGCGCTGGCGGATGGTCTCGGTGGATTTGAAGAGATTGCCGAGGAAGGGAATGTCGCCAAGGATGGGCACCTTGGAGGTGTTGGTGCTGTCCTGATCGTCGATGAGGCCGCCCACGGCGAGGGTAAAGCCGTCTTTGACGCTCACATTGGCGTCCGTGAGCTTGCGGGTGTCAAAGCGCGGGTACTTGGTGTTATAGTAAGTGTCGGTGGTCGGGTCGAGGCGGCTCAATTCCGGGTTGAGCGTGAGGTTGATGAAGCCGTTGTTGGTCACGTGCGGTTTGACGCGCAGCTTGACGCCGATGTCGTAAGTCTTGATTTCACCCGGCGAAGTCTGGCCCGTTTGATTGTTCAAGGAAGGGAACACAACGCTGATGGTGGTGCCGCTGTAGAGCGTGATTTCCTGGTTATCGACCGTAACCGCCGTCGGGTCGGACACCAGCTTGGCGTGGGTGACGGTCTGCAGGGCGTGCAGCACGGCGGTGTATTGCGCCTGGTTGAAGAAGGAGAGGTCCAGCGCCTTGCGGAAGGGCACGGAGGGATTCAAGGCCGAGGAGGGCGTCAACTGGTTGAGATTGTTCGCCGGCGTGGGGCCGAAGGCGGACTGCGCCACCGTCAACTGCGGCAGGCCCGGACCGGGGATTGCGCCGGAGCTGTTGATGGAGCCCAGGCCCTCGTAAACACCGTATTGGTAAGCATAGCCCATGGAGCCCAAGGGGGTGCCGTTGAAATTCCACGAAATGCCGAGATCCTTGTCATCATTGGCCTGCACTTCAACAAACTTGGCCTCGATGAACACCTGCTGCGTGGGCTGGTCGAGCCGGTCGATGGCGTTCTGGATGCTGTTCATCTTGCTGGGGTGCGCGGTGACGATGAGGTAGTTGGTGCGCGTGTCCGGGATGAGGGTTTCGGGCGGTTTCGACGTGGTGTCGAGAAAGTTGGTGAGCGATTTGGCGAGATCCGCGGCCTGCGCGGACTTGATGGGGATGACGCGGGTTTCCAGCGGCTCGCCGGCGATGTCCGTCTTGCTCTTGATCTGGATGACGGCATTGTCGCCCGTGCCGTCGATGAGGTAAGTGTAGCCCAGGGGATCGAGAACGTACTTGAAAATCTGCTGCCAGGTGACGTCGTGCAGCTGGATGGTGGTCGTGCCCGTCAGCGTATCGGGGATGATGACATTGAGGTTAAACAAGGTGGCGACGCTGCTGATGATGGTGCGCACATCCTCGTTGGGGAAATTGGCCTTGTGCATCACGTTGGACGAAACCGTGTTGCTGGAGGCGGCCGCCTCGGCCGTGGCGGGCACGGAAATGGTGACGGCGGGCTGGGCACTCTCGACCGGGGCGGCGGGCACGGGCGCCAGCGGATTGGCCGGAGTCGCGGCAGCGGGGGCCGGGGCGTCCTGTGCGCCGGCGAGGGCGGCAGTGGCAAAAAAGACAACGAGGAGCGGGCGTAGGTTTTTCATGGCACAGGAGGCCGCAGGTTACGGCTTGGGTTGGGAGGGAGGAGGGGAAGAAGCGGGTTGCCGGGCAGCGCCCGAAGTCTTCAACACATAGCTGATTGTCACTGTCGTGGTGTTGAGCTTCAGGGTGCACGAAGTATCGTTGGCATCGAGCAAGAGCACGCTGACAGGGGTGAGGTCGGGCGGGAGACTAAAGGTGAAGCTGGAGCCCACATCGATCGTGCCGCCACCATTGCCGGAGAAGGCAACGAGACGGCGATTACCGGCCTCGAGAATGCCCGTGGGCTGGAGTTTTTCGCCGACAGCCCTCAACTTGTCCTCATCGCTCATCTTGGGCGGGCCGGCGGGAGTGGCTGGCGCAGAGGTGGTGGCATTGGCCGCCACGATCGGCTCCGGGGGGGCCGCTTGCTTGGCGTAGAACGGATTATCGGCGGCTTTCAGTCGCGCGTGCAACTCCGGCTGGTCGCGTTCCAAAAATGTCTTGGCGATGGCGAGCATCTTCACCCGGCTGGCGGAGGCGAGCACTTCATCCGCATTGGCGGGCGGTGAAAAGACAAACCAGGTGCCCGCAGCGGGTGGCGGCTTGGGGGCGGGCGCCGGAGCCGCGGCGTCGGGCGCATCGGCCGCCGAGGCTCGCGCCAAAGCGAGGCTCGCCCCCACGGCCATCAAGAGACAACGGGCGCCACGGCGCCAAAGTGCGAAATTTGCGTTCATTTGCCGAGCACCTCCACCGCGAGGTTGAGGTTAAGACGGCTGGAGTCGCCCCCAGTATTGCGCAATTGGGCGGACTTGGTGATCTGCATCAGGTTGATGCGCATCGGGTGCGGGCCCGTCTGCAGACTATATAAGAAGGCGAGCAGGTTGTCCCAATGACCGCCGACGGAAAGGGTGAAGGAGGCGATGGAGGGATTGACCGGCTCCTTGGTGCGGACGGTTTCCGTATGCACGGGGTCGGAAATCTGCTCCACGCCGGCAGCCTGCTCAAGATCGTAGAAGTATTGCTGGTTGGAAATGTCCTCAATCGGGTTGATCAGGCCCGCGTCGAGCTTGGCGGCGTCGGCGGTCAATTCCGCCAATTGCTCGTTCAGCAATTCACCGGCGGCGGAGTTCTTGGAGATGAGTTCGTTCTTCTGCGTGGCGGCGTCGAACGCCTCCTGCGCCTCGACCAACGCGCCCGTGGTGCGCCAGTACGTCCACCCGGCGAGCACAATGGCGACGACCACCAGCGAAATCGCCAGCGGAAACGCCTTGGCCTTGGCCACGATTTGCTTGGAGTTCATGAGGTGGGCTTGAGGGAAATGGTGAGCGTGAACCGGAACACGCCGGCGGCGGCATCGCGCTTGTTTTCGATTTTCAGGTTTTTGCCCGGATCAACGAGGCGGCCCTTGAGCACGGGGCTGGCCAGGATCTTGTTTTTAAATTCATCCAGACCCTGCGAGGTATCGCTGGCGAGGGTGCCGCTGATGATGATGTGCTGCTCAATCTGCTTCTTGCCGCCGGACTCGACCAGCACGGGCTCGATGCCGATGGCGTCAAACAGGATGGCGTCGGAGCGGGCGGCCAGGATGTTGTCCAGCAGTTCGAGCGGGGGCAGCCGATCCGCAAAAAACTTGGCGGCAAACTGGAGCGGCTTGGACTTGTTGACGAATTGCTTGCTGTTAGCCAGGTTCTTGTTGTTGGAGGGCGTCTCCTTCTCAATCTGGCCGTTGAGCCGCTCAATGTCGCGGGTGTAATTGTGCAGGCTGACCTCGGACATCACCGTCCAGCCCAAGGCGACGAGCGCCACCATGATGGCGATAAAGTTCACGAGGAAGCCCGTGCGCACCTGCTTGATGTCAGGCAGCGTCTCCACCACCCGGAAATTCGGGTGCCAGTTGAGCACGGGGTCGGCCTTGGGCTTACGCGCGAGCACCGGCGGCCTCCTTCGCTTCGGGTTTGTTTTCGTATTTGCCCATCAGGCAGAACAAGCCGAGCCAGCGCCCATCCAGCGCCGCCAGCTCCACGCCGGACGCCGCCTCAATCCCCAAGGCCTGCAGCCACTTGGTGTACTCGGGCTTGAGGACGTCGATGCCGAGGGTGCGCGCAAGCAACGTGCTCATCCAGGAAAGGTTCTTGGGCAGAAGGCTGAGGTGGATCTGCGCGATGGTCTGGCCGGTCTGCACTTCGTAGAAGCCGGTCGAGGATTGGAGCTCCTTGAGCATCTTCTTGAGCAAGGTCGGCCCCATCTCGGTGAAATCAAAGGTGTTGGAGTAAAAGAGCTTTTTGGCGGATTCCTCGTCCTTCAAACCGAGTTCCTGCTGCACGATGGGGAACATATGGTTGAGGCCCTGCGGGATGGGGCGCGCGAGGTCAAGCTGGTTGCCGCGCAGGATGAAGACCTGCGAGTTCTCCGGCGTGATTTCCAACAACAGCGTGGGCGACTTGGTGTCCTCCGCCGCCAGGTAGCTGCCCAGCCCGGCGATGGTGGCCACGGAGCCGAGTTCGAGCCGATGCGGGTAAACCCCGGCGCTGACCAAAAACTGCTGACGTTCGCGGATCTCCTCGGAAGGGGCGCCACAAAAGACCAATTCCTTGGCATAGCCGGTTTCCGCCGTGCAAAACAGACCCGAGTCCACATTGAGGATGCCGATCATGTTCTTCGCGGCTTCAACTTGAAACTGCTGGCGCACAAACTCGGCCAAAAAAGCGGGGTCCTTGGCCTTGGCCTGGTTTTCCAGGGTGCCACGGCGGACAAAGCGATTGAGCGGGTAAACCGAGGCCACTGAATGGGCATACTGGCCGGAGGGGAGGTCCATCATCTCGTTCACCAGGGCCGCCAGCTCATCCACGGTGCCGGCAGGGACTTCCTTGACCGCCTCGATAGTCATCGGAGCCTCCACATTGGTGGTGCGCGCCGCCAATACCGAATATTCGGACACCTCCAAGAAGAGCACCTTGCGGGATTTGGCCATAGTTGCACGCCAGTTTTGAGCCGCTGCGACAGCGTTTACACAATCCACGAAGCACCGAGCCACCAACTGGATAGAGTGTTAGGATACCCATCCCCACCCCCCGGCCACAAGTAAAAAAAGTTCCTTCCGCACCACGTCAAAGAGGGAAAACACCCCAGAAATTAGACCAATACCTCACCACCAGCCAAAGCGCGGATCCGCGCCAGCGATTGGGGCAGGTCGGTCAAATGGGCCCGGCCGGGGGACTGCGCCCAAGACAAAGCCAGGGCTTCGTGCGGCCAACGGCCACTTTCGACAAAATTATGCAGTGCCTCTGGCAAACCGCGCGGCGCCGGGATGGTGTCGCGCTCGTGCCATTCGATCATGCTGGCAGGGATATCCACAATGCCCGGAGTGGCGGCATACATCAAATCAATCCAGGCGACAAACGGGCGGCTTTGCTTGAGTGAGACAACCGGGGCCTCATGCTTGCCGGCCAGAAAATCAAAATAGCGGCGGAAGTTGCGCTCCTGCCAGTCGCCTTGGTCGCGGAGGTCGATCTTCTCCACGCGTCCGTCTTTCCAGCGGATTTCGCAAGCAGAGTCCGTGACATAGCGTAGTTGCGCATTGTCACAGTACAAAAGCTCCGCATGGCACTCGCTGGACGGCGGGCAGGCATGGGTGGCGCCAAAGCGCAGCGCCACGCCCTCGGGAGTGCGGGCCTCGGCAAATACGGTGTCGGGCCCTTCAATGGCATGGGCGCGGGCCAGGCTGGCACGCACTTCCATAATGGAGGCAAAGCCATTGGCCGGCCCAGCCCAGTGCAGCAGGTTTTGCAAATAATGGCCCATGGCATTACCGGCACATGAGTCAAGCAGCGGGATGGAGGCGCCGGTGCGAAAGATGCGGCCGGCCCAATCATTGCGCTTAAAGTAAGCCACCGGACGAGGCCATAACCCGAGGAAGGCTGCCGCACGCAAACGGCCAAATTCTCCGGCGAGCAGGCGGGCCTTCAGCGCCAGCCGAGCAGGCTCGGTAATGAAGTTGAAACCCACCTCGGTAGCCACCCGCGCACGGGCATCGGCCTGGATCATCGACTCCAGTTCATCCCACCACAAGGTTGGCGGCTTTTCGACGTAGGCCGGCACGCCGAGATCAACACAGGCCCGATGCATGGGCGCGTGCAAGTGGATGGGCGTGGGAATGGTGATGCAATCTGCCTGATTGGCGCGGTCGGCCAGCATGGCCTCAAATCCTGGATAAATCTTGATGCCTCGTTCGGCCAGGTGCAAATCTGCGCTGAGTGGCAACATCCGCTCGAGCGACGGCTCACATGTTGCCACCACCTTGCACCGGCCCGCGCTTTCGAGGCGCTGCAGGGTGAGGTGGTGGTGCCGGGCATAGCCGCCAAGGCCGGTCACGGCCACGCGCGGTAAATTCGAGGTGGGGGCAGACATCACGAAAAAACGGTTATGTTTGTAGAGAACGCATCCTGCCTACGCCATACTTAAGTCGCAAAAAACACACTTTCGTCCCGCACACCGCCCGCATGGTTTTGGCCCCTTTTATAAGGCAAAAACCCGGCGGACCGTGTTTAATAGACGGCCCGCCGGGTTGCCTATCAAGGACTGTCAGCCACACTACTGGTTGAAGGTAACCGTGCCAAACGAGGATGCTGAGAGGGAGATCTGGGTTGCACCTTGGTCAATGAGCAGACTGGTGTAAACCTCGCCCGCAACCGGCGAGACACTCCGCACATAGCTATCCGTGCCCGTGCCAACGAGATCGGTGTAGCCGACCTGCGTCACGCCCTTGTCGAGCATGTACTGCGAGGCGGCCGTCGAGATCTGGCGCAGGTTGTTGGTCACCGCCTTCGTGCGCGATTGCTGGCGCACGGTGGCGAAGGTCGGAATGGCCATCGCGGCCAACAGGCCGATGATGACCACCACGATCATGATTTCCACCAGGGTGAAGCCCTTCCGATTTGGATTATTTTTCATAATGTATGATATTATGGAAGGAGGGTTAAGCCCGAAACCTGGAGACTTCGAGCGGGGGTGAGTCTAGGTCATTCGTAGGGGTCTGGCAAAGCTTTCCGCGCGGGTTGTCTTCCCGGTCGAAAAAGTTTACAAAATTTTAAAAGACCAACCCCCACCCTTGAGCCAATAACCATGCCTGGGACAGGCATGGCCCGGTTACCCCCTTTTCATTGCACCATCCACCAAGGTGCATTACATTGGTTTCTCCGTGCCCAAGATTAAACGCAGCTCCATTGATGATTTGCGCGCCCGCGTCAGCCTGTACGACGTGGTGTCGCCCTATGTGAACCTGAAAAAGGCCGGGGCGAAATGGAAGGGGCTGAGTCCATTTACCAATGAAAAGACGCCCTCCTTTCAATTGGATCCGGGCAAAAACCTGTACTACTGCTTCAGCTCGGGCCAGGGCGGGGATATTTTCAAATTCATTCAGACCAAGGAAAACCTCGGCTTTCAGGAGGCGGTGGAGGCCATTGCCCAGCGCTTTAGCATCACCTTGGAATACGAGGAAGGCTCCGGCGGCGGCGGGCGCGAGGCGCAGTCGCTGCGCAAGGAGCTCTTCGACCTGCACGAGGCGGCCACCGCGCATTTCCATACGGCGTTTTTGCGGGAGGATGCCGGCGGCGCGTTCATCCGCAAGTATTGGACGGAGTCCCGCCGCTTTGACCTCAGCCTGGCCAAGGAGTTCAAAATCGGCTGGGCGGCGCCGGATGGCGGTGGCTTGCTGGAAGCGCTGCTGAAGACCAAGAAATTCTCCGCCGAGACGTTCCTCGCCTGCGGCTTGTTCTATTACCGCGAAGGCGAGCGGGACCCCGCGCGCGGGAAATCGCGCTTCCGCGGGCGGTTGATGATCCCCATCCGCGACATCCAGGGGCGCGTCATCGCCTTCACAGCACGGCAGACCGAGCGCACGCCGATGGATGATGCCTCGCGCGAGGCGAAGTACGTCAACTCGCCTGAGACACCGCTCTTTCGCAAAGGCGATGTGCTCTTCAACATCGACCGTGCCCACGCCCCCGTGCGCGAAGCCGGGCGTTTTGTGATGGTGGAAGGGCAGCTCGATGCCCTGCGGTGCTGGTCAGTGGGGCTCAAGAGTGTGGTTGCCCCCCAAGGCACGGCGATTACAGAGCAACAGTTCGGCCTGATGCGCCGGTATGCCGGGCGGGTGGACTGCCTGCTCGATGGCGACGCCGCCGGCCAAAAGGCGGCTATGCGCGCCCTACCCTTGGCGCTCAAGGCGGGGGTGGAAATCCGCTTTCTACCCCTGGCCCCGGACGCCGACCCCGATGAGCTCTTTTTGGAAAAAGGCGCGGCGGCGCTGGCAGAGCTGGACAAAGGCGCTGTTTCGGCCATGGCTTTTGCGGTAAAATCGCTGCTGCCGAAGCCCCAAGCATCTCCCAGAGAAAAATCGGATGCCCTGCGGCAATTATTTGAGATTCTCGAACAATCCGAGTCTTCCATGCTACGGGCAGACTACCTGGCCGAGGCCTGCAAGTACGCTGGGGTGGACCGCACCGGGGCGGAGCGGGATTTTGCCCGCTATCTGGCCTTGCGCGTACAACGGGCCGGGCCTATTCAAACGGTTAATAACATAGGTTCAACTACCTCTAATTCCGTGGTTTCCGAGAGGGAAAATGCCAACGACAAGTTGACAACGGCTGAATATGAGCTATTAATGCTCGTTTTGCATTATGAAGACCTTGCGTCCCCGATTACCCAGGCAATTGACCACCAATGGCTTGATGCACGGAAGCTGGAGGGTCGCCTCCTAGACCGCTGCCTGGCGGCCCACCGCGAGGATGTCTGGCCCGGTCTCGACCATGTGGACGAACTGCTGGAAACCGACGACGAGCGCCAATTTCTCACCAACCTACGTTCCCGGCCCTTTCATTCTGACGAACCGGTCCTCGGCGCCAATCAATGCCTGAAGGCCATCTTTGAAACCTATTTCCGCCGCGAACTTTCCGAACTGCACAACCGCATCACCAACACCGCCGCCAGCGACACCGAGACCCTGACCCGCCTGCACCAGCGCATCAAAGAGGTGCAAAAGCTGCTGCGCCATCCTCCACAAATAACCGAACCGAACCGCTAAACCCACAGTCCTTTACGCTTCTTTTTCCGGTTTAATCTTTTCATCCCCTCCTTCTTTCCGGTCCATGCCCGACAAACATAAAGCCGCCAAGTCGTCCCACGCCGCCAAGTCGTCGTCGCACGCCCACTCCAAACCGGCCAAGGCCTCCGCCAAGCACGCCCCGACCAAAGCCGGGCACGCCACCTCCAAGCATGGCCTGCATGATGTGGTGGAAAAAGCCCTTTCGCACACCAGCGGCCATGGCCATGTACACGCCTTGTTGCCCCACGGCCATACACCCACCAAAGAAGAGGCCACCCGCGCCGCCATCGAGGCGGCCACGTCCGACCCGACTTCGCCGAAGAACCTCCGCTTGAACGAGAAAATCCGGCACCTCATCCGCCTGTCCAAGGAGCAGGGCTACATCACGATTCAAAACATCAATGAATCGCTGCCGGAGAAGGTGAACAACCCGGAGGAGATCGAGAACGTCATCAATATTTTGGAAAACCTGGAGATCGACATTCTCGATGCCGAGGAAGTCGAAAGCTACAAGCAGCGCCAGGAAAAGAGCGAAGAGGAGCAGATGCGCACCTCGCAGCTCGACATTCTGGACGACCCGGTGCGCATGTACCTCAAGCAGATGGGCCAGGTGCCCCTGCTGACGCGCGAACAGGAAGTCGCCATCTCCAAGCGCATTGAAAAGGCCGAGCAGACGGCGCTGGACATCCTCTTTGGCGTGGTGCTCACCGCGCGCTACCAGATCGAGCTGGCGAAGAAGCTCCTCGAACGCCAGGAGCGCTTTGACCGCATCGTCCTCGACAAGAAGATTGAGAGCCGCGAGGCCTACTTCCTCCACCTGCCCAAGCTGATCGACCAGACCGAGGTGATCGAAGACCGCCTGAGCAAAGCCTGGAAGGACGCGCACCGCAACAGCAACGACTCGGCCAAGAAACGCTCGCTCACGCGCTACAACAAGCTGGCGAACGAGATCAAACCCTTCTTCCGCAAGTTCTGCTTCAAGCTCAAGGTGTTTGAGGAATTTCTGGACCATCTCTCACCCGTGCTGCGCGAGATCGAGGACCACCTGGAGGAGCTCGACCTGGCCGAAAAAGTGGCCCACCGCCGCAAGCGCCTCAACCCCGCGGCCATCAAGCGCCGCCTGCGCGCGCTGGAGAACGAATACCGTATGACGCCGCTGGAGCTGCTCACCCTCGTGCGCGAGGCCCGCAAAGCCATGCGCGAGGCGCACCGCGCCAAGACGGAAATGGTGGAGGCCAACCTGCGCCTCGTGATCTCCATCGCGAAGAAGTACACCAACCGCGGCCTGTCGTTCCTCGACCTCATCCAGGAGGGCAACATGGGCCTGATGAAGGCCGTGGAAAAGTTTGAGTACCGCCGCGGCTACAAATTCTCGACGTACGCGACCTGGTGGATCCGCCAGGCCATCACCCGCTCCATCGCCGACCAGGCGCGCACCATCCGCATCCCGGTGCACATGATCGAGACGCTGAACAAGGTGATGCAGGTGCAAAAGCAGCTGCTCCAGGAACTCGGCCACGAGCCGACGCCCGAGGAAGTGGCCGACGAGATGAACCTGCCCGTCGAACGCGTCCAGCAGATCATGAAGATGGCGCAGCAGCCCATCTCCCTGCAGTCCCCCGTGGGCGACAGCGACGACACCAACTTTGGCGACTTCATCGAAGACAAGGCCGCCGAGAACCCGTACGACATGACGGCCTATTCGCTCCTGCGCGAAAAGATCATGGACGTGCTCGACTCCCTCACCGAGCGTGAACGCCGCGTGCTGTCCCTGCGCTTCGGCCTGACGGACGGCTACAGCCGCACGCTGGAGGAAGTGGGCCGCCAGTTCAAGGTCACCCGCGAACGCATCCGCCAGATCGAGGCCAAAGCCCTGCGCAAGATGCGCCACCCGACGCGCATCCGCCAGCTGCACGGCTTCTTCGAGGGCGAATTCTCGACGACCGGCCCGGGCTTCGAGCAGTTCCGCAAATCGCAGTCGGCGTAATTGGCATGGACAGAGGCTTGCGGCGCGGCGGTTTTTTCCCTTCAATCCGCAGCACCATGCGCCTACCCCGCCCCGCCCTGCCCGCCCTGTTGTCCGTCCTGCTGCTGAGCGCCTGCTCGCACACCCAGCCGGCGGAGAAAATCGCGCAAAACGGCGGCCTGTACAATAAATTCGTCCCGGCGGAGAAAACCACGCTCGTCGGCAAAACGGACGCTGTGTACCTCGCGGACGCCTTTGCCATCGTCAACCTTGACCTGGACCGCAAACCCTTTCCCGTGGGCACCTTTCTCGTGGCGCGCGATGAGAGCAGCACACCGACAGCGGTGCTGCAAACGACAAAGCACGGCACCAATACCGCGCCCTACAGCCAGGGCATGATGATTGTCTCCGGCCAGCTGCTGCGTGGCTATGATATCGTCGAGCCCGGCCCGGAGCTCGCCCGCTTGGTGCAGGAAAATATCGATAAATACCTGGTGGACCACCCGCAGGCAGGGGCGCCGGCGGCGGGGACGGCGAAGTAAAGCCGGCTGCCTAACCCCGCCTCAGACTCCCGCGGGCACGAGTTCGGGCTCGACCCACTTGCCGTGCTCGCGAATGAGATCCACGAGGCGATCCACGGCTTCGTCCTCGGGAATGTTGTACTTCACGCATTCCTTGCCGACGTAGAGGTTGACCTTCTGCGGCGCGCCGCCGACGTAGCCAAAGTCCGCATCGGCCATCTCGCCGGGGCCGTTGACGATGCAGCCCATGACGGCGATGGTGACGCCCTTGAGGTGGCCCGTGCGGCCCTTGATGCGCTGGGTGGTCGTCTGCAAATCAAAGAGCGTGCGGCCACAGCTGGGGCAGGCGACAAACTCCGTCTTCGTCGAGCGCGTGCGTGCGCCTTGCAAGATGTTGTAGGTGAGCGCGACGGTCTTTTCGTGGTCGGGCTCCGTCTCGACGCTGAGGAAATCGCCCAAACCATCACAGAGCAGGTTGCCCGCGACCATGGAGGCCTCGAGCAGGCGCGCGGTGAAGAAGTTTTCTGAAATAATCACCTGGGCGGAGGTGTGGCGAATCCACAACGGGGCATTGAGGTGGAGTTTCTTCGCCTCACGGGTGAGGGCGCGGTAGCCGCCGACAGCGTGAGTATGGGCTTCATGGGTCGTCTGCGTGAGGATGAGGCGGCTCTTGTGCGCATTCTGCGCCAAGGCGGCGCCAAAGGGGCCGGCGAGGACAGAGGCTGTGGTGTCCACCGCAACGTAACCGGCGGTGCGCCCGGCGTATTCAAGCAAAGTGGCGGCAACAGCGATGTCCGCCGCGTCACCATTTTCAAAACGACGTGTCCACACGGTGGGGGCCATGGGCTTGGGATAGCCGCGGAGCATGGAACCGTCATTCGAGGCCGGCAAATCGACCACAAAAAACTTCACGGTGGGCGCGAGCACGCGCTGCAAGGCGGAAAGGTGTGCGAGGTCGCCTTGCTCGGCCAGGGCGACGAGGAGGCCCTCCACCTTGGTCTCCTTGTTGCGGGTGTGGATGCGCAGCACATCCTTGACGATTTCCGCGTGCTGGGCCAAGGGACGCGCGGCGGGGATGATGACGCGCGGCGGGTTTTCACGCGAAACCTCGCACGCTTCGTTGAGGTGCAGGTGCGCGACATCGCGGCGGGTGTAAATGAACGGGTTGATGCCGTCGGGCGCCTCGCGGTCCTGCAATTCCTTGCCGCGCTCCCACAAAGCGTGGGCGCGCTTGGCAATATCGAGGCAAACGGGCACTTCGTAAATGGCATCCTCGGTAAGGGAGACGCGGATGGTGTCGCCCAGGCCGTCGGCCAGCATGGTGCCGATGCCAATGGCGCTCTTGATGCGGGCATCTTCGCCCTCGCCGGCCTCGGTCACGCCGAGATGCAGCGGGTAATACATATTCTCGGCGGCCATCTTGGCAACGGCGAGGCGGTAGGCCTCAATCATCACCTTCGGATTGCTGGCCTTCATCGAGAGAATGATGTCGTGGAAGCCATGGCTCTGGCAGATGCGGATGAATTCGAGCGCGCTTTCGACCATGCCGAGCGGGGTGTCGCCGTAGCGGTTCATCAGGCGGTCGGACAGGGAGCCGTGGTTGGTGCCGATGCGCAGGGCGCGGCCCAGTTCCTTGGCGCGCTTGACCAACGGGGAAAAAGCGTCGTGCAGGCGCTGGAGCTCGACCTCGTATTCATTGTCCGAGTATTCCTTGACGGCAAATTTCTTCTTGTCGGCGTAATTGCCCGGGTTGACGCGCACCTTCTCGACGTGCTCGACAGCCTCCATCGCGGCGGCGGGCAAAAAGTGAATATCGGCCACGAGGGGCAGCTGGCCCCAACCCGCGGCGGTGACTTGGGCGCGGATGTCCTTGAGCGCGCGGGCGGCTTCCTTGTTGGGCGCGGTAATGCGGACAATTTCGCAGCCCGCCTCGGCCAGCGCTATGGTCTGGCGGACGGTGGCAGCCACATCCGTGGTGAGCGAGGTCGTCATCGATTGCACGCGGATGGGGTTGGCACCGCCGACACCGACGACGCCGACCTTGACCTCGCGGGTGGGCCGGCGCACGGAGCGGAAGCGCGACGCGCAATACGGCGGCAGGGAGGCAAGATCGGGCTGGGAACCTGGGACAGGGACGGACATGGGCTGGATAAATGCCAGTGAGCTGGCACCCTTTATTCCTAGTGTTTTGCCCGGCAAAAGGCACGGCGAAAATAGCGGCACCCCCAGACCACCAGACCCCTTGGTAACCCTGCACCATTACTCCCTAGTGGAAAGCCATCGCAGCCTTACGTGAAATCCAGAAAAGGGTGTAAAAGCCCGGTGCGTCCCTTGAAAAGTAACGCCCTGGAGCCTATGCTTGATGACCTTTCCACCCTAAAAAAATGCCTAATCCCGTTGCTCCCATGAAAAAGCCGCTAATCACCCTCCTTTCCCTCGCCACCGCCGCTTTTATCAATATCGGCGGCTGCACCCGCGATAACCCAGCCGACCATTCCAGTAACATGGCTGGCACGAGCGATGGGCAAGCCCCTGTAGGACGTACCGGCGTGGGCACCTCACCCACGCCTGGGGCGCAGGTGGGTGTTGGCACCTCCCCGGTTCCCGGGGCGCAAGTCGGCGTGGGCACTTCCCCGACGCCAGGCGCACAGACAGGCGTAGGCACTTCACCAACCCCTGGGGCGCAAACGGGAGTGGGCACTTCGACAACTCCGGGGGCACAAACCGGCGTGGGAACCTCATCCACCCCGGGATCCCAGACGGGCACATCAGGCGGCATCAACACCAATGGAACAGGCCCCAGTTCAACACCCACGAGCCCGGACAGCCAAACACCGAGCAGCCCGAATAATGAGACACCCACCAGCCCGATGAGCAGCTCCACGCCGATCAACCCACCGCAGCCCATTAATCCGCCGCCGCCGTCGAATCCCAACCCCACCAATCCGCAGCCTTCACCGCCTGATAATCCTAATCCGCCCAGCCCGAACCCGCCGCAAAACCCCCAGCCGCAAAATCCTGGTGGCCCGACCCCCATGTAAGCCCTGCGCCCCGAATCCTCTAAACACCCTTCCCTTCCTTCCCATGAAAAAGCTAACCGCAATTTTTCCGATGCCCGTTTTTGCCACGTCCTTGGTGGTGATGGTCGCCCTGCTTAATGTATGGGGGTGCAAGCAGGACAGAAGTATGCCGCCTCCCGCCACACCCCCGCCGGCGGCGACCCTTACCGAACCTGCGGTCACCCCGCCGGTGCCTCACGAGCCGGGCTCAGTGCCACTTGCGGAAGGGGCTTACCCGCCGCAGCCGCCGGCGCCCACCGCGGGCGAGCAGCAGGTGCAGGAAGAAAAGAAATAAAGCCGCGCCCAGCGGCTTTCGGCCTCATTCAGCGCTTGGCAGGGACTGCCCTCGGGGGGAATTTAACATCCTCTTCGTTCAGCAAATAAGCGCGCGTGTGCGAGAGTTCCGACATATGATCGCTGTCGCCCGCCCAGCGGCGCAAATCGTTAACGAACACAAAGAGTGCCAGGCCCATCAATAGCACCAAGAAGAGCGCCTGGGCGCTGGCGATGATGTTTATCGGCAATGCGCGGCGGCGCACGCGCTCAATGGTATAGAAAAGGATGTGGCCGCCATCCAGCAAGGGAATCGGCAGCAGATTGATGATCGCGAGGTTGACGTTGATTATGAAGGCAAACCACAGGGCCAGCCGGATATCCTCGATGGATAACTGGTAAATCATGCGGCTGATGCCGATCGGGCCGGCAAGTTGCCCGATCCCAATGCTGGAATGCGGGTTGAAGAGGCTGCGCAGCGTGCTGAAAATCTGGTTGAAGGCATTGGCAAACTGCATCAACGGCGAGTCGTGGATAGTGATGGTTTGCGGCTCGAATACGACGCCAATCCTCAATTCCGTCGCCGCAGGCGTAACCTGGGCCGCAAAATGGGCGGGAAGCGCCATCGTGGCACTGGCGTGGGCGGCCTCGCTGTCATAGTCCAAAACCGCGGTCTGGCCCGCTGGGGTGGCCTTGAGCGCGTCAACCACCTGTTGCACGGACTGCACCGGCTGGCCGTTGACCTTGCGGAGAAAATCCCCCGGGCGCAGTTTGCCAAAGACGCCATTGCGGTTATCGACATTCCAAACCAGCAGCGATTGCGCCGGGGTGGCCGGCGCGGCTTGGTCTCCCTGCTCATCCAGCGCGTAAATGGGAAGTATGTCCAACATCGCCTCCGAACCCGGGATGGTGATGGTGGCCAGAGGCGTGGTGCGCGGGAGCGCCGCCGGCTGGATTTTCAAATCCAACGGCTTGCCGCCCCGCTCGACGGTGAAAGTGAGCGGGCTGCCCTTAGTGGCCTCATATATCTCCGATATTTGCGGCAGCGAAAAAACTTTTTGCCCGTTGATGGCGAGAATCTTGTCCCCCCTGTGCAGCGGCAGGGCGGGCGAACGGGGAGACTCCAGCTCTTGCACGACAAAATCGGAGGCGGGCAGCAGGCCGATCTTGCGAATAGCATCGCCGGAGCGCTTGTTCGTGTCCACCAAGTCGGGAAGAATATCCACGTCGTGCTGCTGGCCGTCGCGCACCACGGTAAGCGTGACCTTGGGGTGGCCCGTGGAATCACGGCCGGTGCTGAAGGCAATGGCTTCGGCAAGCGCCGCATAGTCTTTTACGGGTGAGCCATCCACCGCCACGATGCTGTCGCCGGGAAAAATTTTGCCTTCCGCCGGGGCGGGAGTGTCGTCCAATTTGGGCGCGTCCGGACCGCGCATCAGCTTGAGCTCACTTTTGAGCCCGCCATTGCGCAGCTCCCCCATCGTGTGGAAGACGTAGCCGATCACCTGGGTGCGCGACTCCACCGACTGTTCCTGGCCGACGCCCCACAACACCAGGGACAGCAAGAGCGCAAACAACATATTAAACGTAACCCCCGCGCACACCACGATCATCTTGTCGAGATACGTCACCGGAGGGAGGTGGCGCGTTTCGGCGGAGGCCTCGCCCTCGACAGCAGTCATATCGATTAGTTGCGGCAGCGCGACATAGCCGCCCAAGGGGATCCAGGAGAGGCGGTATTCCACGCCGTCCTTGCCGGTCCAACCGAAAATCTTGGGGCCGAACCCGATGGAAAAGCGGTCCACCTTCATCCCCCGCCAACGCGCCGCGAGGAAGTGGCCCAACTCATGCACAAAAATGGAGCCGCCGAGCAGCAGGATGATGAACATCCAGCCCCAGAGATTGGAAAAGAGGCCGCCAAGCCAGGAAAAGTCGCCGGTCATGAGTAGAGGAGGGTCAGTTTAAACAGCTTATGGGCCAATGGCTATGCATTAAATGCACTTCACGCCAGCAGCCTTCACTTACCAGACCGCATATCACCCGTTTAAGTTTCCCGTCCACTGCGCGGAAAATTATTTTCGTATTTTCCGCACAATCTTATCTGCACGGGTGCGGGCCGCGGCGTCCGCCGCGAGGAGGTCATCCAAATCGCGGAGGCGGGTGGCGGGCTGGGAGTCGAGCGTCGCCTCCACCACACGAGGGATGTCGAGATAGCCAATTTGGTTGTCCAGGAACGCCGCCACCGCGATTTCATTGGCGGCATTGAAGGCGCCCGGGGCGGCGCCATCGGCGCTGAGGGCTTCGAAGGCCAGGCGCAGGCAGGGAAAGCGGGCCAGGTCGGGCGCGTGGAAATCGAGCGCAAACTGCCGGGTGAAATCCACCGTGGGGGCGACACCTTCCGCCCGACCGGGGTACAGCAGGCTGTGCTGGATGGGAAAGGTCATCGACGGGGGGGAAAGCTGTGCAATGATGGAGCCGTCCACAAACTGGACCATCGAGTGCACGATGCTCTGGGGATGAACGACGACCTGGATGCGCTCCGCTGGTAAATTGAAGAGCCAGCGAGCTTCAATGACCTCCAGGCCCTTGTTGGCCATGGTCGAGGAATCAATGGTCACCTTGGGCCCCATGTTCCAATTCGGGTGCTTGAGCGCCGCCGCGGGGGTGACGCCGGCCATTTGCTCGCGCGTATAGTTGCGGAACGGGCCGCCCGAGGCCGTCAGCAGCAGTTTGGCCACATCCTCGGGCCGTTCGCCATCGAGGCATTGAAAGAGTGCATTATGCTCGCTGTCGAGCGGCACAATGGTGACGCCATGCTTCCTGGCCTGGGCCATCACAAAACGGCCTGCGAGCACGAGAATCTCCTTATTGGCCAGCGCGATGTCCTTCCCCGCGCGGATGGCGGCCAGCGTCGGCTTGAGCCCCAAGGTGCCCACCACGGCGGCAACCACCATGTCGCCCGCGGGCAGGCAGGCCAGCTCCTCCAACCCGGCAGGACCGGCATGGAGGGTACGCCCTTTGAAGAGACCGGCCTTTTTAGCCTCCCTGGCAGCCGCCTCATCAAAAACCCCCACGTGTCTCACTTTGAATTCGCGGGCGATTTCATCAAGCTTGGCGCAATTCTTGTGCGCGGCGATGGCGACGATTTCCAATTTGTCCGGATGCTTGCGCACCACCTGCAAAGTGCTGTCGCCGATGGAGCCGGTCGCCCCGAGCAGGACGAGACGTTTTTTGCGATGGGATGATTTGGGCTGGGCGGTGGGCATGCAGCGAAAAGCGGCGCGGGACTTAAGCCGGGCAAGCTATACTCCCACCCCGCCCCGGGCGAGCCGAAATAAAACGCACCTGACACACCCCGCAACGCCTGCCGCCGTTCCTTTTATTATTTTTTGGAAGCTGACTGAATGGCATTGAGCAGCGTGGCACGCTGGGCGTCGCCCAGGTTGGCGGACTGCACGGCGTTGGACGCCGCTGCCGGATCCCGTTTGGCCCAAGTCTGCACCAGCGTGTCGAGCTGCCTCTGCTGGGCGGCGCCGGAAGCCATGCTCATGGCCCAATTGAAGGCCACGGCCGGGTCATTGGCCCCCTCGGTATTAATCAACTGCGTGACGGCGGCATCGCGGGCATTGCCGGCCGGCAGTGTGTTTATCCATTGGGAAGCGGCGGTGGCATCGAGCTTGAGCCAGTTCTGCGCCAGCGCGGAAGTGGCGCTATCGAGCACCGCCCCCGCCGGCAACGCCTCGAGCGCGGTGGCCGCCTGGGCAGGGTTTTGCGCGCTCCACTTGCCAATGACTTTGCCAAAGGCCTGGTCGCGGATGTCGCTGGGCGGCATTTGCTCGGCGGCATTCCAGGCTGTCTGCGGATCCTGCGTGGCAATGGCGCCGATGACACCACTGACCGCATGGTTATAGGCATCGCCCGCTGGTTGCGATTGGGCCCAAGTCAAAGCCCCGGACGCATCCGCCGAAGCCCAATTGGCGGCGACTTGCATCATCAACCGTCCGTAAGAAGGCTGGTCTTGAAAAGTTTGCAAATAGGCTGCCGTCCCCTTCGGGTCCACACTGGCCCAGTCATTGACGATATTGATCATCTGCGCCATGACGGTGGTCGAGGGGGTGCTGCTGCTCATGCCCTGGAGCCAGCCGAGAGCGGCCTGGGGATTGCTCTCCGCCCAATTGGCCGCCACCTGGTTGATGGCCGCGTCGCGCAAAGGATTATCGGGCATCTGGCCGATATAGGTTTCCGCCGCAGCAGGGTCGGATTGGGCAAGGCGGCCGAGAAGGTTTTGCACCACGCCATCCCGCGCCGTGCCGGTGATATTCTCATTCGCCCACGTCAGTGCCGCAGCCGGATCGTCCTGCCCCCAGCGTCCGGCGATGCGGCTCAAATAATCATTGCGGTTGGCGCTGTCAGGGAGGTTGGCAGCATAGTTGATGGCCGCGGCAGGGTCGGCCTGGGCCAGCCGGTCCAAAGCCACTGACATCGCGCTGGACTGGCTGGCACCGGACGGCAATTTTTCCGCCCAAGCAAGTTCGCCCTGTGGATCGGTCAACGCCCAGCCTTCAGCGACACTTTGCATGGCAAAAACCCGGATGCGATTGGCGGGCAAGTTCATCAAGGCGCCGGTGGCTTCCGCCGGATTGTTACTGGCCCAAGTCTGGAACACGGCGTCGTAAAGCCCGCGTAAATTGCGCGACTGCTGCATGGCTGGCAGCGATTGCAAGGCGGACAACGCCTTTTGAGGCTCATAACTGGCCCAGTTCGCCAGCACATTGGTTTCCAAATCTTTGCGAAAAACGGCGTTGTCTATCTGGCTGGTCGCTGTGAGCGCCGCCGCCGGGTCCACACTCGCCCAAGTGCCAAAAAGCGTGCTGAGTGTCTTTTGACGACGGCCCAGATTGGGCACCCCATTGGCCCAGGCCAATGCCCCAGACGGATCAAGCTGGAGCATCCGCTCCAGCAGGATCGACATGACTAAATCATTGTCACCCGATGCAGGCTGGCGGGCGAGATTGTCGAGCAAAGTGCGCACACCGCCGACATCCAGCCGGCCCGCCAAATCCAGCAATTCGCGCAAACGCGCGGAACGATTGGGCAGCGCGAGAATCTTCCCAAAGTCGGCCACGGCATTGCCAGCGGAAACGGTCGGCGCCTTGTGGCCGGGTGTGCCAAGCTTGGAGTTGGCCGCATCCAATTGCTGGCGCAATTGCACGATCTGCTGATGCTCAATAACAGCGGGGATGGCGGCGATGGTCACCACAGCGGCGAGGAGGAGGGCGGTCTTGGTTTTCATGGCGAGATATAAAGTCTTGGTAGTGGAGGCAAAAAATGTGGCGCCACCGGTGCTGGCAAGCGCCGAGCCGGACAAGGTGGCAGCCAGGCCAACCGGCGCGGCGTGCGCGGAATTGGCCGCCATGGCCGCGCCCAGCAAAGCGGAGGAAACAGTGACACCCCGGCGCACAAAATGCCCCCGCAATTTTTCCAGCGCGCGGTCCACGCGCTTGCGCGCGGCTTCCTCGTTGAGGCCCAGCGCCTCACCCACCTCGCGGTGGCTTTTGTTCTGGAAAAAACGGAGCACGACGGCATCCCGCTCCGCGGCGCGCAGATGGCCCACGGCCTCATCCAGCGCCGGGCGCAACTGCTCCCAGGTTATTTCCGGTTCCGGCGTGGTGGTTTGTTCCTGCATGGCAAAAGCCTCCTGTTCGTGTTGACGGCGACGCCCTTCGCTGCGGCGGGCCTTGGCCGCGGCATAGCGCACACTGGTGTGCAGCCAGCCCGAAATGGTGCCGCGCCCGGTCAACATCCATGCTTTGCGCGCAAGGTCAGTGAACACGCTTTGGCTAACATCCTGGGCCATGGCGGCGTTTCCGTGCGTCACCCGCAGCGCCGCGGCATACACCATATCCACATAGCGGCGCACCAGCTCGGCGAAGGCGGATTCATCGCCTGCCCGGACATAGCGGCTCACCAGTTGGTCGTCAGGAGTCATGCGCGTTTACTATACCATCACCCGCCCCCGCGCAAACCGGACAAATTACTGTTTACTCCCTCACCCAAAAACAACAAGGGCGGCGGGGACCTGCTGGCCCCGCCGCCCGATTACAGACTCCCTGGCAAACTTTACTCCGTCCAAACCCGGGTTACGACCCCGTTTTTGAATTCGACGCAACGCGTCTGCTGGGTGCGGTTGTCGGTATTGGAGGCGAAAAGGACAATAAAACCGCTGGCCGAGTGCTGATTTTCGCTATAGCGCCAGCGCCAGATGTCAGATTCGTCATCCTTGCGAGATTTCTCGGAAGGCTGGCCGAGTAGGCTGATGACGAACTCCTTGGACTTGCCCGGCTCAATTTGGGCAAAGGTGTCCGCGTCAATCTTGTGGCCGGAGGTGGTGGTGGTATGGCTGGAAACAACCACACAGCCCGTCAGCCCCGCACAAGCAAAGAGCGCAGCGAGCGCCAAGGTATGCGGGAGGCGGGCCGGGATATTAAGCAGGATGGATTTAGACAAGTTCATGATGGACATTTTTTGACCGGACATATTATGCACATATCTTATTGATAGTGAATGTGTTATCCGATCGTCTGCGTAAACAATCATTTTCCAGATTATGTTCCAAGCTATTTTCAGAAAATTGACCGTGATTTTCCTCCCTACCGCCGTTTGCACGATTTAAGCGCGAAGCATCCAAGACCACCTACCCCCTCCCACACTCAACCACGGTCATACCCTTCTTTATTTTGAGGCTACTTTTTTGCGGGGGCCACTTGCTGGATGGCCCGCAGAAGACTGGCACGCTGGGTATCATTCAAGCCTTGAGCAGACTGCACGGCATCCAAGGCGGCGGCGGGATCTTTCTTCGCCAAAGTTTGGATCGTCGCATTGAGCTGAGTCTGCTGGGTCTGGGGGTTGCTGATGGTAAGCGCCCAATTGAAGGCGGTGGCGGGGTCGTTTTTGCCTTCCACGGCGATCACTTGCGTGACGGCACCGTCGCGGGCCGAACCTTGCGGCAGTGTGTTCACCCATTGCGAAGCGGCCGTCGGGTCAAGCTTGAGCCAGTTGGTGGTCAACGTGGCGGTGGCTTTATCCAATTGGGTGCCGGCGGGAAGCGCCGCCAGCGCGTTGGCCGCCTGGGCGGGATTTTGCGCACTCCACTTAATGACGATATTGCTCATCGTCTCCGTCAAAGTACTGCCGGTCAGCATCTGCTGGGCATTGTTCCAGGCGGCTTGCGGGTCTTGAATCGCGGTTTGCGTGATGACGGCACCGGTGACATAATTTTTGCCATCGGCCTCGGAAAGCGACTGCGCCCACGACAAGGCGGCCTGCGGGTCGGCGCTGACCCAGTTAACGCCGACCTGCGCCATTAACCGCGAAAAATAGGGCTGATTGGGTTGGGACTGCAAATAGGCCGCCGTGGCCTGAGGGTCGATGGAAGCCCAGTCGTTGACAACATTCACAATCTGGCCCTGCATGGCGGTGGAAAGCGCACCGGTGAGATTAAGCCCCTGCATCCACGCCAAAGCGGCCTTGGGGTCGCTATCCGCCCAGTTGCGGGCCAATTGAACCAAAGCGTCGTCACGCACTGATGAATCGGGCATTTGCATGATGTAGGCTTGCGCCGCCGCAGGGTCGGTCTGCCCCATGTGATCGAGAATCGTCGCCACCGCTTCATCCTGGGCCTTGCCTGAAGCATTCTGATTCACCCAAGCGAGAGCGGCAGCGGGGTCCGTCTGGCCCCAGTTTTCCGCGATGCTGCCAATGAGGCCATTGCGCTCCGCGCCATCCGTCATGTTGGCCACAAAACCGATGGCGGCCTGCGGATTTTGCATGGCGAGCTGATTCAGGGCGGAATCCACCGCATTGCTGCGGAGAGCCCCGGCCGGGAGATTCCCGGCCCAGGCGAGTGCCGCCTGCGGGTCGGTGGCAGCCCAGCCATCCACCATGCTTTGGATGGCGAAATTGCGCATCCGCGTGCCGGGCAGCTTGCCCACGGCGGCGGCGGCGGCCTGCGGGTCGTTGCCCGCCCAGGTTACGAAAACGGAATTATATAAATCCCGCAAATTGCGGGATTGGCTCATCGCCGGCAGGCCCTGCAAGGCGGCGAGGGCTTTCTGCGGGTCATAATTGGCCATATCGGCCAGCACGTCGGACTGGAGCGCTTTGCGAAAGCCGGCGTCGCTGATTTGGTTTGTGGCGCTCAAAGCCGCTTGCGGGTCCATGCCAGCCCAGGTGTTAAAAAGCGTCGCCAGCGCATCCGCGCGCCGGGATGCATCCGGCAGGGACTGGGCCCAGGCAAGTGCACCGCGGGAATCCAATTGCAGCAATCGCTCCATCAAAATGCTTGTGGCGAGCTGGTTGTCCGGGGTATTCCGCTGCCTGGCCAGTTCGTCGAGCATGGTGCGCGCGCCCGCCGCATCCAAGGTACCAGCTAAGTCAATTAAGCTGCGCAATCGGGCGGTACGGTCCGACATGGCCAAAACCTTGGCCAGCGCGGCCTTGTGGTCCGAACCGAATTCCGCCTTGGCGGAGGCGCTCCCGGCGCGGGCACCATGTTGCGGAAGGCCATCCAGTTCTTGCCGTAAACGGCTATTCAACCGGTATTCCCAAACGGCCGCCAGCAGGGATACAATCAAAGCCGCGGAGAGCACAAAGGTGGTTTTGCTTTTCATGGCCGGGTGCTTTCAAAAGTTAAACAACAAGGGCAGGTCTTCCCGCACAGTGATACCAAGGAAAAGGCTGACCCATTGCCCCGGGAAAGGCAATCCCGACAAATAGGCGGAAAAACCCGCCGCACAGCCGACCAATGGCCCTAATTCTTCAACATACCCCGTTTGGAATAGTCAGTAATGACGTTCAAAAGATTGGTTTGCTGGCTGGGGGTGAGATTGGCGGATTGCACAGCCTGCGTTGCCGCCGCCGGGTCGCGCTTGGCCCATTCCTGCATGACGGTATTAAGCGTGGTGTTACGCATGGAGTTGCTGCCAATCGTCGTCGCCCAGTTGAAGGCGGTGGCATAATCGTTTTTACCCTCCACCGCGATGAGCTGCGTGACGGCGCCGTCCCGGCCGGGGCCGGCAGGCAATGAATTGATCCAGACGGAAGCCGCCTGGGGGTCCTGCTTAATCCAATTGGCGGCGACCACGCTGGTGGCGTTGTTTGCCACAAAGCCCGGCGGGATTTGCGCGAGCGCGGCCGCAGCGGCGGCGCCATCCTGGCCGCTCCATTCCGTGACGATATTTGCCAGGGTTTTGGTTAGGATGCCGTGCAAACCATCCGTCGGCGACTGGCTGGAAGAATCCGCCCAAGTCGCGTTCATCGCCAAGCTCCAGGCATATTGCGGGTCAACGTTGGCGTAGGTGGTGAGCGCCGTGCGCATGGCATTGTCGCGCGAAGCGCCATTGTTATTCGACAAGCCTTCGGCCCAGGCATACGCAGCCTGCGGGTCGGCGTTGGCCCAATTCTGGACGACAATGTCGGAAAGGCCACGGAAAGTCGGGTCATCCGGAACCTTGAGGACATAAGCGGCAGCGGCAGCCGGATCAGTCTGCGCCCAACTGCCCACCACACTGCGGAAAGCCTGATTGCGGGCGTCCGCATCGGTGGACGGCAATGATTGCACCCAGGCCAATGCTCCTTGAATGTCTTTTTGCGCCCAAGCAGAGGCCAATTGCGGCAACGCCAGATCGCGCAAACTGGCGAGGGAAATTTGCTCCAGATATTTGGCTGCATTGGCGGGGTCCGCCTCGCTCATTTGTGCGAGGATGCCTTGCAGGGCCTGGTCGTGGGCCTGGCCATTGGTGGCGTTGTCAGCCCATGCGATGGCGGCGGTGGGATCCGTCGAGGCCCAATTGGCGGCAAAATTCACCACCAAGGAATCCTTGGCCGGGCCGTTGGGAATGCTGGAGAGATAAGCGGTGCCGGCCTGCGGGTCGCTCCGGGCCAATGAGGTCAAGGCAAACGTCAAGGCGCCCGTGCGGATCTGACCAGCTGGCAAATCGCCCGCCCAAGAAAGCGCTGCCGCAGGATCTTGCTGGGCCCAGGCGTAAGCCAATTGCTGGATGGCTTGGTTGCGTGCCTGGCTGGGCGCCAATTGCAAGGCGGCCGCGGAGGCAGCGGCAGGATCTTGCATGGCCCAAGTATAGAAAACTTCCCCGTAGGCGCTCACCGACTGCTGACCGGCGGGCAAGTCGCGCAGTGCTTTCAGTGCAGCCTGAGGGTCGGTGGAGGCAAGATGGGAAAAAATACTCTGATAAATGTCATTGCGCGCATGGGGGTCATCCACCTGGTTGACGGCGGCCAGCGCCGCCGCCGGGTCTTTGGCCGCCCATGCCTCATAGACCGCCGCAATAGCGGAACCGCGGCCATCATAGAGCGTGCGCCCCCGGGCCCACGCCAAAGCCGCCGCAGGGTCGGCCTCCGCCCAGCGCGTGAGCACCATCTTCCGCGCGAATTGCGACACCGCGCTTTCAGGGAATTTGCGAAAAGAATCCAACAAACCGCGCGCATCCGCCGGGTTGAGATGGTCGATGAAATCAACCACCTGGTGCATGGATTGAAAAGGATCGCTGCCACCCAGGGTAAGAATCTTGGAAAGGGCGGCTGATTGCCCAGACCCCCCAGAAACGCCCTTCCCAGCCGCCACACCGGCATTGGCGGGCTTCACCTGCGCGCGCAAGCTGAGAATCTCCCGGTACTGCGCAAACAGCGCGCCGGCAACCGCGGCGGAAAGGAAGACCAAGAGCGGGGTTTTAAGCTTCACATTCATGCAGGATACTAATTCTTATCATGCGATTATAACGCGAAAAAATATTTGAAACGCAAGAGGCAAACGTCACGAAACCGTGAAAATTTTGAGGAAATTTGACTACAGGATTCACGCCGCCACTTCTAAAGCAAACACCCCAGTTTCAGCTGCGCTTTTATTCGTTATTGCACCGCGCACATTCCTTGTTTAACGCATCAGGACTCAACCCTCATACGCAGAAGTGGCACTCAAAATTCATACCTCGGCGCCGTGGACCTTGCGCGATGCCGAAGACTATTACGGCATCAAACGCTGGGGCGGGAACCATTTCTCCATCGGTGACGATGGCAGCCTATGTGTCCACCCCGCAGGCGATGAACGCAAAATCCGCCTGCTCGACATCGTGCAGGAAGCCCAATCGATGGGCCTGCAGGCTCCGCTGACCATCCGCCTGCAGGATTTGCTGCGCCACCGCGTCATCCAGCTAAATGAGGCTTTTCGCAGCGCCATTGCCCAAGAGGAGTATAGCGGCACCTACCGCGGAGTGTTCCCGATCAAGGTTAACCAGCTGCGCGAGGTGGTGGAGGAAATTCTCGACGCCGGCGAAGACTATGGCTTTGGCATCGAGGCCGGCAGCAAACCGGAGCTTATCATCGCCATGGCCGCGATGGACCGGCGCTCGGCGCTGCTCATCTGCAACGGTTACAAGGATGCCGAATACATCCGCCTGGCCCTGCTGGGCCGCAAGCTGGGCAAGAATGTCATCATGGTGGTGGAGCAGCTTTCCGAAATTGACGACATTTTGCGCATCGCCAAAGAGACCGGCATTGAGCCGCGCATCGGCCTGCGCATCAAGCTGCGCACCACCGGCGAGGGCAAGTGGGCCACCTCCTCCGGCGAAGACGCCAAATTTGGCCTGACCACCAGCGAAGTGATGCTGGCCGTGAGCAAATTGAAGAAGTCCGGACTGGAGAACATCCTCCAACTCGTCCACTTCCACATCGGCTCGCAGGTGCCCAATATTCTCACCATCAAAAAGGCGGTGGTGGAAGCCACGCGTTTTTACGTCGAGCTGTGCAAGCTGGGCTTCAATATGCGGTACATCGACGTGGGCGGTGGCCTGGGCATCGACTATGACGGCAGCCGCGCCAACTATGAGTCGTCGATGAATTATTCCCTCGAGGAATACGCGCGCGACGTGGTCTCCAACATCAAGAGCGTGTGCGATAGCGCGGGCGTGCCCGTGCCCGACATCGTGAGCGAAAGCGGCCGCGCGCTGGTGGCCCCCCACTCCATTCTCGTCCTCGAGGTTTTCGACCGTATTTCCAAGTCCACCCCGTTCCATTCCCTGAACGGCAAAGGCAAGAAGCGCAAAAAGCACGAAGTGATCACCGCGCTGGAGCACATCCTCCACGACAAGGACCAATACGGCAAGCTGGAGCGCTTCCACGACGCCCAGCAAAAGAAGGAGGAGGCCCAGACCCTCTTCACCCTCGGCTTCCTCGACCTCGAGTCGCGCGCCGAGGCGGAAAACCTGTTCTGGCGCATCTGCGCCGACATCCGTGAAAAAAGCACCGCCGCCCGCGGCTATGTGCCCGACGAACTGGCGCAGCTGAACACCATGCTGGCCGAACAGTACGTCTGCAACTTCTCCGTCTTCCAATCCCTGCTCGACCATTGGGCGCTCGACCAGCTCTTCCCCATCATGCCCATCCACCGCCTCGATGAAAAACCGACGGTGGAGACGGTGCTGGCGGACATCACGTGCGATTCCGACGGCAAGGTCTCGCGTTTCATTGATCTGGAAGACGTGCGCGGCACCCTCGCCCTGCACCCCCTGCAAGGCAACAAGCCCTACTACCTCGGCGTGTTCCTCGTCGGCGCGTACCAGGACATCATGGGCGACCTGCACAACCTCTTTGGCCGCGTCAACGAGGTCCACGTGTTTCTGGAAGACGACGAGGAGGACGGCTTTTACATCGAGGAATCCATCCAAGGCGCGCGCGTGGACAAGATCCTGGAAATGATCCAGTGGGATGCCGAGGAGCTGGCGCGCCTGATGAAGAAGCAGATCGACCGCGCCATCAAGGCCGACGAAGTGCGCCCGCGCGAAGGCATGCGGATGCTGGAAATGTACGAAGAGCTGTTGCGTGAAAAGACGTACCTGAAGCCGCGCGAGAAATCGAAACCGGCGAAGCGCAAATAGCGGGTTATTTCGCCGAGGATGGAGATGCTTCCGCCACGGCCAACAGCCAAAGCGTATCCGACAGGCGGTTCAGGTAGTGCAAAACTAAATCGGACACCTGCACGCCGGTTGCGCGCAGGGCCACGCATTCGCGTTCAGCGCGGCGGCAAAGCACCCGGGCCAGGTGCAAGTGGGCGTGCGGAAGATTGGCGCCGGGGGTATCCCAATCACGAGCGGGAGGCAATGCAGCCTCCAACATTGCCACCAACGCATCGAGCCGAGCCAGGTCTTCCGGCAACAAGCGTTGGAGTTTTGAGGCAAGGAAGCGGTCGCGGTCGGCGTCATCAGTGGCCAGTTCGCCCATCAGGCCGACCAGACATTTTTGTTCAGTGAGTACAGCCGAGGCAGTAGCCACTCGATGGGTGGAGGCGCGGGCCAGGCCCAGCGCGGCATTCAGCTCATCCACCATCCCGGCGGCCACAATGCGCGGGTGGGTCTTGGGCACGCGCCGGTTGAACATCAAGGCGGTGGTGCCGTCGTCGCCAGTGCGGGTGGCAATGGACATCAATTAAACGAGCGCCCGCAGCCGCAGGTGTTGGTCGCCTTCGGGTTGCGAACCTCAAAACCTTTGCCGTGCAGCCCGTCGTCAAAATGCACGGAGGAACCGTCAATCTTTTCGAGCGTCGGCTGGTCCACGAGGAAAGCCACCCCGGCGGACTCCATGCGCGTATCGCCTTCCTTTGGCTCGTCGAAGGACATACCGTACTCCAGTCCCGAGCAGCCACCCGTCGAGACAAACAAGCGCAACAGCTTGCCCGCGGCGCCTTGTTCGCGCTGAAGGTCGAGAATGCGGCGGGCCGCGCTATCGGTGAGGGAAATCATACCGGTAGCCTGACCCAGGTTGGCGGTTTTGTCAATCAGCGCCCCTGGGGTAAAACCCCCTACAGCAAGAACCGTGCGCGTTTGCGAAAATGAGATTGCCGCCGCGAGGGTAAACCCCTTTGATGCGTGTCCCGTGAACAAGCTGAAGCACATCTTCAACGAAATCCACTACGAGATGGTCCGCTCCATCGCCGAAGGCGGCATGGGCATGGTTGTCGAAGGCCGCCAGCTCGGGTCGGACAACTTCAGCAAGCAGGTGGCGATCAAACTGATTCGCGAGGAGTACTCGGCCATCCCGGAATTCCGCAGCAATTTCGTCGGCGAAGCGCGCCTGGTGGCCGACCTCATCCACACCAACATCGTGCAGACGTACCATTTGGGCGTCATCGGCGGGCAGTACTACATGGTGATGGAGTTCGTGAACGGCAAGAATTTGGAGGATTTCATCATCCGCCACATCGAGACGAAGCAGCAAATCCCCGTCACGTGCGCGGTGTTCATCGTCTCGCGCGTGTGCCGCGGCCTGGCCTACGCGCACCAGAAGCGGGACACGCACGGCCGCCTGCTGGGCATCGTGCACCGCGATGTGAACCCGAAGAACATCATGCTCGCCAGCGAGGGCGACGTGAAGCTGACGGACTTCGGCATCGCGAAGGCGCTCGACCTGATGTACAACGAGGAAGGCGAAGTCATCGCCGGCAAGGACGAATACCTTTCCCCCGAGCAGGCGCGCTGCGAGGTCACCGACGCCCGGGCCGACCTGTTTGGCGCCGGCATCGTCCTGGCGGAGCTGCTGTGCATGCGCAATATTTTCGAAGGCGAAACGCCCGAGGCCACGCGCGAAAACATCCTTAACATGGCCCTGCCCGATTTCAGCAAGATGCGGGAGGGCGTGGACGCCAAACTCAACGGCATCATCCACAAGATGCTGGCCCGCCCGCGCGAACAGCGCTACCAGAGCGCCGGCGAACTGCTCGACGTCCTCGAGCGCTACCTTTACAGCGAAGGCTACGGCCCCACCAACGAAAAGCTCGCGGAATACGTGCGCGATCTTTACGGCCCCAACGGCGCGACCGCCAGTGAACGCTGGATGCATAAAAAAGCGTGAAGTGACCTTTTCCCATCCGGTCGGAAGCGTGTGCCATGGCGCATCAAGGCCTCCATCAATTCCAAAAGCTCTCCCAAAGCCAGGTCCTGGCGCCGCAACTGCGCCAGTCGCTAAAGATTTTGCAGGCACCGGCGCTGGAGCTGCGGCATACGATCCTCGAAGAGCTGCAAAACAACCCCCTGCTGGAGGAGATGCCCATGACGGGTGTGTCCATCGACCAGCAGACGGAGGAGAATGACCCGGAGCGCAACGGCGAATCCGAAGCCACGCCCGACGCCAAGGAGGAGATGCGCTTCCAGAACGACTTTGAAATCCTGCGCAAGCTCGATGAAGACTGGCGCGACCACTTTCAACAAAACGGCAGCCAGACCTCCCACACCCGCGAGGATGCCGAACGCCGCCAGCATTTTTTCGACTCCCTGGTCACCGAAACCTCGCTCCAGGAACACTTGCTGCGCCAGGCGGAGTTGACGGATTGCGACAAGGATGTGCTGGAGGCGCTGCGCTACCTCGTGGGCAGCTTGAACGACCAGGGCTTCCTCACCTCCAGCGTGTCGGACATCGCGCTGCTGGCCGGCCTGCCGCTGAAAACCGTGCAGGACGCCGCCGAGCTCGTGAAGACTTTTGACCCGCCGGGCATTGGCGCGGCGAACGTGCAGGAATCCCTGATCCAGCAATTGAAGATGCGCGGACAGGGCGACAGCCTGACGGCGAACATCCTGCGCAACCACTATGCCCTGTTGCTGCGCCGGCGCATCCCCGAGATTGCCCGCAAAGTCAACGCGAGCCTAGAAGACGTGCAGGATGCCCTGGAGGAAATTGCCACGCTGGACCCTGCGCCCGGCCGCCGCTTCGGCGAGGACTCCAACCGCGTCGTCGAGCCGGATGTGCGCGTGGAGCGCGACGGCGACCGCTGGGTCATCCACCTCAACCGGGACTACATTCCCCGGCTGCGCCTGAGCGGGGCCTATAAAGAGCTGCTGGCCAAGAATCATCTCTCACCCCAGGAGAAGGAATACATCTCCGAGAAAATGCGCTCGGGCAAGTTCCTCATCAGCTCCATCGAGCAGCGCCAGCAGACCATCGAGCGCATCACGCGCGAAATCCTCAACCAGCAGAAGGATTTCTTTGAACACGGCGTGTCGAAGCTCCGCCCCCTGACGATGAACCAAGTTGCGCAGGCTGTGGGCGTGCACGAGACCACCGTCTCCCGCGCCATTGCGAATAAATACATCGCCACCCCGTGGGGCGTGTTTGACTTCAAGTTCTTCTTCACCCCCGGCTACACCGCCAACGGCGAGGCCGTTTCCAACACGAGCATCAAGGACCGTATCGCACAGATCGTGTCGGAGGAGAACCCCGCCAAGCCCTATAGCGACCAGGACATCGTCGCCATCCTCGGCGAAAACAATGTGCAGATAGCCCGGCGGACTGTGGCCAAGTATCGAGAGGAATTGGGGATTTTGCCGACGAATTTACGGCGGCGGTATGCGTGAAAAGTGCTTTAGTGGCCAGGGATTTTAGTGCTTAGTGGGGTGAAAATATGAATGCGCCGGCAAATCATCTCTCCGGCTCGTGGCTTTTTCTCGACGCCAGCGGGGTGGCGCCGCGCGTGGGGGTGTGGCAGAGTGGACGCTGGCTGGCCTGGCGGGAGAGCGAGGCTCCGGCGTTGGATGCCCTGTTTGCCGGCACCCGTGCGGCGATGAATGAGGCCGGTGTGCCATGGGAAAAACTCGGCGGGTATATATATGTTGAAGGCCCCGGCGCGGTGCTCGGGCTGCGATTGGCGGCCATGGCCATCCGAGCTTGGCAAATAGATGCCGCCGCGAGCAATGGCGGGACCACCTTGCCCGTCATGACCTGCGGCAGCCTACCACTGGCGGCGGCATTGGCCCTCGCGGCGGGCGAAAAGCCGCCCTTCACTGTCTTTACCGATGCCCGGCAGGGCTTTTGGCAAATCCTGCACGTGCATTCCGCCGAAGTGGGAAAACTTGACGGAACAACCCCACAGGAAATCGCCGAAGCCGAACTGGCGGAAGGCCCGCTGCTCCACCTCCCCGCCCGCAAGGCCTGGCACAAGGCGCCAGAGCGAGCGCGCCGCCTGCCAACATCACTGCACAATCATCCGGAAATTTTGACTCAACCAGGCCTGCTGCGACCGTCAACGACTGCCGTGCCGTATGCTGGGCGGGCCCCCGAGTATAAAAAGTGGGCCGGAGCAAAATAAAGCAACCGGGGCCCCTGCGGACGCCCACCTTTCCACTCGCCGAGACTTGGCAAAAAAGTTAACGTTCCGCCTTCGCCTGTTTCTTCATTTTTAATCCCCTCGCCCTTTGTCCACCCTGCCCCACCGCTGTTGGGCGGAGATTGATCTCGCCGCGCTGGAACGCAACCTCGGTAAAATCCGGGCCGCGCTGCCCACTCGCGTGCGCTATGTGGCGGTTGTCAAAGCGGACGCCTACGGCCATGGCTTGGCACAGACAGTCGCGCGCCTGATGCAGTGCGGAGCCGATTGTTTTGCCGTGGCCAATGTGAAGGAAGGCGCGGATGTGCGCGAAATCGGCTCGGGTTGGCCCGTGCTGGTCCTGGGCGCGGTGCTGCCGGGCGAGGAAGCGGCGCTCATCGAATATGACCTGATCGCCACAGTCTCCACCGCGGAGGAGATTACGCGCCTGGATGCGGCGGCCGTTGCGGCAGGACGCAAGTTGTCCGTGCACCTGAAAATCGACACCGGCATGGGCCGCCTGGGTGTCTGGCATGGTGAAGCCGCGGCGCTGGCCCGCGAACTGGCCGCCGCGCCCAACCTGGCCTGGCGCGGCGTCTATACGCATTTTTCCAGCGCCGATTGCGACCCGGCCTTCACTGCCCACCAGCGCCAGCTCTTTCTCGACACGCTGCGCGAGCTCCCGCCGCCGGCCGACCCGACCGGGTTTCTCATTCATGCGGACAACAGCGCCGGCTTGGAAAGCTTTGCCACCGACAGCCCCATCAACGCCGTGCGCGTGGGCCTGCTGCAATTCGGGTTGCTGCCCTACCCGGACTCGCTGCTCTCGCGCCTGCGGCCCGACCCGGTGCTCTCGTTCCACACTCGTGTGGGCTTGGTGAAAACATTGCCCGCGGGCACGAGTGTAGGCTACGGGCGCACGCATACACTGACGAAAGACACGCGAGTGGCTGTTTTAACCGCCGGTTATGGCGATGGCCTGCCGACTGCAGCCAGCAACCGGGCGCACATCATTATCCGTGGCCAGCGTTGTCCCGTGCTCGGACGTGTCTCGATGGATTCGACGGTGGTCGATGCCTCCGCGCTGCCGACGGTGGCGGTGGGCGACATGGCCACACTCATTGGTGAGCAGGAAAATGAGCGCATCGGCGTGGCGGAATTCAGCCACTGGAGCGACTGCATCCCCTGGGAAAGTTTTTGCTCGATTACGCAGCGCGTGCCGCGGGTTTACAAGACGACGCGGCGCTGACTGCCGCCAAGGGGCGGAAAGACTGGGGTTTTTAATCCATTTTTTACCCCTGACGCTTTGCAATTTGGCCTGTTTTTCATATATTCATTACAGTTAGGTTGAAACCAACCCCTGCGGCTTTTTGTTTAATCGACCAGGAGCCCCCCATGTCTTTGGACCCGGCCAAATTTCCGCCGACCCTCGCGTGGTCACCCCTGCGCGCAGAGGATTGGAGCCTGGATAACGCCCGGCACTTGCTGCACCGCATCGGGTTTTCCGCCACGCCTGACCGTGTGGCACAGGCTTACCGGCAAGGCCCGCAAGCCACGCTGGAGCAAGCCTTTGGCGCGGTGCACAATTTTGCAGAACCGGAAAGCCTGGCCACCCTGGCGCAAAAGCGCGCAGAGTTGGTGTCCAGCGAACGCGCCGCCGCCCAAGATGGTGGAATGGCGCCCCGCGGCGCACGACCAGGCGGGGCGAGGGCGGCGGCAGCCACGGGAACAACCCCGGACGCCGCCAATGCCCAGGCCCTGCGGCAACGCCAACTCAACCAAGAGATAAACCAACTGGAGCGGCAGGCCTTTCTCGATTATGTGCAGTCCTGGCTGGCCTTTGCGGCGAAGCCGGAAAACTCCGCCCAGGAAAATCTGGTGATGTTTTTGAGCAATGTGCTCGTGGTGGGTCAAAGCAAGGTGAAGGACCCGGCGCGCCTTTACCACCACACCAATCTGCTGCGGACGATGTACCAGCGCCCGTACCCGGAGATTATGAAGGCGGTGACCTACTCGCCCGCCATGATCCAGTATCTGGACCTTAACACCAGCACCGCGGGCGTGCCCAACGAGAACTACGCGCGCGAGGTGATGGAGCTCTTCACCCTCGGCGAGGGCCACTATACGGAAGGCGACATCAAGGAGGCTGCGCGCGCACTGACGGGCATCATCATCCGCCCGCAACTCGGCGGGGAACAGGGCGCATTTGTGCGCAACCGCTGGGACCCGAACATGAAGACCCTGTTTGGCAAGCAAGGCCTGTGGGGGGCGGCAGACGTCATCGACCTGATTTTCCAGCAAAACGCCGCACGCACGCACCTGCCCAAGCGGTTTCTCGCCACGTACCTGAGCCAGGACCCGCTGCCAACCCCGTACTTGGAGGAATTGGGACGGCAATGGCAGGCCTCGGGCTGGAAGATCGACACCCTGGCACGCACGGTGTTTTTATCCAAAATTTTCTACCAGCCCGAGTTCCGGCGCGTGCTCATCAAAAGCCCGATCCAATATTTCCTCGGCCTGTGCCAGGATTTGAATCTCGACGTGTCGCCTTTTGAGGGCCAGGTGTTCCAAACTTTGCGCGGCATGGGGCAGGAGCCGTTCAATCCGCCCAATGTGCGCGGCTGGTTGGCGGGGAGGAACTGGATCAATTCCTCCACCCTGGCGGCGCGCCGGCAGTTTGTACAGCAGCTGTTCAATCCACTCAATGAACGTGGATTGCCTGCCGACCAGCAGATGAAGCTGAAGGCGGCGCGCGATGCCGGTCGAGGCTCCATCACGATGGACAATGTCCGCCTGCAAAATCTCGCTGAAAAATCCGATGGCGAGCTTACCGACGCGATGTTGAGCTATTTCCTCGCCGGCGAACCCACCGACGCCTACCGGCGCAGCATTCTGGATTATTTGCAGACCACCCCCGGGTCACGGCTCCAAGTGGTGCGCGATGTCGCGGTGGCCCTGTTTCAATCGCCTGAGTACCACCTGTGCTAAGCAAAGGAGGACGCCATGAACAACCCGACCACGCCACGCCTGCCGACGACCCGCCGCGAATTTCTGCGCCTGACGGGCTCTGGCCTTGGCCTGCTGGCCTTCAGCGCGTATGCACCCCGCTTTTTGACGCAGGCCGCCGGAGCCAACGTGCCCGCGCCACAGAAGGACAAGCGCATCCTCGTCCTCGTGCAATTGGCCGGGGGCAATGACGGCTTGAACACCGTCATCCCGTACGCCGACGACCGCTACTATAATCTGCGGCCCACCCTCGGCATCAAGGATGCGTCCACGATGCACAAGCTCAATGACTACCTGGCCCTGGCTCCCCCCTGCGGTGCAATGGCCAACCTGGTGCAGCAGGGCAAATTTGCCGTCGTCCAAAACGTGGGTTACCCCAACCCAAACCGCAGCCATTTCCGCTCCACGGAAATCTGGGAAACCGCCAGCGGGCCGGATACCTTTCTTTCCGATGGCTGGCTGGGACGCTACCTTGACAATTGCTGCAGCGGCACCCCGGTGGATGGCCACGCCCATGACCCTTCCGCGGTGCACTCCACCACCATCCTGCCGCAATCCCTCTTTGCCAAAACCGCGCAGAATTACTTCAGTGTGGGCGGCGACGGCCTGCGCGGGGGCGGGGCTCGCGGGGGAGCGCGTGGACGACGGGGCGCAAACACCGCACCACCCAAGTCCCTGTTGGAAGAATTTGCCGAAATACCCGCCCCCGGCGACACCGGCAACTTCCTCAGCCAGACCTTGATGGACGCGTTGGTGACGGAAAAGCGCGTGCAACAAGTGCTCGATGCTTACCGGCCGCTGGCCACCTACCCCAACAGCCAACTGGCGCAATCGCTCCAGCGCGTGGCCGCGCTGATCGCCGCGGGCCTGGAGACACGGGTGTATTTCTGTTCGCAGACCGGCTTCGACACGCACGCCAACCAATTCAACAACCATCAAAACCTGCTGCGCGATTTATCGGAAGCACTGGCGGCATTCCAAAAAGACCTCGAGGCCCACAGCCTGGACCAACAGGTGCTGACGATGACTTTCTCAGAATTCGGCCGGCGGCCGTATGAGAACGACGCCCGCGGCACCGACCACGGGACGGCCGCACCGCTTTTTGTGATGGGCAGCGGGCTTAAACAAGCCGGCGTCATCGGCGAAGCCCCCAACCTGAACATTCCGGAAAAAGGCGACATCACCTACCAGATCGATTTCCGCCAAGTTTATGCCACGGTGTTGCACCGTTGGCTGGAGGCCGACCCGGCCTCCGTGCTGACGGGCAAGTTTGAGGAGCTGCCCTTTCTCGGGGTGGAGCGCCCGGCAGTGGTACCTGCAAAAGCCTCCGGCAAAGCCTAAGCCGCGCCTTCGTCGATCTCCGCGTTGGAGAACACGTTTTTGACATCGTCAATCGCCTCGAGCTGCTCGATCAATTGCAGGACTTTTTTGGCGGCATCGGCATCCTTCACCGGGATGGTGGTGACAGGAATGTAGGCGATTTCCGAAGACTCCGGCTGGATGCCAGCCTTGGAGAGAACGTCGGACACCGCGTCATAGGCATTGATCGGGCACAACACCTCAAAATGGTCGCCATGGGTCTTGATATCCTCCGCCCCGGCATCCAGGACAATGTTCATCAGCTTGTCCTCGGTCGTTTTGTCCGCGCCAATGAGGAACTGACCAGCCCGGTGGAAGGTGAACGCCAGCGCGCCCGCCGTGGCGAGATTGCCGCCAGCCTTGGTAAATACCGCCCGTACTTCGGCCACACTGCGCTGCTTGTTGTCGGTGGTGACTTCAACAATGAAGCCAACCCCACCGTAGGCAAAGCCCTCGTATGTCATTTCCTCGTAAACCACGCCGGGGATTTCGCCCGTACCCTTCTTGATGGCGCGATCGACGTTGTCGTTCGGCATGTTGGCCGCCTTGGCCTTGATGATGAGCGTGCGCAGGCGCGCATTGGACTCGGGGTCGCCACCGCCGGATTTGGCGGTGAGCGTAATGTCCTTGCTCAAGGCGCTGAAGATCTTGCCGCGCTTGGCATCAATGGCGGCCTTATGGCGCTTGGTAGTGGCCCATTTGCTATGTCCAGACATGGCGGTAAAAAATCAAAGGCGCTTGGATTTGGCGCCGCCCTTCGACGCCACGGCGGCGGGAACGGGTTCGTCCATTTTGCGCTTGGTGAGGTATTGCTGCAGGATGGTGAAAAGATTGTTGCAAGTCCAATACAGATTCATGCCGGCGGGCATGGTGTAGAAGAAGCCGATGAACAGCAACGGCATGAACTTCATGATGCGCTGCTGGGTGGCATCAGCCGAGGGCGAGGGCATCATGTGCGTCTGCACCAGCATGGTGACACCCATGAGGAGCGGCATGATGTTGATGGCAAAGCCCCCGATATGCCCCACCGTGTCCGACATGGAAAGGTCGTGAATCCAGAAGAAGGACTGGAAGCGGAACTCCGAAGCCGTGCGCATCATGGAGTTGAAGGCCAGGAAAATGGGGAAACTGATAAGCAGGGGCAGGCAGCCGGCGACGGGGTTGATCTTGTGCTTGCGGTAGAGCTCCAGCGTCTCCGCCTGCATCTTTTGCGGGTTGTCCTTGTACTTGTCGCGGATGGCCTTGAGGGGGCCCTGGAACTGCTGCATACGCCGGGCCGAGCGGACTTGTACGGCCGTCAGCGGCCACGTCACGCCTTTGATGATGATGGTGAAGATGATGATCGTCCAACCCCAGCCCCAGGCCGGCGAGAAGGGCGCGATGGCCTTGTGAATGGCGATGAGCGCCAGGAGGAGGATTTTGCTGAAGCCGCCAAACCAGCCAAACTGCATCACGAGGTCCTGATGATTGCCCAAGCGGTCGAGGCGCACGTATTCCTTGGGGCCGATGTAGAAATCCAAATCCAGCTTTTTGTCCGCACCCGGCGCGACGGTACCGAGGTTGATCTCCATGTCGCCGCTGACGGTGGTTTCCACATCGCCATCGGTCTTGATGTCCGCGCCCTGGACATAGAAGCCGCTGCCGAGCACACCCTTGGGCATGAGCACCGTGGTGAAGAAGGGATTTTTCACCGACACCCATTGCAGATCGGCGGGCGTGCGCGTGCCATACACGTAATTCTTCTGCTTTGGGCCACCCGCAATAAGACCGAGAAGGTGCGAGGGGGTCGGCATGAATTCCGAAACCGTGACAAAAGCGGCGGAATCACCGTTGAAATAGGCGAAATCGTGGTAGCTCAGGGTGATGGCGCTGGCGTCGGGCGGAGGGGGCGGGGCCATGCCGGCGTTGACAAAGATGCGAGTCAACGGCGCAGCGTCCGCGCCGTGGTTCACAATGTTCGTTGTATGATGAATGATGTAGGCATCCTCAGTGCCGGAACTGAGCGAGTAAGTGCGGGTGACTTCGAGCCCATCCATGGTCGTGCCATGAAACGTGACGCTGGTGGCGGAGCTTAAGGCTTCGTCAATCTTGCACAGACCCAACAGCGGAGCCGGTGGGACCTCGGCGGTGCCGGTGACGGCCACGGCCTTGCTGCCCGTCCAGGACCAGTAGGTGGTCTCGCCCGACCGGGCCGGATTGGGCACGGAAAGCGCCAAAGCCGGCTGCGAGGCTCCGGCGTTGAAAATCAACGGGTCGGTGCCGCCCAATTTGGCGGGAAATTTTTTCAGGGTAACGGATTGGATTGCGCCGCCGTTTTCCGTCAGCGTCACATCCATGAAATCATTGCTCAGCACACGGGTGGCCGCGGTGGTGTTGGCCGGCAAGGGGGCGGCGGGTGTGAGCCACGCGAGCGTCCCATTGGCCGACGGCGCCGGCTTGATTACGGCGGGGGCGGAGGTTGTGGAAGAGGCCGCGGTGCTGGCAGCCGTGCTGGTGCCAGCGCTGGCTGCGGTACCGGTGCCTGCGGATGATGCCGCCGCCGCGGGCTTGGCGGCCAATAGCTCCGGGTGGTCCTTCTGGTATTGGGCATAGGCCTGCTGCTTGCGGTACTCCTGCACGCCCAAAAACACTGCCGCAATGATGCAGAGGAGGCCGATGATGGTGAATTTCTTATCCATGGACCAGAATGCGAAAAAAGAAAGGGGTTGGAAATTTAGCCCTGCACGGGCGGACGCCACATACGGCCTGGGACAAACCGGCCGGGGGGCACGGGGTCATAGCCGCCGGGGTGGAAAGGCTGGCAGCGCCCGAGGCGTTTGACGGCCAGCCAACTGCCGCGCAGCAAACCGTGGGTCAGCAAAGCCTCCTTGGCATATTCCGAGCAACCCGGCGCAAACCGGCAGCCGGCGTTGGGGCCAAAGAACCGTTGCAGCGGAGACAGGAAAAGCTGGTAGCCACGCACCAAACCCGCCGCCAGACAGGCAGGCACCGACGGACGTGGCGTAAGGGTGGGCATGGCGTGGGTGGAAAAGGCTTACTTGCGAATCATCTGCTGCAGCGCCTTCAGGTAACGCTCGCGGATTTCAGCGAAGGGAAACTTCACAAAGCCGGAGCGGATAATGGCCACCACGTCGCACGAAGGCGGGAGTGCATCGGCATTACGGCGAAAGAGCTCGCGCATGACGCGCTTGGCGCGGTTGCGCTCGACGGAAGGTCCAGCTTTACGAGAGGCGATGATGCCCAGCCGGCGCGGACCTTCAGTGCGCATACGCAGGCGCAGAGTGAAGGGGCCAGTCTCGGCCCGGCGGCCCAGGCGGCGCACGTCATCGAAGTCCGCGCCACTGCGCAGGTGCTGGGATGAGGCGAAACGCTCGCGCGGACGCGGGTTTTGCCCGGCGTCATCGGTGGCAATTGTCGGCCCGGGTAACATGGGACGGCAAATGCGAAAGCCTTACATAGCCAGGCGTTTACGACCGTGGCGACGGCGATTGGCGAGGACCTTGCGGCCTCCGCGGGTCTTGTTGCGCGCGCGAAAGCCACAACGGCGGGCGCGGGCCAGTTTGGACGGGCGATAGGTCGGTTGCATAAATGGTATCCTTCCGGCGGGTTCAGCCCCGGCGAAAAGGTGACATAACACCCTAGCGAGGCGGGGGTGTCAAGGCTGGGCCGCTTATAGAATGCGGCTTATTTTAGAAGGGGCCCGGGTGCCCCAACCATGGCAACTTAGGCCGTAAACATTGACCTTCCGTCCCCGACCCGCCATTCTCCCCTGTTTTACCCATGGCGACGAGCACTTCGGAGTATGACCACACCCGCATTGAGGCGCGGTGGCAAAAATTCTGGGACGAGAACCGCACCTTCGCTGCGCGCGAAGACGCCACCGGTCGCGCCCGCCCCAAATACTACGTGCTCGATATGTTCCCCTACCCTTCGGGGGAGGGCCTGCACATCGGCCACCCGGTCTGCTATTTTCCCACAGACATCCTGGCCCGCTTTAAGCGCGCGCAGGGCCACAACGTCCTCCACCCCACCGGGTGGGACGCGTTTGGCCTGCCGACGGAACAGTTTGCCATCAAGACGGGCACGCACCCGGCATTGACCACGGCAAAGAACGTCGCCCGCTTTCGCGAGCAACTGCGCAAGCTCGGCTTTGTGTATGACTGGGCGCGCGAGGTGAACACCACGGACCCGCGCTATTTCAAGTGGACGCAGTGGATTTTCCTCCAACTCTTCAAGCGCGGCCTGGCCTATGTGGATGAAAAGCCCGTGTGGTACTGCCCGGCGCTGGGCACCGTGCTGGCCAATGAGGAAGTGCTGAACACCGACGAAGGCCCCCGCTCCGAGCGCGGCAGCCACCCCGTGGAACGCCGGAATTTGCGCCAGTGGGTACTGCGCATTACCGCGTATGCGGACAAGCTGCTCGCCGGGCTGGATAAGCTGGACTGGCCGGAATCGACGAAAAAGCTCCAGGCGAACTGGATTGGCCGCTCGGAAGGCGCGGAGGTGAAGTTTGCCCTGCGCGATTTTCCGGGCGAGACGCTGACGGTCTTCACCACCCGGCCCGACACCCTCTTTGGCGCAACCTACATGGTTGTAGCCCCCGAGCACCCGCTGCTCGCGAAGATAACCACCCCTGCGCAGCAAGCCGCCGTGGCGGACTACCAAGCCAAGGCCCGCGCCAAAAGCGACCTCGAGCGCGCCGAACTGGCCAAGGAAAAAACGGGCGTGTTCACCGGCGCCTATGCGATCAATCCCGTGAATGGTCGTGAGATTCCCATCTGGGCGGCAGACTATGTGCTGATGACCTACGGCACCGGCGCCATCATGGCCGTGCCCGCGCATGATGACCGTGACTATGCTTTTGCAAAGGCCTTTGACCTGGAGATCACTCCCGTCATCGCGCAAGAGGGCCAAGCGCCCAAAGAGCTGCCGTATTGCGAAGCGGGCGCGCTGTTTAATTCCGGTCCCTACACTGGGCTGGATTCCGCGGAGGGCAAGCGCCGCATCACCGCCGAGCTGGCGAAAAAGGGCCAAGCCCAGCCCACTGTAAATTACAAGCTGCGCGACTGGCTGTTTTCCCGCCAGCGCTATTGGGGGGAGCCCTTCCCCATCGTCTGGCTGCGCGCGGGTGATTACGCGAAGCTGGAAAAACATCCCACCAGCCCGCTGCGTGAATTTTTACCGGAAAAGATGGTGACGTTCCTCAAGGACGGCGAACGCTTCATCGCCGTGCCACTGCCGGCCAGCGCCCTCCCGCTCACACTGCCGGAGGTGGAAAACTTCCAGCCCGCCGGCACGGGCGAAAGCCCGCTCGCCAAGGCTGACGCCTGGCTGCACGTGCGCGTGAATCTGGAAACTGGCGAATTCTCTTCCGGGAAAAAAGACGGGCCTGCCTGGGTGGAAGGCCTGCGCGAGACGAACACCATGCCGCAGTGGGCGGGCTCCTGCTGGTACTACCTCCGCTATCTCGACCCGCAGGATGACAAGATGCTGCTCGACCCTGCGCGCGAAAATTACTGGGGTATGCCGGACCTCTATGTCGGCGGCGCGGAACACGCCGTGCTGCACCTGCTCTATGCGCGCTTCTGGCACCAGGTGCTGCACGACCTCGGCATCGTCAAAGCCCCGGAGCCGTTCCCCAAACTTTTCCACCAGGGTATGTTGCTGGGCGAAGACGGTCAAAAGATGTCCAAGAGCCGTGGCAACGTAGTGAATCCAGACGATTTTGTCGCCGACCACGGGGCGGACGTGCTGCGCATCTACCTGATGTTCCTCGGGCCGGTGGAGGCCGAAAAGCCATGGAACAGCGCAGGCGTGGAAGGCGTGGCCCGGTTTGTCCGCCGCGTCTGGCGCGAACTGATTGGCCAGGATGGCAACCGCGCGGCCAAGCTGGCGCCGGGTGGCACGGATGACGCTGAAACAGCGCGTGTGCTGCATGAGTCCATCAAGAAAATCTCGAACGATTACGAGAACCTGAGCTTCAACACCGTGGTCTCACAGTTGATGATCCTGCTGAACCACCTCTCCGCGCAACCGACGTATTCGCTGGAAACGGCGAAGACCTATGCCCAGCTGCTCGCGCCCATCGCGCCGCACCTGGCCGAGGAATTGTGGGAAAAATTGGGCGGCCAACCCAGTGTGGCGGAACAGCCATGGCCGAAGTTTGACCCGACCAAGCTGGTGCGCGATGTGGTGAAAATTGTCGTGCAGGTGAATGGCAAACTGCGCGGCGACGTGGAGGTGCCCGTGGCGGCCACGGCGGCGGACATCGCCGCCCTGGCCAAGGCGCATGAGCGTGTGTCCCCACACCTGGCCGGAAAAACCATCGTAAAAGAAATTTACGTCCCCGGCAAAATTCTTAACATTGTCGTGAAATGACGCGCACGCTGGCCATCCTCGCCCTTGCCCTGACCGCCAGCGCCCGCGCGGCCACGCCGGAGGCCGTGCCCGGCGCCATCCTGGTGCAAACGGCGCGGGCCGGTGCAACCATTGCCGCCAACGGCAAAGATGCCAAAGCGCAGGCGCTGAAGCCTGGGGAAACTTTGGCGGCCACCGGCCAGTTGCTGGATATGCACGATAATTCGCCGGTGGCGTTGATTCTTTCGAACGGCGACTCGCTTTACCTGCCCATGGGCGGGCGTTTGACGCTTGAAGGATTCACCCAAGACCCCATCAGCGACACCAGCCGCAATGGCCGCGAATACGAACCCTCGCGCAGCGCCCTGCGGCTGAATCTGGCGCAAGGCACACTGGCCCTCTCGGGCCGCAAACCCGTGGCGACCTCGACCCTGACATTGACGACGCCTCTCGCGCGGTTTGACTGCCAGTCGCCGTCCTTCATCGTCAAGGTGGAGGCCGACAGCGTGACGTTCATTTTGATTGAAGGCACCGCCGAGGTGACCATTCCCGAAACGGGTTTCCATGACACCCTGCAAGCCGGGCAGGCCGCCACCCTGACACGCCAGAACCTGAAGGCCAGCTACCCGATCACGCTCGCGAATATTTCCACCGCCGACAACCAGAAGTTTGCCGGCTGGCTGACAGCCGCGCGGATGACCGAGCGCCGCGTGACCTTCACCGGCACGCCCGGTAAATTGACGCCGCACACGCAGATACCCCAGGACTTCACGCAGCAAACGTCCGTGGATGAGCCGCGCTTCCGCCAATGAACCCGCCCCACCCCAGCGCCGCCGCTTCACGGTTCTTGCCGAAGAATTTTAACGCGGCGCGACCGGTGGCCGTCATCGCCGGGCGCGGCTTGTACCCGCAATTGACGGTGCGCGCCCTCCGCGCCGCCCAGGTGCCCGTGCGCCTCATTGCCTTTCATGATGAAACAGCGCCGGAACTGGTGGATGCCTTTTCTGAAAACGAGCGCGACCTCATCAAGGTCGGCCAGCTGGGGCATATGCTGAAGTCCCTGCGCAGGTTTGAGGCCGGCGCGGCCATCATGGCCGGACAAATCCGCCCGCGAAAGCTTTTTGACGGCCTGCACCCCGACCTCAAGGCCATCGCCATCCTGGCGTCGCTCAAGGAACATAACGCGGAAAGCATCTTTGGGGCGATTGCGAAGGAAATTGAGGCACTGGGCATCCACCTGCTCGACGCCCGCGCATTTTTGGACGGCGAACTGGCCGAGGCGGGCGTCATGACCGGCGGGCGCATGAAGGTCGAGGCGGAGACGCTGGAATTTGGGGTGCGTATCGCGCGCGAAGTTTCGCGGTTGAATATCGGCCAGGGCGTGGTGGTCAACGGCGGCACGGTGGTGGCGGTGGAGGCCTTTGAAGGCACCGACCCGATGCTGCGCCGCGCGGGCGAGCTGGGTGCGAAGGAGCCGCTCTTTGTCAAAACCGCCAAGCCCAAGCAGGACTTCCGCTTCGACGTGCCCGTCTTTGGCCGCACCACGCTGGCCGTGATGAAGGAGGCGAAAATTTCCGCCGCGGCACTGGAGGCCGGCAGCGCGCTGATTCTGGAAAAAGCCGCCGTCCTCGCTGAAGCCAAGTCCGCCGGGATTCAGTTGATTGGGTATGCGTGAGACAGCGACGACGGAATTAATAGAATTCCCAACGTCATTAATTCCGCAAATCTGTCCCAGGGTTTTATTTGGCGGTCATCGTCGGCATTGGCAAATAATCCGGCTCCGCCTTGGCGACCCATTGCGGCCATTGCTGTAATTGCGCAACGGCCCGGTCCACACTCATGGCCTCGTGGTCAGCAAGATGGACGAACAGCCAGCCGTCCTTGTCCTTGCTGCCCGTGAAACGCCAGCCGGACTTGGCCATGGCCTCCGCCAGCGCCTTGGTGTCGGCCTGGGGGGCAAGCTGCACGCGCACCTGATCGGCAAACATGAACTTCCAGTCAATGACCACGTCCGGGTTGGACAATGTCGATTGCTCCTGGATACGAATGAATGCACCGGGGTCTAGCCCGGACACGACCACAAAGCGCGAAAAACGGCCAGTGCTCACGCCGGCGCCGGAGCGCGCATCCTTGAACGACAGGACAAACTTACCCTCGATGGGCTGGCCCTCCGCCACCCATTGCAGCACCGCGCCCGGCACCTCGCGCCGGACGGCCCCCGGCGGCAGCGGCTCCGGCGGCTTGGGCATACCACGCACGCCAAAATAGATGGTGACCAGCACGCAGCCAATGCCCACGCCGATGAAAAATGCGCCGTAGCGCTGCTGGGAAGTGAGGGCCATGAATGGCACCCATCCTCCCCCATATCCCGCGGCCCGCCAATGCAAAATTTTCCGCGCTACCGCTAAACGCTTTCCAAAACGGCGATTCACGGCTAGCTTGCCGCCATGATCACCTCCACCAGCGCCATCCGCGTGCGCTATGCCGAGACGGACATGATGGGCCTGACATACCACGGCAACTATTTCACCTGGTTCGAGGTTGGACGCGTGCAGATGATGGATGAACTGGGTATGCCTTACCGCGAGCTGGAGAAGCGCGGCTACCGCCTGCCGGTGCTGGAAGCCCATGCCAACTTTTTGCGCCCCACGCATTTCGACGACCGGCTGGAGCTGAAGGTGATGCTGCGCGAGCGCCCGAGCGCCCGCCTGCGCATCGACTATGAATTATTCCGCGGCCAGGAGCTCTGCCTGACGGGCCACACCGTCCACGCCTACATCAACCACCAAGGCGAAGTGGTCAAGCCGCCGGCGGATGTATTGGAAAAGATGCGGAGTTATTTCTAAAAACCCTCACTTCGGCGGGTAGTTCTTCGCCTCGCGCTTGTAAATGCGGTCGAGATGGGTGAGGAGGTCGCCGAGGGAGCGGCCGTCTGTCATGATGCAGGTGCCGGCGCGTTGGTAAAACGGCTCGCGCTCAGCCATGAGCTCGCGGATGCGGGCCGCCGGGTCCGACACGTTGAGCAACGGGCGAGCTGCGTTGCCCTTGGTGCGCTGCAGGATGGTCTCCACTGAAGCCGCCAAACTGACGAGCACGCCGCGAGCGCGCAAAGTCTCGATAATGCCCGGCTGCGCCACCGCGCCACCGCCCAAGGCGATGACACATCCGCGCGAGGGGTGGCCGCGCTCAATGAACTCGCGCTCCAGCCGGCGGAACTCGGCCTCGCCCTCCTCGGCAAAGATCTGCGTCACGGGCTTGCCCGCGCCCCGGGCAATGACCTCGTCGGCATCAAAAAAGCGCAGGCCCCGCATCTCGGCGAGCTTGCGGCCCAGCACGGATTTGCCGGTGCCCATGAACCCGGCAAGGTAGAGGTTGGGCGGCGGAGCAGGAGATTCGTCGGCAGACACGCGGACAAGCTACCGCAAACCTCGCCTGTCGCGCAAAACGAAAGTCACTTCCCCAGCAAATATTCCGCGGGCAGAAGCTGATTCTTTCCCTGGGTGCACCACGCATATTCAAAGCCCTTGCGCACACTGTAGGCGCCCACTTCGCCTTTTTTGCTCAAGGCGATAAAGCCCACCTGGATGTCTTTCTCTCGCCCTTCATTTTTGACCAGGCGGCGGACGGCCTCGCGACAAGCCTCGCGCGGGGTGGCGCCCCGGCGCATCGCCTCGACCACAACCATTGCCCCGGCGATTTTCATGGCTGCCTCGCCGTGGCCGGTGGCGGCGGCCGCGCCCACGGCATTATCCACAAATAAACCCGCGCCGATGATGGGTGAATCGCCCACGCGGCCGGGCATTTTCCAAGCCAGGCCACTGGTGGTGCAAGCGCCGCTCAGGTTGCCCTTTTTATCAATGGCCAGCAGGCCGAGCGTGTCGTGATTCTTGGGCCCCACCTTGGGTGAGCGCTTTTTATTATCCTTGCGCCACTTTTCCCAGGCCGCTTGGGCGGCGGGGGTCAACAATTTCTCCTTTTTAAAGCCCTGGGCCAGGGCAAAGCGCAAAGCACCCTCACCCGCCAGCATGACGTGCGGGGTCTTCTCCATCACCAGCCGCGCCACCGAGATCGGCGTTTTGATATGGCGCAAAAACACCACGGAACCGGCATTGCCCTGCTCGTCCATAATGCAGGCATCGAGCGTCACCTCGCCCTCGCAATCGGGCAGGCCGCCGTACCCGACGTTGTTGACCGCGGGGTCAAGCTCCGAGACCCGCGCCCCCTGCTCCACCGCGTCGAGCGCACGCCCCCCGGCGGCCAGTATTTTCCAGGCCGCCTCGTTGGCGGGCAGGCCATGCGGCCAAGTGGCAACCACAGCGGGACGATTACGGCGGGGCAGCTTCTTCATGGCGCGTGAAAGTAGCATCATTGCACTGCCACCCGCAAGACTGCGCGCTTGCGATTGGGCAGTTTTTGAGCGATAGTCTCCGCATGAAGAATGACGTCGAAGAAGTAAGCGTGCGCGGGGTGATGCCCACCTCGAACGGCTGCGCCATCTTCCTGGGCGGCAAGGCCAAGACCTTTGTCATCTACGTGGACCAATCCATTGGCAACGCCATCCAGATGACGATCAACGACGTGAAGAAAGACCGCCCCCTGACGCACGACCTCGTCAGCAATATTTTTTCCGGGCTCGGCGTGACGGTGGAGCGCGTGGTCATCAATGATGTGGACGCCGGGACGTTTTTTGCCCGCATCATCCTCCAACAGCAGAATGAGCTGGGTAAAAAAGTCATCGAAGTGGATGCGCGACCCAGCGACTCGATGGTGCTGGCCCTCCAGGCCAAAAAACCCATCTTCGCCGCCCGCAAAGTGCTGGACAGCGTCGAAGACATGACGGAAATCCTGGAGCGCATCCTCAAGCAGCAAAATTAATGAGCGCGGCCGTCCATCCCGCCCTGGCTGGGCTGCCGGGCCCCCTGGAGCCCGGCCTGCCACCCACGGCCCTGGCCCCGATGCAGGATGTGACCACCCTGCCCTTCATGCGCGCCGTGAACCGCCGGGGCGCGCCGGACTGGTTCTTCACCGAATACTTTCGCGTGCACGAGACCTCGCGCCTGGAGGCGCACATTCTCGCCAGCGTCACGGAAAACGACACCGGGCGCCCTGTCTTTGCGCAGATGATTGGCGAAAGCCTGCCGGACCTCGCCCGCACAGTGCGCGAACTAACCAAACATCCCGTGGCAGGCGTGGACCTGAACCTAGGCTGCCCGGCCCCCAAAGTGTACCGTAAAAACGTGGGCGGCGGCCTGTTGCGCGACCCAGCCAAGGTGGACGAGATTCTGGCCGTGCTGCGCGCGGAATGCCCCGGGCTGCTCACCGTGAAGATGCGCATTGGTTTTGATTCGACCGAGCATTTCGACCAACTACTCGATAGCGTGAACCGCCACGGCGTGAACCTGCTCAGCGTCCACGGCCGCACCGTGAAAGAAATGTACCGTGCGGAGGTCCATTATGACTGGATCGCCCATGCCGTGCGGCGGGCGCGCTGCCCCGTGCTGGCGAACGGCAACGTCACCTCCGCGGCCAAGGCGAAAAAAGTGCTCGCGGAGACCGGAGCGGCGGGCCTGATGATCGGGCGCTCCGCCATCCGCAATCCGTGGATTTTCCGCCAGATCCGCGAAGCCTGCGCCGGGCGCCCCGTCTTCCAGCCCACGCTGCGCGACGCCCGCGCCTATATCGACGACCTGCGCCGGTCCACCTCGACACCGGACATTCCCGACCGCGTGCAAGGCAGCCGTTTGAAGAAATTTCTGAACTTCGTCGGCCAATCCGTGGATGCCGAGGGAAAATTCCTTTATGAGATGCGCCGGGCGGAAGGCTGCGACGCGCTCATGAAAGTCTGTGACCACTATATGGTGGATGACGGCCACGCGGAGGAACCCTTTCCCGAAGAGCCGCATCCCGGCTTGGTCGCCCGCCCGAATCGCGAAGAAGCCATTGAGACCGAACCGGCTTCGTGCTCGCTGTTTTCGGAGTAGCCTACTCCGCCTTTTTCAACGCTTCAATAACATCGGCCGGGGCGTGAAAAATGGTGCCGTGGCGGATGCCGCGAGGAAGGGAGAACTTGTCCGGCGGCACTTCCGTCCATTCCTTCAAATCCTTTGAAGTGATGAGGCCGTAGCGGCCATTACGGTATTCATCAAAATAAACATACCACTGGCCGCCGATTTTGACGGGCGTCGGCCCTTCCGACCACACACCGGCGCCGCGGGCATCCTTGGGCGTGATGGGTGCGGAAATGTCCTGGTAGGGTCCCTCCGCCTTATCCGCAAACGCCAGCTTGAGGTTTTTCTGCACCGGGAAGGGCACATTCGTCTCATCCTTGAAGACCAGGACGAATTTTTTGCCATCCTGGAAAACCGCACCGTCGATGCAATTGAAGCCTGGATTGAAAAACAACTTGGTGGGGCTGAAGGTCTTGAAGTCCTTGGTCGTCACCGCATACATACGGTGGTTGTAGCCGGGGTTCGTAGCGCTTTTATCCTGGCCGTCCGTCTCGGAAAATTTGCCCGGCACAGTGGATGACCAGATGATGAGCCACCGGGCATTCGCCTCGTCGTACAACAGCTCCGGCGCCCAGCAATTGCGCGTGCCAGCATCATTCTCCATCAACGGAATAAAACGCTCCTCCGACCAGTGCACCAAATCCTTGGACTCGGCGTAGCCGATGCCGTGGTCATTCCAGCTGCACGTCCACACACAGTGGAAAACGCCATCCGGCCCGCGCTGGATGGAAGGATCACGCATCAGCTTTTCCTTGCCCACCTGCGGAGCGAGGAAAATCCTGTCACCCTTGAGTGGCGTCCACTTCAACCCGTCGTCACTAGAGGCCAGGTGCAATCCATCGCCATTGCCATTGAAGTAGGCAAAGAGCAGCGATTCGGATTGGACGGGCACGGGAGCCTGGACCCCGGCCGAACCGGCTGCAGGCATAGGGGCGGCTGGAGGCACGGCCGCTGCCACTTCAGCAGCGAAACCTTGTGCGACCAAGCCTCCCGCCAGCAGGACAATAGTGCGCCAGCTCATGGGTATAGCCGGGTGGACGGTGCTTGCCAAAAGAGACCTTAGCGGGTCGTCGAAGCCGGTGCCGCGACGGCGGCGGGCTTGGCCGCGGTGCCGGTGGCCTGGAGGCTGTTGACGCAATCCTTGATCTTCGAACCGTAGTCGGGCCACATCTCGTCGGGCGTGCCGCCGGTGGCGATGTAAATGCGGCCATTGTTCCAGACTGCGTGGGCATACCAGTGCATGGCCACACCTTGCGTCACAGCGATGTACTCCACTTTCCATTCATTGGCCGTGGTGGTGTCGTCGCCATTCTTGACGATGGAAAAGCCGTTGGTGGTCATGTTCAGGCGCTCACCCGTGATGTAGTCGGCCATCTGCTTTTGCGTGGAGACAACCATCACATTGACACTGGGCGGGAAAGCACGGCCCCCGGAAAGCGGCAGGGGGGGCAGGCTCATCACCAGGGCGCTCATGACGTTGGAGTCCGTGGGCATCTCGAACGAATTGATGCGAAAGCCGTAGGTCGGGAAATTCAGGGTCGAGGGCGTGGCCGGGGCGGCCGCAGGCTGGGCGGCGTAAACCGCGGACAGGATGGCCAAACCGGTGAAGTAGATGATTTTATTGCGCATAAGAGGGGATGGGGTTGAGCAGCAGCGGAGCGAGCTGCGTGAGGGAAGAATCTGCCGGATTCTGTCCGGGCAGGCAAGTGCAATTCACCACAAACAGGCCGGGATATTACGACTTCGCATCGACCCAGCGCTCGATCTTGCGCAAGGTCCATTCCTCGACCGAGCCTTCGATCTCCGTGCGCACGATGTCGCCGACTTTCTTGCCCATGAGGTTCTGGCCGAGCGGGGTCTTGTAGGAGAGCATACCCTTTTCCGGGTTGCTGTCCCACGCGCCCAGGATGGCATAACGGTGCGTGCGGTTGGAGCCTTTGTTGAAGAGCTCGACGACCGAGCCGACGCCGACATTCTCGGCGCTGGCATCGGAAAAGTCGGTGACACGGGCGCGGCCCATTTCGGTCTCGAGCAGGGATTTGCGCGCGAGCAGGGTGTCCTGCTCCTGGCGGGCCATCTTGTACTCGGCGTTTTCGCGCAAGTCGCCCAGTTCGCGGGCGGTCTGGATGGCGACCTTGTTTTCCGGAATGAGCACCTGCACCAGGTGTTCGTACTCTTTCTTGCGGGCTTCGATGGATTCCTGGGAAACGAGGAGTGACTCGGCCTGGCGGCTGGCGGAATCGCCACCCACAAGGGTCTGGATCTTCGGGAAGAGGCGGATGAAGCGCGCGATGAGGGACTTCTTCGTCAGGTCCTCAAAGCCCTGATTGAGCAGGAGCGTCTGCGCGAGGTCGCGGGCCGTCTCGTCATTCGCATCAGCAAGCAAGTCGGCGATGAGGTCCGGGTCGTCGCTCAAGGCGTCGGCGAGGACGATGCGGCGGTTGCCGGTGTTTTGCAGGGCCTCGGAATCGATGGCGTAGAAGATGGCGGCCAGCAAACGCGGCGTGACCATGCCTTCCACCAGCTTGGCAAATTTGCGCGAATGGCGGTTGCGGATGATCCAGAGCAGGACGGAGTTCTTCAACGTCTGCTCGTTGAGCCAGCGCTTGAAGCAGTCGGCCACTTTGTCGCCACAATCCTTGTCCACCAGGAAAGAGATGCACTCGGCGGTGAACTTGCCCTGGCTGTTGCGCAGCAGGTCGATGAGGACCGTCTGCCAGCTGTCGGGGTAAACGCGGGTGATGACGTCGAGGAAACGGCGCTGGTAGTTCGACGGCAGCTGCTCCGCGAGTTGCGAGAGGTCCTGGCAGCCCAGGATGATGGAGGTCGAGGTCGGCTCGAGTTTCTCCACATCGGCGTGCAGGTGGCGGGCCAGATCGTTGCGCACCCAGACGCCGTGGAGGCGGTCGGCGGTGGTCAACTGGCGGGCATCGCGGATGGTGCTGGTGAGGTCGTCAAAAATACGGGGCAGGTCTTTTTCAATCTCTTCGACACTGCCCGAGAACTGGTAAAGCTTTTCCGCCAGGAGGATTTTCTTCTTGGGCTGCTTGGTGACGTAGAATTCCTCGAGAATCTCCTGCTCGGGCTTCAACGGCTCCTCGCGGAGCACAAAGGGCTCCGTCTTCTTCGAGGGCACAGCGATGCGGGAGTCCTTGGCCAGGTGCTTCTTGGCGCCGGACCACCATTTCTTGAAACGTTCGCCGAGCATACGGCCCAGCAGGTTTTCGAGCTCGATGGTGCTCATCGAGCGATCCGGGGCGTGGTGGAGGATTTCAACCACCAGGTCGGCGGGACGCTTCTTGACCATCTCTTCGATGGCGGCAGGCTCGGTGCGCTGGCGCACGAGGATGTTGGTAGCGGGGAGCATCTCGAGGCGCTCAACGCAGAATGACGGGTCCATCGGATGGGCGGCTTTGTCGCCGTCGAATTCGATGATCAACTTGCCGGAAGCGGCATCATACTCGCGGATGCGGCCAAAGCCCCATGCCCGGTGCAAGCAATAGGCGCCGGGCTGCATGGCTTCGAGCTTGGCGCGTGACTTCGCCAGCTTCGGGTTCTTTTCGATGATGAGATCAATCGCCTCTTTTTTCATGAAGATAAAAATGTATCGTGTTGTTGATCAACGATTCGAGAAGTCTGGATATGGAGAGAAAAATTCAACGCGCCAGGCTCGCTCCTTTTCGAAAAAAGGTCCGGTCTGGCGTGTTTTAAGGTGGTGGATGCTGTTGTGGCAAACGGCCCAGTGATTAGTAAACCACGGGTGGCTGCGCCCGCCAAGTCTCAATGTTGCCATTTCCGGCTGGATGTCAATCCCAATTGCCCCCCCTCCGCTCCCCCAGCCCCAGCTTGCGGACAGCAATTATACAATAACTCGCCTATCTTTGAGATTGCACACTCCAAACAAAGTATCCAAACTCCTTGCCTGGCAATGGATTCTGCCGGCCTGGTTGCAACCAGGCAAACCGTCCCGTACCTTGCGGGTCTGATGACTCCTACCACCACTTACCTGGGGTCATCATGCATAGAGATAAGACGGTACCACTCCGCAGCATCTACAACCCACCCAAACGGGCAGGCTCCTTGGGCTCCCAAAGACTTGCAAGCCTGGAGGGTCGGTCATGAAGCGCCTGTTTAGCCCCACTGAACACCTGGCGACCCTGAAGCAGTTAGGCGTCTGGGTGGCCCTGGCGATTCCGGCCGGGTTGCTGGGCGGCTCGGCCAGCGCCTTTTTTCTCTGGGCCTTGGAATGGGTGACCGATCTGCGCCTTGAGCATGGCTGGCTGCTTTTCCTCCTCCCTATCGGCGGTTTTGGCATCGGCTGGATTTATCACCACCTCGGCAAGGATGCCGAAGGCGGCAACAACACCCTCCTGGAACACATCCATGAACCGGGTGGCGGTGTGACCGTGCGCATGGCCCCCTTGGTGCTGGTGGGGACATTGGCGACCCATCTCTTTGGCGGGTCGGCTGGCCGCGAAGGTACGGCCGTGCAAATGGGCGGCAGCCTGGCCAGTGCGTGCGGAAAGCTATTCAAACTCGGTCGGGAAAATATGCGGATGATCCTGATGGCCGGGGTGGCCGCGGGTTTTGGCTCGGTGTTCGGCACCCCGCTGGCCGGGGCCATCTTCGCCATGGAAGTGCTGGTCATCGGCCATATTCAATATCAGGCGCTCATCCCGGTGTTGGTCGCCAGCCTGGTGGGCGATGCGACGTGCTCGGCGTGGGGCATCCAACACACTGCTTACCATATCGCCATCACCGAGGGTGACAGCGGGCACACCCTGCTCAACTTTCCCTTGCTGGGCTGGACGGTGTTGGCGGCGGCAGTCTGCGGGTTGGTCAGCCAGTTTTTCTCGGAATTCATCCACCTGCTGCAAAGCGGCTGGAAAAAAGCCATCCCCTATGCGCCGTTGCGGCCCGTGGCCGGCGGCGTGGCGGTGATCGCACTCACTTATCTCGTCGGCACGCGGGACTACCTGGGTCTTGGTGTTCATTCGTCCGACCCCGGCGCAGTCACCATTGTCTCCGCCTTTCACGCCGGAGGCGCGGGGGCCTGGAGTTGGTGGTGGAAACTGCTTTTCACAGTCGTGACGTTGAGCGCCGGATTCAAAGGCGGTGAAGTCACCCCGTTGTTTTATATCGGCGCAACCCTCGGCAACGCTCTGGCCATGCTGACTGGCGCACCCGTGGACCTCCTGGCGGGAGTCGGCTTCATCGCGGTGTTCGCCGGGGCGAGCAACACACCGCTGGCCTGCACGGTCATGGGCATCGAGCTGTTCGGCGCGCACTATGCCGCCTACTTTGCCACGGCGTGCTTTGTGGCCTATTACTTCAGCGGCCACTCGGGCATCTATGGCGCGCAGCGCATTGGCGTGCCCAAACGCAGCCAGCAAGGCCGGCTGGCCGGGTTGGCGCTGCGGGACGTGCGGCACAAAAAGGACTGATGCGTTTTTTCTTCAACCCGGCTGGCACATCCTCCATGCTGGCTGGCTCCACAATGTCCCGCCTTGCCCATGCCTTTGCCCGCGCCCGCGCTGAAAAACGCGCGGCATTTGTCGCCTATCTTTGCGCGGGTGACCCTGACGCCGCCACTTCCCTCGCGGCCTGCCGCGCGCTGCTGGATGGCGGCGTGGATGTGCTGGAGCTGGGCCTGCCCTTTACCGACCCGCTGGCCGATGGCCTGACCAACCAACTCGCCGCGCAGCGCGCCCTGGAATCCGGCGCCGACCCGGAAAGCGTCTTTGCCCTGGTGCGCCAATTGCGCGCCAGCCACCCCACCACGCCCATTGTGTTCTATGTTTACTACAACATGATCTATTCGCCCGGCGTGGAAAAATTCTGCCAACGCGCCGCCGCCGCCGGGGTGGACGGCCTGCTGGCACTAGACTGCCCGCCCGAGGAAGCCACCGAGCTGCTGACCGCGTCGCGCAAAAACAATCTGGAAAATATCTTCATCATTGCGCCGACCACCCCGCGCGCCCGCATTGCCAAGATTGCCGCCACCGCCAGCGGCTTCCTCTACTATGTCTCGCTGGAAGGCGTAACGGGGGAACGCAAAGAGCTACCCGCGAGCATTCCGACGGCCGTGGCGGAAATCCGCCGGCACACCCAGCTGCCAGTGGTGGTCGGCTTCGGCGTGTCCCAAGCCAGCCATGTGCGGCAAATTGCCAAGGTGGCTGACGGCGTGGTCGTCGGCAGCGCGCTGGTGAACACTATCGCCACAAACTTGGGCGAACGCCGGAAAATCCCCGGGGCGCTCCGCGCCAAACTGGCGGAATTGCAGACTGGGCTGGCCAAGGCCTAACCCCGCCAGCCGGCGCCCTCCGGCAAATAGGGCTTCCCTTGTTTAGGCTACGTTAGTAGCTTGGGCAAGCTCATGATGGAAATCGCGCCACCTGCCCCGGCGCGCCCACGGTTGTCACGCGCGTCGCTCTACACGCTGGCGGTGGGCGTTTTGCTTGCGGTATATGCCGCAATGTCTCTCGGCGCATCCCTGCACAAAGGTCCTTCGTTTGATGAACCGGAGGAACTGGCGGTGGGTTATGGCATCTGGCTGCGGCACGACTTTCGCATGGAAGGGGCCAATGGCGATTTCGTCAAACGCTGGGCCACGCTACCCTATCTTGTCTCGCGGCCCAATTTTGTCCGCCCAGACAATTACAACTGGCGCAATGCCCTGCCCTACAATCTCGGGTTCGAGTTCTTTTTCTCCATCGGCAACCAGCCGGAAATGCTGCTGCTGCAGAGCCGCGCGATGATGGTGCTGCTGGGGGTCGCGCTGGGCTGGCTGACGTACCGGTGCGCAAAAGACGCCTTTGGCAAAATTGCCGGGCTGGCCGCACTGGTGATTTTTGCCTTCAGCCCCAATATGCTGGCCTTTGGGGCGATGGTCTCGACCGAGATTCCCACCTGCCTGGCGATGCTCGGCGCAACCTGGTGCATCTGGCGGCTGCTGCATCGCGTGACTTGGGGCCGTGTGACAAGCAGCCTGGGTTTTTTCATTTTACTGGCCCTGTCCAAACCCTCCGCATTGGTGATTTTTCCCATCACGCTGGTGCTCGTGCTGGCCAAGCTGGCGCTGGGACGCCCGCTCGAATGGCAGATAGGCCGGGGGCGAAGGATTGGCTCGCGCTCCGCGCAGTTGGGTGTTTTTGCCGGGTTGGCCGCGCTGCATGGCCTGGTGGCATGGGGCGCCATCTGGGCGCATTACGATTTTCGCTATGCCGCGAGCGACAACCGCATGCTGGTGGTCACCAATCCGATCCAGCTGGCCCATGACGACGTGAACCCAATGGCGCGCGCATTCCTCACTTTCTCCAGCGAGCATCACTTTCTCCCAGTAGGCTTTTTGGAGGGCGCCCGCCGATTGCTGCAACACAATGACAGCCGTGACGCCTTTCTCGACGGCGAATGGAAAGTCGGCGGATGGCCCTTGTTCTTTCTTCATGCACTGTGGGAAAAAACCTCGCCAGGGTTGCTGTTGATTTTCGCGGTCGGCCTGGGCTCGTGCGCCTGGGACCAGTGGCGCCGCCTGCGCAGCCCCAACCGCGCCCAACGCCAGCTTTCACCCGACGACACCAGCCGCTTTTACGAAGCAATTCCCTACCTGACACTGATTCTGCTCTTTTTCGCCGCGGCGATGAGCCAGAATCTCAACATCGGCCACCGCCATATCCTACCCATCTATCCGGCACTTTATATTCTGGGCGGTGGTGGCGCGCAATGGGTGTGGGCACACCGAAAAAAATGGACCCGTCTTTTTCTCGGGGCGCTGTTTCTTTGGCGCACCAGCCAGGCATTTTTCATCTACCCGGATTTTCTGGCCTACTTCAATCCGCTGGTCGGCGGGCCTGCCATGGGCTACCGGCACCTGGTCGATAGTTCGCTGGATTGGGGCATGGACCTGCCCCGGCTAAAAAGCTGGCTCGAACAACATAATGCCCATTCCGCCAAACCGGTGTTCCTCGCTTTTTTTGGCACGGATGACCCCAACCATTACGGCATCGCCTGCCAACGGTTGCCGAGTTTCCCGGAATGGGTGAACCGCGGCCGCTATCCCTACCAGCCGGGAATTTATGCCGTGAGCGCCACGCTTTTTCAGACTGTTTACACCCAGACTTTCGGCCCGTGGAACAAAGTCTTTGAGCAAGACTATCAGAATGCCGTGCGGCAATTGAACCTGTTGCAATCCGTGAGCAATGACCGCGGGGTGCGGGCGGCATTTGTCGCCAAATTCCCCCCGGGTTATTGGGAGGCGGTTTACAATGATTATGAAAAGCTCCGCTTTGCCCGGCTGTGTGCGTGGCTGCGCCACAACGAACAGCCCGACACCAGTGCGGGCTACTCCATTCTGATCTGGGATTTGAATGATGCGGAAGTCCGTGCCGCTCTCTATGGCCCACCGGTGGAATTGGAGGACGCACCCGTCCAGTAATCGCAGCCGGTGGAAACCTTATTAATTCAAACGTTTGAATAAAAAGGTTTCTTTCGTTCTCTAGATTAGTTATCCCAGACGGTGGTCATGGCTGAGAAACCACCGCCGCCGTCTTCCAAAACCCAGGTCAAGTTTCCTTGGGCGACGTTGGCAGTGGCGATTTTATTGGGGCTCTACATGGTTATGGCACTGGGGGCTTCCCTCCAAAAAGGGCCCTCTTTTGATGAGGAGCAGCAATTGGCCATCGGCTATAATATTTGGACGCATGGCGGGTTTCGCATGGAGAATGCGGATGGTGATTTGATCAAACGCTGGGCGACACTGCCCTATCTCATCTCGCAACCCCATGAAGTCGCGGATGACAGCACCTACCGGATTAACGCGAAGCCCTACCGATTTGGCTTTGCGTTTTTTTTCCAAAACGGCAACCCGCCGGAGTGGCTGCTGATTCAGGGGCGGCTGATGGCCGCCATCCTGGGCGCGATGACGGGTCTGCTCGTTTATTTCTGCGCGAAAAAACCATTCGGCACCTTGGGCGGGATTTTCTCGCTCATCGTCTTTGTCTTTAACCCGCATATGCTGGCTTTTGGCGGGACGGTTTCCACCGAGATGTCGCTCTGCTTCACCCTCCTCGGGGCAACATGGGCGGTGTGGCGCCTGCTTCACCGCGTCACCTGGCGGCGGCTGGCGGTGGGCCTGCTGTTCACCAGTCTGCTGACGCTGGCGAAACCCTCGGCGCTGGTGATTTTTCCGATCACCTTCGTCCTGATCATCATCAAATTGTTGTCGCAAAAACCGCTGGACTGGCAGCTCGGCCCGCCGCGGGTGGTGCGCAAGCCGCTGACGCAACTGGGGCTGTTTGCCGGCTTGCTGCTGGCACATTGCCTGGTCGCTTGGATTGCTTTGTGGGCGCACTACGATTTCCGTTTCACCGCCAGTGCCAACCCAGATGATCCGACGTTGATCATGACCCACTACAAGGTGACCGATCCGGTGGACCCCAAGGTGGCCTCGATCATGGATTGGGTGCAGGATAAACATCTCCTGCCGGAGGGCTTTCTCCACGGCATCCAAATCTTGCTCGGCAGCAACGAACGCCGCCAGGCATTCATGGACGGACGCTGGACCATCGGCGGGTGGCGGACTTTCTTTCCTTATGCTTTTTGGGAAAAAACCTCGCCCTTTCTGCTCACGCTGCTCGTCGTGGGTGTCACGGGCTGGGGATTCCTAAGGCGCCTGGACAAAGTGGAGCGCCGTGCCGGCCATGCGTCCAAGGCCGTGCCTACCCCGCCAAGCCTGTACCAAGGCGTTCCCTATTTTGTGTTAGTGGGCGTTTATTTCCTCGTGGCGATGATGCAAGAGGTGAACATCGGCCATCGCCACATTCTGCCGATCTACCCGGCGCTGATCATTCTCGGCGCCGGGCCACTGGCGCTGATCTGGGGGCGGGCCAAGCCTGTCGTCAAAGTCCTCGTGGTGTTCCTGCTTGGCAGCATCGCACTTGAATCGCTCTTGCTGGCCCCGGACTATCTGGCCTACTTCAGCCCGTTGGTCGGCGGGCCCGCCAAAGGCCATGAGCATTTGGTGGATAGCTCGCTGGACTGGGGCATGGATCTGCCGGGATTGGAAAAATGGCTGGCCAAAAATAATCCGGGCAACCGTGAGCAGGTTTATCTCGCGTATTTCGGCATCGACAGCCCGGACTACCATGGCATCAAGGCTGAGCGTCTGCCCAGCTATCCCGACTGGCGCCCTTATGAAACCTTTGGCTTGGGCCCCGGCATCTATGCCATCAGCGCCACGTTGTTTGAGTCGGTGTACTCGGCGAGTTTTGGCCCCTGGAACACGGAGTACGAGCAACACTACCAATCCACCCTGCATAACATCCTCACCTTCGACCGTGCGCGCCAAGACCCTTACCGCATGGATGCGCTGCTGGAGGAGCATCCGCAGGAATTCTGGAATACGGAATATGATTGGTTCGAAAAACTGCGCTTTGCCCGTCTCTGTGCCTGGCTGCGCCACCACCGGCCAGTGCCCAATGCCGACATCGGCTACTCCATCCTCATCTGGCGGCTCAGCCCGCAGGATTTGGAGCAGGCACTCCTGGGGCCGCCCGCGGAGATTGACGATTCACCGCTGGGCTAGCACACCTTTGCCCCAAGCCGGGGTAAGGCTCGCCAGCAGTTGGGCGCTGCCTTAGATTGGCGGACAAGTGCTCCCCTTCACCCATCGCGCCTCAGTACGGCCAGGCCATTGGCTGTTTTTTTTGTGCCTGCTGGCGCCAGCCGCCTCCGGACATAGCACGGTGGCGATTGACCAAAACACCTCATCGCTGCTGGCGGGCCTCGGCAACCAAGGCGACCCGACTGCCGGGCCATTGCTGGCGCACAGCGTGGCCACTGTGCGATTGCGCGCGGACAATGTGCAGATCGATGTGACCATGGCCGACACCCCCGCCTATGCCCTGCTGGCGCCAGATCCCTACACCCCGCCAGATCCTGCCGCATCCAACGCCGCTGATTTGCATTTTCAGCATGACCAACCCCTGCTGCAACAACTCGCCGCAAAATTATTTGCCCTATCCAACAATGGCGCACCCCTTGGCCTCTTGTCCGCCACGGTCGAGCTCACTCCCACGCAAGACATCCTCTTCCATCTCGCCTACCCTCGCGCCATCCCCGGGCAGCTCCAGCTACAACCGCTGTATATCGATAGGCTCCCACCCAGCCAACGCATCCTGGTAGAAGTATTGGACGGCAACCATGCGGTACTGGGTTACTCGAGCCTCGGTCCGGCCAATCCGATCATGGATGTCACCCTCCCGGCACCGCCTCCGCCCCGAACTTTTGATTATCGCGGGTTGCTGGGGGCGGTGGGGGCGCTGGCCGGAGGGGGCGCCGTGTATATAACAGTTTAAGGTTCTGTTGTTGCGGAGGCAGGG
>JBEHYY010000017.1:0-73128 GCA_048497935.1 Verrucomicrobiota bacterium
GGTCGTCATGAGTTGGCCCTACGAAGGCGCTCGTTCTCTGGGCGGCGTATCCATGGACGGTGGCGCGGCTGGACATCGAGCACACGGTTTTGGAAAACGCCGCGCAAACGCACCGCAAGCAACTGGTGGCCGTCGTCTATCCGGAAGACCGCGACATCCACGCCGAATGGGTGTTTAATTCGCCCGACCCGCTGGCGCAGGAGGTGTTGTGGGTGCATGCACCCAGCCCCGCGCGCATGGGCGAGCTGTATAAACTATTCCCGGAGCATGATGAGTGGCTGGCGTTTGCCGATGCGCAGGGCAAACTTGCGCATCTCGACCGCGTGAAGCTGCCGCCGGAGCCGAGGCCAGCGAAATAACCCCATGCGCGCCATCCTTCACTTTCTGCGCCGACTGGCGAACAGCCCGCTCCTGCTCGGGCCGCTGCTGTTCATCCTCGGAGCGCTGGGCGCGGCGCTGCCGACGCTGCGCACGGGGCTCATCCTGCCGCAGGAGTATGATGAATTCGCCTACCAACTCGGGGCGGACACTTTTCTCCAAGGGCGCCTGACCAACCCGCCGCACCCGCTCGCGCCGTTTTTTGAGACGATGCATGAGCTGCAAACGCCGACGTATGCGTCGAAATACCCGCCCGGGCAATCGCTGCAACTGGCGGCGGGCGAGTGGCTCGGTCATCCGATTTACGGGGTGTGGCTAACGATTGGACTGCTGGCGGTCGCGGCCACGTGGATGCTGCGGGCGGTGGCGCCGGCGACATGGGCGGCGGCGGGCGGCTTGCTCGTGGCGTGGCAATGGGGTGCGCTCACCTATTGGGGCCGCACATACTGGGGTGGCGGCCTCTTTGCGCTGGCGGGAGTGCTTGTCTTTGGCGGCGCCATCCGGTTTTGGAAAAAGCCCAGCGCGGTGGCCATCGGCTGGGCCAGCGTGGGCGCGGGCCTCCTGGCGCTGACGCGGCCCTACGAAGGGCTCTGGTTTTGCGCGGTGCCCGCCGCGCTGCTGAGCTGGCGTTGGTGGCAATGGAAACCCGTGGAAGGCGACCGCAAGCTGGGCGTGGCCGTCGCGGCGGTTGTTCCGGTGCTTATCGCGATGTGGTTTCTGCTGATTTACAACAAAGCGGTGACTGGTTCGGCGCGGGAATTCCCCCACCGGCTTTATCAACAGCAGGCGGAACCGGATGTGGGCGTGTTTGTGTGGGACCACCCGGAAGCGGCACCGCCCAAGCGCAACCCAGAGCTGACCTACCAGATCCGACGGTTCAACCCGCAAGTGATTCTCCAGCCCTCCATCAGCGCGGGCGAAGTGCTGAAAAGCCATGGGCAAGCAGCGCTGCCGACGCTGGGCGGGTTTTTCCTCCCCGGTTTGTTGGGCGTGGCGGCGGCGTGGGCGTTGTTCAGTGGCCAGGCCTGGCGGCGAACGACAGGCCGGATGGCGCTGGCGAGCGTCGCGACACTCTTCATGATGTTGGGGACGTTGCGCTTTTTTGGATTCACCCATTATGCGGCGGCGTGGGCCGCGCCCGTGGCAGTCCTCATCATGCTCGGCTGCCGTGGATTATATGCCCTCCACTGGCCGGGAAGAAAAATGACGCCCTGGCTGCTGGCGGTTGCGCTGCTCGGCTGGGCGGGATGGACCATGGCCAGCCAAACCCTGCGCGGCAGCCCACCCAAGCCTTGGGCACTGGACCGGTATGAAACCATCGGCGAACTCGAGCAAAAGAGTGTGGAAGACCACCGGGGACATGTGGTCTTTGTGATGATGGCCGAGGGCCAGCCCGCCTTTGCCGAGTGGGTGTACAATGGGCCGGATATTGACGCCCAAACGGTGATCTTCGCCCGGAGCCTCGGGCCGGCCCGGGACGCGGAAGTGGCGTGGTACTACCCCACCCGGCACCTGTGGCAGGCGTGGCTCAAACCCACCGGGGAGCTGGATCACCTGGCGCCTTACCAGCCGCCGGCGTTGCCCGCAAAATAGGCCCCGGCCCACCCGAAGCCTGCGACGAAGGGTTGACGCCGCCCCCGGAAGCCGGAACGATGCAAGGCCTCTCTTCCCGCGGCGGCTCCGCTGCGCCCTCCATCTTTTGCCATGCATCTTGTCTGTCTCGACCTTGAAGGCGTGCTCGTGCCTGAAATCTGGATTGCCGTCGCCGAAAAAACGGGCCGGCCCGAGCTGCGCCGCACCACACGCGAGGAGCCCGACTATGACAAGCTGATGCGCTACCGGCTGGCGCTGCTCGACCAGCATGGCATCACGCTGCCACAAATCCAGGAAGTCATCGGCACGCTGCGGCCGCTGGACGGCGCGCTGGAGTTCATGGACTGGCTGCGGGCGCGCACCCAGGTGCTGATTCTCTCCGACACCTTCGCGCAGTTCGCCGCGCCGCTGATGAAGCAGCTTGGCTGGCCGACGCTGCTGTGCCACGAGTTGGAAGTGGCGCCCACGGGTCGCATCACCGGCTACCGGCTGCGGATGCCGGACCAGAAGCGCCGCGCCGTGGAAGCCCTGCGTTCGCTGAACTACGACATCATCGCCGCAGGCGACTCACACAACGACTTGTCCATGCTCCTGGCCGCGAACCACGGCATCCTTTTCCGCCCGACGGAGGCGTTTGCCGCCGCGAACCCGCAACTGCCGGTGGCGCGCGAGCATGCCGCACTGCGCAAGGAAATTGAAAAGAAGCTCGTCTAAACCATGGCCCGAAATTCTTCCACCGAAACCGGCCGCTATGCGGCGCGCGGAGCCTCCGCCACCAAGGCGGACGTGCACGCCGCCGTGGACAAACTGGACCGCGGGCTCTACCCCGGCGCGTTCTGCAAAATCACGCCCGACCACCTGACGGGCAACGCGGCGCTGTGCAATGTCATCCATGCCGACGGCTCGGGCACCAAGTCCATCCTCGCCTACCTGCACTGGCGCGAGACAGGCGACGCCAGCGCGTACCGCGGCATCGCGCAAGACAGCCTGGTGATGAACCTCGACGACCTCCTGTGCGTCGGGGCGACAGGGCCCATCGTTTTCTCCAGCACCATCAACCGCAACGCCCGCCGCCTGCCCGGCCCAGTGCTGGCGGAGCTCATCCACGGGAACGAGGCCTTCATCAGCCAATTGAGCAAACTCGGCATCGAGGCAATCAACGGCGGGGGTGAAACCGCGGACGTGGCGGACCTGACACCCACGGCCACGGTGGACACCTGCGCCGTGGCGGTAATGCGCCGCCGCGATGTGGTGACCAACGACAAACTGCGACCGGGGCTGGCGATTGTCGGCCTGGCGTCGTTTGGCCGTGCCAGCTATGAAACCGCGGAAAACAGCGGCATCGGCAGCAACGGGCTGACCAGCGCGCGCCACGACCTGCTGGGCGCTTATTACCGTAAAAAATTTCCCGAAACGTTTGATGCGCAAATTAAAAAAGCCTTCGTCTATTCCGGCCCCTACCGCATGGGCGACAAGCTGCCCGGCGCCAGCCGGATGACCGTGGGCCAGGCGTTGCTGAGCCCGACGCGGACGTATGCCCCCGTGATTGCCCGGTTGCTGCGCGAAAAACGCGCGGCAGTGGCGGGGCTGGTGCATTGCTCCGGCGGCGGGCAGACGAAGTGCCTGCGCTTTGGGCGGGGATTGCATTTTATCAAGGACAACCTGTTCGCCCCGCCGCCGATTTTCCAGGCCATCCAGGAAGCCAGCGGGACGGATGCGCACGAGATGCACCGTGTTTTCAACATGGGCCACCGCATGGAAGTGTATTGCCGGCCCGAGGATGTGAAATGGGTCATTGCCACGGCGGCCAAGTTTGGCATCGCGGCGCAGCAAGTCGGCCGGGTGGGAACATCGGCGCTCAAGAATGGGTCGAACCAAGTAACGATCCAAACCGGTGGAAAAACCCTTGAATACACCCTGGGCAGTTAGCGCCCTCTTCGCCCCCGGCGTCGCCCGTCCATGAAGCTCCGACGCAAATTTTTATCCATCCTGCTGCTGGCTGGGTGGGCCGTGAGCGTAGAGCGCGCCCAGGCGGCCAGCCCCGCGGCCCCGGCCACTCTCGCCTATTCATCGACATCGGCCGACTCGATGCCGGTGAAAATTGTGGAAGTGCGCGGCGACAGCGCGACCCTGGCGCGGCAATATGCGGCAGCCCTGGCCCCGGCCTACCAGGTGTTGAATGAAAAATACCTGGGCAAGGTGCTGGCCGACCCGTTGCTGCGCGGGCTGGCCGGCACGCTGGCCATGAATTATGAAGCCAAGCTGCGCCCGGAACATCTGGCGGAAATAAAATCCCTCGCCGCGGCACTGCCGGCAAAGGAAAGCGATGTGATGCTGGCCAACTGCTTCCTGGACCTGATGCCAATGGTGGCGTGCTCGACGGTGACGCTGCCGGCCGATGCCGCGCCCGACCGAGTGGCCCGTTTTGCCCGCAATCTTGATTTCGATTCATTCAATGTCGCCGATAAAAACTCCGTGGTGTTCCTCTACCATCCCGAAGGCCGTTACGCTTTTGCAGCCATTGGCTGGCCGGGGATGATCGGCGCCGTCTCTGGCATGAACGAGCATGGGCTCTGCCTGTCGAACATGGAGGTGACGCGCGGCCCCGGACTGGCGGTGCGCGGGATGCCCTACACGCTGCTGTACCGCACGATTTTGGAACGCTGCAAGACCGTGGATGAGGCCATCCAGCTCTTGCAGGACACTCCGCGCCAGACGGCCAATAACCTGATGCTCATGGATGCAGGCGGCCAGCGCGCCGTGGTGGAGATAAACCCGGAAAAGAATGTGGTGCGCCGCGGGCAGGCCCAGACCGCGCTCATCAGCACCAACCACCAACGCGGCCAGGATGCCGACCGGCCGGGGCTGTGCGCCCGGTATGACTACCTGCACGATACCACGAAAAATGAGTACGGCAAAATCGGGCGGACGGAGGTTGTCTCCCTCCTTGAGCACGTGCAGCAAGGCAACCTGACGATGCAGTCCATGATTTTTGAGCCTGCCAACCGCGTGCTCTACCTCGCCGTAGGCACCTTGGCCGCGGACCGCAAGTATTCAAAGATCGACCTCGGGGCATATTTCAAGGCGTCAGCGAAGTAATCCACGGTTTTTTGTTTTCGCGGGTGGGCTTTCGCGCTAGGATGGGCCGATGCTCCTGAATGTCGTCAAATACGGCGATCCCGTCCTGCGCCAGCGCGGCGCGAAGGTCACGGCCTTTGACAAGGCCCTGGCCAACTATGCCAGCGATATGCTGGAGACGATGATGGCCAATGACGGCATTGGCCTGGCGTCGCAGCAAGTCGGCCAGGCGAAGCTGATGTTTGTGGCCGACCTGTTGAGCCGCACGGCGGAGGCGGAGAAAGTCACTTTCGACGGCAAGCTGGTGCCGGCGGCGTTGTTGATGCCGCTGGTGGTGGTCAATCCCGAGGTGGAGCTGTTGCCGGGCCGCAAAAACACCGTCGAGGAAGGATGCCTGTCGTTCCCGGAAATTCGCGGGGCGGTGAGCCGGCCATGGTCCGTGCGGCTGCGCTATCAGGATTTGCAGGGCAAGGCCCATGTGCTGGAGACGACCGGCCTGCTGGCCCGGGTGATCCAGCATGAGTTCGACCATGTGGAAGGCGTGCTGTTCATCGACCGCATGGACCCGAAATATGTGGCTGAACTGGAGCCGGAGCTGAAAAAACTGAAAAAGCTCGGGAAAAGCGCCGCCAAATAAAGCGCGCTTATACCCCGCGCATGGCGAGGTAGAGGCGCAAGGCCCGCTCCACATCCGGGCGGCGAACATAGGCCAGCGGCTTCACAATGACTGTGCGCGATGTTTTCCCCGCCGCATCAGGCCATTGCAAAACCGTGCGGCGTAGGGGGCAGGAAGGGTCCGGACAGTGGGCTTCCTCGTCAGCACGCACCACTGCCTCCGGCGCAAGGCCCAGAACTTCGCGCACCCAGGTTGGGATGTGGTCGCTCATCACGGGTGGGCGCGGCTTTTATGCGCGGCGGCAACCTGGATGTATTTTTCGGCGGATTCGCGCAGGGCGGCACGCTCTTCGGGGGTAAGCGCGCGCAGAACCCGGGCCGGAGAACCCAGCACCAGCGAACCCGGCGGGATCTTTGTCCCCTTCGTGACGAGCGAACCCGCGCCAACCAGCGATTGGGCGCCAATGACTGCGCCGTCGAGCACGGTCGCGTGCATGCCGATGAGGCATTCATCCTCCACCACGCAGGCATGGACCATGGCCAGGTGCCCGATGGTGACATGGCGGCCCAGGATGGCCGGAAAATCATCCGCGAGATGGATTACCGCGCCGTCCTGGATGTTCGTGCCCTCGCCCACCTCGATATAATTGATGTCGCCGCGCAAAACGGCGGAGTGCCACACGCTGGCGTGCGCGCCCAGACGCACATCGCCCACGACCGTCGCCTGGGCGGCGATGTAAACTGTGGGATGGATGCGCGGGGCCTGCCCGAGAAACTGCCCGAGCCGGCGCGCGAGGGCTGGGTCAGGCGGGCGCATGGGTTTTGCTCAAAATATCCTCAGCGGCAAAATGGAGGATGTATTTCTCCTGGAAATAAGGGTCGTTGAAAAAAGCCTCGAGAAAAAACTTCTGCCGCGGCTCGACACCCAAGGCGGCGATTTCCGCGGCCAAGTCGCCACCTTTCCATAGGAGGAGGCCGTTGGCGAGCGAATGGCGGACGCCGGGTTGCAGGCGGGCGCGCACCCAGCCGACCAATTCCGGCAGCGCCGTCACCGCGCGGCCGATGACAAAGTCAAAGCGGCCCGTCACGGTCTCCGCGCGCGCCTGGCGGGCCTCGACATTCTTGAGGCCGAGCCGTTGCGCCATGTCCTCAACCGCGCGGATTTTTTTGCCAATGGAATCCACCAGCAGAAACTTCGCCTGCGGGTAGCAAATGGCCAAGGGGAGGCCCGGCAGACCGCCCCCCGTGCCGACATCAAGGACGGTGGCCCCTGGCTGGAGGGTGAGAAACTTCACCGGAGCCACACAGGCGGCGAGATGGCGGCGCTCCAGATTTTCGACATCCTGGCGCGAGACGAGGTTGAGCTTGTCATTCCACTCGCGTTGCAAGGCAGCCAAGGCGGCGAGCTGGGGCTCGGCCCCGGGCGGGATGGGCAAGTCGGCGTAGGGAGAAGACACTTCCGAAGGATGGAGCAAGCAGCGGAGGGGTTGAAGCAAATTCATCCATGGGTACCCCATGCAATTTTAAGCTACCCAGGTGACGCATTTTGCGTGTAGCTTCAAAGCCTCCCCTCCCGATTTTTAGCCCAATTTATTGAACGTTTTTAGATTGACGCATCAACATATCAAGATACGTTGATGCGTTATTTAACCCATGGCTGATCCCACGTCCATCCTGCCCACCCACCGCCTGCCGCTGACCGCGCGCGGGGAACAACTGCGCGCCCTGCTGGCGAAGCGCATTGTGTTTCTTGACGGCGCGACGGGCACCATGCTCCAGCGACACAAATTTGGCGAGGCGGACTTTCGCGGCGAGCGATTCAAAGACCATCCCATCGACCTGAAGAACAACAACGACCTACTGGTGATCACCCGCCCGGAGGCGGTGCTCAACGTGCATCGGGAATATTTTGCGGCCGGGGCGGACATCGTTGAGACGAACACGTTCAACGCGAACGTGATTTCGATGGCGGATTACCAGCTGGAGCCGTTTGTGCGCGAGATGAACCTCGCCGCGGTGAAGCTGGCCCGACAGGCCGCAGACGAGGCTGAGCGCGCCACGCCGGGCCGCCTGTGCTTTGTCGCCGGGGCGCTGGGGCCGCTGAACCGCACGCTATCCCTCTCCCGCGATGTGAACGACCCGGGCAAGCGCGAAGTCACCTTTGACCAGGTGCGCGACGCGTATTACGAGCAAATCACCGCGCTGGTGGAAGGCGGGGTGGACATCCTGCTGCCCGAGACGATTTTCGACACGTTGAATGTCAAAGCGTGCCTGTATGCGATTGATTTGTACTTCGAGCGCACGGGCCGGCGCCTGCCCGTGATGATTTCCGGAACGATCACGGACGCCTCGGGGCGCACCCTGTCGGGCCAGACCACGGAAGCATTCTGGAATTCCATTTCGCACGCGCGCCCCCTGTCCGTGGGCTTCAATTGCGCCCTGGGCGCGGCACTGATGCGCCCCTATATCGAAGAGCTTTCACGTCTGGCGGATTGTTATGTCAGCTGCTATCCCAACGCGGGCCTGCCGGACCCGTTGAGTGAAACCGGCTTTCCCGAAGGGCCGGAGGACACCGCCGGATTTCTGGAAGAATTTGCGCGCGCCGGACTGGTGAACGTGGTTGGCGGCTGCTGCGGCACGACGCCCGGGCATATCCGCGCCATCCGCAACCGGCTGGAGAAGTATCCGCCGCGCCAGCCAGCCTCCCACCCCACCGGCCTGCGCCTGAGCGGGCTGGAGCCCATGACCCAGGATGGGCCGGGCGCGCCCTTCTTTGTGGTGGGCGAGCGCACGAACGTCACCGGGTCGCCGCAGTTCAAGAAGCTCATCCAAGCGGGCAATTTCGACGCGGGGTTGACGGTCGCGCGCCAGCAGGTGGAAAACGGCGCCAACATCCTCGACGTGAATTTTGACGAGGCCCTGCTCGACGGCGAGGCCAGCATGACGCGCTTTCTCAACCTGCTCGCCAGCGAGCCGGACATCTCGCGCGTGCCGCTGATGCTGGACAGCTCGAAGTGGAGCGTCATCGAGGCGGGCTTGAAATGCGCGCAGGGCAAGTGCGTGGTCAACTCCATCTCGCTCAAGGAAGGCGAGGAAAAATTTCTGCGCCAGGCGCGGGAGATCCGCCGCTACGGCGCGGCCGCCATCATCATGGCCTTTGACGAGCAGGGCCAGGCAGCGACCAAGGCGGAGAAAGTGCGCATCTGCACGCGCGCCTACAAATTGTTGCGCGAGAAGCTGGATTTCCCGCCCGGCGACATCATCTTCGACCCGAACATCCTGACCGTCGCCACCGGCATCGAGGAGCACAACCGCTACGCGCTGGATTTCTTTGAGGCGATTCCGGAAATCAAGGCGGCGTGCCCGGGGGCGCGCATCTCCGGCGGCGTGAGCAATGTGTCCTTCTCCTTTCGCGGCAACAATGTCGTGCGCGAGGCGATGCACAGCAGCTTCCTCTACCACGCCATCCGCGCGGGCCTCGACATGGCCATCATCAACGCCGGCATGGTGGCCGTGTATGACGGCATCGAGCCCAAGCTGAAGGAACTCGTCGAAGACGTGCTGCTGAACCGCCGCCCGGACGCGACGGAACGCCTCGTCACCCATGCCGAGGAATTGAAAGCCCGCGGCGCCACCGCCGGGACCGCCGCCGCCGGCGAGGGCGACGCACAGGCCTGGCGCGCGTTGCCCGTGCGCGAGCGGCTTTCCCATGCGCTGGTCAAGGGCATCACCGACTTTATTGACGGCGACACCGAAGAAGCCCGCCAGGAACTGGGACGGCCGCTGCTCGTCATCGAAGGTCCGCTGATGGACGGCATGAAAATCGTCGGCGACCTGTTTGGCGCAGGCAAAATGTTCCTGCCCCAAGTGGTCAAGAGCGCCCGCGTGATGAAAAAGGCAGTCGCCTACCTGACACCTTTCATGGAGGCGGAGCGCGCGGCCAACCCAGCGGCGCAAAAACAGGGCGTCATCGTCCTGGCCACCGTCAAGGGGGACGTGCACGACATCGGCAAGAACATCGTCGGCGTGGTGCTGGCGTGCAACAACTACGAGGTCGTGGACCTCGGGGTCATGGTGTCGTGCGAAAAAATTCTGGAAGCGGCAAAGGAGAAGCAGGCGGACATCATCGGCCTGTCGGGCCTCATCACGCCCTCACTGGACGAGATGGCGCACAATGCCGCCGAGATGGAACGGCTGGGCCTGAAGCTTCCGCTGCTCATCGGCGGCGCGACCACCAGCGAGGCGCATACGGCGCTCAAAATTGCCCCGCACTATTCGGGCACCACCGCGCACGTGGTGGATGCCTCGCGCGTGGTCGGCGTGTGCGCGCAATTACTGTCGCAGGAGAACAAGGGGAAATTTGCCGCGGAAACCGCCGCCAAATATGAAAAGCTGCGCGCGAAGCACGCCGCCAACCGCGGCGAGACCAAGCTGCTGCCGCTGGCCGAGGCCCGGAGCAAGGGCTGGGTGTTTGACTGGGTGAAGCAGCCGCCGGCGCAGCCGAACACCCCTGGCACACGCGTGCTCGATCAAGTGCCATTGGCGGAGATTTTCAACGATGTGGACTGGTCTCCGTTCTTCCATTCGTGGGGGCTGCGCGGTGTTTACCCGAAGATTTTCGACAGTGAGAAGTATGGCGTGGAGGCGAAGAAGCTGCACGCCGATGCGGAAAAACTCCTGGCACGCATCATCGCGGAGAAACGGTTTAAGCCCAAGGCAGCCTTTGGCATCTGGCCGGCAAACCGCGTGGGCGACAGCGTGGTGTTGTATGCCGATGACAAGCGCACGCAGGTGCTCGACACCTTCCACTTCCTCCGCCAACAGGCGCAGAAAGACAACGACCGGCCCTACCAGAGCCTGGCCGACTTTGTCGCGCCCAAGGAAACAGGCGTGGCGGACTGGGTGGGCGGTTTTGTGTGCACGGCGGGGCATGAAGTTGAAGATTGGGCCCGGGAGTTTGAGCAAAACCGCGACGACTACACCGGCATTCTGATCAAGGCGCTGGGTGACCGCTGCGTGGAGGCTTTTGCCGAATACCTGCACAAAAAGGTGCGCACCGAGTTCTGGGGCTATGCCACGGGGGAAAAATTGACCACCGAGGAGTTGATTGACGAGAAATACCGGGGCATCCGCCCGGCCATCGGCTACCCCTGCATACCCGACCATTCGGAAAAGGCCCAGCTGTGGAAACTGCTCAACGTGGAAAAGACGACCGGCGCGAAAGTCACGGAAAACTTTGCCATGTGGCCGGCGAGCACCGTGGCGGGCCTGTATTTCGCCCATCCCGAGGCCAAATACTTCCACGTCGGGCATATTGGCCGCGACCAGCTGGACGACTATGCCGCGCGCAAGGGCTGGACAACCGCCCAGGCGGAAAAGTGGCTGGCCACGTGCCTGGATGAATAAGGCGGGCGGGGGGCCTATTTTGCCGGTGGCGTCCGGAGCTTCTGCAGCAAGTTGCGCGCGGCGGCGAGGCTGGGCTGGGCTTCCAGGGCCGCCTCCAGGTGGGCGACGGCCTCCTCGCGATGACCATTCTTCAACAGGACGTTGGCCAGGTTGAAATGCGCAATCGCCAAATCCGCCAATGCGATGGGTGATTGCGCACGGCAGTGTGTGGCGAGGTCATACTGATGCGCGGAGCCCGGCTCGTCGCCCAGGCGGGAAAGGACGATGCCGTAGTTGACGTGGGCCTCGATTGATTCAGGCGAGAGCTGAAGCGCCCGCTCGTATTCATGCGCCGCTTCCGGCAAGCGGTTTGTTTGCGCGACGACGTTGGCAAGGGCCAGATGTGTGCCGTAAACATCCTCCTTGAGGACGAGCGATTGGCGCAAGGCGGCTTCGGCCTCCACCCGCCGGCCGTGGTCGGTGAGGCTCAAGCCCAGATTAAGCGCGGCAAGCCAGGAAGCCGGGTTGACCTGCAACGTGTAGGACCATAAGGCAATCTGGTCGCGGAAATTGGCAGCGTAGGCGCGGCTTTGCCAGCCGAGCATGAGCAGCAAGGCGGCAGCGGCGGCGGCAAAGGCGCCCGCCTGGCGGGGCAAAGCAGCCACCACCCTCTGTGCTCCGGCCAATGCAATGCCGATAAGGCCGATGAGGGGCAGGTAAACAAAATGGTCTGCCACCCACGCGATGCGCATATAGGACATCGACAAAAAACCAAGCACCGGCGCAAGGTTGAGCAGGAAAAAACCGCAGCCGAGCAAAGCTGGGCGGCCCCAACTTTCGCGTCGCAGCCAGAATCCAGCGAAAACGATGGCGATGACCAGCCAAGGCAGAAAATCGATAAAGGAAAGATTGACGAAACTCCACGACGGATAGGCGGGCATCAGGTCAAACGGCCACAGGCACTTGCCAAAATAAAACAAAACAGCCCACCCGGCCCCAGCCACACGCGCGGGCCAGCCACCGACATCGATGGACTCCGCCCCGATGGCCCATTGCTTCTGAAAAACCATGGTGAGCAAGCCCAACACCAACGCCACCGCAAAGAATGGCAGCGTGGCCGCGATTCGCTTGCGCGAAAGGGCGCCGTATTTCCACCAAGCGTGGAGTAGCAGCACGAACGGCAGCATGACCACGGAAGTCTTGGCCAGCAGTGCCGCGACAAAGAGCCCCAGTGCCACCAGATAGTCCCGCGAGCGGCCTCGCTCGTCATAATCAAGCCAGGCCAGCAATGCGCCGAGGAGAAACGGTAGTGAAACCGTGTTCTTCAACTCCGACACCCAAGCCACGGACTCCACCACCACCGGGTGCACGACAAACAGGAGCGCCCCCCACCAGGCAAAGCGCAACCCCAGCCGGTCAAACAGCCGCCAGAGCAAAAATGCGCTGAACAAGTGAAGGACAAGACACGCGACGTGAAACGGCAACGAATGGTCGCCAAACAGCTGCCAAAGAAGCCACTCCACCGTGGTCGTCAGCGGAAAAAAATCCGGACCTGGCGGGGCAAACCAGATTTTCCACCACCCGGCAGAGTCGTGCATCAGCGGATTATCCCGCAGGGTGAAGCCGTCGTCCCAGAGCCATTCGCCATGCAAGGCGGGGGCAAAAACGAAGAAGCCCGCCAAGACCAAAAGTATCACCTGCAGCGCCAGCCGCCACGGCGGAGGGCGCAAAACGCCGGCAGCAGGAATGGAAGCTGGCGAGGCGGAAGCCATGGTAGAAACTCACCGAAACCGGATTTTCCGTAGGCCAAAGGCCGTCATTTTGAGCAAAATCCAACCGTGGCGGAAGCGGGAGATGTTGGTTTCGCCGTAAGTGCGGTTTTTATAGCGCACGGGCAGGTCGCGGATGCGCAGCCCCATGAGTGCCGAACCAAAGAGGAGGTTGAAGTCGCCAAAAGGGTCGAAATCACCCAGTTCGGGCAGGCGGCGGAGCAGGCGCTCGTAATCGCGCCGGGCCATCATCTTGGTGCCGCAGAGGCTGTCCTTGATGCGCTGGCTGAGGACAAAACTGAGGGCATTCGCAAAGAAATGGTTCCCCAGCATATTGAGGAAGCGCATGGCCTGGTTTTCCATCGGGTAAACCAGGCGGCTGCCATTGACGAACTCGGCCGTGCCGTCGCACAGCACATCGAAAAATTTTGGCAAATCCTCCGGCGGCGCAGTGAGATCGCCATCCTGGATGACGAGCACATCGCCCGTGGCCTGCTTGAAACCGTGATGGACGGCGTCCCACTTGCCCTTACCCGGCTGGCGGACGAGCTTGAGGCGCAGGGGCCCCTGATACTCCGCCACGGCCTGTTGCAGGACGCCCCACGTGTTGTCCTTGCTGTTGCCCTCGACAAAAATGACCTCGGTGAAGCTGCCAAGTGGGGGGATGCGGTTGAGCGCGGCGGCGACGTTGCCCTCCTCATTGCGCATGGGCACCACGACGGAGAGGCTGGCCTGCTCGCGCGCGGCAAAGCGCACCTTGGGCCGCGCGACGATGAAGATGGTCATCCCCAGCGCCTGCATTCCCGGCAGGCGGACGAGGAAGCGGTTGAAAAAGCCGTCGAGCAACGGGATGTCGAAAGGAAACAGCTGCTCGCCCCGGGAAAGAACGACCTCCCACCCCGCGAGCTCGAGAAGATTAACCAGGTCGCGGCTGGACAGCCAATTCCAGTAGTCGCGCTTCACCACGGCGCCCGAGGAGGCGCCGAGCTTGATGAGCGGATACCAGATGTTGTTCAGGGAGGTGATGTAAAGGCGGGTACGCGGGTGGCTATTGGCGAGCAGGGATTCGAACGCCTTTTGCACATCCGTGAGATAACCCGGCAGGTAGTTGAGGACGATATGGTCCCACTCACCGGTCACCGGCGTCTCCGGCAGGCGGCCTTCGCGGAATTCGCAATGGGTGCCGCGGTGTTTTTCACGAGCCTCGGCGACGCGCACGGGGTCGGCATTCAAGCCCAGGCCCTGGGCGGGCTTGAGGGCGGCCAGCAAATCACCCCGGCCGCTACCCCATTCGAGCACGCGCTCACCGGGAGGGATAAAGCGCGCGTGCAGCCGCGCCAATTGCCGGCGAAAGCCCGCTTGGATGCGGTAGGCAAAACTATCGTCCTGGTCAGCAGAAGGCATTGGGTAAGGAAACAGCAAAAAGCCCCGGCGGCTTACGGATACTGGTGGAGCAGATAGTCGTTGAACTCCAATTCATCCGTGGGCACTTGGGTAAGCGTGGGATAGGCTGGCGGCTCGTCCGCGGGGCGCTGGGTGAGCACGCTCTCGGTGCCGGAAGGCGCCACATAATCCCCACCGAGTTTCTTGCGGGTGTCGTCGGTGGTGGCGGCATCCATCTCGGACTGCAGGCGGCGGACACCGGCGGGCCGGGCGGGATCGTAGCCGACCACACGGCTGATGCGCACGTGGAAGTTGATGTTAGTGTCCTTCTCCGCAATGGTTTTAAGAATGAAGCGCTGGTCCAGCCGCGCAGGCGGATATTCGACCCAGGCATTAAGTTTGGCGTTGCGGGTGTATTCCTGCACGACCCAGATATCGCGGTACAAGCCGTTGGGCAGCACATTGGCCACCTTGGCGGGGTTATGGTTGGCGATGCCCATGTGGATGTTGGCCTGGCCGTACATGGTAAACATCACACTGGCACGGGAGATGATGAGCACCGACTGGTCGGCGTGTTTGAGCACGTAATCCCGAGCCCAGCGGTAGGTGACGTAGGACTGCATGTCGTTCGTCATGTAGGCTTCGGAAGAAACCGGGGCGGCGGCGGCCACGGCATAGACAGCGGTACCCGCCACGACCCAGCCGGGCAACAGCCGACCCCGCAAGAGGCGCGCCGCCACAAACATCGCACAGAGAACAAAGCCGGTGTAAAGCGGCAGGGAAAAGCGCTGCACGAGTGCGTCGTCCCAATGCCCCCAGAAGGAAAGCCACCCGATGAATGTCACACACAACACACCACTGACGGCGAGCAACAGGGGAATTTCCACCCCGAAGCCCTTGAGAAAACCCGGCAGCTGGCGGCCAATCCACATCAACGCCAACAGTAGCGCGGCCAGACCCACGAGGGAGAGCAGCAGGGAGTTGTTGGACTGAAAGTCCGGCATGAAGAGAAAATAGCCAGCGTGGACGACATTTTCTCCGAGATATTTGAAATTCAGGAAATTGCTGGCGGACGTCTGGAAATAGCTGCCGCCACCCCCGCCCATGAAAATCTGGTTCAACAACAGCGGAGGCAGCACCAGGGGCGGGGAAAGTGCCGCCGCAAGTGTGAGCGTGACCTGACGTTCGCGCACCCATTTGAGGACGACGAGCACCGCAAGCAGGGCGAGAAAGAGCATGGACTCGTAGCGGCAATTGGCCAGCACCAGGCCGGTGAAGACCAGCAAGTCCAGCCCGCCCGTGCCAGGCTGGCGCCAATAATTCCAGGCGGTGATGAAAAAGGCGGTGATGACCGTGATGTTGAGCAGGTCAAAGCCGCCGCCGGTGGCGTTTTGGGCAATAAGCGGCAGGCCGGCAAAAAGCAGCTGGCCAAAACACCCAACGCGCCAGCCGCCCTGAACGGCGCCGATCCCGTAAATGAGCATCAAAAGCGCAAACCCCAACAGGCCGTTGACGACAAAGGAATTTTCCGGACGAAAGCCAGTCAGGTCATGCACGACGGACACCAGGAAAGGGAAAAGCAGCGGACGCTTATCGACGCCGAAGCCAAAGGTGACGAGATGGTCATTGATGAAATGGGCATAGCCGGGGTAGGCGCCTTCGCGCTCGTAGTGCATGGTGCGGGCAATGCCGCCCAAGACGTGCTCATCGAAGAGAATTTTGAAATCGTGCGGTTCATGCGCCTGCCAAAAGAGGGCGATAAGCACACCGGCCAGCAATCCCGGCCAATGGGGCCGCAGCCGCGCCCAGCCGGGCCAGTGGGCACGCAACTCCGCGACGAGCGCCGCGGCGCAAAGCAGGCAGGTGGCCGCCACCAGCCAATAGCCCGCAAACTGGGTGATCCAGACCGACACTTTGACGCTGGCGAGGCCCAGGCGGTATTCCACCACCGCACTGGCCAAGGCCACGGCCCCGAGCAGCCGCCAACGGGTGGCGCGGTCGTGGCTGTAGTAGAAACGAGCTATCATCGCAGCAAGATGGGGCGGGCCGAAACGGCCATGGCCCAGTTAAACGAAAAAGTGCGCAAAAGAAAAGCCGTTTCCCCGGTGTGGGGAAACGGCTTTTCCGAAGAGAACCCGTGCTTACTGGTTGTAAGTCACCGTGCCGAAGGAGGAGGCGGTGATGGAGATCTGCGTGTCGCTCTGGTTGACGCTCAAGGACGAATAGACTTCGCCGGCAACCGGGGAGACGTTACGCACATAGCTGTCCGTGCCCGTGCCGACGAGGTCGGTGTAGGCGGCCGTCGTCACACCCTTGTCCAGGAAGTACTGCTGGGCGGCGGTGGAGATCTGGCGGAGGTTGTTCGTCACAGCCTTGATGCGCGATTGCTGGCGCACCTTGCTGAACGCGGGAATCGCCATGGCGGCCAAAAGGCCGATGATGACGACGACGATCATAATTTCAACGAGGGTGAAACCCTTGCGGGCGGTCTTATTATTCATGATATACCTAGGTAGGTTAGTATTAATACTGGCACAGCCAGAGCGACTGTGACGGGTGAAAATATACTTAATACACCTCCTACTGCCAAGCATAAATTTCTTTTGATAAGAAATTAACAATTTTGCTAGTCACTATCTTTCAATTTGTTAGGGAATTTTTTGAAAACGACTCAGGGTTTTACCTGAGGTGAAAAAATCGTGTTGGGAACATAAAAACGATGTCCACCGGCTCAATGCATTCGCGTGTTCGCGGGCGCAGCAAGACTGCGCCCCTACATAATGGCTGCAAGACCTGCTACAGGGGGGCCGACCACGCTCCATGGAGGGGCGGGGAAAATAAACCCACCGGTAGATGGGGCGGCAAAAAAGAAAAGCCGTTTCCCCAGTGTGGGGAAACGGCTTTTCCGAAGAGAACCCGTGCTTACTGGTTGTAAGTCACCGTGCCGAAGGAGTCAGCGGTGATGGAGATCTGCGTGTCGCTCTGGTTGACGCTCAAGGACGAATAGACTTCGCCAGCGACCGGGGAGACGTTGCGCACATAGTTATCGGTGCCCGTGCCGACGAGGTCGGTGTAGCCAGCCGTCGTCACACCCTTGTCCAGGAAGTACTGCTGGGCGGCGGTGGAGATCTGGCGGAGGTTGTTCGTCACAGCCTTGATGCGCGACTGCTGGCGCACCTTGCTGAACGCGGGAATCGCCATGGCGGCCAGGAGGCCGATGATGACGACGACGATCATAATTTCAACGAGGGTGAAACCCTTGCGAGCGGATTTATTATTCATGATATTGATGTAGTTATTTATTTTCGGTGAAGCAGCCGCCCACCGGGGCAGGCAAACGGTCGTTTCACTTACCCACCAGAGAATCAAGCCGACGACTCTTTAGCAAGCGTGATTCCAACTCCGCGGGGTTTTTAACACTTTTTGACCGCGAAAGAAAAATGAAGATATGCCTCCAAAAGGTGGCGATAATCATTCGCAACGCCGGCCTATTCTTGTCACCGTTTTCCGTGAGCGTGGAGAGTTAAAATGGCATCAAGCATGGGCGGCAAAAACCAGTGAGTAACCCCCAGACAGGCCGGCCTTCATCAGGAAATATCAGTTTCCCCCGAAAAAAATATTTAGGCGCTCAATGCCTTTTTCAAACCGCCGATGACACGCGCAAAGACCATTTTGCCGCCGGCAGAGGGGACCACGTTAACCACCTCGACCTCGACATCACGACCGATGAATTTCTCCGCCTCGCCCACCACCACCATCGAGCCATCGCCTAGATAGCCCACGGCCTGACCGGCTTCCTTGCCGGGCTTGACGAGGTCCACCGTGAAAGTGTCGCCCACCGTGACTTCCGGATGCAGGGCGCGGGCAAGCTTGTTGAGGTTGAGCCACTCCACGTCATGAAACTCCGCCAGTTTGGCGAGATTGTAGTCGGTGGTCAGCAGGCGGGCCTTGAGGCTGCGGGCGACGAAGATAAGCTTGTCGTCGATCTGCTGGCGATTTTCCAAAATGACATCGTGCACACGCAGCTCAAGGCCGGGCACACGGCGCAGTTCATTAAGAACTTCCAAGCCACGGCGCCCGCGGCTCTGGCGCTGAGGGTCGGGCGAGTCGGCGATACGGTTCAGCTCCTCGATGACAAAACGGGGCACCACCAGCGCGCCGCCAAGGAAATGGCTCTGGCACACACCGAGGACGCGCCCGTCAATCAAGGCGCTGGCATCGGTGACGACGAGGGCGCTGGCGACTTCCTGCGGCACAAAGCGCACGTAGGGGATGACGAGGTGGAATTCGTCGCGGCCGCGCAGGGCCATGACCGTGGCTAGATAGAGGGTGACGACAAAAAGGACGACGCGGACGCGCAAGAGCATATTTGGGTCGATGCTGTCACGGTCAAAAAATGGCGAGGCGTTGATGAGCGCCGCAATGAGCACACCCATGGCGAGGCCGAAGGTCACCGCCGTGAGGGAGCGCAGGGAAAAGCCCTTGAGCAGCAGGTCCACTAGGATGGTCAGCGCGCCGATGCCCCCGGCCACGACGAGGAAAACGCCCAGGCCCGTATGCTCGGCGTCGCTGCGGTTGGACCCCTGCGCATACCACACCAGAAAGCCGCCCACCAGGCACAGGCAGAAGAACACGGCGCGGATGATGTAAAGGGGGCGCTTCATGAATCAGGACGGCACAGCGGTGGTCATTGTTTGTGCGCAGACAGCCACCACCAGAGAATAAAAGGGGCGACTATAAAAACGGCCATAAGGGCGAACAAGATTAATTGCGCCCAAAAGGCACGGTCCAGATCCTGCTGCGTCAGGGTGGGCTCGGGAAAAGTCTCGCCGTCCTTGGGTGCCGGTGCGGGCCATGGCTCAGGTTCAGACACGGCCCTTATCATGCTGTTCCCGCCGGGGCGGGGCAAGACTAACCGGGGTGGCCCTAGGACTGAGGGCCCCTGCCCTATCTGGAAGTTTGCCTTGGTCGCCATGCTACATATATATATCCTGCCTTTCCTGCATGGCCGACATTGACCAACACAACCGGGAAATCCACGAAAACCGCGCGGCGTGGGAACGCAAACCGGCCCTGCGGCGCATCTACCGCGGGTTGTACGAGGAAATCGCCGCTGTGCTGCCGACGGGGGGGCAAGGGCAGACTCTCGAACTAGGCTCCGGCATGGGCAATATCAAGGAAGTGCTGCCGGCGTGCATCACCTCGGACATCTTTGCCAATCCCTGGCTTGACCGGGTGGAAAACGCCTATGCCCTGAACTTTGCGGATGGGAGCATCTCCAACCTGATTCTTTTCGATGTCTGGCACCACCTGCAATATCCCGGGGCAGCACTGCGAGAATTCCGCCGGGTGCTGGCCCCCGGTGGCGTGGTCGTGCTGATGGAACCGGCAGCGGGGCTGCTGGGGAGGATGGTGTACGGTATGTTCCACCACGAGCCGCTGGCGTTGGGGGAACCGATTGAATGGGCCATTCCGGAAAACTTCGACTCCGCGAAACAGACCTACTATGCGGCTCAGGGCAATTGCTGGCGGCTGGCGCGCCATTTTGCCAAACTGCCGCGCGAGCAGCAGCCTGAAGCCCTGCGGAGTTGGGAAATCACCCGTGTGAAGTATTTTCCCGCCCTGGCGTACCTAATGAGCGGCGGTTTTCGCGGCCCACAGCTATATCCGGACTTTGCCCTGCCGACGATCCAGGGGGTTGAAAAGATACTTGCCCCCCTACCCGCGCTGACGGCGGCACGGATGCTGGTGGTATTAAAACCGCAGGAATAGAAATTATAATGTCCACCCTACCTTAATTACCAAATATAAGGGGGCGGCCTTTTGTTATTAGGCCGCCCCTTTTATTTTATACCGTAGCAACACTTAGCGATCATTATTTCTTAGAAACTCGCTGCACAATCGTGGTTGACTTATGCGTCTTTGCGTAAGTCATACGAACGAATTTCCCACTTATTGCACTACGCGCAACTTTTTTGGTTGAGCTCATTCTTCATCACCTCCTTAAAGTTCTACTGACAGGCTTCGCAAGATTCGCCACGGAGGCGGGCTTCGAGGCTGCAGGCCTGCTTTTCCTCCTCTGAGTAAACGCGCTTGGGCAGGGGCGGGTTGGTGCCCTCGGTGTCGGGGCTGGCGGCGGCGGCGCCCTCCTCACCACGGGCGATGGCGCCACGGGTTTCCTTCTTCACGGCCACGGTAGCCTTCTCGATATTGGAGGCGCCGAGCGTGCGGAGGTAATAGGTGGTCTTGAGGCCCTTGCGCCAGGCGGCGCGGTACATATGCGACAGCGTCTTGATGTCGGGCTTGCCGAGGAAGAGGTTGACGGACTGGGACTGGTCGATCCACTTCTGGCGGCGGGCGGCGCCGTCGATGACGAAGCTGTAGTCGATGTCGAACGCGGTGGCGAACTTCTGCTTGATGTCCGCGGGGATGCGGTCGATGTTGGCCAGTTCGCCGTCGAAGTACTTGAGCTGGTCGATCATCTGCGCGTCCCAGAGGCTCCGCTTCTTCAAATCGCGGACGAGCTCGTGGTTGAGCACGATGTATTCGCCGCCGAGGTTGCTCTTGACGAAGAGGTTCTTGTAGTAGGGCTCGATGCAGGGCGAGGTGCCCATGATGTTCGAGATGGTGGCCGTGGGCGCGATGGCGAGGACGTTGCTGTTGCGCATGCCCTGGCGGCGGATTTTCTGGCGCAGGGGCGTCCAGTCCAGCCGGCCGCCACGGGGAACATCAACGGCCACGCCGCGCTCCTGCTCGAGCAACTCAAGCGTGTCCTGCGGGAGGATGCCGCGGTCCCACTTGGAGCCGTGGTAGGAGGAATAGGTGCCGCGCTCGCCGGCGAGGTCGCTGGAGGCCTCGTACGCGTAGAACGCGATGGCTTCCATGAACTCGTCGTTGAAATCGACCGCTTCCGGAGAGGAGAACGCCTGGTTGCGCTTGTAGAGGGCGTTGTGCAGGCCCATGACGCCGAGGCCGATGGGGCGGTGGCGCAGGTTGGAGGTCTCGGCCGGCTTCGTCGGGTAGAAGTTGATGTCGATGACGTTGTCGAGCGCGCGCACGGCGACGCGGATGGTCTCGCGCAGGGCGTGGTGGTCGAGCGAGCCGTCGGGCTTGATGTGCGTGTCGAGGATGACGGAGCCGAGGTTGCACACGGCGGTTTCCTCCACGCTGGTGTTGAGCGTGATTTCCGTGCAGAGGTTCGAGGAGTGGATGACGCCAGCGTGGTCCTGCGGGCTGCGGAGGTTGCAGGGGTCCTTGAAGGTGATCCAGGGGTGGCCGGTCTCGAAGAGGACCTTGAGCATCTGGCGCCAGAGCTCGATGGCCGGGATGGGCTTGCCGTAGATCTTGCCGTCGCGGGCGAGCTGTTCGTAGTGGCAGTAGCGCTCCTCAAAGCGGCGGCCATAGAGCTCGTGCAGATCGGGGGCCTCGTTGGCACGGAAGAGCGTCCAGTCCTCGCGGGCCTCCATGCGCTTCATGAACAGGTCGGGAATCCAGTTGGCCGTGTTCATGTCGTGCGTGCGGCGGCGGTCGTCGCCGGTGTTGCGGCGCAGCTCGAGAAAGTCGAGGATGTCGTTGTGCCAGGTCTCGAGGTAGGCGCAGCCGGAGCCGCGGCGCTTGCCGCCCTGGTTGACGGCCACCAGCTGGTCGTTGTGCAACTTGAGGAAGGGGATGACGCCCTGGCTTTCGCCGTTGGTGCCCTTGATGTAGCCGCCAGTGCCGCGGACGGAGGTCCACGAACCGCCGAGGCCGCCCGCCCACTTGGAGAGGAAGGCGTTTTCGGCGATGCCGCGCATCATGATGCTCTCAATATTGTCGTCCACCTTGTAGAGGTAGCACGAGGAGAGCTGCGAGTGCAGGGTGCCAGAGTTGAAAAGCGTGGGCGTGGAGGAGCAGAAACGGCGGTTCTTATAGAGACCGTAGAGGCGGACGACCCAGTCCTCGCGCTCGCGGGGCTCGTTGAGGAAGAGGCCCATGGAGACGCGCATCCAGAAATACTGCGGGGTCTCGAGGCGGCGCGCGGGCGTGCGCGTCTTGTCCACAATGAGGTAGCGGTCGTACAACGTCTGGATGCCGAGGAAGTCGAACTCGAGGTCGGACATCGGGTCGAGGGCATCGGCCAGCTTGTTAAGGTCGTACTTGAGGAGGGCCGGGTTGATGCGCTCGATGCGGGCGGCGTGCTCGAGGTTCTTCTTGAACTGGCGGGCATGGAACTGCTTGAGGGCGCCGATGCCGTCACGCAGGATGTCCCAGCCGAGCACTTCCTCATAAATGTAGGATAGGAGGATGCGGCCGGCGAACTTGGCAAAGTCGGCATCGCGCTCAATGAGGGTCTTGGCGTTGAGGACGACCGTCTGCTGCAGGTCCTCGCGCGTCATTTCCGTGGAGAGGGAGCGGCGCAGCTCGACCTCGATTTGCTCGCGGGTGAGGCACAGGTCGAGGCCGATGGCGGCAAAGGCGATGCGGGCGCGCAGCTCGGCGCCGTCCCACATCTCGGTCTGGCCGCTGTCGCGCTTGATGAAGATGATCTGCTCCTGGCGGGCGTCGTCCGGCGAAGCGGTGGCGGCCGTCTGGATGCGGCGGCGGGAACGCTCCGAGCGGTAAAGGATGTAGGATTCGGCCACCTTGAAGTGGCCGTGGCGCATCAGCTCCTCCTGCACGAGGTCCTGCACGTCTTCGATGGAAACAAAGGCCTGGCCCAAGTCGCGCACACGGTTGCTGACAGACTCGGCGACGCGCACGGCGGGTTCGCTGTCGAGGTGGAGGGAAAGGAAGGCCTTGCGGATGGCGATTTCGACCTTGTTCTGGTCCCAGGGCACGACCTGGCCGTTGCGGCGGATGAGACGCACGTGCACCGGCAGGAGCTCGCCGGCCGTGGCGCCCGTGCCGTCGCCGTTGGTGGCGGTCGGCGTGGCGACGCCCGCGCGCTTGAAGACGAGGCTCATGGCCACGTCGTGCTGGTTCTGGTGGACGAGGGCCTTTTCGATGATGCGGTTAATCTCCTCCTGGGAGAGCACGCGGTCCTTGTTCTCGGCCCAGCGGGCGACGATTTCCTCGCTCACCTCCTTGGCAACTTCGGCGACGAGCTGGCGGTTCTGCTCGGTGTAGATGTCCTGCACCTGGCGGGAGAGCAGCAGGTCCGTCAGCGCCGAGCCGACGGTATCGGCAATCTCGGCGAGATCGAAGTGGCGGGCCACGCCCTCGGCAATGACCATGACGTCCGGCTGCACCACGGTGGTGCCGGTGATGACTTCGCGCCAATTGAAGCGGGGCTTCTGGTCGTCGGGCGTCTGCGCAAAGCGCTTCAGGGCATTGTCTTCATCGAGCGGAATATGGCGAATCATGGCGGTACGGAGTTGGAATTAAGGATTTAAGAAGTGAATGGAAAAAGCGAAAGCGCCCTACTTGGGAAGCAGGGGCGGCAAGGGAGCGGATGGCGGCGGGGGCGAAGGGGGCGGGCCGCCAAACCAGCGGCGGGCCCGGGCTTGCGCCTGGAATTTGTGGTGTGGTTTGATGGAGAAGGCGACGGCGACGGCGGCAATCAGGAAGGCCAGCAGGTCGTCAACCTCCCCAATGGGCGGAAGGAAATCGAGGGCGATGCCGAGCGGCGAAACGACATAGAGGACCGCACCGGCGAGGCACCGCTTGGCCCAGAGGGGGACTTTGGGGTCGGTGCCGACGTAGTAAAGAACGAGGAGTTTTTCGACGAGCCAGCGCACCGGCGCGAGAACCGGGTAAAGGCAGCCTTTGGGAGCATGGCGTGGCACGTGGTCATCGGTGGTGGTGGGCGCGCGCTTTTAAAGCTCGTCGTTGTGCACGTCGCTGAGGGCGCCGGCCTTCTGGTATTCGGTGACGCGGCCTTCGAAGAAGTTCTGTTCCTTCTTGATGTCCATCATCTCGGCGAGCCAGGGCAGCGGGTTGGTGATGCCCGGGTTGATGGGCTTGAGGCCCACGCCTTCGAGGCGGCGGTCGGCGATGTAATCAATATACTGCATGAATTCGCCGGCGGTGAGGCCGACGCCGCCCACGGGCAGGCAGTCGCGGATGAATTCCTTTTCGATGGCCACGCCTTCGGCCATGAGGTCGGTGAGTTCCTGGCGGAAGGCGGGGGTCCAGATCTCCGGGTTTTCCTCGACGAGGTCCATGAGCAGGTTGCGGAAGAGCTCGATGTGGTTGCTCTCGTCGCGCAGGGTGTAGCGGAACATCTGGCCGATGCCGGGAAACTTGTTCTGGCGGTAGAGGGAGAGCACCATGCCAAAGAGGCCGTAGAACTGGGTGCCCTCCATGACCTGGCCGAAGAGGAAGATGTTCTTGGCGAGGGCCTGCTTGGTGGCGAGGTCGTTGAGGTCGAGGTCGCGGCGGAGGGCCTTGGAGTTGCTGGTGACAAACTTGGTCTTGCGGGCGATGGTCGGGATGTCCTCGAACATGGCTTCGCACTCGTGGGGGTTGATGCCCAGGGAGGAAATCATGTAAACCAGCGAGTCGGCGTGGATGTTCTCCTCGTGGGCGTGGCGGCCCAGGACGAGCTTGAGCTCCGGCGCGGTGACGACTTCGCGGACGACGTGGATGATGTTGTCGCCCACGATGCCCTCGGCGGCGGAGAAATAGCCGATGGCCATCTTGATGATCCAGCGGTCCACATCGGTGATGGCCTTGGTGGCGTCGCGCCACTGCTCACAGTCCTTCTGCATCGGGATGTCTTCGGGCTCCCAATGGTTGTTCTTCATCTTTTTGTACAGCTCGTAGGCCCAGGTGTACTTCAGGGGCAGGATGTTGAAGAACATCGTGACGCGGCCGTTGATGACACGCTTGGCGGCAAAGGCTTCCTCGGCTTTCTTGCGGTCGAGAACGAAAGATTTCGGTCCAATCTGGTAAGTGACGGTTTCGGCGGGCATGGCGGAGGGCGGTCTCGGGAGGGAAAAGGAGGTTCGACGCGCGGATGGGACGGGCGACGGATTTGTTTTCGAGACGGAGTTCGGTTTTAGTTCGGTTCAGGTTGGTTTTTTTCGCATCTCGAGCGCACAGGGCAAGCAAGGCCCAGTGCGCCGGAAGCGCGGAAAAAACAGCGTCGGGAATTGCCGGGATTCGGTCGGGAGCGGCCTCAATGGCTGCAATTCTCGTCGTGAAGGAGATTTTTCATCCAGTTTCTAGGCATTGTCAAGCGGTTCCACTACATTTAGTGTTACTTTTTTCGTCAAACCCCTACCTGTAGGGGTTTTCATAAAGCATATTTGATGCCTGTATAAGTGAAAATTACGCATTTGGGGGCAAAATAGGGTGTTTTTTGGGTGAAAATCCCACCCATTTGGCCCGGCCGGGGTCAAACGGTGACAACGATGCAAAAAATCGCCCAAATGCGCCGAACCCGCAACGCATTGTTGTTCTTCTTTTGCACAAGATTCACACAAACCGGGTTATTCACATTCTTTCTTTCTCGCGCCAAGACGCGAAGGCGCAAAGGATTTTTTTAAATGCATTTTCAGCAATTATTGCCGAGAGCCGAGCGCGTGGTGAATCGCACGCGAAGCGCGCTGCCGGCCGACGTGCGCGTGTTGGCGGAGGCGCTGCCTGTAAACTTTGAGCCGGCACCGGGGCCGGAATTGCTCGACGATGGCGTGGAAGGCGACACGCTGGGGCTGTTTGTCGGCCCCGCGCATGGGGCGGACCCCGGCCTCGATCCCCTGCCCTCGCAGATCATTCTTTATCTAAACAACCTCTGGGACTACGCCGGGAGCGATGCTGCAATTTTCGATGACGAAGTGCGCCTCACCTACCTGCACGAACTGGGCCACTATTTTGGTTGGGATGAAAATGAGGTGGGAAAACGCGGATTGGAATAAACTAGGCCAGAAGTTTAATTATTTCCCGCACGCTCACTTCATCCAGCCGGTGCACCGCTAGGTCGCATTTTCCTTTTAAGCTCCCCACCGGGTTGGTGGTGCCGACGCCGATGGATTTGAAGCCGCCGGCGCGAGCGGCCTCGAGGCCGACGAAGGCGTCCTCAAACACCACACAGCACGCCGGGGCGCGGTTGATTTTCGCAGCAGCTTTCAGAAAAACCTCCGGGTGCGGCTTGCCGTGGGAGACATCCTCGGCGCTGACGATGTCGGCGAAAAATCCATGGAGGTTGGCGAGGGTCATCACGTGCTCGATGTTAAGGCGCGGCGTCGAGGAGCCGACCACGCAAGGCACGCCCGCGGCGCGCAGGCCTTCCAGCAAGTCACGCACCCCAGGCAGGGCCTGGATGCCGGTGGTCTTCAAAATCTCGCGGTAAAGCTCCTCCTTGCGCGCACCCAGGCGGGCGATTTCAGCGGTGTCCGCGGCGTCGGCCCAATGAAGGATATTGGGGATGATAAACTGGTTCTTGCGGCCAAAACCGGCCTTGAAGTGGCCGGGCGGCAGCGCGCGTTTTTCCTCGGCGGCGAGGAGGTCCCAGCTGTGTTCGTGGGCGGCGGAGGAATCGATGATGACGCCATCCCAGTCGAAAATGGCGCCGATTTCCAAAGTGGTGGTCATGAAAGGGACAGAATTGACAAAATTGACGGAATGGGAACCCTAAAAAACTCTGTTCATTCGGTTAATTCTGGCTAAAGTAAATTCATGTCCACTCTCGCTGTTGTGAAGCCCAAGGTGCGCGGATTTGTCTGCGTCACCGCCCACCCGGCCGGCTGCGCGGCGCACGTGCGCGAGCAAATCGCCCACGTAAAGTCGCAGCCCCCGCTGGCCCAGGGGCCGAAGAAGGTGCTCATCATCGGCGCCTCGACGGGTTATGGGCTGTCCTCGCGCATTGTGGCGGCGTTTGGCGCAAAGGCGGCGACGTTTGGCGTGTTTTTTGAGCGGCCTTCGGAAAAAGGCCGCCCCGCCTCGGCAGGCTGGTATAACACGGTTGCGCTTGAGCAAGCCGCGCGGGCCGAGGGCCTGTATGCGCAGAGCATCAATGGCGACGCTTTTTCCGAAGACATCAAGCTGCAGACCATCGCCAAATTGAAAGAAGACCTGGGCGCGGTGGATCTTGTGATCTACAGCCTGGCCTCGCCACGGCGCACCGACCCACGCAGCGGCGAGGTATACAAATCGGTGCTCAAGCCCGTGGGCGCGCCCTTCACCGCCAAGTCGCTGGACACGGACAAGAAGGAAGTGGTGGATGTGGCGCTGGAGCCGGCCACGGAGGAGGACATCCGTCAGACGACGAAAGTCATGGGCGGCGAGGACTGGGAGCTGTGGATCGACGCGCTGCGCAACCATGGCCTGCTGACGCCGGGGGCCGTGACCGTCGCCTACTCGTACATCGGGCCGGAAGTCACCTACCCCATTTACCGCAATGGCACCATTGGCCGGGCCAAGGAGGACTTGGAAAAGACGGCCGCCCGGCTGACGGCGCGGCTCGCCGACCTCAAGGGCAAGGCGTGGGTGTCCGTCAACAAAGCGGTGGTGACGCAGGCGAGCTCGGCCATTCCGGTGGTGCCGCTGTATCTTTCGATCCTCCTCAAGGTGATGGCGGAGAAAAAAGTGGACGAAGGCTGCATTGAGCAGATCCAGCGCCTGTTTGCGACGCAGCTCTACCGCGCCGATGGCAAGCCGGCGACCGCCGATACCGAGGGCCGCCTGCGCGTGGACGACTGGGAAATGCGCCCCGATATCCAGGAAGCGGTGAAGAAAATCTGGCCGGAAGTCACCACGGCGAATCTTAACACGCTGACGGTCTTCCCGCGCTACCAGACCGAGTTCCTGAAATTATTCGGCTTTGGTTTCACCGGGGTGAATTACGATGCGGAAGTGGAAATCGAAGTGCCGCTGGAGTGAGGCGCCATGGCGTGAAAAGCCGTGAATTTCCGAGATGCAAAGTATAGGTAGTGACAGGCTCAAGCATTCCCTTGAGCCTGTGATGAAAACCAGCCGTATCACTTTGGCCATTTCCTTGCTGGCATTGTTAGCTGGCATAGGGGTGTGGAAAGACCAGCCATGCGAGGGCATCGCACCCAACCTGCCACTAAGCACAGCATCTATCGAAGTGCCGAAAATGCCGGCGGTGTCGTCCGCCACCACCGTCCCAGCGAGCTTAACACCACCCTCACCACCTCCTCCGGTAAAAATCAATTCGCTAGCCGGACTCCATGAGGAAATCGTCCGGCGCGAGGCTACACTGGCGCAGGAACGGCAAAGAAATGAGCAAGCCCGGGCTGATACCCAGACGCCACGGACAACCCAACCCCAATGGTTCGGTGCCGCCGCCAGCAATACACCTGTTTTTGATTTGGGCAAAGTGGAGCTGGCCGATGGCATACCGCAAGATTTTATCCTCGAAGACGGAACCACCGTGACAGTAACCGCCACCGCCAATGCCACCGGCATTGTTTATTTGAAAATCGACACACCCCACCCGGATTCATCCGCTCCTTATATCGGGGTGAAGATGGTGACCGGAGCAAAAAACGGTGAAGAGCAAATCGTCTCTTTAATCGGACCGCGCAGCTATAACCCGGGAACCCCCGCGGCCACCCTCAAGCTCACACCACACGTGAATTGAACATGGGAGTGCACCACTCCAAAACAAATCCACGCCCATACCTGCGTCGATAACGCAAGTCTGGGCGTGGATTGTCCTTAAGTCTCCGTCGTGTATTTGGCTTTGAGGGCCTCGATGACGGAGGGGTCGGCGAGCGTGGTGACGTTGCCGAGGGCGCGGCCTTCGGCGATGTCGCGCAGGAGGCGGCGCATGATTTTGCCCGAGCGGGTCTTGGGCAGGTCGGCGGAGTAGATGATCTTGTCCGGCAGCGCGAATTTGCCGATTTTCTTCGCCACGAGGTCGTTGAGCTCCTTGGTCAGCTTATCGTCGGCGTTGATGCCGTTTTTGACGGTGACGAAGGAAATGAGGGCCTGGCCCTTGAGCTCATGCGCGATGCCCACGACCGCGCTTTCGGCGACGGACGGGTGCTCGACATAGACACTCTCCAGCTCGGCGGTGCCGATGCGGTGGGCGGAAACGTTCACCACGTCGTCCACGCGGCCGAGAATCCAGTAGTAGCCCATCTCGTCCTTGCGGGCGCCGTCGCCCGGGAAGTAATACTTGCCGCCCCACTTGGAGAAGTAGGTGTCCTTGAAGCGCTGGGGGTCGCCCCAGATGCCGCGCATGATGCCCGGCCAGGGTTTCTTGATGGCGAGGGTGCCGGCGCGCACGTCCTTGGCGTCGTCGTCCAGCACGGCGGGCTCGATGCCGAAGAACGGCACCGTGGCGCTGCCAGGCTTGGTGGCGATGGCGCCGGGCAGCGGGGTCAGCAGGATGCCGCCGGTTTCCGTCTGCCACCAGGTGTCAACAATCGGGCAGCGGCCGCCGCCGATGACGTTGTGGTACCACATCCACGCCTCGGGGTTGATGGACTCGCCGACGGAGCCCAGCAGGCGCAGGGAGGACAAGTCGTGTTTCTTGGGCCATTCCTCGCCCCACTTCATGCAGGCACGGATGGCGGTGGGCGCGGTGTAGAAAACGGTGACGCTGTACTTCTCGACAATCTGCCAGAAGCGGTCGTTCTCGGGCCAGTTGGGCACGCCCTCGAACATCATGACGGTGGCGGCGTTTTGCAGCGGGCCATAGACGATGTAGCTGTGGCCGGTGACCCAGCCGATGTCGGCGGTGCACCAGAAGACGTCCTCGGGCTTGAGGTCGAAAATGTACTTCGCGGTGAGGTACGTGTACGTCATGTACCCGCCCGTGGTGTGCATGATGCCCTTGGGCTTGCCGGTAGAGCCGCTGGTATAAAGGATGAACAGGAGGTCTTCGGCGTCCATGCGCTCGGCCTCGCACTGGCGGGACTGGCCGACAACGGCTTCGTGGTACCACACGTCGCGGCCAGGCTTCATCGTGACCGGGTGGAGCTGCTTCTGCGGCTCGCGGGCGACGACCAGCACCTTCTGGATGCTCGGGCAGTCGGCAATGCCTTCGTCCACGGCGTTCTTGAGCGGGAGAATCTTGCCGCGGCGGTAGCCGCCGTCGCTGGTGACGACAAACTTGGCCTTGCAGTCGTTGACGCGGTCCTTGATGGAGTCGGCGGAGAAACCGCCAAAGATGACGGAGTGCGGCGCTCCGATGCGCGCGCAGGCCAGCACGGCGATGGCCAGCTCCGGCACCATCGGCATATAGAGCATGACGATGTCGCCCTTCTTGACGCCGAGGCTCTTGAGCGTGTTGGCAAAGAGGCAGACTTCGCGATGGAGGTCGGAATACGTGAGCACACGCTGATCGCCATGCTCGCCCTCAAAGATGATGGCCGCCTTGTTGCGGGTGGCGCAGTGCAGGTGGCGGTCGATGCAGTTGTAGCTGAGGTTGGTGACGCCGCCCTCGAACCATTTGAAGAAGGGGGCATCCTTCGTGTTCAGCACGGTGTGCCACTTTTTGAACCAGTGGAGCTCGCCGGCGATGTCGGCCCAGAATTTCTCCGGGTCGGCGATGCTCTGCGCGTGCATCTCCTTGTATTGCTCCAGGCTCTTGATGTGGGCCTGGCGGGCGAACGCGGCCGGAGGCTGGAAAATACGGTTCTCCTGCGAGACGGTTTCGAATTGGGAGGAAGGGGCGGTCATGGGGGGAAGTAAAATGGAGGGGGGAGGGAACAAGCTTTGGAAAAACCGTTACGTCGGCAAGCCCAAACGCGCCGCAAGCTGATGGAGAAAGAACATTTCCAAAACCATCCGCATCCGCCACACTGGCGCGATGGACACCGCCTTGTTCGACTACCCGCTGCCGCCGGAGCGCATTGCGCAGGCGCCGGCCTCGCCGCGGGATGCGTCGCGCCTGCTGGTGGTCGAGCGGAAGTCGCGGCGCGTCAGCCACCATACCTTCCGCGAGTTGCCGGGGCTGCTGCCGCCGGGCACGCGACTGTTCCGCAACCATGCGTCGGTTTTCAAGGCCCGGCTGAAGCTGCACCGGCCCACTGGCGGCGCACTGGAGTGCCTGCTGCTGCACCCGGACCTCGCGCGCGATGGCACCGGCCACACCTGGTGGTGCCTGCTCAAGCCGGGAAAGAAATATCCGGTGGGCGCGAGCTTTGGCGTGGAGGGAGTATTTGCCGCGCAAGTGCTGGAAAAGGCGGACGATGGCCGGGTGCTGGCGCATTTTGCAATCGCAGGGCCGGGGGGCATCGCTGCCATCACCGAGAAGTATGGGATGACGCCGCTGCCGCCCTACATCCAGCGCCCGCATGGCGCGACCGCGCAGGCCGCGCACGATGAGGAGGATTACCAGACGGTTTACGCAGACCCGGCCAAAAAAATCGCCGCGGCGGCGCCCACCGCGGGACTGCATTTCACACCGGAAGTTTTAAAAGCCTTGCAGGCCCGGGGAGTCGCCATGCACGACCTGGCCCTGCGCGTCGGGCTCGACACCTTCCGCCCCATCACCGCCAAGCGGCTGGAAGACCATGCCATCCACCGCGAGTGGTATGAGCTACCCGCAGCCACGCGTACGGCGCTGGCGGAACCGGGCGGGCCCCGCCTGGCTGTGGGCACCACGAGCCTGCGGGCGATCGAGGACTATTTTAAGAAAACCGGAGACCTCTCACGTCAAGACCCTGCCCTACCCGCCCATGAACTCTGGCTCGCGGAGGCGGATATTTTCATTTACCCGCCAAAGATGTTTGCGGGGGTGGACATTTTACTCACGAATTTCCACCTGCCGCGCTCGACGCTATTGTGCCTTGTCAGCGCGTTTTTGACCCCCGGCTCCACGGACGGCATCGCGTGGCTCAAGGAAATCTACGCCGGGGCCATCGCGCAGAACTACCGCTTCTTCAGCTACGGCGACGCCATGCTGGTGCTGTAACATCACCGGTGGTCGAGCGCGCTGGAAGGCAGGGAGCCATAAATGACGCCGACGAGGTTCTGCCGCGTCACATACTCGGAGTCGGGCACGGGATTATTGTCGCCCTGGATCAACCAACTTTCGCCGTAGGAATGAATCAGCCGGTGGACAATGACGACACCCGTGGAGGATTTGTAGGCCACGACCTGCCCGGCTTCCAAGTCCTCCCATGGGGTGGGCATGATCAAGAGAATCCAGCCGTCGTGAAAAGCCGGCTCCATGGACGGGCCGGTGGTCTTGGCCAGGATGGTGCCAGAGCGGAAGGATTGCAGGGCAACGGCGGAGGAAAGGATCTCGGCGTTGGAGACGTTTTGGTCACCCGCCTCCTTGAGCGGTTCCGGGACGACTTCGCAGGAAACTAGCGCAAATGACGTTAGCAACAGCCCGAAGGCCGCCCGAAAAATCCTGCCCGGAAAGTGGCCTGATATTTTCATAAATCCTGCCACGCCAAATTTGACCCTTGCCCAACGTGAAGCAAGCTTGCAAATTGAAGGGGAGCCCCTATCCCTTTGGGGTACTACGGCCCCGCCGCCTTTTTCCCCATTTTTCCGCTGTTTTTGCCATGCTGCGCCTCCGCCCATTCCTGATTGTGACCATGCTGGCCGGCGGCCTGGTGACGACCGCCTTCAAGACCGTCAATTACCTCGATGGCGACGCCGTCATGGCCAAGGTGAAGGAAACGCATGGCGCGGAATCGGAAATCGACGTGATCAAGATGGTGACCGTCGTGGGTACGGGCGACCCCGTGACTCGCACGATCCTCTCCGCCGTGCAAAAGGACGCCAAGGGCAACTTCATGTATATGCTGCGGGTGCTCTCGCCGGAAAAGGAAAAGGGCGTCTCCCTGCTGGTGCTGGAAAAAGAGAACGGCGATGTGCAACAATTTCTCTACCTGCCCAGCCTGGGGGCCAAGGAAATCAAAGCGGAGGGGCGCTCGGGCAGCTTCATGAATTCCGATTTCACCTACGAGGATATGCGCAAGGAGAAGCCGGGCGAATGGACGTATTCGCGCCTGGAGGACGAAAAGGTGGGCAACACGGATTGCTACGTGATCATCTCCGATCCGGCCAACAAGGACCGGGAAAAAATCACCGGCTACACGGACCGCGTGCTCTATGTGGACAAGGCCACCTACGACCTGCGCCGCATCGAATTTCTCGACAGCAAGCACAAGCTCATCAAGCAGTTTGACGCCTACGATTATGAGCCGACCAGCGGCGCCGGCACGACCCAGCGCCCCCGCCGCGGCGAAATGAACAATCCGACCAAAAAGAGCAACACCGTGATGGCGTTGCTGAGCAGCCGGGTGAACAAGCCGCTCGACGCCAAATTCTACACTCTGGACACGATCAAAGCCTGGGGGCCCGAGCAGGAAAAACTCATTGAGGACCTGCTGCCCAAGACGACCGACGCCAAATAAGGCGGCTGGCTGCAGCCACTAACCGCTTCTCCCGCCCCGGCGCCACTTCCACCCCCTTTCCGCCGTGTCGCCCTTTATCGGGAAGCTCCTCGGTTTTTGCTACCGCTGGGCGGTGCTGGTGTGGATCGCGGCCCTCGTGCTCGCCGGGCTGGGAGCGTATGAAGCGCGCAACCTGAAGCTCAATGTCTCGGCCGAGGGCCTGCTGCCCACGGAAAGCCCGCTGCGCGAGACGTATGAGCAAACCAAGAAAACCTTTGGTTCGGACTATGTCGTCGGCGTGTACGTGGAGGATCCGGACCTCTTCACCCTGCCGAAGCTGAGGCGGCTGGCGGCGCTGGCGCACAAGCTGGCGGAACTGCCGGGCGTGGAGCGCACGGAGAATCTGTTTAACATCAGCAATATTGACGGCTCCAGCGGGGCGCTCGTCACCGGGCCGATTCTCGACCCGCTGCCGGAGACTTCGGAGGCGCTGGCCAAGGCCAAGGAGCGCGCCCTGCGCAACCCGCTCATCGTCCGCACCCTGATCTCGCCCGACGCCAAGGCCACGCTGCTCACCTTGTTCCTCAAACCGGAAGAGGCGCAAAGGGAGGATTTTGACAAAGGCTTTGTCGCGCAGCTGGAGCAATGCGTGAAGGAGAATCAGGACGGCTTCCTGAAAAACGAGGACGGCGAGGCGGTGCCGGACAAGAACAAGCAGCCGCTCCGCGAACCGGCGGGCCAGTTTGCCACGGTGTTTCCCATCGGCTCGGCGGTGATGCACGTGGCGATCTCGAAATATATTTTCCGCGACCAATTGCTACTGCTGCCCCTGGCGTGCACCATCCTGCTGACGCTGCTCGGGCTGCTGATGCGCAGTGTCCACGGCGTGGTCATCCTGCTAATCAATGCGGTGATTGCGAACTGCTGGACGCTCGGGCTGATGGCGCTGCTGGGCATCCCGCTGAATATGCTCAACTACGTGGTGCCGGCGCTGGTGGTGATGATCGGCTCCGGCTCGGACGTGCATTTGATGATCGGCTCCGGGCAGCAACGCGCGCGGGGGTTGACCGGACTGGAGGCGATTTCCGAAACCGGGCGGCTGATTGGCCTGAGCCTGCTGCTCAACACCGGCAGCACGGTGCTGGGCTTTGCCTCGACGCTGCTGACCAACATCAGTGTGCTGCGCGAATTCGGCGCCTCGGCGGCGCTGGCGATCACGCTGCGCTTTGTCACCACGATGTTCGTGGTGCCGGCTTATTTGCGCCTGGCGGACCGGTGGATCAAGCCGGAGGCCGCCGCCGCCCATGGGCACACCGCCGGCGACGGCTGGTGGGAGCGCTGGCTGATGCGGCCGTACATCAAGCTCGTCTCGAAGCACCTGATGCACCACCCCCGCTGGGTGATGGCGGCGTGCCTGGGCATCACGGGCGTGGCCCTCATCTTCGCGCGCACGATCCACACGGACAACGATTTCGCGGCGTTCCTGCGGGCTGACTCGCCGGTGATGAAGCAGCTCAACACCGTCTCCCAGCGGCTTTCGGGCACGGACATCGTGTACGTCTCATTCCGCGGGGAGGAGGGCGAATATTTCCGCCCCCAGCGCCTGAGCCAGTTGCTGAAATTTGAGGCCTTCCTGCGGGAACAACCGGATGTGGACTCCGTGACGGGGCTGCCGGATTTTCTCGCCTTGTTCAACCGGGAGTTCAATGACGGCGACCCGGCGATGTACGTCATCCCGGAAAATCCGCTGGCCGTCACGCAGTGCCTCGGGATGATGCCGCTGGCAGATTTATTGCCCTACATGACAACCGATGGCTCGCAGGTGAACATTGTGCTGCGCAGCAACCTCCACAACACCACGCGGCTCAATCAATTGGTGGAAAAAATCTCGACCACGCTGAAATCCGGCGCCTTCGGGCCACAGCTATTCACCATCAGCGGCCATGCCGTGCTGGCGGCGGCCTCGGTGGATGACATTGCCAACGGGCAGGTGGCATCGCTCAGTTCGATGGTGGCCATCCTGGGCGGCATGGTGGCGCTGGTGTTCCTCTCCTGGCGCGCGGCGCTGGCGGCCATTGCGGCCAACCTGACGCCCATCGCCGTTGTCTTTGCCGTGATGGGGCTCGCGCATGTGCCGCTCAACCTCGGCACGTGCATGATCGCGGCCATCAGCATCGGCCTGGCGGTGGACAACACCATCAACCTCATGGTGCGGTACCACGACGATCTGCGCCGCACACAGACAGAGGAGCTGGCGCTACACGACACCATGGCGGCGGAGTTCAAACCCATCGTGCTTTCGGGGCTGTCGATGGCGGGCGGGTTTCTCGCGCTGTCGGTCTCCAGCTTTGTGCCCATGCAGCAATTTGGGCTGTTGAGCGCGCTCGTGATGATCCTGGCCTGTTTTGGGGACCTGGTCGTCACGGCGGCCATGCTGGGCAACAGCCGCATTATCACCGTCTGGGGCGTGCTCGACTTGAAACTGCGCAAAACGATTGTGAAACAATCGCCGGTGTTTGAAGGCTTCACCAACTGGCAGGCGCGCAAGCTCATCGCGGCATCCAACATTGTCGAACATCCGGCGGGGGAAGTGCTGATTCGCGATGGCGAAAGCGGAGACACCATGTTTGTGGTGCTGGAAGGCGAACTGGAAGTGAGCAAGGGCCGCGGGGCCGCCCGCCTGGAGCTCAACCGCCTGGGTCCCGGGCAGGTGATTGGCGAAGTGGCGCTGATGGCCAAAGTGCAACGCACGGCGGATGTGACCGCGCTGACGCCGGTGAAACTGCTTTCCTTGAATTGGAAATCGCTGGTTGAGCTGCAACGTTTCAACCCCTATCTGGCGGCCAAACTCAACCTTAACCTGGCGAAAATCCTCGGCCTGCGCCTGGCGGACACGCTGCGCAAAACCTCCGCCCAGCCCTTCCCCACCGCCAAGAGCACCTCCATCCCTTGGAGCAAGGACACCAAGCCGCCGCATCAAGCGCCGGGACACTAAGCCTTTTTGGGGGCGAGGGCGTGATGCACCGCGACGCCGAGGGTGTGAATCGTCTGAGGCTTGAGCAAGAGCTCGCGAATACCCAGCGAGCGCACGTGCTCGGCCGTCAAATAGGGGCTATAGCCCGTGGTGAGGATAATGGGCAAATCCGGCCGGATTTTTAGCAGTTCGCCTGCGAATTGGACCCCCGTCAGGCCGGGCATGGTCTGGTCGGTGATGACCAAATCAAAGCGGGCGGGCTCGCGGCGCACCCACTCCAGCGCCAGATGGACGTCGGTGGTTGCGGTAACCACGTAGCCAAGCTGCTCCAGGGTCTTCTGGCCGAGTTGGGCGAGAGCTTCCTCGTCATCGACGTAAAGGATGGCCGCGCCCTGGCCAGTGGGGGTCGGGCCATGATGGGCCGCGGGCTGGGCGGCTGAACCGGCATGGGCGGGAAAGTAGAGATGAAAAATCGTGCCTTCGCCCGGTTTGCTATAAACGGTGATAAGGCCGTCATGGCTTTCCATGATGCCATGCACGACGGAGAGGCCCAGGCCGGTGCCCTCCCCCTTCGGTTTGGTGGTGAAGAAAGGCTCGAAAATGCGGGCAAGGGTCGCATCGTCCATGCCACTCCCCAAATCCGCCACGGAAGCCCGCACATAGGGGCCGGGGCGCAGGCGCGGGTGTATTTCCGTGAAATGCGCATCGACGTCAAAGCGCTCGATGCGCACCTCAAGCCGCCCGGGCTTGTCGCGCATGGCGTGCCAGGCATTGGTGCCGAGGTTCATGAAAATCTGGTGAATCTGGGTGGGGTCGGCGAGGATCAAGGGCAGGCCGGGCTCCTTGACGATCACAAATTCGATGGTGGCGGGAATCGTCGAGCGCAGCAGTTTGAGGGGCTCATCCACCAATTCAGCCAGGTCCAACGGGCGGCGTTGTTGCTCCTGCTGGCGGCTGAAGGTGAGAATCTGGCGCACCAAGGCGGCGGCGCGCGTCCCGGCCTGCGCAATCGAGCCGAGATAATCGTACACGGGCGAGCTTTCCCCAACCTTCATGCGGGCCAGCTCGGCATAGCCATTAATGGCGGCGAGGATATTATTGAAGTCATGCGCGATGCCGCCGGCGAGCGTGCCGATGGCCTCCATCTTTTGCGCCTGGCGAAACTGCTCTTCCAGGCGGCGCTCCTGGGTGATGTCCTCGGCGACGCCTACTATGCGGACCACGCGCCCGGCGGCGTCGCGCACGGGAAAGCCACGATCGTGGATCCAGCGGGGCGTGCCATCAACCTGGCTGATGCGGTAGATTTCGTCGTATTTGCCGGTGCTCGCCATCGCTGACGTGGCGGCCGTAGTGACCCGGGAGCGATCATCGGGGTGAATGGCGGCAATCCAGCTGTGGGAATCGGCATAGAGACTGGCGCAGGAGCGCCCCCAGACTTTTTCATAGGCGGGGCTGACATAGTAAATATGCGCCATTTGCGGATCGGTGACCCAGAAAACCTCATTGATGTTTTCCGCAATCTCACGCAGACGTTCGCTGACCTGCTGCAAGGCCTCCTCCTGCCGCTTGCGTTCGGTGATGTCGCGCACGACCACGATGACATATTCGCGGTCGATACGAACCAGCTTCATGTTGATTTCAATGGGAAACACGGAGCCGTCCTTGCGCTGGTGGGCGCGCTCGATGATCATGGAGCCCTGGCGGCGCAACTGGGCCATAAGGGGAGCCCAATCCGCCTCCCGCACCGAAGGGTCAATGTCGAATACCCGCAGCTGGAGAAACTGCTCGCGGGTGTAGCCGAGGTCGTCGTGGCCTTTTTGGTTTACGTCCAGGAAGCGGGCGGTGACGGGATCGACGACTTCCAGGACGTCGTCCGACTGGTCAACCAGCGCGCGGAAGAGAAGGAGTGCCTCGGTATCGCGTTTGCGCGCGGTGACATCCCGGGCGATCTTTGAAGCGCCGATGATGCGGCCGGCGGCGTCCATGAGCGGCGAGATGGAGAGCGAAACGCTGAGCAGGCTGCCGTCCTTGCGCCGGCGCTCCGTCTCGTAATGCTGGATGTGCTCGCCCTGGCGCAGACGGGTGATGATGGCCTGTTCCTCCTTGAGGCGGTTGGGCGGGATAATCAGGCTGATATGCTGGCCGATGGCTTCCCCGGCGAGGTAGCCAAACAAGCGTTCAGCGGCATGATTCCAACTGGTAATAATGCCCTCGAGCGTTTTGCTGATGATGGCGTCCTCGGAGGACTGCACCACCGCGGCGAGCTGCGAAAGGCTGTCCTCGTGCAGGAGACGTTCCGTGGTCTCGCGGATGAAGGCGGTGAAAAATTTTTTCCCGTCCACGTCGGCTTGGGAGATGGTGGCCTCCATGGGGAACTCCTGGCCATCGGCGCGCAAGCCAGCCAAGGTGCCGAGGTGCCCCATGCCGCGCCGGGAATGGCCGGCATTGCCAAAGGCTTTTACATGGGCGGCGTGGGCCGGGCGAAAACGCGCGGGGATAAATTGCCCCAGGGGGCGGCCCAGCGCCTGAGCGGCAGGACAACGGAACATTTGCTCCGCCGCAGCGTTGAAAAGCACCACGGTTTGCCGCTCATCCACGACGATAATGGCATCCATCGCCGCCGCGATAATGCCGGCAAAGGCCGAGGCTAAGTCTTCCGAAGCAGCGGCGGCAGACTTGCGCAAAGCGATACGCCGCGGCTTGGATTTGGCTCGGTGGGAGGGGCTGGTTTTATCGCGAAGAGGACGGGCGGGCTTTTTAGGGGTGAAACGCGGCATGGATTTGGAACGAATATTACAGTTTCATTATTAACTTACGGCCCTCAGAATAAGAAAATCAGAGGGGAATATCGCCCAAATGTTCAAAAAGTAAAGGGGTGTGTTTTTGTGATACTTAAACCGTTTGGCTACAGAAAAAAGCGAGTATATATAGGGTTAAAACCCTATCGCATAACCCGAACTGACCTGGGTTTAATCCTCGCCCAAGGGGCGTTCAAAACGAGGAATTTCAAACCGTTGCATGATGTTGTTTTTCGTTGGTAATCAACAATTATCAACAGTTTTGGATGTTTTTTCAGCGTTGCCCTGTGGCTGGGTTATGCTAGCTTGGAAAATACGCCGGCACACCATCATGCCCAGCCTTACCGTTACACGCTCCATCTCCTTCGCAACTGATATTTTGCAGGAATTGGATAGACGCGCCAAAATGCTTCGTATGCGCCGGTCCGAGTATATCAACCGGCTTTTGGAGGCTGAATTCGGCCTCGCCGTGCGAATTCAGCCCCTCGACGGGCCCGAGCGCCTGCCGGTGCCCCCGCCGCGGACATTGGTGCAGCCTGCCATTGTGCAAGCTCTGCCGAAGAGCCACGCCGCCGGGTCCCCTGGCGATGGGATGGGAAGCGCCCGCAAAGGAAAACGAAAAGCGGCGGCGGCCTATCGCTTGAATTCCCGCCGCTAGCGTTGAAAACTGGTGGAGCCGATCGGGCTCGAACCGACGACCTCCACAATGCCATTGTGGCGCTCTTCCAACTGAGCTACGACCCCAGTTTTCTGTCAAGTGGTTGATTGAATAGAAGCAGCTTGCATTCGTCAATGGTTTTCGCAGACCATTTATCGTATGTCCAACGCCGCCATTATGTTATGCGCCGGCCGGGCCACGCGGATGCGCGGGGTCGTGGCCGACAAAGTGCTGGCACCGCTCGCCGGCCGGCCGGTGTTGGAGCATTCCCTGCGGGCCTTCCTGGCAGCGGACATCGTGGGGGCCTATGTTTTTGTCGTGCGTGATGCGACCCAACAGGCCGTCATCACCGCCTTGGCGGCGAAGGCCGGCGTGCCACGCGGCAAAATGTATTTCGCCTCCGGCGGGGCCGAGCGGCAAGACTCCGTGTTGAACGGCCTGCGCGCCGCGCCGCCCAAAACAGCGGCGGTATTCATCCATGACTGCGCACGGCCGCTGGTGACGCCCGCAGCCCTGCGCGCCTTGGCGGCGGCCGTGAAAAAAGACCGCGCGGCGGTGCTGGCCCACCGGGTGACAGACACCATCAAGCAAACGCCGACCAGCGCGGGCGCCAAACTGCGCCGGCTGAAGTTGAAGGATTTGCAGCGCGACCTCCTGTGGGCGATGGAGACGCCGCAGGCCTTTGCGCACACGGTGATTTTAAAGGCCTACGAAAAAGTCCGCGCGAAAAAATGGCGCATCACGGATGATGTGGCCGCAGCGGCGCTCGCGGGCCAGACGTGCACCCTGGTGGAAAACCCCTCCCCCAACCCGAAGCTCACCCACCCGGAGGATTTCACGTGGGCGGAGCTGTTGTTGGGGAAGTAGGGTCGCGAGAGGCTCAACCACGGCCCTTTTGCATCTGGTGGACATCCCGAGCGTGCAACGGTTGCCCGCCAATGGCCCAGTGGCCTTCCTTGACCTCGTCAATCTTGACCCAAGTGACCTGGCGCAGGGCCTCGCCCTCGATGGACACCATGGCGTCGGTGATCTTGGTGATCATCTGTTTCTTCTGCTCGGGGGTGAACACGTTTTCAATTAATTGCACAGTAATGAGTGGCATGGTCGTTTTTCGGTTGATGATTGATGGATGTTTCGGGAGGAGCGCTCCCGGGTGAGGCGCCATTCTATCTTAACCCGCGGCGCGCGGCCACGACATAGAATGTAGCATTCCGCTACAAATTGTGTAGTTTCACGCCGCACCGCATGAGCATCCGCTACAGCCAGTTTTGCCCCATTGCCAAAGCCGCCGAAGTCCTCGGTGAGCGCTGGACGATCCTCATCATCCGCGAACTCCTGCTGGGCAATACACGCTTCAGCGACTTGCAGCGTGCGCTGTCACAAATCTCGCCCACCTTATTGACGAAGCGGCTGGGCCAACTGCAAGACGGCGGGCTCGTGGTGCGGAAACTCGCACCCAAGGGCGGGCGCGTGGCGTACCATCTCACGGCGGCGGGTCGCGAGCTGCGGCCGGTCATCCTCGGGCTCGGGGAATGGGGCATGAAGTGGGCGCGCGGCCAGATGAACGACGACGAACTGGACGTGGAGCTGCTGATGTTTGATTTGTGCCGCCGGATTGACGAAGAAAAGCTGCCCGGCGGGCAAACTGTCGTGGAGTTCGCCTTCCGGGGACTCAAGAAATTTGCGCGCTGGTGGGTTGTGCTCGAGGCAGAGGGCGAACGGGAGCTATGCGTGGACAACCCCGGCCTGGCTGCGGATGTGCAAATCCTCACCGACTTGCGCACGCTGACGGAGATTTGGGCGGGGGACACGGAAATCCGCGCGGCGAAAAAAGACGGCCGCCTGCAATTGAACGGCGACCCGGCCTTGATCCGCTCACTGCCAGCGTGGCTGCGGATTGGTATGTTTGCCGGTATTCGCCCGGCGAAGTCGGCGCACAAAAACGATCGGCCCTGACCCAAGTTTGCCTATTTTCCGGCAACCCCGTCCATTCGGCCGTCCACCAGGTGGACCAGGCGGTCGGCGATGTCGCGGATGCGCTCGTCATGGGTGACAAGAACGATGGTGCAGCCGGATTCCTTGGCGAGTTTTTGCAGGAGTTCGACAATTTCATGGCCCGTCTTGCCGTCGAGCGAGGCGGTGGGCTCGTCAGCCAGAATGATGGATGGTTGATTGACGAGGGCGCGGGCGATGGCCACGCGCTGCTTTTGGCCGCCAGAGAGGTGGCCGGGATGCTTGTGCGCGTGCTCGGCGATGCCCACGCGCTCGAGCAGCTCCATGGCGCGGGCGCGGGAAGTGGCGCCCGTGTGGCTGGCATCGAAGCTCAAAGGCAGCTGGACATTTTGCACAACCGTCAGCGCCTCGATGAGGTGGTGCATCTGGAAGATGAATCCGATTTTGCGCCGCAGGCCCACCAAGTCGCGCGGGCGGACGCCGGCCAGCTCCTGCCCATCAATCACAATGCTGCCCCGCTGCACGGCGCGCTGGCCGCCAATGAGCTTGAGCAAGGTGGTCTTGCCCGAGCCAGAAGGGCCCATGATGAGGCAAATCTCCCCGCGGGCGAACTCCGCATTGATGCCATGGAGCACCTCCAGCGTCGCCGAGCCTTCGACAAACGCATGGTGGAGGTCCTTGACCTGGATGATAGGCGGCGCCTTCATTTAATAAATGTCGGCAGGGTTGGCGCGGCGGAGTTTGCGTGTGGCGAGGCCGCCTGCGAGGAGACACATGGTCAAGGAAAGGGCAAAGACCAGCGCGATGTTGACCACAGTCAGGTACGCGGGCATATGGCCGTAGGTGCGCGTGGCCCAATACAAGCCCGCCGCCAGGCCGAGGCCGGGAATAAAACCCATGACAGAAAGGATGATGGACTCCTGCAAAACAAGGCGGATGAAGTAGCCATCGGTGAAGCCAATGGCCTTGAGCGTGGCATATTCGGGCAGGTGGTCGGTGACGTCGGTATAAAGGATTTGATAGACGATGACCGCGCCGACGATGAGCGACACGAGCATGGAGGCGGTGATGACAAAGCCGATGGGGGTGCGCTCGGCCCAGTAGCTCTCCTCCTTTTGCACGAATTGATTATAGCTCATGGCCGTGACATCGTCAGGCAGGCGCTGGTCGAGGCGTTGGGCCACGGCGGCGGCATCAGCACCCGGCTTGAGGGTCAGCAGACCGAGGCTGATCTGGTCGGCCCTGGCCGTGGGCGAAACCTTCAGATAGGTATCGCGGCTCATCAGCAAGTTGCCATCAGCGGCAAAAGTGACGCCCATGTTGAAGAGGCCCTCGATTTGCACATGGCGGTCAGCGACTTCAGAGGCCACCTGGCCATTGCCGGCAGCGAGCAGGGCCTCGACCGGGCCATAATCGGCGCGGGAAAGGCGGTCGAACAGCACGGCGCTTTCGTACTTAAGCTTGTCCTGCTGGGTCAGTATCTCCGGGTTGGTGAAAGGCTTGAGGGAGGGGTCGAAGGCGAGGATGAAAATGTCCCGCGCACGGCCCGTCTCGGGGTTTTTAAACGGCAGGCTGCCCAGATAAAGGCTGGTGGCATTGACGACGGAGTCGTCATAGCCCTGCGCGGAATAGAGGCGCGCGCGCGGGAAATCATGGCTGCTGCCGAGGTATTCGAATTGAGAGCTGACAAGGACGACATCCGCGCGCATCTGTTTGATCGGCGCGACCACTTGCGCGAACAAGGCGGACTTCAAGCCGACTTGGAACAACATCATCGCCACGGCCACGGTGATGCCGGCGACGGCGGCGGCAAAACGTTTCTTCTCCTGCACGAGCTGGCGCCACGCCAAGGGGATGCCCAGCGGAAAAATCCACTCGCGCAGCGGGCGAGCCAGGCGCCGGGCGGGGCGGGTCATGGGGCGAATTGCACCTTCACTTGTCCATTGATGAGGTTGGCCGCGGAGGCTGGCTTCTCCAGCCGCACCTTCACCAGCACCACCGGCTGGTCGGAAAAGACGGTGGGGTCCGGGTTGGGCAGGGTATTGCCGGCCACCATGGGACTGATCTCCACCACTTCGCCAACCAAACCATCCTCGGTGAAGCCCGAACTGGTGATCATGGCCTTCTGGTCGAGATGCACGCTGGGAACGTCATCCACGTAAACCAGGGCATCGACATAAATCTCGCGGGTGTCACCCATCTGCAGCAATCCCGCCAAGCCCACGACCTCGCCCGGGCGCGCCAAGATGTCCAAAATTCTGCCGGCGGAGGGAGCATGGACCTCGCTCAGGGCCAGCTGGGCGCGGGCCACCACCAAGGCGGACTCCGCCGTGGCGAGACGGGCCTGGGCAGCAGCCACCGTGGCGGTACCCTCACCCGCGGATGCCTCCATCACCTTCTTTTGCGCAGCGACCGCCGCAGTGGCGGCCAGGACTTGCGCCTGTTCAGGAGAAATGACCGCCGGACTGGCGGCAGGGTCAGCCACCAAGGCCGCCTCCGCTTGGCGGACGTGGATGCCGGCCAAATCGGCCTGGGCTTGCAGTTGCGCAATCTGGTTGGCCATCTCGGTGTCGCCCCGAGTTTTGGCGGCCTTGGCTTCGTCAAGCTGCGCAGTGGCGACAGAACGCTCGGTCGTGCGCGATTTGGGCAGGGCGTCGAGCTGGGATTGGGCGAGGGCCACACTCGCTGTGCTGGCGGCCAGGGTCGCCTTCTGCAATTCCTTGGCATTGAGCAAGGCGGATTGGGCCGCGGTTTCCTCGCGCCGGGCCTGCTCCAAAGCCAGGCGGCTGGCATCCACCGCGCGGTGGAGAGCGGCGTCGGCCATGTTCAGACGGCCTTCCAAGTCAGCCAATTGCAAAGCCATCGCAGCGGCCACTTGCGCCTGGCCCGCCTGGGCTTGGGCAACTGCCGCCGTCGCCGCAGCCTTGTCATGATCGGCGGCATCCACTTGGGCCTGAAGGACGGTGCGGCCACGCAAAAGGGCAAGGAGTTGGCCTGCTTCGACAGTATCGCCCCGTTTGACCAGAAGCTGATCGACAATCGCCTGGCCGGTGACACCCGCCGGAGCGGAAACCCGGATGATGCCGCCCGACGGCACGATGCGGCCTTGGGCGGCGACACCCCCGGCAAACGGATTGGCGGAGGGTTGCGGCGTGCGATGATTCGTCTGCGCCCAAGCCACCGAGGGGGACAACAACACCCCCGCCAGCAGAGCACAGCAGATGGCATTCGACCTTAAAATCATCCTAAGGATGGGATTGCTCACGCGTGTGAAAGATGTTGTCTATTCGCAAGATGCACTGCGGACAAGGTTAAAACTCGTCACCCGCGCCCCGGCCCCCTAATAACACCCACCATGCAAACCGCCGAGGCCTATGCCCGCTGCCTAGCGCTGACCCGCACCCACTACGAAAATTTTCCCGTGGCGCGGCTTGTGCCCAAGCGCCTGCAACCGGCGGTGGCGGCGGTCTATGCTTTTGCCCGCACAGCGGATGACATCGCCGATGAAGGGGTGGACCGGCCGGGGGGACCCATCCTGTCCGTACCCGAGCGCCTGACGCGGCTGCGCGATTTTGAAAATGCCCTGCTGGCCGACAACCCGGCCTCTGTGCCACCGGAATGGGACTGGATTTTCGCCGCCGTGGCCGACACCCGCCAACGCTATCAGATTCCCACCCAGTTGTTCCAGGATTTGCTTTCGGCCTTCACCCAGGATGTCACCGTCAAGCGCTACGCCACCTTTGCGGAGGTGCTTGACTACTGCCGCCGCAGCGCCAATCCCGTCGGACGTCTGGTGCTTTTACTGCATGGGTTTAACGACGAGAAACGCTTTGCCGAATCGGATGCGATATGCACGGCGCTGCAGCTGGCCAACTTTTGGCAGGATGTCGCCGTGGACTGGAAAAAAGGGCGCGTTTATGTGCCGCAGGAAGACTGGGCCAGCCATGGCGTGGTGGAGGCGGATTTTGGCGCGGCCACGGCCTCGCCGAATATGCGCGCGTTGATGAAATACCAGGTTGCGCGCACGTATGGGCTGTTTGCCGAGGGGCGGCCCCTGCCCGCCTCGCTGCCATTTCCGCTGAGCCTGGAAATCCGCATCACCTGGCTGGGCGGGAGTTCCATCCTGGACCGCATCGTCGCCCAGGACTACGACACCCTGTGCGCCCGGCCGGCTCTCGGCACCTGGGATAAAGCGCGGTTGCTCTGGCGCGGAGTCTTCGGCATTTAGGTTCATCCATGGCTGACAGCCCCACCAGCGCAACCGAAGCCCGGCGCAAGTCCAACCTTGCGTTTTCGTTCTTCTCGCTTGGGCCAGCGGAGCGCGAGGCGATGTCGGTGTTCTACGATTTCTGCCGCGTGGTGGATGACATTGCCGACGACACCACCACGACTGCCGCTGCCAAGGCGGCGGCCTTGAATGAATGGCGCGTGGATTTGGAGGCCATGGCCGCGGGCCGGGAGCAGAAGCTCGCCCTGGCCAAACAACTGGCGCCCATTGTGCCGCGCTTTGGCGTCGCGGTAAAAAATCTCCACGAAATCATCGATGGCGTGTCGCACGATCTCGAGCCGCGCACCTATGCGAACTTCGAGGAACTGCGCCAGTATTGCTACGGGGTGGCCTCGGCGGTGGGGCTGGTGTCCATCCGCATCTTTGGCTGCCGCGACCCGCGCTGCCCGGAATTTGCCGAAACACTGGGCTATGCCTTGCAACTGACGAACATCCTGCGCGATGTCGTCGAAGACAAGTGCGAGTATGGACGCGTGTACCTGCCACGCGACGAGATGGCGGCGTTTGGCGTCGAACTGGAAGACCTGGGCAACCCGGCGCGTAACCCGGCCTGCGTCCGGCTTTTCCGCCTGCAATATTTCCGCGCCAAGCATTACTTCAACAAAGCCCGGCGCCTGCTGCCAGCGGGCGACCAGCCGAACCTCAAGGCCGCGCTCATCATGGCGGCATTCTATGAGGATATTTTGGACGAAATTGCCCGACGAGGGTTTTTGCTGACGGAAAACCGCGTGCGCCTGAGCAAATGGCGCAAGGTGCAGCTGGTGCTCCGCGTACAGCGCGAATCGCGCCGGCCGCTGCCCAAATTGGCGCCGCCGGGGCGGGTGGCGGTCTGGGGCGCGGGGGTGGCGGGCATCACCGCGGCGCTGGCCTTGGCGGAACAGGGATTCGCCGTGGATGTTTACGAGGCGAAAAATTTTACCGGAGGCCGGGCCTCGAGCCTGCGCGATGCGCCGAGCGGACTGACGCTCGACAACGGCCAGCACATCGTGATGGGCTGCTATCATGCGTTCCTGCGCACCTTGGAGCGCATGGGCGCGCGCGACCGGCTGGCGGAGACGCCGGGGCTCTCGGTGGACTACATCGCACCCGGGGGCCGGTGGTCAAAACTCGCGGCAGCCAACCTGCCCGCGCCGCTTCATCTGCTGGCGGGCTTGTTTAATTTTCGCGCGCTGAACATGGCGGACCGCTTCGCCATTCTGCGGATGGGATTGTCGCTGAAAATCGGCGCGCCACCGGGGGAAAGCGAAACCGTCTCCACCTGGCTGGAGCGCAAAGGACAGACCACCGGATCCATCCGCGCCTTGTGGGAGCCCTTCTGCCTCGCGGCGCTCAACGAGCCACCGGCCACGGCCAGCGCCCGGTTGCTGTGGGAAACATTGCGCCGGTCGCTCTTTGGCGCAAAAAGCGATTCCGCGATATTCTTCGCGCGGGTGGGTCTGAGCGACCTCTTCCGCCCCGAGGCCGAGCTTTACCTGCGCGCCACCGGCGGAAGCCTGCGGCTTGGCGCGCAAATCGCGCGGCTGCGTTTTGAAAACAGCCGCGTGCAGGCGGAAACCGCCAAGGGCGAATCTCTCGCGGCGGATTACCATGTCTCCGCGCTGCCGTGGGCGGCGCTGCGGAACCTGCTGCCGGCGGATGCTCCCTTACGCGCACAGCTGGAAAAGATTTCGCCCGCGGGCATTTTGAACATCCACCTGCTCAGTGAGCGCAAATTGTTCGACGCACCTTTTGTGGGCTTGCTCGAATCCCCCTTTCACTGGGTGTTTGACCGGTCCGACCACCTGCCGCCCGAACGCCAGCGCAAGGAATACCTCTACGCGGTGACCATGAGTGCCGCGGGTGAAACCTGGCTGGCCAAAAAGAGCGAGGACATCCTGGGCGCGGTGCGCGCGGAGCTGGCCAAGTATTTCCCGGCGGCGAAAGATGCGACATTTTTGCGCGAACTGGTGATTAAAACCAAAGACGCCACCTTTGCCGCGACACCCGCCGCCGAGCCGGCTCGCCCGGGCCCGGTGACGCCATGGCAAAATCTTTTTCTCGCCGGGGACTGGACGAACACCCGGTTGCCCGCGACGCTGGAAGGCGCAGCCCTCAGCGGTGAGGCGGCCGCGCGGGCGATTGATGGCCAGGCATCTGCGTCTGCAAATTAGCTTTTGAGCAGCCGCTCGATACGCGCCAGCACCTTGGCCTTGCCGATGACACGGAGCATACCGTAGAGGCTCGGCCCCACGCTCATGCCGGAGACAGCCAGACGCGTGGCGTGGATGTAGTCGGCGGTCTTGACGTTGTGCTGCGCAGCGAGATCGTGGACAGTCTTTTCCAAGGCCGCCTCGGAAAAATCCTCCTGCGTGGCGAGCGCGGCCTGCAACTCCCGGAGGCGGGCCAGCGGGTCGCCGTTCTTTTTCAATTTATCCAGCGCACCGGCCTCAAGGGCAAAGTCGTCCTTGAAGAAGTAGCTGCAAAAGTGCGGGAGCTCGTCGAGCGCGCGGATTTTCTCCTGGCAGAGAAGGAGCACGGCCTGCACGTAATCCTCAGGCGTGCTGTCGTTGACCAAACCGGCATTGGCAAGAATGGGGCGGCCAATCCAGGCGAGGTTGCCGGGCGCCATGGTGCGCACGTAGTGGGTATTGATGAACGCCATCTTCTTTTCGTCAAAGCGGGCGTTGTGCAGCACGATGCCCGGGAGGTCGAACAGGCGGATGATTTCCTCGATCGGCAGCAGCTCGCGGTCATCCTTGGGCGACCAGCCAAGCAGGCAAAGGTAATTGCGCACGGCCTCGGGGAGAAAGTGCTGCTTCTGGTAATCCTCGATCAACGCGCCCTGGTCGCGTTTGCTCATCTTGCCCGCGCCCTTGGTCTTCAGGATGAGCGGGATGTGCGCGTAATGGGGGATGGGGGCGCCGAGCGCCTCGAAGAGCACCACGTGCTTGGGGGTGTTGGAGAGATGGTCCTCCCCGCGGATGACGTGGGTGATGTGCATCGTGATGTCGTCCACGACATTGACGAAGTGGAACACCGGGTCGCCGTTGGCGCGGATGATGATGAAGTCCTCGTCCACCTCGCGCTCGACATCGCCATGCACGGCGTCATGGATGATGGGGGCCTTGCAGCGCACCTTCTCGACGTGCTTCTGCTTGCGATCGTCCCAGGCCTGGTAGCGTTCGCCGAGGAGCTTGAAATAAATCGCGCCGTCCTTTTCATAGGCGCGGCCGTTGTCGAGGAGCTTCTGGAGGTATTCCTTGTAAATGGCGCCGCGCATACTCTGGAAATACGGGCCATATTTGTCACCGGACTCCGGACCCTCGTCCCAATTGAGGCCGAGCCAGCGCATACCGTCGAGGATGACGCGCAGAGCCTCCGGGGTGTTGCGCTCCTTGTCAGTGTCCTCGATGCGCAGGATGAACGTGCCGCCGGTGTGGCGGGCGTAGAGCCAGTTGAACAGCGCGGTGCGGGCGCTGCCGATATGGAAAAAGCCAGTCGGGCTGGGGGCGAAACGGACGCGGACGGGAGACGAGGACATGGTGGAAACCCGCCATGCTGACGGTATTTGGGAAAAAGGCAAACTACCAGATATGCTGAAAAAACCGCAGGGGGCGGTGCTGTTTGGCTGAAAATTCGTCACAATCCAGCGCCTAACTAACGTTGACATACATCAGGGCGCGGCTGGATAATCCCTGCCACCATCTCCTTTTTTCTTGAATCGTTTTGCACATAAGCTCCCTGTCCACGCCCAGGCTGCCCTCGCCCGGATGGCTTTGCTGCTGGCCGGGCTAGCTGGGATGACGCCCTGCCACGCGCAGGAGACGGAAGTGAGTGCGGTTTGGTCGCAACAAATTGTACAAATATCGCCTGATCAAGTAAGCCGCATGGTCTGGGCCATTTCCATGACGCGGCCGGGCACGGGCCTGCCCCAAATGGGCACGGCCCAGACTTTCCCGAGCTGGACAGCTGCGGCTGGAATTGGGCTGGGCACCTCGGCGCTCACTTTGGCCACCCAAAAGTCCTTTGAAGGGGATGCCACAAATTTGCAGCGCTATGCCATGAACCTGGACAAGAACGGCCAGGGGGCGCTGCTCCCCCAGCCTTTTGCAACGGTCACCGACGCGGGCACGGTGCTGTCGCTAAGCTACCGCCAGCGCAAAGGCATGATAGATGTCGTGCTCATCCCCCAATACTCAACCGACCAGATCAATTGGGCTCCGGTGCCAGCAGCCAATATCCAGCCCATGCCCGATGATGATGCGAACACGGCGCGTTTTCTGGCCTCGATGACAATGCCACCCGGACAACTGCTGTTCATGCGGGTCATTGCCCAAGTGAATAACAGCGCCATTGTCCAATGGCCCCTCGCAGACGGCGGTAACGGGCATTACTATCAGGTCGTCATTGTCTGGGGCATGAGAGACTCCGCCAGCGCCCAAAGCTATGCCGCCACCTTGGGCGGTTACCCGGCGACCCTTACTTCAGCGGCGGAAAACACCTTTGTCTTCGCCCTCACCAATGCCCCGCAGTTCTGGACGAGCGGCAGCCCAAGAGGCACGACTGGCCCCATGATCGGGGTCAACACCGGCATTATCGGCGCACCAGTCTTTGCTCCCACCTGGTTTAATAATGAGGGCTTTCTATCTGCTGGCTACACCAATTGGGACTCCGCCGCAGTTGTACTGGGCAGGCGGGGGGGCGGCCGCGGAGGAATCAGCGGTTTTAACACTGTCCAATTCTTTAGCGCCTCAGGCCATCCCGCCGCGACCTGGGCTGCCCTTTCCACAAGCGCGTTCAGCCTGGTGATTGAATACGACACCAAACCGGCGGGGAATTAATGGCCTGCGAAAGGGGCCTTACCAGATATTAACCCGACCGGACGCCGGGCGACGCATGGGGGCACCCTCGGGGATGTTGAAGGCGGCCCAAAACTCGGGGAGATTGGACAGCGGGCCGTTGACGCGAAATTTGTCCGGCGCGTGCTCGTTGGTGAGGACCTGTTTGCGCAGGTCTTCCGGCCGCTGGTTGATGCGCCAGCTGTTCGCATAGCTGAGGAAAAAGCGCTGGGCCGGGGTGAAACCGTCAATGAGCGTGGCATCCTTATTGGCCTGGGTCTTTTGGAAGGCGGCGTAGGCCAGCTTCAGGCCGCCGAGGTCGGCGATGTTTTCGCCCTGGGTGACTTCACCGTTGAGGTGCAGGTTGTCCAGCACGGAGTATCCGTCGAATTGCTTGATGATGGCGGCGGAACGCTCCAAGAAGCGGGAAGCGCTGTCCGGACTCCACCAATCCTTGAGGTTCCCGGCGGCGTCGAACTGGCGGCCCTGGTCGTCATAACCGTGCGTCATCTCATGGCCGATGACTGAGCCAATGGCGCCATAGTTTACGGCATCATCATAGCTGGCGTCGAAAAATGGCGGTTGGAGGATGCCGGCTGGGAAAACGATCTCATTCATGCTCGGGTCGTAGTAGGCGTTCACGGTCGGGGGCGTCATCCCCCACTCCGTGCGGTCCACCGGGTGGCCGATTTTGGCGAGCTCGCGCCGCGAATCGAACTCGCGGGCGCGCAGGACATTGAGCACATAGGGTCCGCGGTCGATGACGAGCTTGCGGTAATCGATCCACTTGTCGGGGTAGCCCACTTTGACATTGAGGGCGGCCAGCTTTTTCAGCGCGGCGGCACGGGTGGGCTCGTCCATCCACTCAAGCGTCAACAAACGGTCATGGAGCGCCGCGCGGAGGTTGGCGACCAGCTCCACAATGCGGGCCTTGGAAGCGGGCGGAAAATAGTCCTTCACATACAACTGCCCGAGCGCCTCGCCCACGTTGTGGTCGATGGTGGTGAGCACGCGCTTCCAGCGTTCACGCAGTTCCTGGGCGCCGGTGAGGATTTTGCCGTTGAAATCAAAATCCTCGTTGACGAACGGCGCGCTGAGGTAGGCGGCGGTGGCGTTCAGCAATTGCCAGCGCAGATATGTCTTCCAGTCCGCAAGGGAGGTGCTGACTATCTCGGCGTTGAAAGTCTGGAGGAACTCCGGCTGGCCGACGTCCATCTGGTCAACATTGGCCAGGCCCAATGCGGCAAGATAGGTGTTCCAATCAAACAGAGGCGTGAGCTTCTGCACCTCGGCGAGCGGAAGTTTGTGATAATTGGCGACGGGATCGCGCAAATCGGCGTGGGTCTTGGAGCCTTTGGCCAGCGCCGTCTCCAGCTTCATCACCGCTGCGGCCCGGGCCTGCGCCACGGCGGGGGTGTCGCCAGCCAGCTCGAGCATCTTGCCGATATGCGCGACGTATTGCTCGCGGATTTTCTTTGAATGATCGTCATCGCGGAAATAGTAATCGCGGTCGGGCAAACCCAGCCCACCCTGGCCGAGTCCCGCAATGTCGTTATTGCTGTCCGCCGGGTCCGGCTCGCCGGAAAAATAGAAGCCCGCGTGGGCCTGGAGCAGGTTCAGGCGCGCGAGGGCGGCGGGCAAACCGGCGGCATCCTTGATAGCCTCGATGCGGGCCAGCTCGGGCTGGAGCGGCGCCAGGCCAGCGGCGTTGATGGCGGCCTCATCCATGCCGCTGGCGTAAAAGTCGCCCACGAGTTTTTCGATAAACCCCGGGTCTTTGGCCGCCGCAGCGCGGTCGAGAATGGTGTGCAAGGCGGCCTTGTTGCGCTCGTCAACCTCGTTATCCACGCCCCAGCGCGGGTAGGCGGCAGGAATGGGGTTGGCCTGTAGCCAGGCGCCGTTGACGTGCTGGTAGAAATCATCCTCCAGCTTGGTGGCGGGGTCGAAATTCTTGACCTCAATCTGCGCCTGCAGGCCGGAGGTGAAAAGGAGCGCCAAGGCCAGCCAGGGATATTTTCTCATGCGGAAAGTCTTTGCCGGAGGCTGGAAACGCGCAAGCCTGATGTTTTTTGCTTCGCAAACCGCCGCGGGTGTTTAGCGTATGGCGCGATGTCCTATCACGGTCCCGCGTTGGAGATTGCGCGTTTTTTTGCTGATTTGCCGCCTGCGGCGCAAGCGGCGGGGTTTGCCATGGAGCGTTATGGCGAGGCGTCCGGCTGGCCCCTCTGGGCATTGAGAAAACATTCCGCCACGAAAGATGCGCCCTGGATTTACCTCGCCTCGGGCGTGCATGGCGATGAGCCGGCGGGGCCGCTGGCGTTGCTGCGCCTGGTGCGGGAGAAATTTTTCAGTGAGCAGTACAACTGGCTCATCTGCCCGGCCATCAACCCTGGCGGCCTGCAGGCCAAAACGCGCGAATGCCCCGCGGGCATTGACGTGAATCGCGACTACCGCGATCCGAAAAGCATCGAGGCGAAGCAACACCTCGCCTTCCTGCTGGGCGAGCAAGCCGCGGGCCGTCCAGGCTATGCACTGTCCATCCTGCTGCATGAGGACTGGGAATCCCAAGGCTTTTATATGTATGAGCTGAACCGGCAAAAGACGCCGTTGCTCGCGCCCAAGATACTTGCCGCCGTGGAGCCGATTTGCGGGGTGGACCACTCGCCCGTCATTGAGGGCATGGATGCCAAAAACGGCCTCATCACGCGGCCCATTGAAGGCTTTGAAGACCGTCCCCTCTGGCCGGAGGCACTGTGGCTGGTGATGAACCGGACCGACCACAACATGACCCTGGAAGCCCCCTCCGCCCAACCGCTGGAGCCCCGCGTGGCGGCGCTATGCGCGGCAGTGAGAACTGCCGTCCAGGCCATGGACGTTTAATTTACTTTTTCAATCCGCTCGCGAGCAGTGTTTCAAAAAACGGTTCCTTCTCCTCGCGGGCGACGACCTCGACCTCGACATTCACAAAGCCCGCCTTGCGCAGCCACTGATAAAGGGAGTTTTCGGAGAAGCCCAGCCAGCGGTCGGCATAGAGTTCGTGCGCCTTTTCAAAAGTATGCTCCTTAAGGTCGAGGATGAGCACGCGGCCACCGGGCTTGAGAATGCGGTAGGCCTCGGCCAGCGCCTGCGGCGGGTGTTCGGCGTGGTGCAGAGCCTGGCTCAAGAGCGCGAGGTGGACACTCGCCGGAGGCAGCGGCACTTTCTCGATATCGCCGAGCTTGTACTCGAGATTGGCGATGTTGTGGCGGGCGGCGAGGTCACGGCCAAACTCAACCATCTTGGGCGCGTTATCGATGCAATAGACAAACTCCGCCTGCCGCGCGAGCAACTGGGAGAGCACGCCCTCGCCCGCGCCGAGGTCCGCAATGCGGATGGCGGGGGTGAGCCGCAGGAGCAGGTGGCCGAGGGCCTCCCACGAGCGGCCGGGGCAGTAATTCTTTCCCAGACGGCCGGCCACGGTGTTGAAGTATTCCTCGGACTGGCGGCGACGCTTGTCGAGCACCCGCTGGAGGTTGGCGCGGTCGTCGCGCGCCTGCGGACGGTCGGCCACGACCTGCACGGCGGACTCGACGAGCTTGCGTTGCGCCTCCGGCAAATCGCCGTTGAAGGAATAGAAGGTTTTTTTGCCCTCCTTGCGGTCGGCCACGAGATCGCCCTGGCGCAACAAGGCGAGGTGCGAGGAGATGCGCGACTGGCCCATGCCGAGAATTTCCTGCAGTTCGGCGACGGAAAGCTCCTCGCGCACCAACAGACACACCAAGCGCAGGCGCGTGGGATCGGCGATGAGCTTGAGCAACTCCCAGGGGTCAGTCATGGGCGCGGCGGGGCGGCCAGAAGATTAAACCGTCCCGGCGGGGGGCGGGGGCTCAGACGGGGCAGCCGGCGGAGGCGGCAGATCCAACACGTCACTGAACTCGGAAACCTCGCCTGCCTCATCCCCCGAAGGGAAGGGGGACGCGGTTTCCTCAATCAAATCTTCCTCGGTGGAGGCGGTGGCTTCGCCCTCAGCCGGCGTGGCAGCCTCACCGGGGGCCTTCGGCTTGGGCGCGGGCAGCGGCGGCGGGGCAAACAACTTGCCATCGCCGTATTCCACCACATAGCCCTCGGTGACAAGCCAGCGCAAATTGATGAGCAATTCGCGGAATTGCTGCTGTTGCTCCGAAGTCAATGTGGCCAGGAACGCGGTGGTGGCGGAAACTTTTTCCGCCGGGGGGGCGGCCGGAGCCTCGCCAGCGGCAGCGGGTTGTTCCGCGGCGGGCGTCGCCGGGGCGGCCGGCGCGGCAGCAGCTTCCTTTTCCGCGACCGGTTCTGCATCCTTCTTGTCCACGGGCGCCGGAAGGCCGAGGTATTCCTGGGGCAGCTTAGAGGCCGGGATCATCGGGTGCTGCTCGATGAAGGTGATGAGCTTCTGCACGTGCTCGGCCAGCACTGTCTGCGAATCGCGGAACTTGCGCTTGACGGCACAGATGAACGAGACGCCCTTGGAGCCCTTCTTATAAAGATTGAACTTCATCCGGCGCAGGCGACCGCGCAGGTTGTTGGCCGTCTCCAGCGGGAAACGGCGCTGCTGCATCAGGGTGGCCTCGACGGACTGGCGGATGTTGCCCTGCGGGAACTGCTCCAGCGCGCGGCCGGAGTAGCGGGCGGTGTCCATGGAGCGGACGATGGCATCCTTGCTGCGTCCGAGGAGGAATTGCCGGGCGGTGTCGAGATTGTCGAAAAATTCCGGAGCACCCTCGACAGGGGTCTTCAGCTTGTAGCGGGTGGCCTTCTTCATCTTCTCCAACCACGCGGCGACTTGTTCGGGCTCCTTGACGAGTTCGACACGCGAAGTGAAGCGCTCGAAAGACATACCGGAGAGGCGGCGGGCATGGTGCTCGCGCAGAATCGGCTGATAGCGGTGGTAGTTGGGCGGGGCCAGCAACTCGCCGGTGATGCCGCACTTGCTCACGCCGATGAAGCTGCCCTTGGGGGGCTCGACCTCCACTTGCTCAACGGTGAAAAATTGATCGACATGCTTGTCAAAGACATGGGCGACGGCTTCCTCCTCCGATTCAAACGGCAGGTGGTCGGGCTGGCTGATGTAAATATTGACCGGCTGGTTGTCGGGCCGGGGGAAGGCCTTGATGACGACGACAAAACGCTCGGGCTTTTGCAGGATGAGCTGGGCGACCTCAAACAACTCATACGTGCGGCAGGTGCTGCGGATGGCCTTGAGCAAGGCACGGAAGGCAGCATCGTCCGGATAAAAGAGCACCTCGTGCGTCGGGCGGAAAGGCGGGGGGGTAAAGCGGCGGTCGCCTTGGCCAAAGCCACCACGGAAACCACCGGGGGGGCGGGAAGCAAAGTGCGGACGGTCACCAGCCGGCTGGGCGGGACCCGCAGCGGGGCCATTGCCGCCAGAACCCGGCGCACCCGAGGGCGCAAACCCGGATGGTGACGGCGAACGGGGAGGACGGCGGTCGCGACGGCCACCGGGCGCGCCATTGCCAAAGCCGCCGGAATCACGGCCACCGGGGCGGTCGCTGCCTTTGCCCAGGCCACGATTGCCCATCTTGCGGGCCAAGGCGTCTGTCGACGGCGTGGCACTCCAGTCAGGGCCGAAGGAAAGACTCTTCAGCGCGCTCAGGTCGATGCCCGACTCCTGGTGGGGAGCTTTGGGCGTGGAGGAATCCGGGGCCGATGAAGGCGCGGAGGTATCGTGGTCCGGCATCTTGTCTCAATTCGCTTTGGTCTATAGAGTGGGCTAAACCTCCTTCCGCAGCAAGCGCGGAATTGAGGGACTGGAAAAGGGGCCCCTTGGACGTAAAAACCGCCGATTCACCGCAACCTTGCCCGGCGCCTGCTTGTCGGTCAGGCTGGAGAAAATGCCTCAACGGAATACTTTATATCTGCTGGCGGTGGCCGGCTCCTGGTGGCTGGGCGCCACGGCGGCGGCTGGGGACTCCACGGCTACCGATGCGCTGACCATTGTGCCTGCCGCCCCACCGGCCACCACGGGCCCGGCCTCGGCCCCCAAAGCCACCCTGCCCTTCACCGTTGATAACTGGCAGGCCTATATGCAATCGCCGGTAAAGCCGTCGCGCAGCCATGCCTTCCAAGGCGACGACGGCAATGCAGTGGTGCCGACCTCAGCGCCAGCCGCACCGCCTCCCTCCATTGTCATCTCCACCACCTCGGCAGCCACCCGGGCACCCCTGGCCCTGAAGCCCAAACCGGGCGGCAATGACGACCGCCTCGCCGCCATCGCCATCGAAGACCGCGATTTTTTTGCCACACTGGCCAAAGACCCCCAAGCCTGGCCTGAAGAAGAGCGCGACCGCCGCGCACAGGCGCTGCACGACCAATACTGGCTTTACCTGGCGGAGTTCCCCAGCGACACCAATGCCGTCATCCTTTATGGCAAACTGCTCAACCGCACCGGCCAGCGCGATGCGGCCTTTGCCGCCTTCACGCGGGCGGATGCGCTGAATCCGAAAATCGCGGTCGTCAAACAACAGTTGGGCAACCACCTCGCTGAAAATGGCAGCTACACCGCGGCGCTCGAAATGTTCCGCAAAGCGGTGGCCCTGGCACCGGGCGAGCCGCTTTATCATTATCAAATCGGTGAGCTGCTGAACTTTTTTTACGAAGGATTTCTCAAGGACAAAATTTTTGACCAAGCCAGCATCAATAAAACCATGGAGGCGGAGTTTGGCTATGCCGCGGCACTGGCGTCGAAGACGACCGTCTATGCCTGGCGCCATGCGCTTTGCTACTATGATATGCTGGATCCGGACTGGAACGCCGCGCTGAAAGCCTGGGCCGATCTGGCGCAAACGACCACTGATGAACTGGAGCTGGCCGTCATCCGCCTGCACCGGGCCCGGGTGTTGGTGGAACTGGCGCGCTATGACGAAGCGCGCCCATTGCTGGCCCAACCCCTGCCCCAGAAACTGGAACCCCTGCGCGCCGCACTGGCCCAACGGCTGGAAAACGCCACCAGCCCCAAACCCCCGGCACCCGCCGGGCCGCCGCCCGCTTCCTGATTGCCAACGCAACGTCTTTCACGATGCTTAACCCGCCATGAATCCGGACAACGTCCAACGTATTGAACAGGGGCTGATCCTCTACCTCATCCTCTGCGGAAGCATTGCCCTGCACGAATTTGGCCATGCCAAGGCGGCAGACAAGCTGGGAGACTTTTTGCCGCGCAGCCAGGGGCGCGTGACGCTGAACCCCTTTGCGCACCTCGACCCCATCGGCACGGGGCTCATCCCGCTGGCGGGCATTTTCCTGAATCTGCCCTTTGCCATGATCGGCTGGGGCAAGCCCGTGCAAATCTCCCTGCCCTATCCGGCGACGCGGATGCGCGACGACATCCTCATCACCCTGGCCGGCCCGGCGATGAATGTCCTGATCGCACTGGGAGCCACCTTGCTCCATGCGCTGGTGTGGCATATGCCGGAGTCGCCGGTTTTTAAATTAATTCCGCTACTGAACATGGTGGTGGTGATGAATTGCATGTTGATCGCATTCAACCTCATTCCCATTCCGCCGCTGGATGGCTCGCACATCATGCGCTACCTCGTGGGCATGTCGGAGGAAACCTATCAGAAGTTCTGCGCCAATGGCTGGTGGATCCTGCTCGTGCTGATTAATCTCGGGCCTTTTCAAAGCTTTTTGAACCGCATGATTGTCCTCGTGGCCACACCGTTTGGCTGGTTGGTGGATGTGTTGACCCGGTGATTTTCCGCCTTGGCAAAACGGGGTGCGCCAAGACAGACTGGCGGGCTATGAACGTACTTGTCGTCGGCGGCGCGGGCTATATCGGCAGCCATTGCGTGCGCCAGCTCCTCGCGCAAAAGCACCGCCCCGTGGTGGTGGACAACCTGGTGTATGGCCACCGCGCGGCCGTGGCCAAAGGCGTGCCGTTCTACAATGCGGACCTGGGCGACGGAAAGGCCATGCGCGCCATTTTGAAAAAGCACCGCATCGAGCTGGTGATGCACTTTGCGGCGTATTGCTACGTGGGGGAGTCCGTCACCGCGCCGCTCAAGTATTACCAGAACAATCTCGCCGCGCCGCTGAACCTGCTGGAGGCCATGCTGGAGGTGGGCGTGAAAAAATTTGTGCTCTCCTCGACCTGCGCCACCTACGGCATCCCGAAGAAAATGCCGCTCACGGAGGATGCAGTGCAGCAGCCCATCAACCCCTACGGCGAATCCAAGCTTTACCTCGAAAACGTGCTCAAGGCCCTGGCCCGTTCGGATGGATTGAGCTTTGCCGCCCTGCGCTACTTCAATGCGGCAGGCGACGCCGCGGACGGCACCATTGGCGAGGACCATGACCCGGAGACGCACCTCATCCCGCTCGTCATTGCCCAAGCGCTCGGCCAGCGGCCCGCTGTCCAGATTTTCGGCGATGACTACCCCACCCCCGACGGCACCTGCCTGCGCGACTATGTGCATGTGGACGACCTGTCGCGCGCGCACATTCTGGTATTCAAGAAACTCGCCAAGCCCGGCACCCAGCTCTTCTACAATCTGGGCACGGGCACGCCCAATTCCGTGCGCGAAGTCATCACGGCGGTGGAGAAAGTCTCCGGCAAAAAAATCACCGTGAAGCTGGCCCCCCGCCGCGCCGGCGACCCGCCCGCGCTGTACGCCGACAACCGCAAGGCCGTGCGCGAGCTGGGTTGGAAAATCAAGCACACCACGCTCGACTCCATCGTCGAGACCGCGTGGAAGTGGCATAGCACGCATCCGCAGGGTTTTAACGACAAAAAGAAGGCCGGTGAATCACCCAAAAAGAAAACCTGAAATGTCACCGTGGCGTTTTCTTTCCCAAGGAGGAGACCGCCTCCTTAAGGTTGTCGAATTCTGCCAAAATACGCCAGCCCCAGCACATGCGTTAAAAAGAAAATGCAAACTTGGATTATGATCAGCCAAAAGATCTGGCTAAACTGGTTATGCGCAAGGGTGACAACCTGGTTCAGCTCCTCGTCGGTTTTGGAGTTGGCCGCAAGCAATTCAGCATCCCGGCCGGTTGGCTGGTAAGTCACAAAAGAACCATCATCCCTTTGGTAGGGCAAGGAGAGCCCAGCGACGGTGTAAATGAACCTTGCCCGGCCCTGCTTCTCCTCTTCCGTCCGAGCTGACGCCAGAGCGTTTAGCTGAGTATCCAGCATGCGGGCCGAAGAAAGCTCGTAAAACCTCATGTAAGTCATTGCAAAATAAATGCCACTTACACCCTGCAGGCCTACATTGAACAGAAACATACCCAGGAAGGCCAAGGCATAAATCCCGACCGCCAATCGGGCCGTGGAAACGGAAAAAAACGCCCGTAGGGAAACAAGGAACCCGATTGACGCGATGACTGTAAATACGATTATCCCGCTCCATTGCACCGCTGATCCGCCAAGCCATTCCGGGGCCAATCGCTTGCCCATTAAAAGAAAAAGCCACAATAATAACGCAACCCCAGACAGTAATTTTATTTTAGCTGGCTTCATCCTAGATTTCCTATGCAACTTAAAATCACCGCCTTCAATAGATTTCCACTAAAAAATAATGACGGCAATGGACACCCCGCCTACTTCGGCATCGAATCCACGCGCTTGCGCAAAGTGGCGCGGGTGATGCCCAGGAGGGCGGCAGCTTTGACGTGGTTGCCGTCGGTTTCCTTGAGGGCACGCTCAATCATCGCTATCTCGATTTTCTCCAGAATATTCTCGTCCGCGCCCGCGCGAATCAATTGGTACAGCGCATCGTAGGCGGCGGACAGGGATGAGGCAGGCGAAGCAGAAGCGGGAACATCAACAGCCGGAGCGGAAGGCACCGGGGAAACGACCGGAGCCGGCGTGGAAGCTGCAACAGGTTTGACCACCGCTGCGGGGGTAAAAGGTGACGAGGTGCCACCGGGCACGGCGCTCACAATTTCGCGCGGGAGGTCCTTGACGAGCACGGTGTCCCCCTGGGCGACGACGCCGCTGCGATAGACCGTATTCTCCAGCTCGCGCACATTGCCCGGCCAGGTGTAGGCGCAGAGCACGGCCAGCGCCTCCGGCGAGACTTTGCGCGCGCGGATTTTCTTCTCGCTGGCCAGGCGCTGGAGCATGAAGTCCACCAGCGACGGCACGTCGGCCAGGCGCTCGCGCAGCGGCGGCAGCTTGATGCGCACGACATTGAGGCGGTAGTAAAGGTCTTCGCGGAAAATTTTGTCGGCGACGAGTTTTTCCAAATCCTTGTTCGTCGCGGCGATGAGGCGAACGTTGACCTGGATGGTCTCGCTGCCGCCGACGCGCTGGATCTCGCCCTCCTGGATGGCGCGCAGGATTTTCGTCTGCGTGGAGAGGGTCATGTCGCCGATTTCGTCGAGAAAGATGGTGCCGCCGTCGCAAAGCTCGAACTTGCCGATGCGCTGGGCGGTGGCACCGGTGAAGGAGCCCTTTTCGTGGCCAAAGAGCTCGCTCTCGATGAGGTTTTCGGGAATGGCGGCGCAGTTGACGGCGATGAAGGTCTTTTGCGCGCGATGGCTGTGCTGCCAGAGGCAGCGGGCGACGAGCTCTTTGCCCGTGCCGCTCTCGCCAGTGATCATGACCGTCACATCGCTGGCTGCGACCTGGCCAATGACCTTGAAGACCTCCTGCATCGGCTCGGAGTTGCCGACGATGCCTTCCTTGTAGTCCTCGCTGCGCAGGAGCGGCGTATAGGCGGTGCCGGTGGCGGCATATAAGTCCGCCCAGGCCTTGACGGCGTTTTCGACAAGGGTGAGGATTTTCTTGTGGTCGAAAGGCTTGATGACGTAGTCGAAGGCGCCGAACTTCATGGCCTCGATGGCCGTCTGCGTGGTGCCAAAGGCCGTCATCAGGATGATCATGCACTTGGGCGCGGTGGAGCGCAGGTGCTGGAGCGTCTCGAGGCCGCTGATGCCGGTCATGCGGTTGTCGAGCAGGATGACTTGGGGCTTTTCCTTGGCCGCGACTTTGAGGCCCTCCTCGCCGCTGGCCGCCGTCAGCAAACGGTAGGGCCGGCCGGACAACACGCGTTGCAGCGAATAACGAATTTCCGAGTCGTCATCAATGACGAGGACTGTTGTGGTGGAGGCGGATTCGGCCATATAACTGGGTGGGGAGGCGGCCCTTGCCGCCTGCCAACCCAATAAGATTCCCTGTCATGCCTCTCCGGTCAATGAAGTTATTCCAGATTCGGGGCATCCGCCTGGAGCTGCACCCGACGTTTTATCTGCTGCCCCTGTACATCATCGGGCGGGGTTGGTGGAGCGAAGGCTGGGAAGGCGCGCTGGGGGCGCTGCTGGCGCTGGTGCTCATCTATACCAGCGTGGTGCTGCATGAATTTGGCCATGCGCTGACGGCCATCAAGCTGGGCATCCCCGTGCGGCGCATTCTCCTGCTGCCAACCGGGGGGCTCGCGCTGCTCGACCACCTGCCGCGCAACCCCGTCAAAGAACTGCTGATCATCGCCGCCGGCCCGGCCGTCAATTTCATCATCGCGGGCCTGTGCCTGGCGGGACTACACGGCTGGCCAGAAAACTGGGAGGATTATACCGATGCCTCCCTGAGCGTGGGCGACGTGGTGCGCTTTCTTTTGGTGTCCAATATTGCGCTGGGGTGCTTCAACCTGCTGCCGGCCTTTCCCATGGATGGCGGCCGGATTCTGCGTGCGCTGTTGGTCTTCAAGTTCGATTATGTGCGCGCCACCCGCTACGCGGTATTGGTCGGGCAATGGGTGGCGGCAGGGGGCATCGCGTACGCGTTGTTCACGGGTTCGTTCATGCTGGCCGTCTTGTTCATCTTCATCCTCGTGGTTGGGGCGCGGGAATACCGCTATGTGCTCCAGGAAGAAACCCGGTCGTAACCCCGTAACCGTCCTGGCAAACACCTCGACCATGGCAAATCCCGCTGATCCGGAAATCGACCGTTGACACTCGCTGCGACAAGACATTGCTATTGCCCGTTATGCACGATGCGCCCCTCATCACCACCCTGGCCGTCAGCTTTTCCGCGGCCTTGTTTTTCGGCATCATCGCGCGGCGCCTGCATGTCTCGCCCATTGCCGGGTTTCTGCTGGCGGGCATTTTGACCAGCCCCAACACACCGGGTTTTGCCGGGGATGCGGCGCTGGCGGGACAATTGTCGGAGATTGGCGTCATCCTGCTGATGTTTGGTGTGGGGCTGGAGTTCCACCTTAAGGACCTGCTGGCCGTGCGGCAGATCGCGCTGCCGGGAGCCTTGCTGCAAAGCGCGGCGGCCACCGGCATTGCGATGGTGGTGGCCCATTTAACGGGGTTGTCCTGGCAGTCCGGGCTGGTGCTGGGCATTGCGGTGTCCGTGGCCAGCACGGTGGTGCTGATGCGAGTGTTGATGGATAATGAGTGCCTGGACACGCCCTCGGGGCATATCGCCGTGGGCTGGCTGATTGTGGAAGATTTGATCACCGTGATGGTCCTCGTCCTCCTGCCGGCCCTGGCGGGTGACAGACAAGGCGGCGGGACGAGCGTGCTGATGGCAACGGGCATCGCGGTGGCCAAACTGGCGGTGCTCGGTGTGATTGTGGCGCTGGCCGGGCCCAAAGTGGTGCCTTGGCTCCTGCTGCGGGTGGCCCGGCTGCGCTCACGGGAGCTGTTCACCCTGTCGGTGCTGGTGATGTCCATCTCCGTGGCTGCGGCGGCGTATTACGCGTTTGGGGCCTCGCTGGCCCTCGGGGCATTTTTGGCTGGAATGCTGGTCAGCCAGTCGGATTTCAGCCACCAGGCCGCGTCGGAGATTCTGCCGCTGCGCGATGCCTTTGCGGTGCTCTTTTTTGTTTCCGTGGGAATGCTGTTTGATTTCCACGTGGTGCTGGATTCGCCCGGCCTGCTGCTTGGAATGCTGTTCGTGGTGCTGGTGGTCAAGGCGCTGGTCGGGTTTGCCATTGTCATCGGGTTGCGGCATTCGCTGCGCAGCGCCCTGATGGTGGCCGGCGGGCTCGCGCAGATTGGCGAATTTTCATTCATCCTCTCGCAGCTGGCGAAGACGCTGGGCCTGATGCCCGGCGACGGCGAAGCCGTGCTGGTGGCGGTGGCGGTGGTGTCCATCAGCCTGAACCCGGTATTGTTTAAATTGATTTTGCGCGCGGAACCCTGGCTGGCGCGGCATCCACGACTGGGCCCGTGGCTGGCGCGGCGCAGCGAGGCGCGGGGTGCCAAATTCGCCACCGCGCCGGCGCGCGAGGCGGATGCACCGGCGCTGCCGCGCGCGATCATCGTGGGCTATGGCCCCGTGGGGCAGACAGTCGCGCGCCTGCTACAGGAATTCAATGTCGAGCCCTTCATCGTGGACATGGGCATCGACAGCGTCGGCGAGCTGCGCAACCAGCACCGCTATGCCATCTTTGGCGATGCGACGCGACCCGACATCCTGGAGCAAGCCGGCATCCGCGAGGCACGCTACCTCATCCTCACCATGCCGGATGGGCAGGCGCGCATGGGCATCATCGCCACGGCCCGTGAGATCAACCCGAACATCCACATTGTAACCCGCGCCCGTTATCTGCGGGAAAATCCCACCCTGCGCAATGCCGGAGCGTCCAACATCTGCTTTGACGAAGTTGAAACCGCCGCCGGCCTGACAGAGGAAGTGTTAAAGCACCTCGGAGTCGATGAGCGCCGCGTCGCCGAAACCATCCTGGAAACACGCCGCGAATGGCATCTGATCGCGGATTTGCACAGCGAATATAAAAACCCAGCGGCCTCCGCGGAAGATTAAGGCGGGCGGTGCGCAGATTGGCTGCGCTTTATTTGTCCAGTTGCCAACAGTGCGATTCCGGGCCACACTGCCGCCGCTGGTTGGCGCCAGCGGCTCATTCATGCAGACACCCGCAAAATTCAATTGGAAATCGGAAACCGCCCTGCTGGGCGTGGTCGGCACGGCGCTCGTGTTTCTTGTTTTTGGCGGGCAGTGGCTGACACCCGAGGCCAACGTCGCCGTGCTGGGCGGGTGTTTCCTCTGGCTGTTTGCGATGATCCTGTGGGGCGCGGTAGCGGTCGTGCACCATGCGGAAGCCCTCGCCACCCGGCTGGGCGAGCCGATAGGCACGCTGGTGCTGACCCTCGCGGCCATCAGCATCGAAGTCGTCACCGTCACCTCGGTGATGCTGGCCGGGGGCGAGAATTCCACCCTGGCGCGGGACACGATGTATGCGGTGCTGATGATTGTGCTCAATGGGCTGGCGGGCTTTGCCCTGCTGCTGGGCGGGCTGCGCCACCATGAACAGGAAGTCAACGTCTCTGGCGCGCGGGCGTATCTGGCGGTGCTGATGACGCTGGCGGTGCTGGGCCTCATCCTGCCCAACTTCACGATGTCCGGCGGCAGCGCGACATTCTCGAGCCCGCACGCGGCGTTGATGGCGGTATCGGCGCTGTCGCTTTACGGCATTTTTCTGTGGATCCAGACCACCCGCCACCGCGATTACTTCACCCGGGAAACCCGGCCTGACGGCACGCGCACGCCCTTTGCGATCCGCAAATCCGAAGAAGAACCCGCCCACGGCCACGCTCCGGCACCCTACTCCACCGCGGTGCACGCCGCCTTGCTGTTGGGTTGCCTGCTGCCGGTGTTCGTCCTTTGCAAAAAGCTGGCCGCCATCCTCCATATCGGTCTGGAAAAAAGCAATGCGCCCCATGAACTGGGAGGCTTTCTCGTGGCGTTGCTCGTGCTGACCCCGGAAGGCCTCGGCGCACTGCGCTCCGCATGGGGCAACGCCATGCAACGCTCGGTAAATATTTTGCTAGGCACGGCGCTCTCGACGATCGGGCTGACGATTCCGGCCGTGCTCTGTGTCAGCCTGGCCTTGGGCAAACCCATCATGCTCGGTTTGTCGCCACGAGACACGGTGATGCTCGTGCTCACGCTGCTGGTCAGCAGCCTGACCTTCAGCAGCCGACGCACCAATATGCTGTTTGGCGCCGTGCACCTGGTGATTTTCCTGACCTATGTCGCCCTGATTTTCGATCTCGTGGAGGGCTAAAGGCTCACTTATCCCGAGCTCTAGTGCCTGTCCCACGGAAGCTTCACTTGCACGTGCGGATATCTCCACACCGAGACCGGGTCGAAGATCTGGCCGGGGTTGAGAATGCCGCGAGGGTCGAGCGCCTTTTTCACGGCCAGCATGGCCTTGATTTCGGCCGGAGAGTGCTGCCAGCGCAAAAATTGCGATTTCGCCAAGCCGATGCCGTGCTCACCCGTGATGGCTCCGCCGAGGGCGATGACTTTCTTCATCAGCGCGGCGACGCCTTTTTCCGCACGACGGCATTCGCGCTGGTCGGCGCGGCGATACATGAGATGCACGTGAAAATTGCCGTCCATCGCATGGCCATAAGTCGGCGTGGCGAGGCCGGTGGCGCGGCTGAGCTCGCGAGCATAGCGAAGCAGCGGCACATAGGCGCGGGGCGGCACCACCACATCCTCATTGAGCTTGGCGTCGCCCATCTGGAACATCGCCTGCGAGCACGTCCGCCGCACCTGCCAGAGTTTTTCCGCCTCGACGGGGTCCGCCGTGTCGCGCAAAGCGCGGGCGCCGGTGGCGCGGAGAAGCTTTAGCAAGGCCGCGCGTTGAGCAGCCACTTCGGCGGGGGAACCATCCACTTCGAGCAAAAGCAAGGCGGCGCCGGGAGCCTGCGGGAAGACGGGCTGGCCCCATTTGCGCTCGGTGCATTGCACCGTTGGTCGGTCGAGGAATTCGCAAATCGAGGGCGTAAGCCGCGCCCGCATGATGGCAAGCACGGCATTGAGCGCGGAGGCCTCACTGGGGAAAGCCGCCAGCAAGGTGTGGCGGGCGGCTGGCCGGGGCACGAGCCGCAGGGTGGCACAGGTGATGATGCCCAACGTGCCCGCGCCTCCCACCCATAAGTCGCGGAGGTTGTAGCCCGAGGCAAACTTGCGCAAGGGCGCACCCCAGCGCACCGGTTCTCCCGTGGGCAAAAAGCCTTCGAGCGCCATCACATAGTCCCGCGTGACGCCGTATTTTGCGCCACGCAAGCCACCGGCATTGAGGGAAAGATTGCCGCCGATGGTGCAGAAATGCAGTGATGACGGGTCGGGTGGATAAAAAAGGCCCTCCTTGGCCGCGGCGGCGTCGATATGGGCCGTCACGGCGCCGGCTTCGACGCAAGCGATGCCCGCGAGCGCGTCGATTTCAATTTTGTTCCAGCGCGACAAATCCAGCACCCAGCCATGGCGGACGGGGCAGGCCGAGCCAGTCGTCGAACTCCCGGCGCCGCGGGGCGTCACCGGGACGCGGTGCTGGTTCGCCAGCCGCAACAACGTGGCGATGGCCGCGTTGTTTTTAGGAAAAATGACCGCGGTGGGGAGAAATGAAACGCGCAGGTTGTCGAGCGAGGCTTGGCGGAGCGCCTCCGCGTCGGTGCGCACCTGGGCCGCGCCCAATGCCCGCAGCAAGGCGCGGGTGGCGGCGGCAAACTTCCGACTGGGATGGGCCATGGCTGAAGATATGCGCCAAACGAGGCCGCCTAGGCAAATGATAAAACCACCGCCCGAATCACCACCAGCACCAGCAGCAGACCCATGCATTTGAAGCGGTCCACCCATTCGGTGCTAAAGAAAAAAAGCATGAAGAGAACGGGCTCGCACAAAAAGCCCAGGATGCCAAACGGAAGCGCCCAACCGCCTTGGGCCGCGAGAATGATGTCCGTAAATGCGGCAAACAAGGGGCCCACCGCAAGCATAAGCCCCATGCTGAAATGGGTAATCTCACCCTGGCCCGTCACCAGTCCGGCGAGTAAAACCACTGCCAATTGCAGGCCACCATAGCCCAGCCAGTAGATAGCGATGGACGTGCCGAATTCCTCCAAAGGCCGGGCGAACCAGCGCATGGGCGAAGCCCAGTCGGGGTCGCGGGTCAGGGGTTGACTAACGCGCTTGCGCGAAGGGTCGGCCAGGGTGGCGCCGGTGACGCTTTCCAAACCATCCGCGTGCAGCAAGGAGGGCGAATGTTTGTATTGGCGGACATCGCCCAATGCTCCCTTGCCCGGCTGCGTTCGCGGCGGCGGCGTGGGCACTGACAGCAAGGGGGCCGCATTCACCATCGAGTCCCCACGCCCCAAGGGATTGGGGGTATTGGGAGGCGATGGGGGCGCTTCAGCCATGATGCTTCGCCACTGTTTTGGCCACAGCGGCGAATTCGCCCTTCAACCTAGGATAAAGCGCGCGAAAATGCGAATAATAATCGCGATATACCGCAATGTCTGAGCCCGGCTTGGTGCGGCTGGTTTCCTTGACGCAAACTGCGCAGGCGGATTCAACATCACGCCAGACCCCCGCGCCCACCCCGGCGAGCAAGGCCGCACCGTAGGCGGAGCCCTCGGTGGCGCTGACGGTCACAATGGGGGTTCCAAAATTATCGGCCAGCATCTGCCGCCAAAACGCACTGCGGGCCCCGCCACCCGAGGCGACGATTTCCCGAGGCTTGATGCCCAAGCCGCGCATAAGCTCCAGCGCGTCGCGCAGGCCGTAGGTGACGCCTTCCAGCACGGCGCGCGCCAGGTGCGCCTTGCCATGCCGAAGGGAAAGCCCGCAGAAGACACCCCGCGCGTTGGGATCGGGGTGTGGCGTGCGCTCACCGGAAAGATAGGGCAGGAAAAGCAGCCCTTCGCAACCCGCCGGCGCGGTGGCCGCCAGCTTGGTCAGCGAATCATAGGCATTGGGGCCATCCGCCTTTTCACGCGCCGATTCCTCACCGCCCAAGGTGTTCCTGAACCACTGGAAGGAACCCGCGCTGGAAAGCTGGACACCCATCAGGTGCCACTTACCCGGTGTGGCATGGCAGAAGGCATGGAGGCGGCCTTGGGGCTCCGGCCGGTAATGGTCCGCATGAGCGAAGATGACGCCCGAAGTGCCCAATGTGCACGAAACCACTCCGGGCTTCACAATCCCGCAGCCCACGGCACCGGCCGCCTGGTCCCCCGCACCGGCAATGATGGGCGTGCCGGCACGCAGGCCCGTGGCGCGCGCCGCCTCCGCGGAGACTTTGGCCGAGGCCACCGGAGACTCTGTAACCTCCGCCAGCCATTCCCGGCGCACGCCGCAGGCCTTGAGCATGGGCTCGCTCCAGCTGCGCTTTGCCACATCAAGCAGCGACATACCGGAGGCGTCCGAGACATCGGTGAAAAATTCGCCGGAAAGTTTGTAACGCAGATAGTCCTTCGGCAGGAGGATTTTGGCGATGCGGCGGAAGACCTGCGGTTCGTTTTGCGCAACCCAGGCGATTTTGGGCGCGGTAAAGCCCGGCAGCAGCGGGTTGCCCGTCAGGCGCAATACGCGGGCAGAGCCCACCTTTTTGGTCAGTGCGGTGCATTGGGCGGCGGTGCGCTGGTCATTCCACATGATGCAGGGGCGGAGCACCGCGCCCTTGGCATCGAGCAATACCAGGCCGTGCATCTGCCCGGTAAGGCCCACTCCGGCAATATCGCCGGGGGACACGCCAGATTTCGCAAACAGCTCCTTGAGCGCCGCGACCGCCGCGCGCCACCAATCCTCCGGGTTGGACTCGGCCCAGAGCGGCTTGGGCGTGAGGAAATCGTAGGCCGGCGCAGTGGTGAAGACCACGCGCCCGCGTTCGTCAACCAGCACCGTCTTGGCGGACGAGGTGCCGACATCCAAGCCGATGAGATAGGCCATGGGGGGACCTTAAATAAACTCGTTGAAGAGATTCTCCAGCAATTCCTGGCGTCCGGAAGCAAGCACAGGGTCTTTGATTTTCCGGGCGTAGGCGTCAAGCTCGGCGAGGGTAACCTTGCCCCGTTCGATCTTCCGACCAATGCCACTGTCCCAGCTCGCATAGCGTTCGCGCACAAACTGGGCAAAACGGCCGTCGGCCCGGATAGCGGCGGCGGCCTTGAGCCCGCGGGCAAAGGCGTCCATGCCGCCGATGTGGGCGTGGAACAAATCCTCCGGCTCGTGCGATTCACGGCGGCGCTTGGCGTCGAAGTTCAAGCCGCCGGTGGAAAAGCCACCCATGCCGAGCACCACGAGCATGATTTCGGTGGTGAGGTACAAATCCGTGGGAAACTGGTCCGTGTCCCAGCCGATGAGCTCATCGCCCCGGTTGGCATCGATGGAACCCAGGGCGTTGGCCGAGGCGGAAACGCACAGCTCGTGCAGCATGGTGTGCTGGGCGAGCGTGGCGTGGTTGGACTCGATGTTCAGCTTGAAGTGCGGCAGAAGGCCGAATTCGCGCAAAAAGTTCAGGCACGCCGCGGAGTCGGAGTCGTACTGGTGGGTGGAAGGCTCGCGGGGCTTGGGCTCGATGTAGAACTGGCCCTTGAAGCCGATGCTGTGCTTATATTCGACGGCCAAGTGCAGCAATCGGGCGAGGTGCTCCACCTCACGCTTCATGTCGGTGTTCAACAGCGTGGCATAGCCTTCGCGGCCGCCCCAGAACACATAACCCAGGCCGCCCAGTTTGTGCGTGGCGTCCATGGCCGCCTTGACCTGCGCGGCGGCATAGGCAAACACATCGGCATTCGGCGAGGTTGCGGCGCCTTGCGCGTAGCGCGGGTGGCCAAACAGGCAGGCCGTGCCCCAGAGCAGCTTTTTGCCGGTGCGCTTCTGCTGCGCCTTGAGGTGGTTGACCACCACTTCAAGGTTGTGGTGCGACTCGGCCAAGGTGGCGCCTTCCGGGGCCACATCGCGGTCATGGAAACAGTAGAAATCGATGCCGATTTTCTCCAGAAACTCAAAAAACACGTCCACCCGGCGGAGGGCATTATCGACGGAGTTGGAGCCATCGTCCCAGGGCATTTGGGCGGTGGGCCCGCCAAACGGGTCGGCGAGACCGTTGCGCATGCAATGCCAATAGGCGGCGGCAAAGCGCAGATGGTCGCGCATCTTCTTGCCCGCGACTTTTTCCTCAGGGTTGTAATGCTTGAAGGCGAAGGGATTCCTCGACTTCGGGCCCTCGTACTTGATGGCGGGAATTTTGGAAAAAGCGGACATGGTTTTGGGAAAAAGCCTACTGGGGCGGCAGCGCGAGACCGAAATAATTGTGTGCGTTGCGGTAGCAGACGTCGCGGACAAGATTGGAGAGCAGCTCCACATCGTGCGGCAGCGCGCCCTGCTCCACATCCTCGGCCAGCATTCCGCATAGGAGACGGCGGAAGTATTCATGGCGCGGGTAGGACAGGAACGAGCGCGAGTCCGTCAACATACCCACGAAGCGCGAAAGCAGACCGTTGTTGGAGAGGGCGTTGATCTGCCAGCGCATGGCCTCCAACTGGTCCAGGAACCACCAGCCGGAGCCGAACTGCAACTTGCCCGGGATGGTGCCGTCCTGAAAGTTGCCCGCCATCGTGGCAAAAACATAATTGTCCGCCGGATTCAGGTTGTAGAGGATGGTCTTGGGCAGGCGCTCCTCCTTGGCGAGATTGCCAAGGAAGGTGGAGAGGGCGCGGGCGTGAGAGAAATCGCCCACGGAGTCGCTGCCAGTGTCCGGGCCCAGCTTATCCATCAAATGCAGGTTGTTGTTGCGGATGGCACCGAGGTGCAGTTGCTTCGTCCAGCCGAGTTTGTGATCCAAGCGGGCCAGGTGCAGCATCAGGCAGTAGCCAAAAGCTTGGGCGTGGGCCGCCGGGGCGGGCTTGCCGAGGCGGGCGGCCTCATAAATCATCGCCGCCTGGATGTCGGAGCATGGGCCGGTGTACATGGCCTCAAGGCCATGGTCCGAAACGCGGCAGCCAAAGCTGTGGAAATAGGCGTGGCGATGCTCGAGAGCGGCCAGGAATCCGTCGAATTTCGAGCAATCCATGCCGCTCACTTGCTCGAGCTTTGAGATCCAGGCGTTGAAGGCCGAAGGATTGTCCACCGCAAAGGCCTTGTCGGGCCGGAAGGTGGGGAACACCTTGGTGGCGCAATCGCTGGTGGCCAGGGCACGGTGGTATTCCAGGGAGTCCACCGGGTCATCTGTCGTGCAAACAGCCACGACCTTGAATTTCTTCAGGATGCCCTGCGTGGTCAGCTCGGGCGACTGGAGCTTCTCGTTTGCCTCGTCCCAAATGCGGCGGGCGGTGTGCTCATTAAGCAAAGTCTCGATACCGAAATAGCGGCGCAGCTCCAAGTGAGTCCAATGGTACAGCGGGTTGCGGAGCGTGGCGGGGACAGTCCGGGCCCAGCACTGGAATTTTTCCCAGGGGTCCACCGGGCCGGTGATGCTGTTTTCCGGCACGCCATTGGCGCGGAGGGCCCGCCACTTGTAGTGGTCGCCCTCGAGCCAGGCCTCGAACAAATTATTGAACCGGCGGTTCTGCGCGATGTCCTTGGGCGGCAGGTGGCAATGGTAGTCGAGAATGGGCGACGGCGCGGCGTGCTGGTGGAAAAGCGTGCGCCCCAGCTCGGAGTGGAGCAAAAAGTTGTCGTTAAGAAAACTCATGGGGTAAGGAGCGAAAAAGGGTTAGATCGCCATGCAATTGAAGCCGCCGTCCACCAGCAGCTCGATGCCGGTGATGAACTTGCCCGCGTCGGAGGCGAGCAGCAGCGTGGCGCCCACGAGTTCGGCGGCCTCGCCAAAACGCTTCATCGGCGTATGGCCCATGATCTGTCCCACGCGCTCGGGAGTGAGCACCTTGCGGTTTTGCTCGGCGGGGAAAAAGCCGGGCACCAGCGTGTTGACGCGGATGTTCTTGGCCGCCCATTCGCGGGCGAGGTTGCCGGAGAGGTTATGCACGGCGGCCTTCGTGGCCGAATAAGTGAACACGCGGGAGAGCGGCTTCATCGCGGCCATGGAGCCGATGTTGATGATGCTGCCGGCGCGGCCGCTTTCCAAAAAGTAGCGCCCAAACACCTGGCAGGCCAGGAACACGGCCTTGATGTTCGTGTCGGTGATGCGCTGGTATTCCTCCTCGGTGATTTCCAAAAACGGAGTCGGGGAATTGACGCCCGCGCCGTTGATGAGGATGTCCACCCCGCCGGCCTTGGCCACGACGCGGTCGAGCAAATCAGCCAACCCGGCCTTGGACTGCACGTCACAGGACTCGAACCAGGCGCGGTTGTGATGCGCATGGTGGATTTTGGCGAGGCGGGCGGCCGCCTTGTCCGGGTTGCGCCCGACGAGGATGACGGTGGCCTGGCCCTTGGGGTCGCGGCTGACCCCGGTCTGGGGCACGAGGATCGCTTTGCGCGCGGTGATCTGCGACAGGCTGG